>NZ_DASVTL010000086.1:0-1866 GCF_036387595.1 Sphingomonas sp.
CATCCATTCGGCCGATCGCATCGGATCGATCGCGGAGCGGCTGTTCATCGGCGGCTGGGCGGCACTGGTCGCGGGCATGCCGGTGGGCGAGGTGATGGAGCGGATCGTCGCGGCTGCACTGGCGGCAGCGCGGCTAGGCGACCTGGATGCGGCCAAGTTGCGCCTGCTGGGGCTGGCGGCAGGCGGGACCACGGTGCTGGAGGCCGGTTTCGACGCCGTCACGAGCGATCTGGATGCGGGTTTGCGCTCGCGGCTGCGCGCAACGTTGGCGGCGGGCGCGCCGCCCACGGGCGCGACGCCGGCGTTCGTCGGCAAGCTCGCGTGGCAGCCGCGCGCCGGGGTAACCTGTCCGGGGCGCGCGCGGGTGGTGTTGCAACCGTCCGAGAACCACGCCGAACATTGCCTGATGGTCGCAGTCTATGCGGTGATCGCCAGCCCCTGGTACGATGCCGATCCTACCAAGGCATTCCTCGCGGCGATGGCGCATCATCTGCACAATGCCGAGATGCCCGACAGCGGCTATACCGGGGAAATGCTGCTTGGCGCGGCGCTGGATGGCGTCTTCGTTCGTGCGCGCGACAAGGCGCTGGCCGACTTGCCGGCGCGGCTCGCCGAGCAGGTCCGCGGCGCGCTCGCGCCGATCGCGGGGGACGCCACACCCGAGGCGAAGTCGTTCCATGTCGCCGACGTGCTCGACCGCGTCCTGGAGATCGACCAGCATCTGCGTACCCGACAACTGACGATGGCGGCGGTGCTCGACGAATATGGGCTGGTGCACGACGGGCCGGTCAAGCCGTTCCACGACCGCATCCTCGCCGACGCCGGGCTGGCGTGACTTACCGCTCGCCTCTGTCCGGACGACCGCTGGTCGCCGACACGCCGCACTCGCTGGCGGCACCGGGCGAGCGGTGGCCGGTGGTGGATGGCATCCCGTATCTGCGGGTGGAGAGCGAGGGGCTGATCGCGGTGGCGCTGGACCATCTCGATGCGGGCTGCCCCGACGACGCGTTGGTGGCGTTGCTGACAGACCAGGACAGCTGGTGGACCGGACCGGCGACGGATCTTCGCGAGCTGAAACAATTGGTGCGCGAGCGCGAGACGGTGTCGCTACGCGACGCGATGGCGCTGCTGCGGTTCGGGCCGGTGGCCGACTACTTCGCATATCGTTGGGTCGATCCGACGTATCTTGCGGGGCTGGCGTTGATGGAGGCGCATTGGCGGCGGCCCACGCGCGGGTTCGAGCTGGCGTGCGGGATCGGGCATTACCTGCGCGATCTCGGTCGGCTGAGAGTCGCCTGTATCGGCGCGGACGTGGTGTTCGCGAAATGCTGGCTGGCGAAGCATTTCGTCGCACCGGATGCCGATTACGTGGTGTTCGATGCCGGCGCCTCTTGGCCGATCGCGGACACGCAATTCGATCTCGTCGCGTGCCATGACGCGTTCTACTTCCTGCCTGATCAGGCGGCGGTTGCCGCGCAGTTGCGGGCGCTAAGGGCAGACGATGGCGTGTTGGCGATCAGCCATCTGCACAACAGCGCCTATCGTGAGGGTGCGAAGGGCCCGGCGCGGTCGGTGGACGAGTGGCAAGCGCTGTTTCCCGACGCGACGGTCTATGACGAGCGAGCGCTGCTCGATGCACTGGTTGGCGCCGGCACGCCCGTCCCGACCGGCTGGGTCGACGATCCGGCGGTCGAGGCCTGGTCGTTGGTCGACGGGGGCGGCGCACCCCGTGCCGTCGAGCGGGGGCTCGCCGTGCCCGGAATCGGCGCGACGCTTCGCGACAACCCGCTGCTGGCCGAAGGCGCTGTGACATGGCCGTCGGATCGGTGGCGAGACGAATATGGCGCGGAATGTCGCTGGGCCGAT
>NZ_DASVTL010000087.1:0-16314 GCF_036387595.1 Sphingomonas sp.
GGCAACCACCCGCTCGCGCAAGTCCATCGAATAGGGCTTCGCCATCAAGGCTGGCCTCCTCGCCCAGCCTGCATCTTGAATCAGACTTCTCGCCCCAACGGAATCCTCAATCGATTCAGAGCAATGTCATCCCGCTCTAGATCGGCACGCCCCCGGAGCCCGGCAAACTGCATTCTTTTCAAGGGGGAGCGCAGCGGAGGCCATGGCGGGCGGTATGGATCAGCACGAGAATCCAGACCGTTTCGTCGACGACTTCATAGACGAGCCGGTAGCTTCGATGGGGGTAAGTTCGCGCGTGCCGGACACTTCCCGCTCCCTGGCCGAGCAAGGGAAAGTCGGCCAACCCGGCAGCAGCGTCGCTGAACAGGCGATCGATCCGCAGCGCCGTCTGGGGATCACGGGCTTCGAGATAATCCCAGATCGCAGTTCGGTCCTGCTCGGCGCCCGGCGTCCATCTGACCTTCACACCCGATCGGTGATACGGGCGCGGCGGGCGGCGAACTCGGCCTCGACTGCGTCGTTGGACCGACCCCGTCCTTCATCGACCGAAACCCGCGCCGCGGCGACCTTGCCTTGCAGGGAGGCGCTGTGGTCGCGTCGATCCTGCTGACGTTGGACGAACTCGCGCATCAGTTCGCGCACCACTTGCGATTTTTTCCGGCACTGGCAATGTGGCTACCATCGCCGGACAAGCAGTCGAGCCCGCTGCTGCTACCCGCCCACCGCCTCCAGCAACCCCTCGAACAGCCGTCGCCCGTCGGTGCCGCCGTGTGCGGGTTCGATGCGGCGTTCGGGGTGGGGCATCATGCCGAGCACGTTGCCGCGCGCGTTGACGATGCCGGCGATGCTGCGGGCGGACCCGTTCACCGCGCCGGCGTAGCGGAACGCTACCCGGCCTTCGCCCTCAAGCGTGTCGAGCGTCTCGGCGTCGGCGAAGTAATTGCCGTCGTGATGCGCGATCGGCACCGTGATCCTGTCGCCGCGCGCATAGCCCGCGGTGAACGGCGATTTCGCTTCGCCGACCGTCAGCGCGACATCGCGGCAGACGAAGTTCAGCCCGGCATTGCGCATCAGCGCGCCGGGCAGCAGTCCCGCTTCAGTCAGCACCTGGAAGCCGTTGCACACGCCAAGCACCGCGACCCCGCGCTCCGCCGCTTCCACCACCGCCCGCATGATCGGCGAGCGCGCAGCGATCGCGCCCGAGCGGAGATAGTCGCCGTAGGAGAAGCCACCCGGCACCGCGACGCAGGCGACGCCATCGGGCAGGCTCGTTTCGGCGTGCCACACCATCGCCGGCTTCACGCCCGTCACCGATTCCAGCGCGACCGCCAGATCGCGGTCGCAATTAGATCCCGGAAAGACGACGACCGCGGTCTTCATGCGCGCTCTATCCGGTAGTTTTCGATCACGGTGTTGGCGAGCAGCTTGCGGCACATCGCGTCGATCGTCGCATCTTCGGTGTCGCCGGCGACCTCCATCTCGATCAGCTTGCCCGCGCGCACCTCGCCCACGCCTTCGAACCCCAGGCTTCCCAGCGCGTGTTCGATAGCCTTGCCCTGCGGGTCGAGGACGCCGGGCTTCAGCGTCACGAAAACCTTGATCTTCATATTCTTGGAGCCTCTACTTGCCGCGCCGCTTGCGATGGCTGTCGAGGTCGAGCACCGCGCCGTCCTCGCCCTCCGGGAGCAGGCCGAGCCGGCGCGCGACCTCCTGATAAGCCTCCGCCTCGCCGCCCAGATCCTGGCGGAAGCGGTCCTTGTCCATCTTGTCGTTGGTTTCCATGTCCCACAGACGGCAGCCGTCGGGGCTGATCTCGTCGGCCAGGATGATGCGACCGTAGTCATTGTCCCAGATGCGGCCGAATTCGAGCTTGAAATCGACCAGCCGGATGCCGACGCCGGCAAACAGGCCGCTGAGGAAGTCGTTGATGCGGATCGCCAGGTCGGCGATGTCGTGCATCTCCTCCTGGCTGGCCCAGCCGAAGGCGGCGATATGTTCGTCGGAGATCATCGGATCGCCGAGCGCATCGTCCTTGAAATAATATTCGATGATCGTGCGCGGCAGCTTGGTGCCTTCCTCGATGCCGAGGCGCTTGGAGAGCGACCCCGCGGCAACGTTGCGCACGACGACCTCGATCGGCACGATCTCCACCTGACGAATGAGTTGTTCGCGCATGTTGAGACGGCGTATGAAGTGCGTCGGCACGCCGATATGGTCGAGCAGGGTGAAGACATGCTCGGAAATGCGGTTGTTGAGCACGCCCTTGCCGTTGATCGTGCCCTTTTTCTGGGCATTGAAGGCGGTCGCGTCGTCCTTGAAATACTGGATCAGCGTACCGGGTTCCGGACCCTCGTAGAGGATCTTGGCCTTGCCTTCGTAGATCTGGCGGCGGCGAGCCATAAGCGCATGTCCCCGTAAACTAGGCGCCCCGGCGGCGCGTGCGCGAAGCCGGGGCGGATGCGGCGGGCTATACGGACATGGAGGCGGGCGCGCAATCAAGCGATGGGGGCGCCCCGGCGGCGGAACGGCCAGCGCGGCCGCCAGCCGGTGCGCCGGACGAGCCAGACGACGAGCGCGAGCAGCGCTGCCCAAGGGAGCGCCACGACAACGAACGTGACCAGTGCTGCGATGCTGGAGGCAAAGCTGCCCGCCAGGCCATCCCTTGCGCGACTGACCGGCATCCATGCGCCATCGGCACGCACCGAGCTGTAGGTTATGTCGACCTGGGACATGGCAACACGCTGACGCAGTTCAACCTGCAGGCTGCGTGCGGCATCCAGATCTTCCTGAACCGCGGCATAGGACTTCTCCGCCTCGACCAGTTCGCCGACCTTGCCATTGGCCGTGCGGATGATCGCAAGCAGGCGGTCGGCCAGCGCCTGCTTGGCGCGCACCCGTGCGGCGGTGTCGACAATCTGTTTGGTAACGTCCTCGGCCTCTACATGGCGCTCGGCCGCGCTGCCGCCCGCGTCGGTCGCAATAGCGTCGAGTTGCTGACCGAAGCGCGGCGCGAGGCGGGCATCGACCATGAGGCTCAGGCTGCCGGAGCCCCCGATATCGGGATCGCGGGTCAGGTCCGACTTGACGATCAGGCAGCGCCGCACGCCCAGCCGGTTGCACAGGGTTACTGCCTTGGCCTGGGCTGGTGCGACAGCAGCGCCATCAAGCGTGTATCCAAGCCGGTAGGTGTAGGCGATTTGCGGACCAGAAAATGCGGCGGGCCGCCGATCATTCGGCGAAGCCACGATGCCCGGTAGTGCGACGTCGAAGGCCTGCAGGCGTTGGTCCGGTTCGGGCGCAACCATGGACTGGGGCTTGGAGCAGCCCATCGCCGCCAGGCATGCCAGCATGACCATCGTCCGCATCGCCACTCTCCCGCCCATGTCGATGGAGGATCGACTACCCCGGTATCGCGGTCAAGCGGTGCCGCGTCACTCGGCCCGGCCGGCCAATGCCGCCTTCACCAGCCGCTTTGCCTCGATCCACGCGGGCGTATCCGGCGCGACCAATTCGACGTGGCCGGTATCCGGCACGGTGTGAAGCCTCGCCCGGTCGCCCGCCGCCGCGGCCATTTTCACGTAGCCAAGCGCCATGCGATACGGGATGATCCGGTCTTCGCGCCCGTTCACCAGATCCTGCGGCACGCGGAGCGGCAGCAGGCGGGGGACCGAGGTGTCGGCATAAGGGTCCGCCCGACCGGTGCCGACGAGACGGGCGACGACCTCCGTCCCGCAGCCGTTCTCGGGGCTGGCGGCGGTGTCGGCCAGGTCGGGCAGCCCGCCCAGGCTCACGACATGCGCGATCTTCAGCGGGTGCGGCATGCGCAGGGGGCTTCCCGCCGGCAATCGCGATCGTCCCGCGAGCCAGAGCGCGAGATGCCCGCCCGCCGAATGGCCGACCGCGACGACGCGGCGGGTGTCCAGCCCGAAGCGCTTCGCCTCGATCGCGAGCCGATCGGCGGCGGTCGCGACATCGGCGAAGGTGCCGGGATAGCCACCGCCCCGCCGATCGACCCCGCGATAGTCGATGTTCCACACCGCAATGCCATCGTCGCGCAGATCGCCCGCGATCCAGTTCATCAGCTTGGCGTCGGCGATGCTCGTCTGCCAGCAGCCGCCATGGACCATCACCACCACCGGATGCGGCCCCCTGCCCGCGGGCACCCACACGTCGACGATCTGATAGGGATCGCTGCCATAGGAAATGGTAGCGTCCGCCGCCGGCCGCGGACGGGCGCGCAGGTCCGCCCAGGTCATGCGCGGACTATCGGCTGCCATCAGCCCGGTTGCGGCAAGAAGTAAGGGCAGGACACGCAGGATCATCCTCCGGCAATAGCCCGACGCGCGCCACAGCGTACCGGTATCGAGGCGAGCGGGATAATCCTGCGCCAGCCTTGGTCCCCGTCACGCTGCGTCCGCGTCACTCCCACTCGATCGTGCCGGGCGGTTTGGAGGTATAGTCATACGTCACCCGGTTGACCCCGCGCACCTCGTTGATGATGCGGGTGGCGACGCGCGGCAGAAAATCGCCCGGAAACTGGAACGCCTGCGCGGTCATGCCGTCGGTGGACGTCACCGCGCGCAACGCCAGCACGCTGTCATAGGTGCGGCCGTCGCCCATCACGCCGACCGATTTTACCGGCAGCAGCACCGCGAACGCCTGCCAGATCGCGTCGTACAGCCCGGCCTTGCGGATTTCGTCGAGGTAGATGGCGTCGGCCAGGCGCAGGGTGTCGCACCGCTCCTTCGTCACCTCGCCGGGGATGCGGATCGCCAGCCCGGGGCCGGGGAACGGGTGGCGACCGACAAAGATTTCGGGCAGGCCAAGCTCGCGGCCCAGGATGCGAACCTCGTCCTTGAACAATTCGCGCAACGGCTCGACCAGCTTCATGTTCATGCGTTCGGGCAGGCCGCCGACATTGTGGTGGCTCTTGATCGTCACCGATGGCCCGCCGGTGAAGCTGACGCTCTCGATCACGTCGGGATAGAGCGTGCCTTGTGCCAGGAATTCGGCACCGCCGAGTTTTGCGGCCTCGGCCTCGAACACCTCGACGAAGGTCTTGCCGATGAACTTGCGCTTGGCCTCCGGATCGGTGATCCCGGCCAGACCGCCCAGGAACAGATCCTGCGCCTCCACGTGCACCAGCGGAATGTTGTAGGCGCCGCGGAACAGGCCGACGACCTGCTCGCTCTCCCCTGCCCGCATCAGCCCGTGGTCGACATAGACGCAGGTCAGTTGCTCGCCGATCGCCTCATGGATCAGCACCGCAGCCACCGCGGAGTCGACGCCGCCGGACAGACCGCAGAGGACTCGGCCCTTCCCCACTTGCGCGCGGATTTCGGCGATCTTGGTGTCGCGGAACTCGGCCATCGTCCAATCGCCCGCCAGCCCGCAGACGTGCCGCGCGAAATTGCCGATCAGCTTGGCGCCGTCGGGGGTGTGGACGACCTCGGGATGAAATTGCATGCCGTAATAGCGGCGCGCGTCATCGGCGATGATCGCGAACGGCGCGCCGCGGCTGGCGGCGACCGGGCGGAAGCCGGGGGCGAGCGCCGCGACGTGATCGCCGTGGCTCATCCACACCTGGTGGCGCTCGCCCTCGCCCCACAGCCCATCGAAGAGGATGCAGGAATCGGCGACCTCGACCAGCGCATCGCCATATTCGCCGCTGTTGCCCTTTTCGACGACGCCGCCGAGTTGCAGGGTCATCGCCTGCTGGCCATAGCAGATGCCGAACAACGGCACGCCAGAGGCCAGGATCGCTTCGGGAATGCGCGGGCTGTCCGCATCGACCACCGACGCGGGACCGCCGGAGAGGATGATCCCCTTGGGCGCCATCCGCGCGAAGGCGTCGGCGGCGGACTGGAAGGGAGCGATCTCGCTATACACCCCCGCCTCGCGCACGCGGCGGGCGATCAGCTGGGTGACCTGGCTGCCAAAATCGACGATGAGGATGCTGTCGGGATGCTGCATGGCGTCCGGATAGCGGGCCGGGCCTCATAACGAAAGGGGCCGCGCCTTCCCGTGGAAGCGCGGCCCCATGTCCGTCCATCATCCCGGACCTGTTTGATACTTGTTGCGTCCATGATCTACCACCCCGGCGAAGGCCGGGGCCCAGGTGCAAGAACGATCGCAACGAAGCCAAACACATCCCCACCCGGCGTTCCGAGCCTGGGCCCCGGCCTTCGCCGGGGTGGTACATGCTTGCGGGGGACGCTAGCCAAACATGTCCGGAATCACAGACCGATCGCTTATGCGGCTTCGTCGAAATCCTGGTCGTTCATCACCGGACCCGAATCCTGGCCCTTGGCACTCACGTCGCGGTCGACGAATTCGATGATGGCCATCGGCGATGCGTCCGACGCGCGGATGCCCGCCTTGACGACGCGGGTGTAGCCGCCGTTGCGCTCGGCATAGCGCGCAGCGAGGACGTCGAACAGCTTCACGAGCTGCGCATCGTCCAGCAGCCGCGAATGCGCCAGGCGGCGGTTGGACAGGCCGCCCTTCTTGGCGAGGGTGATGAGCTTTTCGACATAGGGCCGCAGTTCCTTGGCCTTGGCCACGGTCGTCGTGATCTGCTCATGCTTGATGAGCGCTGCCGACATGTTGCGGAACAGGGCGAGACGATGAGCCGAAGTGCGCTGTAGCTTACGGCCGCCGACGCGATGGCGCATGGATATTTCCTTCGTTCGTTAAGGGGCCGTTTTACGGAAACCCCAGACCAGGTGGCCGTCAAGGCCGCCACCCTTTTGCCTTCTTCTTATCCTCCCCGAGCCTGCTCGGGGAGGGGGACCGCTCGCTGAAAGCGAGGGGTGGAGGGGCCGACGTGGCGAAGCCACGTCGTCGGCCCGGTTCGGCAAGCCGACCCGCCGGCCGGGCTGGCGCCGTCTCCGGGTTAGCATGGCTAACCCGGTGGGCTTAGCCCATGATTTCCTGCTCCAGCTTCTTTGCCATCTCTTCGATGTTCTCCGGCGGCCAGCCGGGGATTTCCATCCCCAGCCGCAGGCCCATCGACGACAGCACTTCCTTGATCTCGTTCAAGGACTTGCGGCCGAAGTTCGGGGTCCGCAGCATCTCCGCCTCGGTCTTGCCGACCAGATCGCCGATATAGATGATGTTGTCGTTCTTCAGGCAATTGGCCGAACGCACCGACAGTTCCAGCTCGTCGACCTTCTTGAGGAGGTAACGGTTGATCTGCTGGGTATCGCCGGTCATCTCGCCACCTTGCGGTGCCGCGACGGCCTGACCCACCGGTGCCGAGCGCGGCGCCGACGAATCGTCGAAGTGGACGAACAACGCCAGCTGGTCCTGAAGGATACGGCCGGCATAGCCCACCGCGTCTTCCGGGGTGACGGTGCCGTCGGTCTCGACCGACAGCGTCAGCTTGTCATAGTCCAGATCCTGCCCGACGCGGGTCGGATCGACCTTGTACGACACCTGACGCACCGGCGAATAGAGCGCGTCGACCGGGATTAGCCCGATCGGGGCGTCGGCCGGACGGTTGGCGGTCGCGGGGACATAGCCCTTACCGATGTCGGCGGTCAGCTCCATGTTGAGCGTCGCGCCTTCATCGAGGTGACAAAGGACCAAGTCCTTGTTCATGATCTCGATGTCGCCCGACACCGCGATGTCGCCGGCCTTCACCGCACCGGGGCCGGTGGCGGACAGCTGGAGACGCTTCGGTCCTTCACCCTGCATGCGCAGCGCGATCTGCTTCACGTTGAGGACGATATCGGTCACGTCCTCGCGCACGCCGGTCAGCGAACTGAATTCATGCAGCACGTTCTCGATCTTGATCGAGGTCACCGCGGCACCCTGAAGCGACGAGAGAAGAACGCGGCGCAGGGCATTGCCGAGCGTGAGGCCAAAGCCACGCTCCAGCGGCTCGGCGACGAACGTCGCCTTGCGCTTGCCATCGCCGCCCTTTTTCTCGAGCCCGCTGGGCTTCTTCAGTTCTTGCCAGTTCTTTGCATTGACAGACAAGCTGTGTCCCCTGAGTTGGGCCTCGCGCCAAGAACCTTTGGGGGGCGGCGGCGGCCGTGGGTAGAAGCGGAACCGCTCGTCAGCGGACCGCGGGTATCGTGACGTTCCGGATCAGACCCGGCGGCGCTTCGACGGCCGCACGCCATTGTGCGGGATCGAGGTGACGTCGCGGATCGAAGTGATCTGGAAACCGACCGCCTGGAGCGCACGCAACGCCGATTCGCGGCCCGAGCCAGGCCCCTTGACCTCGACTTCGAGCGTGCGCACGCCGTGCTCGGCTGCCTTCTTGCCAGCGTCTTCCGCTGCGACCTGCGCCGCATAGGGAGTCGACTTGCGGCTTCCCTTGAACCCCATCGTGCCCGCCGAAGACCACGAAATCGCGTTCCCCTGGGCATCGGTGATGGTGATCATGGTGTTGTTGAAGCTGGCGTTGACGTGGGCGACGCCCGACGTGATGTTCTTGCGCTCGCGCCGTTTGATGCGCTGAGGTTCGCGTGCCATTGTTTAATCCTGACCTGTATCTTGCGTTACGCCGGGACTGCGCTCGTGGAGAGCGGCCTCGCGGCGGAGAAGAAGTGGCGCAAAAGCGCCCCGCGCTTTCGCTGCTACTTCTTCTTGCCGGCGATCGGCTTGGCCTTGCCCTTGCGGGTGCGCGCATTGGTGTGCGTGCGCTGGCCGCGGACCGGAAGACCACGACGGTGGCGAAGGCCGCGATAGCAGGCCAGATCCATCAGACGCTTGATGTTCATCGCGGTCTGGCGGCGAAGATCGCCCTCGACCGTATGATCGGCGTCGATCGCCTCACGGATATGCAGAACTTCCTGGTCGGTCAGATCCTGCACGCGCGCCGTCTCGGCGATGCCGAGCTTGGTCGTGATTTCCTTGGCCTTGGTCGAACCGATGCCGTGGATATAGGTCAGCGCGATCACCACGCGCTTGTTGGTCGGGATGTTTACACCCGCGATACGTGCCATGAAATGTGTCTCCTAGCTCCACGGGACCGGCATGGCTGCACGGACCCCATATCGACGCGTTAGCCCCAAACGCACGATTGCGGCGAACGCAACGGAGCGCCGCCGGGAACCGGTGTGATCGGGGTAGGTTCCAATTAAGGCCGGACCGCCGCGCTGTCAACCACGGGTGAAGCGGCCCGGCGCAAGCCCGACCAGCGGCGCAGCGCGACCGCGAACCAGATCAGTTCCACCACGCCGAACGGCCACGCCCCCTGCAGGAAACCGTAAGCCGAACCCATCAGGCAACCCAGCGCAAAGAACAGGGTCCAGATGGGTGCGCGGTGTTCGAGCATGTAGCAGATCAGCATGAAGCTGACCGCGAACAGGCCGAAGAGCGTCAGCGCATCCATCCCGGCCAGATAGGTGGCACGTCGCTCAGACGCCAGCGGTGCGCGGCAATGTCAGTGAACGGTGCCGATCACCTCGCGCGTATCGAGCAGCAGGATCAGCCGTTCGATCTGTCGCCAGTGGCAGAACCGCAGATGATTGCCGACGGCGCGTGCCGCACACGCGCGGGCCGCGGCGGATTCGCGCGCGGCATTGCCGTGATGGGCGATCAGATCGGCCGCGTCGGCTACCGAATCGGCGTGGGCGAGATGAAACGGCATCGGTGCTCCGGCATTGTGACAGCCCCGTGTGGAGCACGACGCGTGCCAGCCTTGGCAGTGTGACGCTGATTGGCGGCGCACATTGGTAAACGGCCGCTCCTGGCACCGCTCGACCGTCCCGGAACGGGACGCTGGTGTGCCGCGACGGGACATGGCAGGACGTTGGGGATGGCCAATCCCCCCTCCCCCGCGGCCGGCGGCGCACCGATCGCGTTCGGTGCCCTGGCCGGTGCGCTCATCGGCTTCTTCATGGGCCAGACCACGCTCGGCTTCGTGATCGGACTGGCGATCGGCGTCGCTCTCGCTTTGGTGATCTGGCTGCGCGGGAGATAGCTATTCGGGACGGCCCATCCGCCAAACCACCCGGCCGATCACCTCGATCGCGCCGGGCGAAACCGGGGAAGCAGCAGGATTGTCGCTGCTGGCCACCAATACGGCCGATACCAGCGCAACTCGCTTGACCATCAATGTCCCGTCGATCCGGATGACGTAGATCGCGCCGCGCTTGGCCGGCGTACGGTCTCCCCGATCCACGATCACGTGATCGCCGTCGCGCAGCGCCGGTTCCATCGAACTGCCGCGCACGCGGATGACCCCCGCCATCCCTTCGCGAAGTCCCAGATCGCGAGCCAGCGCAGGCGACAGCGTTTCCGTGCCGATCGCGACCTCCGCATCCACGAGCGCCCCCGGCCCCGCCGACGCTGCGACGTCCAGCCGCGGCACCTGAAAGACGCCGGGCGCGGGCGACCCGCCCAGCGCCGCGTCGTCGACCCCGAACACGTCGGCAAGCAGTCGCCGGTCGCGCTCGGCAAGCAGGCGCGGGGTGCCGCGCGTGACGAATTGCTGGAGATAGGCCGAATTGCGCCGGATCATCGCCGACAATGCCGCCAGGCTGTGCCCGCGCGCCTGCGCCAGCGCCATCAAGGCGGCTCTCTGCTCGGTCGGGGACATGCACCTTCATAGCCGCAGGAAAAGTCCTAGACAAGTTGGAGATTGCGGAACAGACCATGAACATCATTGGAGAATCGGTGGAGGCCGCAGTGGCGAATTTGACGGAAATCGGACGGTATCTGGAAGAAACCGGCATGCCGGAAACCAAGTTCGGGCGGCTGGCCGTCCACGATCCCCGCCTGGTCGGCGACCTGCGCCGCGGGCGTCAGCTGGGCGAGCAGGTGGCGGCGCGGATCGACCGCTTCCTGGCGGAGCGGCGGGCATGAGCGCGGGGAGCAAGCTGGCGCGCGCACTCGTGGCGATGGCGCAGTCCGGCGGATGTACGATCCGCATCGCTTCGGCCAGCGAGCGCCCCTGGGCCAGCGCGACCTTCGTCGGCGCGCGTCACGCGCTGATCGTCGAAGCAGCCGATTCGCCAGCGTTGCACACCTGGCTGGGCACGCTCGCCGAGGCAGAATTCGGCCTGCCGGGGCATCTCGTCGCCGACGTGTCGGTTCAGCACGGCGCGGGCCGTGCACGCGTATCCGCGCTGACGCTGGTCGCGGCGTGATCGGAGGCCGCGGCGGCGTGAGCGGATGTCGGGTCCGCGTCCGACCCGATCAAAACAGTCCCAGGGCAGATCGACCTTCGGCCGATGGAGTGGTCCGGTTTCGGTTCGACCTCTCCTTTGCTCCTGCGAAAGCAGGAGTCCAGGGTGGCAGGGTGCGTCGCCGGTGGCTCTGGACTCCTGCTTTCGCCAAGAGAACAGATGCCGGGATGCGAGACGCGCCTGAATGTCGCGTCCGTCCTAGGAGCAGCGGCACACCGTCTTGCGACGCGGCTTCCACACCTTCTTCTTCGCTATGGGACGCGACCAGGTGACGTGATCCTCGTAGATCTCGGTGGTGGTCGTGGTCACGACGGGGGCGGTCTGCACCGTCACCGTCGTGTAGCTGCCGCCATAGCCGCCGCCCGATGTCACCACGGTCGTGCCGCCGTCGGGCGAAACCCAATGATTGCCGCCCGCCATCGGCGCGGGCGGATAGGCGCGCGGCGGTGCATGGCCGGGTCCGTAGCCGGGCTGCGGATAGCCCGCACCATATCCGACGCGTGGCGGCGGTGCGGGAGGATCGCGATAGTCGCCGCCACGATAGGCTGGGCCGCGATAGGCCGGGCCGCGATCCTCGTTCTTGTCGATGACATAGCCCGCCGCCGCGCCGACGCCCGCGCCGATCAGCGTGCCGCCCAGCCGGTTGCCGCGTCCGGCGATGACATTGCCCGCGACTCCCCCCGCAACCGCACCGATCGCGGCGCCGCCCAGGCCGTTGTCGCCGCGCTCGTAGCGCGTATCGCGGCGCCGGTCGTCGTCGCGCCGGTCGAAATCGCGCCCGTCATAATCGCGGGCATCGCCGGCATAGACCCGGTCGTCGTCATAGCCATAGTCGCCTACGTCGGCGTAGCGATCCTGGCGGTCCCAATCGACATCCTGCGTGGTGTCGAAGACCGACCCGCGGCTGTCGATCAGCACCGCGTCGTCGTAATAGCGCACCCAATTATAGCCGTAGGGCGGCTGCGCGAGTCCGTAATTGGCCCAGTCGGACACGTAGAAGCGCGGTGTGTTCCAATAGACCGGCACCGCCCAGCCGCGCACTGGCCGACGATAGGCGTTCCAGCCGCCGGGCGCGTTCACGCCGCCCCACCAGCGTCCGCCGACCTTGCTGCCCCAGCGCGGTGCGCGCTGATGGGTGATCGGTCGGGCCGCGCGATGTTGCGTGACCGGCATCGCCGAGCGGGGCTGCACACCCGGGCCGCGCTGCACCATCCGCTCGCCCGCCGACGCCGCATCGGCGCCGATCAGCGCCACCATCGCCGTTCCCGCGATCAACAGGGTTCGCATGCCAGTCTCCCAAAGCAACAACGCTCCGGCCCGATGAACGCCGGACTTCATTCACCGGTTGCTTACCAATTCGTGAACGATCTCGCCAGCGCACGCCTCGTCCCGAAACGGATCAGATCCCCGGTTCGGATCAGAGGCGCAGCGACAGCAGGCGCGCGATCGCCTCGCACCCCACGACGTCCTCGTCATCGAAGCGCGCCGGATGGGGACTGTCGAGATCGAGCACCGCGATCACCACCCCATCGCGCAGGATCGGCACGACCAGCTCGGACTCGCTGACGGCGTCGCACGCGATATGCCCTGGGAAGGCATGGACGTCGTCCACGCGCTGGGTCTCGGCCGTGGCCGCCGCAGTGCCGCACACGCCCTTGCCGATCGCGATGCGGATGCACGCGGCCTTCCCCTGAAACGGCCCGAGCACCAGTTCGCCACCGATCACGCGGTAGAAGCCGGCCCAGTTCAGCCCCGGCAGATATTCCCACAACAGCGCCGCGGCATTGGCCATGTTGGCCACGCCGTCCGGCTCATCGGCGGTCAGCGCATCCAGGGCGGACAGAAGATCGCGATAGAGGGCGGGCTTGGTGCCGCCGGAAATGTCGAACTGGTACATCGCGTCCTCCTTCCTCGCCGCACCGCGCGAGCGCAAGCGGCCATTGCACCATCAGAGAGGGACGGCGACACGCCGTGCGCCCGGGTTCCACTGACAACCGCATTCGGCTACGCGGCATCATGGCCACCGCAGTACAGCTCGAACCCGACCTGCCCGTCTCGATCGGCGACGTCCGCGCCGCGCACGCGCGCATCCGCGACGCGATCGTCCGCACGCCGACGCTGGTCAGCAAGACGCTGAGCAAGATGACCGGCGCGACGGTGTGGCTGAAGTTCGAAAATCTGCAATTCACCGCGGCCTATAAGGAGCGCGGCGCGCTCAACACGCTGCTCCAGCTGTCGCCCGAAGCCCGCGCCAAGGGCGTGATCGCGGCATCGGCGGGCAATCACGCGCAGGGTCTGGCCTATCACGCCGATCGGCTGGGCGTCCCCGCGACGATCGTGATGCCGATCACCACGCCCACCGTGAAGGTGGTGCAGACCGAGGGCCACAATGCCAAGGTCGTGCTTCACGGCGAGACTTTCGACGCCGCCTACGCCCACGCCCGCGTCCTCGAAGCCGAATGCGGCTACACCTTCGTCCACCCCTTCGACGACCCACGCGTCATCGCAGGGCAAGGCACCGTCGCGGTCGAGATGTTCGAGGATGTGGGCGATATCGACACGCTGATCGTCCCGATCGGCGGCGGCGGCCTGATCTCGGGCATGGCGACGGTGGCGCGCGCGCAGGGTCACGGCATAGAGGTGATCGGAGTCGAGGCCGAACTCTTCCCGTCGATGTACAACCGCATCCGCGGCACCGACATGCCGTGCGCCGGCGATACGCTGGCCGAGGGTATCGCGGTCAAGGAACCCGGTGGGATCACCGCGCGCATGGTCGCGCACCTGGTCGACGACATCCTCCTCGTCAGCGAACGCGCGCTTGAGGAATCGGTCAGCCTGCTGCTCCAGATCGAGAAGACCGTGGTCGAGGGCGCGGGCGCCGCGGGGCTGGCGGCACTGCTGTCCTACCCCGATCGCTTCCGCGGCAAGACGGTGGGCGTGGTGCTGTGCGGCGGAAATATCGACACCCGGCTGCTCGCCAACGTCCTGCTGCGCGATCTGGCGCGGTCCGGACGGCTGGCGCGGCTGCGCATCCGTTTGCAGGATCAGCCCGGCGCGCTGTTCAACGTCGCGCGCATCTTCGACGCCGAACGCGTCAACATCATCGAAATCTATCATCAGCGCGTCTTCACGACCCTGCCCGCCAAGGGGCTGGTGACCGACATCGAATGCGAAACGCGCGACCGTGCGCATCTCGACCGGCTCATCGCGGCGCTGCGCGAAGGCGGCTATGACACGACTCAGGTGGAGTCGGCGTGAAGCTGCGTGGTTGATAACCGAATCGTGGTAAACCGCCTTTTCATGCGCGACGATGCGATTCATAGAGGGCGTCCGGCGCCGATCGCGGCGCCATCGAAAGGGCTCGACCAGCGGTGACCGCGCATTTCCGCTATCCGCGCTTCTTCGTGACGAGTCCGTCGCCGTGCCCGTATCTGCCGGGTCGGCAGGAGCGCAAGGTGTTCACCGAACTCGTCGGCGTCCACGCCGCCGAACTCAACGAAGCGCTCGGCCGCATCGGTTTCCGCCGTAGCCAGGGGGTGGCCTATCGTCCGAACTGCATCGGCTGCACCGCGTGCGTTTCGGTGCGCGTCGTCGTCGGGGAATTCGTCGCCAACGCCACCCAGCGCAAGCTGCTGCGGCGGCACGGCGACCTGGAGGTGAGCGCCTGCCGCCCCTGGGCGACCGACGAACAGTTTCAGCTGCTCCGCCGCTATCTCTCCGCGCGTCACCCGGGCGGCGGCATGGCGGGCATGGACGAGGACGATTACGCCGACATGGTCGAACATTCGACGGTCGAGTCCTTCGTCGTCGAATATCGCGAACCCGGCGTCGGTGGCCGCCCCGGCCGTCTGGTCGGCGCGTGCCTGACGGATCGCCAGGCCGATGGTCTGTCGATGATCTACAGCTTCTTCGACGCCGCCGACACCACCCGCCCCGCGCTCGGCAATTTCATCATCATGGACCATATCCTGCGCGCACGAGAAGCCGGGCTGCACTACGTCTATCTCGGCTATTGGGTGAAGGGTTCGGCGCGAATGGCGTATAAGACGCGCTATCGCCCGGTCGAGGTTCTCGGCCCCGCGGGCTGGAGCCGGTACGAGGACGACGTGACGGACCCGCCGCGGTTGCAGCGCGAGACGGCGTAGCGCACGAGTTCATCGCCCTCACCCTTCCGGCGCGTACCGCGCCTCCCTCCCTCTCCCGGCGGGAGAGGGAAGGGGCCCGCCACCGCAGGTGGTGGGAAGGGTGAGGGTGAAACCCCGACCCCCGCCGGCTTACTCCTCCGCCACAACGCTCACGTCCACGTCAAGCCGCTCCGCGCCCTCGCCCAGCCGCGATCCGGCAACCGGCGCGGCGCCCGCCGCGTCGAGCGCCGCCGCGACCCGGACGTAATTATCCTCCGGGCTTCTGCCAAAGCACGGGTCGAAGCCGATCCAGCCGATCCCGTCGACATGCGCCTCCACCCAGCCGTGCGGTGTCGGCCGGTGATCGCCGGTAATGTCGGTGCGGCAATAACCCGAGACGTAGCGCGCCGGAATACCGAGCGAGCGGGCCGCGACCGCGAACATCTGCGCCATGTCGCGCGGCGTCGCGCTTTCGCGCACGAACGCCGCCGCGGCATCGAGGCCGGGAAGCGGCCGGCCGCGGTCGAACGCGAACCGTTCGTGCAGCGCGTCGTTCAGCCGGTGCAGCCGATCGAGCGGGCGCTCGCCCCCTGCCCCCAGTGCGAACGCCGCGATGTCCGGATCCGCCGCGGTCGCTTCCGTCGCGCGCAGGAACAGGGCCGGGGGCAGCAGTTCGCTGGCGCCGTGGACAACCCCGCTCGAATGGCTGGTCAGCACCTCGCCGGACACCGCGATCTCTATGCCGTCCAGCGGACCCTCGACGTAGAGCATCGTGATGCAATTGCCGAAACCGTCGCGGCCCTGGCGCAGCCGGGCGTCGCGATCGACGTCGATCCGCCACTGCGCCACCGTCTGGTCATGGGTGTTCTGCGGGGTCAGCCGGAGCAGCTGGACGAGGCGCGCCTGCGGCTCGCTGAACCGGTAATTGGTGCGATGGTCGATGGATAGCCGCATGGAATTGCCCCTTTGTCTGCGCCAGCTTTTGCCGTTCGTGCTGAGCGAAGTCGAAGCACAAGCCCCAAGCTATGCTCTTCGACATCGCTCAG
>NZ_DASVTL010000088.1:0-91680 GCF_036387595.1 Sphingomonas sp.
CGAACTGGAAGTGGGCGTTGGTGTTATAGCTATAGACCCAGGTTTCCATCCGATACCGGCGGCCGACGACGCGCGGGATCGGCGCGCGGTGGCGAAATTGCAAACCGGTCAAATCCGGCGCCGTCGCGGCGATTATATACGGTGTTGGCCAGCCACTATCGGGGCCGACCACCGAATAGCCGAATGGAGATTCATAGCTGGCGCGTCCCACCGGATCGAGAACGGGCGGGAACTGGCTATCCAGCAGCGCCTGCGCCGCGTTCTTCGCGCTGGCCGACACGCGTGCGCTGGCCGCCGCTTCGTTCTTGGACCCGAGCGCGTTATTCTCGCTGACCGCCGCACTTTGCGAGAAGACCTCCGCCTGGCCGGCCCTCGTCGTGGCGATGTCCGCCTGCGCCGTCGAGATCACCGCATGCTGACCGGCCGCGTTCGCCTGCTGTGTCGCGATCGTCGCCTGGCCGCTTGCCGTCGTAGCAAAGCCTGCCGCATCGACCTTCGACTGTGCCGCCGCCTGCGCCAGCTGCTCGGCCAGCGCTACCGCGGCGTTGGACGCGTCGCGCGCCGCCTGCGACTGGTCGCGCGCGGTTTCGCTGTTCGCCTTTGCGGTGATCGCCACGTCGCGCGCCGCTTCGGCCGCTTGCAGGATCGCGGCGCCGGCCTCGCCCGCATCGAGATCCGCGATCTGCGCGATCACCAGATCTATGTCGACGATCGCCTGGTCGATCTGGCTCAGCACAGTCGCGGTCGGACGTCCGCCGATCGCAGCGGTATCGGCGGCCGTGTTTTCGCCGGTGACGTCGGCGTTGTCGGAGGGCTTCGTGCCCGTGGGATCGGCCACCTTGTCCCAGTCGGCTGTTTGGCCGGCCCCTGTGATTGCATCCTCAAGCGACGTGTCGCCGTCATAGACGACGTCGCGCGCCAGCACGATCGCCGCCAGATCGCCCCGCGCCATCGGCGCCCAATTGCGCCGATAGCCGAGCTTGCGCGTGGCGACCGGCTTGTACACCCGGCTGCGCGTCACCCCCTGGCTGCGGACGACGCGCGTCGCGGCGGTCCAGTCCCATGCCCGAAACGCGACCGCATCGTCGACGATCGGCCATGACAGCGACACGCCGCCGAGCAATTCGCTGATCTCGGCCGCCGCGGTGGCGCCGTCGCTGTCGACGCGCCAGCCGAACGGGGCGGGCCTTGCTGCCGCCGACGCGGCGATCGTGCCGGGCGCAAACCCCAGCGTCGATCGCGCGGCCACGATCCGCGCTGCGATCTCCGGCGCGGTTTCGACATAGCCGCCAGCGGTCTCGCCCCGGATGTCGGCGCGCAGGTCGCCCGCCGGCTGGGTCCACCACTTCACGCACGCGATCGAGGCGCAAAGCACCCCGCCGCCGTCGATCGCGGCAGCACCCTGGAGCGCGGCAAAGGTCGCCTCGGGCGAACTCTGCCAACCGAGCGTCGTGAGCGCCGCCGGCGCCGCCCCAACACCCATGTCGCGCACCGCAACGAAGGCGTCCCACGCCCGCCGGGGATCGCCGAAGCACCAGATGTTGTTCGCCCTGTCGATCTCCCGGCCGGGGACGTTGAAGCACCGGCCCCAGGCGCGCGTCTTGATCGCGCCTTCGAATTCTACCGGCCCCTCGATGCCGCCGGTGCCGGCATAGCGGTCGACCAGCAGCGGCCGCTTCAGGTCCGTCGTCTTGTCCGCCAGCACGATGCGCAGCGCCCCGCCGTCGCTCGCGGTCTCCAGTACCAGGCCGGTCGTCGCCACCGGCGGCATCGCCTCGCCCTCCGCACCGATACGCACGGTGACCGGCGCATCGGTCCAGAACAGCGACGCCAGTTCGGCGAGCGCGGCATTCGACGCGGGCGACCAGCGCACCTCCAGCGCCTGCGCCACGCCGCCCCCGCCGAGCTGCTCGCCGTCGAAGTCGAGCGACGCGACCGAATTCGGCAGGCTGGCTATCCCGGCGCGCCAATGCTCGCCGCCATAAAGGTAGGGCACCGACGCACCGCCGCCCGCGAGCCGCACGGTGACGGCGGCGCCGGTCGCGGGGTCGCGCGGCGTCGCCTCGATCAGGATCACCGACGCGGCCATCAGACCGCCGCTACCCGCGCGAGATTGAACGTGGCCGACCCGCCGCTGCCGCCCAGCCGCGCCATCAGCGCGTTGTTGGCTTCCAACGCCGCGATGATACGGGCGTTCTGGTCGCTCATCTCATCGAGCGTGGCGTTGGTCGTCGTCAGCGCCGGGTCGCTGACCGGCTTGGCCGCCTGCGCCGCGACGATCCGCGCATTTGTCGCCGCGACCGCGGCCCGCGCCTCGTCCAGCGTGGCGGTGCGGTCGGCGGCAAAGCCCGACGTCGTGCCATAGGCCTCTTTGGAGGCGGTCAGGCGCTTCTGATACAGGTCGGTCAGCGTATCGCCCGCGCCATCGACACCCGCGGCCAGGTCCGCCTTGGCCTTGTCGATCGCGGTGTTGAGCGCGGTGATCTTGTCGAGCGCCGAACCCTCGAACAGCGACCCTTGCGTCATCTCCTCGATCAGCTTCTGGAGCGATCCCACCTGGCTGGTCGCCAGTTGCTGCGCCAGCTTCACCCGGTCCTCGCCGTTGCGCTTCTCGATCGCGACGACATCGAACCCATAGGTCGTGGCGATGCGAACCCGGTCCTTGGCCTGCGCCTCGAAATCGCGGAAGGCCTTGTCGATCTGCGCGTTCACGCCGCCGATCAGCAACTCCAGCTCCTGGACCTTGACCGCCTCGGCCAGCGCCTTGTTGACGTCGGCCGACGATTGGATCGCCTTGGCGATGGCTGGGGACACGCCAGCCACCGCGCCATCCTTGATCGCGTTGATCAGCGCGGCCGCCGCAGCTTCTTCCGCGGTAGCATAGGCGGTGATGCCGTCGTTCGCCTTGCCGTATTTGGTCGATCCGCGGCCCGATTCATCGACCACGAACTTCTTGTCGCGCTGGCCGATCGACACTGCATAGCTGCCTAGCGAGCCGCCGAGCCGGTCGATGATCGACTCGATCGAATCGTTCACCGATCCGGCAAGCCCGCTCGCGGCCTTGGTCAGCGCGGCATTGTTACCGCCGGTTCCCGTGATCCCGGCCTGGCCGCCCACCGCGCCGATCGTCGCCGACCCCGACTTGCTGGAGGTGAACAGCTTGCCGACGACCCCGCCCAGCACGCCGCCCGCAATCGCGCCGAACGGCCCTGCAAAACTGCCCAGCGCTTTCGAGAGGAACTTGCCCGCGATCTCCCCGCCGATCGTACCGCCCAACCCACCCGCGAGACCGCTGCCGCCGACGATGCTCGCTGCCGTATAGCCATAGCCGGCATTCTGGAGCGCCTTGCCGCCGTTGCCCTTGCCGAACACGCCGTCCAGCCGATCGCCCACCGACTTGCCGACCGTCTTGCCGACCAGGTCCGCGGTCGCCTGCGCCGCCCCGTTGCTCGCCGCCGCCGCCGCCGGCGCCGCGGTGCCGCCGCCCTTGAGCAGCGCCGCGAGCGGCCCGGTGCCCAGCACCGCCGCCTCGATCGCTGCCGATGCGATCGTCTGCGCCAGCCGGTCGATGACCTTGCCCGCATTCTCGCCGCCCAGCACGATCGCGTCGAACGCGTCGAGCGCCATGTCGCGGAACTGCCGCTGCGCGTCGGCGGCGGCGCGCGTCGCCTCCTCCACCGCTCTATACGCACCGTCCTGCTGGTAGAGCGTCCGCAACTTGGCTTCCGCCGTCGCCCGCTCCGCGTCGTTCAGCCTGGCGAGTTCGTCCTGATGCTGCGCCATCGCGCGCTGAACCGGATCGAGCGCCTGGCGTGCCGCCAGTTCTCGGCCGAGCGACGCGATCACCCCGTCGATCGACTTCCTGGCGTCGTCGGCCGCCTTGGCTTCTGGGGTCAGGTTGATCTCGGCAACGCGCTTCTCGTTCGCCGCTTTCAACGCGGTGCGTGCAGCCGTCGCCTGCTCGGACGTAAGCCCGGACGTCGCGGTCTTGCCGTCATAGGATTTGGCGAGCGTGTCGATCCGCGCCAGCTCGTCCGCATACTCCTTCGCAGCGGCGGTCGCGGGCAGATACTTAGCGATCACCTGATCGAGATCGCGCCGCTGCTGCTCGGCCGCATCGGCGGCAGCCTTCTGCGCATCGCCCGCCGCCTTCTGCGCGTCCTTGTAGCTGTCGGCCGCGCTCGGCGCGCGCCGGAACCCCAGCACGTCGCTGCGCGCGACCGCCTGCGTCGCCACCTTGTCGCCGCTGTTGCCGCCCAGGACGAGGACGCGGCCCTTGGCATCGGTGCCCTGGTAGAAGCCGACATGGCCTTGGCCGCCGCTGCCGCGCTTCGACACCACGACATCGCCCTTGTTGGGGCTGTCGGTGGCCTGGCCGAACCCCAGGAACGAGCGCGCCGACAGGCTGCCCGTGCCCTTGACCCCGTTGGCGGCCAGCACGCTGTTCACGAACGCGGCGCACCACGCCACCATCGTCGGATCGACGTTGGCTCCCGCCTGTTTGAACAGGTCGCGCAGCTGCGCACGATCGCCGCCGCTCTTCTCGCTCAGTCCCCGATAGCGCTCGGCGGTGGCGAGGATCGACGCCGCCGATCCCGCCTCGATCTGATTGCCGAGCGCGGCGCCCTTCGGCACCGCGGCCGCGCGCCGCTGGCTCTCGTCATAGGCCTTCTTGTCGGCGATGCGCCGGCGCTCGATCGCGGCGACCGTATCGTCGATCGTGCGCGCCAGCTTGGTGTTGGACGCGGCGGCTTTTTCGGCCTGCTGGCGCTGGAGATCGTATTTGAGGTCGATTGCCTTGGCTGGATCCGCCGCGGCCTCTCCGTTCGATCTGCCGACCTCGATCAGCTTGTTACGACGCGTTTGCTGAAGGGTCGCAATTTCCTTGTTCTGGGCGGCGATCTGGGCCTTCAGATCGGCCAAGTAGGGAGCGTAGATTTCGGCTGCATCGACCGAGACGCCCGCGCCGGTTGCCGCCTGCTGCGCCGCTCCCGCTTCGACCGCGGCCTGCTCCAGCAACGCCTTCGTCTTCTCGCGGGTGCGTATCGCTTCGCCGATGTCGTCCTCGGCTTTGCGCAGGGCATCACGATGCGCCAGCTCGTTGCTCTTACGCGCCTTGTCCTGCTGCTCGTTATACGCCTCGATCGCCTCGCGCCCGGCGTCGGTGGCAAACTTCTGCTTGTCCAGCGCATCGACCAGCGAGAGGCTACTCGATGCCAGCTTGTCCGATTCCAGCGCTCCCTCGATCAGCCCGGCCGCGAACCCGCCGAGCAGGTTGATGCCGATGCCGATCGCCGCGCCCCACGGCCCGCCCAGGATCGCGGCGGCCGACCCCAGCGCGCCGCCCATGCCCGTCGCCTTGCCCGCGACGTCGACCACCGTGTCGCCCAGCCCGCCGAGATCGACCGCAGCCTTCTGGCCGCTGTCGCCTGCCGCCGTGATCCCCGATTTGGCAGTGACCGACGCCTGCGCCACCTCGCCCAGCGCCGTCGCGAACGATCCGCCGCGCTCGGCCATCGCTTCGAACACCGTCGCGCCGCCCGCGATCTGCGCGACCATCGCCTTGATCTCGCCTTGCAGCCCTTCGGCCGCCGCCGCATGCGCCCCGGCGCCGCCCGCGGCCGCCGCCTGCGCGGTCTCGATTGCGGCGAGCTGCTTTTCGACCGCGGCCGTGCTGGCCGCGACCTGATCGTTCGCCGCCACCAGGTTGCGGCTTTCGCCCGCAGCCTTTGCCAGCTCTTCACCATAACCCCGCTGCGCATCGGCCGCCGCGCGCGACGCGGTGGCGCCGCCCGTCTGCGCCGCCTTGGCAGCGTCGGTCGATCCGGTGAGATCGCGCGCCGATCCGGCGGTCTTGGCCTGCGCGTCGCCGAGCTGCGCCGCGGCGGTCGCTGCGGCTGCGGCCGAGTTCGCCGCATCCTGCTGCGCCTTGTCGAGCTGCGCGACCGGCGCGGCGGTGGCCTTGGCCGTGCCCGCGAGCTTGTCGACCGACGCATTCAGCGCCTCGACTTCCTTCCTGGCGACCGAGGCATCGCCGGTGATGATCAGCGATGTCTTGAGCGTCACGCCATCATTCCCTTCACCGGTTGCCGTTCAGCGCCGCCGAGGCGACGCGCTCCATCATGCGCAGGTTCGCCCATTGCTGGGCGGTCAGGACCGTGTCCGCGCAGTCCAGCCCCACCTTGGCCGACGCGTAATCCAGCCCCAGCCACAGCACCTGGCCGTTCGCCATCGCGGTCACCCGCCACTGGGTGCAGACCACCAGCCACGCATCGACGGTCGCCATGTTGTCCGGCCACACCGCGAATCCTTGCGGGGTCAGGCCGGCGAGTTGACCGGCGATGTCGTCCAGTCCGAGGTCGGCCGCATCCTCGGCCGCTTCGCTGAAATCCGAAGGGCCGCCCAATGCCCAGCACCGCGCGGCTTCCTTCAGTTTCCCAAGGCGCTCTGATAAATCCCGCTGAAATACGCTTTCACGAGCGCGCCGCGCGTGTACGCCTTGTCGATCAGCCACTCGCGCGCCGCTTCGCCGAACGGCACCAGCCCCGTCTCCGCATCGACGATATCGTCCCAGCCGATCAGCGTGCGGCGCAGGAAATCGGCGGTGCCCTCCTCGTTCGTCAGGTCGAACGCTTTCTGCTCGGCCGCGCCCAGCGCCACGAAGCGCGCGCGGAACGAGAACGGCTCGCCCTGGTCGCCCGGCAGGTTGCCGGTCGTCTCTTTTTCGAATTCGGGATTATCATCCATCACGAACATCGCGTCAGTCCTCTCAGGTAAGGGTGATCTTCCACTGATCGTTGCCGGCGGCCGGCAGCGGCACGAACCCGAGCGACCATTCGACCACGTTCTGGTTGTTCTCGATTCCGCCGGGCCGCTGCTGGACCGCCTGCGCGGTCTCGACGTTCACCCGCTTGCCCACAATCGTGCCGTGATCGAGCGCGACGGCGGTGCGCGTGTTCAGCAGGGCACGGTTGTAGGGGTTGTACGTGGCGTAAGGCACGGCCTCGACCGTCGTCCGCAGCGTCTCGTTGCGATCGACGATCACGATCCGCTCGGCGCCGATCAGCATCCGCGCCTGGACATCGCAGCCCAGGTTGAGTTCGTAAGAGCGCATGACGAACGGCACCCCGCCGATCGTCAGTCCGGGCGTGTTCGCCTTCGTCGCGATCTGCGGCAGCTGGAACCCGGTCAGGTCGACGGTCGGCCGCGCCGCGTCGGCGGGCAGGACGAACAGCCCGGTCAGGGTGACCCGGCATACCGGCACGCCGTTAGCATTCACGGTGATGACCGCGGTGCCGCGCGCGCCGAGCAGGATGTGACGCGACGGGCCGATCCCGAAATAGACGCTGACGCTCTCGTGATCGTCGCTGACCGGCACATATTCGACCGAGGTGCCCGCGGTGACGATCTGCGCGACGCCGCACGCGCGCAGCATCGCGCCCCAGGACGGCGCGGTGCCGGCGGTGCCCGATCCCACCAGTTCGAACGACCCGGTGAGGACCGCGCGAACCGCGGTGACGAAGGTCTCCTGCGCGCCGAGATAGGCCAGCTCCAGATTGCGGCTGACCTCTTCGCCCTCCATCGGCTGGAGCTGGACGTCGGTTAGCAACACCGCGTTCGCCGCCCCGGTCGGCACCGCGTCGGTCCCGTAGGTGGCACCTTCGGGCTTCACCAGGACGTACTTCGACTTCCATTTGATCGGATCGGCCATGTCAGTCCTCGCGCGTCAGGGAGCCGTCCGTCTGGCGGACGTAGCAGCCGCCCTCGGACGGCCATTGGTGGGCCGGGTCGAACGCCGGGGCGTCGTCGGACGTGGCTTCGGCCGCGTCGCCTGGACCTTCGGGCACCTCGGCGGGCCGCGTCTCGGCAGTCTGTTTCCTCATGGTCTCACGATCCTCAATTGGTCCTCGATCGAAAAATCGAGCTGGTAGGTGATGGTGCCCGCGGCGATGCTGAACAGTTCGCCGCGCGCGAGCGCGAAGACCCCGAACGCGTCGTCCGGCCCCCAGCCGGCGAGTGCCTGGATCACCGCCTCGATCAGCAGATCGAGATCGACGAGCGCCTTCTCGCCGGTCGCATCGCCCAGGTTGCGGACGAGCAGGACGACGCCGACCAGCCGGTCGAGCGACTGGCGGAACAGCCCGGTCACCGCGTCCGGCGTCCCGGCGCGAAGACCCAGCGGCAGCACGAAGGCGGCGGGCGCGACCTGGGCTGCACTGCCGCGCTCCGTCAGGTCCGCCAGCTTGGCCGCGCCGTGGACGCGTCCGGCCAGTGCCGGGATTGCCTCCAGCCGCTCGGTGACCGCCGCCCGCATCAGATGAACCCGCGAAGCGATTCGTTGGTGAACATCCGCTCGCGGTCGCTGGTCACCACGCCGCCCAGGTCCGACGTCGTTGGTTCGATCCCGGCGACGTCCAGCTTCTTCGTCCCCGCCGCCAGCTCGCGCAAATCCTTGAGCGCCTGGTCGTAATCCCGCTCGATCTTCTCGTCGGGCCGCACGACGTGCAGCTTGTAGATCGCGATCGACAGCGCGATGTCCGCCACCAGCGGCGGCACCGCCGCCAGCGGTAGCCGGTATCGGACGCCGAGCGACGCATCGACCACCGCATCGGTATCGGCCAGCGCCTGGTCGATCGTGGCGACGTCCACCACGCCAGTCGCCACTGCGCCGCGATCGGTGAGCTGCACCAGCATCGTCGAGCCGAACCGCCGCGCGAGCCGATCGAGCGAGGTATAGGTCATCAGCCGCCCGCGGCGATCGGCGCGAGTGCGTCGGCCTCGGCAACCTCGCTGACGCCGACCGCGAGCAGCGGATCGGCGCGCAGCACGGCGATGTCGTCCTCGGTCAGTTCGCCGGCCAGGAAACGCCGCGGCTGCGGCCCGAACGTCAGGCCGGCACGGCGCCGGCCCTGCGGCGGCCCGACGACTTCGATCACGGTCACCGTCGCCGGCGTCGCCTCCGCGGCCGGGGCCACGCGATCACCGGGCTGTTCGTCGGCCAGCAGCTGATCGCGCACGATCCAATAGGCCTCGGGATCGCGGCGCATGATGACGCCAAGATCGGCCAGTAGTTCGTCGAGCGACGGAAGATCGTCGAAGCGGTCGACGTCATCGCGGCGTTCGCCGACAATGGCACGCCGTCTGTCGAGCATTTCGCTCGACGCGCTGTCGAGCGCACGCGCGACGCCGTCCGCGGTCGCGCCCTCGATCGTCAGCGTCGGTTGCCCCGCCGCGGCCGGATGAGGACCATCGCCGGCGGGCGCAAGCTCCATGCCCGCCGCCACCCGCTCGGCCGCGGCATCCGCCTGTACGACGTCGAGCGCGCTCGGCTCGGCCGCCAGGATCGGCGAGGCGGTGACGATCGGCAGCGGCTCGCCGGGTTCGGCGATCAGCGTCGGCTCGGGCAGCACCGCGGTGTCCACCGCCGGCAGGTCTGCTGCCGGCACGGGCACCGGTGCGCCCGCAGCCGGTTCGCCAGGAACACGCTCGATCGCTGCGCGCTCGGCCGCGGCTTCAACCGCAGGTTCGATCGCAGCGACCGCCGGAACGGTCGCGGCGGCGGCGCGGCGACCGCGGCGGTTCGTCGGGGTCATGCCAGCCATGCCACGACCTCCACCTTCGCCGTGCCCTGGAACTCGTTGTCCTCGCCGCTCGGACCCTTCTCGTTCTTGATGATCTTGTTCGCCGATCGCTCCAAGCGTGGAGGCACGACCAGGGTGTCAGGCTTGAGGCCAAGGGGGCGGCCGTAGTCGCCCTTCATCTCCATGAGGGCGACCCGCGCCTTCTCGTAATTATCGGGTGTGAGCGGCTGCTTAGAACCCCAGGCAAACTGCCAAAATCCGTAGCCGACGTTAGCGCGAGCGTCAGCGCCATAGACGTACTCGTTCAGCCCGAAGACGTTGTCGTCGGTATCCTTGTCCTTGGCGACGAAGTTGAAATCCTTGCGCTTCTGCAAGATGATAGGCTTCAGCACGCGACTATTGTCGAGCAGGAACCATGCAGGCCCGGTCCCTCCATCCGTGTTGGCCACGGAAGTGACGACGCCATCCACATCGAGCACCGGGTGATCGGTGTCGAAGAAGTATTGGCCGTCGTAGCAGAGGAGCTGGAACCCGAGCTTGTACATGCCGAATACCAGCTCGTCCCACTTGGCGCCGGTCGATTCCCCCATCATCTCGAACAGCGGTGCGTAGGTGCCCAAATTGTCGGTTTCGATGTCGTCGCGATCGACCCCGACGGTCAGCTCCCACTTCTTCTCGCGAATGGAATAGTCGCTCTCGGAAATGTTCTGAACGACGCGCGCGCCCAGCCACTCGCGAACGCTCGGGATTTTCCCGAGCCAGCCGTAGCGCTGCTCCCTGGTGGTCGATGGAACGATCGTCGCGAACTTCTCGTATTGGGACGAAGCCCTGCCGAGTCCTTTCGAGAAGAGGGTGCTGAAGCCGACGCGCAAAGCGCCGAGGGCGGCGGAGGTGATGATCATGTCTCTGGATGCCCCTTAGAATTCGATCCAGACGCCCTGGGCGTCCACGTCGCGGATGATGCCAGCGACCGATCGCGCGCCGCTGCCGTTCGTCTTGGCGACCGTCTGGTCGTCGACGACATAGGCCGGGTCGCCGATCTCGGCGCGGGTGATGGCGTCGGTGCTGGCCGAGTTGGCGAACTGGAACGTGCCGCGCCGGACGCGCACGTTGCGCTCGCCGTTGGTCACCGCGCTGGCCGCATGTTCGGCGCGACCGACGGCGATCAAGCCGACGCCGGGCTGGCCCGGCATCGCCCACCCCGCGGCATCCAGGGCGACGATCGCCCCCGCGAAGATGGTCACGCCACCCTTCACCGGATGATGCTCGACGCCGTCGTATCGCGCCGGCGTATTGCGACCTGCGGTAAGCGCGACCATCAGAGCATCTCCTGCTTATCGGCGCCGAGCGCCTTGGCGTATTCGGCCCGGTCGAGGCCCATCAGCTGGATGACCTGGACGTCGGCCGCACCGAGACCGTCGGCGCCAGGCGCAGGCTCGCCGGTGATCGTCGCGCCCGACTTGATTGCGGGCATCGCGCCGATCATCGCCCTGGCCTCCTCGGGATCACGCATGTGCAGCGCGATGTAGCGGTCGCGCATCGGCTTCACGCCGACCCGGCCCGCGGCGATCGCCGCATCGACGAAGGTGGTCGCATCCTTGCGCGCACCATCGTCGATGACGGTGTTCAGCCTGGTCGTGACGCCCGCCAGCTCGGACTGGAGCGCGACGATCGTCGCATTCTCGTCGCCAGCGCCATCCTTCAGCCGCTGGACCCCAGCGAGGACCGCGCCGGCGTCCGCCGTGGCGGCGACGCCCGCCAGCGCAGCGATCGGCGCCAGCGCCGACTGGAGCGCGACGGCATCGGCCTTGGGCGCCATCGCCTTCTTCATCGCCGCGACGATCGCGTCGTCGGCAGCATCGGCGTCGAGGCCCAACGCCTCGATCAGCCACCCCTTGAAATCCATCGTATTCTCCACGCTATGCAGGGCGGTCAGCCCGGCGAGGTTCGGTGTGTTGGTGAGGCTGGCGCGGAGGATCGCAGTAATCGCCCCGCCCTTGTCGTGCCGAATGACCGGCGAGACGCCGCGATATTCGCGGTCTTCGATGATCCGGCGCCCGGCGCCGGTCCATTCGACACGACCCCAGATGCCATCAGATCGGCTTTGCAGTTCGGCGATCCAGCCCCGCGCCGGCGCCGCGCCGCCGTTGGGCGCCGCCAGATCAGTGGCGTGGTTCTCGTCGAGCGGCAGCTTGCCGCCCGCGATCGACGCCGCCATCAGCGCCGTCGCATCGCGCACCGTGTAGGGACCACGGCCGTCGATCGTCCGCACCGCACCCGCGGGCAGCAGATGCAACCATTCGGGCACGTCGCCGTCCGGCAACGCGATCGACGAGCAGAGGACGGGGGTGGAGCCTTTCACCAGCCCCATGTGCATGGGCCGGGGGCCGCGAAACATGCCCGCCGCGGCGGGCATCAGGCGATTATCAGAGGCTTCTCAGGCGTGGCTTAGCGAGCGAAAAAGGTCGCGGCTAGTCGCCCAGCGCCTCGCTCAGATGTTCGTCCACGATGTCGAGGATGTTGCGCTCGTCGTCGGCCGAGATGCCGAGCCACACACGGGCCGGAATGTCACCCCAGGGGACGGGGCTTCCCGTCCGCGTCTTGCCGAACGCGCCCTTCTTGGCGCCGTTCTGCATGACGCCGGAATATTCTTCCGCAGACCCGATCTCGGCCGCGTCGCGCGTCACCAGCTTGACTATTTCCTTGCCGAGCCTGCCGCTTGGGCCGATCAACGGCTTGGTTTTGTCGCCATCGCCGCGGGCGAGATAGGCTGCCAGAGTCGCGGGCCTCTTCGCGCGCCACTTCGTTCCGTCAGGCGCTGTCGACGACCGGAAGCGATTGCGGGTAGCCGTCACCATGTATTCGGCGACGCCCTTGTGGATCGGCGTCATATCGCCGAGCGTGGCGCGCGCACGGTCGAGTTGCTCGAACACGGACGCCGCGTTGAACTCCAGCTTGATCATGCTTATGCTCCGATCGTGAGGTGTGGGCACCGGTGCGCTGGGCGAAAGGCTCGGAGCCGTTGCGGACGTAGCTCGGGGACGCGCCTCACTTCTTTCCAGGCCGTATGAAGAACGTCTTTAGCGTGAGCGTGCGGCGCTTGCCGAATACGGCGAATACCGCCGCGTACAGATCGCCGTCGATCCGCTTGGTGAGTTCGATCAGCTGTTCGCCCAGATCGCTGTCGGGCAGTCTGCGAATCGACGATGGGGCTGCGATGATCTCGGGTAACCTGGCGTAGTCATCGGCCGTCACGCCGCGCTGGCCCTGCAACTGCTGCTGCCCATCGTCGCCGTGGCTCTTTTTGACGTGGCGCACCCCGGATGGCGCGATCGACCAGTCGAAGCGATCGAGCTTGAACTCCAGCAGATCGCCAAGTTCGATCGCCTCTTGCCCGGTCAACGGGCCGAGCGTCCGCCGTGGGTCGTTATCCGTCTCGACGCCATCCAGCACGCGTTTGGCGTAGCGCCGCGCGTCGTCGGCGACCGAGGGCAGCGTCCGGTAACTCCGGGCGAGCTGATCCCGAACATCGTCGGGCACAGAGTCCATGAAGGCTTTGGCCAGATCGTAATGCCAGCCGCTGCTCTTCCTGGTAACGGCATTGACGGTATCCACCACGCCGGCGCCCGGTGCATAACCCCAGCCCTTGCCGATGCCGGCCGGTTCACCGGTCGCAGGGTTGGGCTTGCCCCAACCCTCGGGCAGCTTCTTCGTCGGATCGCCGCCGAGCCGCTTCGCCTGCGCAAGGGTGTTCGCGCCGACGACGTAGCAGCTGCACCCCCAATCGGACGGCGGATAGAATTTCTCCCAGAACGGATGATCCGGCGGCAGGATGATGCCATTGAATACTTCCGCATGCTCGGGGCGGGGATCCTCGGACCCGCCGTGGAGATACACCCAGAACTTCCAATCGTCCGCCGTCAGTTGCGCGAACCGGCCGGCGGCATAAGCCACATAGGTGTTCGTCTTGTAGATCGTCCGCGTTCGCCACGCGCGCCCGGCCTTCGTCCCTTCGCCGGTCCAGCCGTGCCAGTCGTGCCGCTCGACCGCGGCGTCGAAATCCTTGCGGAATGCGTCTAGGCTCTTGCCCTCCGAAATCGCGCGATCGACCGAAGCCGCGAGGTCGGCGAGCAGGTCCGCCTTCTGCGCGCCCGCCACCATGAAGGCCGTGTCGTGCGCGGCGCCGGTCAGATCGTCCCAGCGCCTGGTCGGGACGAGCTTGCCCAATTTCTGGCGAAAGAACGCGACCTGCTCACGGAATGGCCGCCGGAGTACGCCGGATAGACCACTCGGCTGGTCAGCTGCCACCCATCTGCTCCCCCGAACCCGCGGCATCGCTGATCCCCGCGGCACCGGCCGCAGCGAACCCGTCGCCCAACGTCGCGACGATGCTCGCGGAATCGAGCTGAGGATAGGCCGCGCGCACCATCTCGCCCAGCTCGCTCAGGCTCCCCGCCGCCGCCATCATCGCCTTGAGATCGCCCAGCCACCCGTCGATCGACGGCAGGCTTTCCGCCACCATCCGCTCGGTGATCTGCTCGGCCGGGGATGGCGTGCGCTGCTGCGACTGGAGCGAAACCGCCCCGATCGGCGCGGTCAGGGTGGTGGGGGCAGGCGCGTGCAGCAGCTCGGCGCCGTCGTCCGGATCGGCCAGGCCGAACTTGTCGCGAATTTCCGATTGCTGGACGCGCAGGCCGAGCGGGACCAATTTGGCGAGCGCTTCGGAAAGGCGCTGGAGATCTTCGGTCTTCGGCCGCTCGATCTTGATCCGCGGGTATTTGCGCTGCGGCCCACGCTCCAGATCGACCCAGGGCCGCACGAGATCGCGGTTGAGCGTCGCGGCCAGTCCCTTGCAATCCGCGACCTCGATGTCTTCGCGGACGTCGTTATGGACCTTGTTGCCGCCGTCGCCGAGACCACCCTGTTTGCTGTCGGTCGTGCCGGTCTGGCCGACGACCAGTTTCGAAATCTGCCGGTCGAGCCAGTCGGCGCGCTTCTCATACAGATCGGACGCGGCGCCGAGGTTAGGCGCCTGGATGAACTCGATCTCCATTCCTTTAGGCACCAGCGCGGCGCAATCGCCGGCGATGTTGGCGACCGCGCGCCAGAGCGTCGCCTTGTCGGTCGCGCTCGCGGTACTTTCGAACCGGCCGATGCGGATCGGCTGGCCATAGGTCTGCGCGAACACCGCCCAGTCGCGCTGGGTGAACGCCTTGAACATCCACGCCCACGCCGCGACCCGTGCGATCCCCGATCGGACGGGCAAGCCAGATTTCGCCTTGACCGTGTGGCTGATGAATTTAAACGGCGCCAGCGGCGTGTCCACGAGGCCACCACCGGCGATACCGTCCTCGCCACCGCGCAGCAGCGGCGTGCGCCCGTCGACTGGATCGAAGCGGAAGAACCGGGGATCGCGCCACTCCAGCCGCGCCGGGCGATACTGGCCTTCGCTGAAGTCCCAGATGATCTCGGTGTAGCTGACGCCCTTGCCGGTCGCGTCCAGGATGTCGAACGTCTCGTCCGCCAGCTCGTCGCGGTCGAGCCATTCGCGCACCATGTCCGCCAGGTCGACGTCCTGCGCATCGTCCGACGCCGCGACGACGGTCACGTCGATCTGGCTGACCGATCGCTTGCGCGTGCCGAGAACTCCCAGATAATGCGGGTCGCGTTCCTCGATCTGCTCGGCCAGCTCGAAATAGGCCAGCGGATCGCCCTGGTCCGCGGCGCGCAGGATGTTGGCCAGGCGCACCGGGTTCATCCCGTCCGCGGGATAGCCGCTGATCGGCGAACGCACGCCCGCCAGCGTCGGCCCGGCGATGTCCTGGGTCAGCACGTCGCGCCGGAGCGGCTGGCCGCGGTGGTCGACAAGTTCCGGACGTGTGCCGGTCATCGGATCATCCTTCGAATGGGCGGTTAGAGGCCGCTAAGAGGCCGTAAGAAGCGGGGTCGCATGGTTCGGGCAATGATGAGGCGGCTGGCGGGGCCACGCGGCGTTCTGGGCCGTTCTGCGGCGTCACCGGATTTGCGCGCCGAGTGGTGCCCGCCACCAGCCCCGCGCGCCCTCGTCGTCGGGACCGCCCCAGTCGTCCGCATCCTCGGTCATCATGGATCGGCCGACCCGCACCGGCTCATAGCCGTATTCGGCCGCGCCCTGGCGTGAGGCGAACCAGGCGAGCAGACCGGCGATGGCCGTATCGCCGTGGCGGGTCAGTCCGTCCTCACCCTTGTAGCGCATGTCGTCGGGCACCCGGATGACCCCGCCGACATAGCTGAGCGCCTGGTGATCGCGCATGACGTCCTCGTCGCCCGCCAGCGTCACCGTCCGATCGCCGATCGCCTCGACATACGGCCCGCCGTTGACCCGATACCATTCCTGGCTGAGCTTGATCTCGCTGATCCGCGCGCCGTAGCGCTGGTTGGAGACCTCGGCGATGTACGCGCCGTTGCCGCCGGCGTCGAAGGCGCCGTGCCCGTAGCGCGGCAGCCGGTCCTGGACGAAAAACAGCACGTCGCGCTGCATTTCGAAGGGGACGTTGTGCATCTCCAGCACGAAGCGCCCGCGCCGTGCCAGGTCGCGCCCGAGTTCGGTGACGACGGTGCTGGCCGCGTCGCCGGTGCGCGCGAAGTCGGAGCCGAGATCGTGGCGGCGATCGGCGTCGAGCGTGGCGAGTACCGGCGCCAACTTCTCGCGACAGAATTCGCGGACGACCGCGTCGCGCACCGCAGGCTCGGCCGACTTCGTGCTATCGGGTAGAAACCAGCGGACGACCGGGATTGCCCTATCCGCCACCGCCTCGATCGCGACGCGGGTCAGCGCCGAGCCTTCCGCATCCGCCGGGATCGCGTCCAGTTCCTGGTGCATCTGCGCGGTGCGGACGCCATAGGCCGACCTGATCTGCGCTTCCCACGCCGCCTCGGCTTCGGGCGACCATTCCTTCCCGCGCAACAGGCACACGCGCTTGTACAGGCCGTTGGCCACCGACTTGGCGAACGGCACGAAGTGGAGGCTGAAGGGAACCTTGCCGGCCTTGGCTTCGCGGATCAGCTCGTTGAATGGATTGAGGACGCCGTTGTGGGTAGAGATGATCCTTATCTTGCCACCCCAGATCAACAGAGCGTTCACCGCATCGAGCACGGCCCGAACGTCTTTGTGAAACGCCGCTTCGTCGATCACGACGATGCCCTGAAGACCGCGAATATTCTCGGGCCGCGACGACAGCGCCTCGATCCTGAACCCGGACGCGAACCGTACCCGGTACGCCGAGATCATCCGAGAAGTGCCGTCCTCCAGCTCATCTTCGAACAGAAATTCTTCGACATGGACCAATTCCTTCGCGACGATGCGCGCGAAGTGGGCGACGTAGCCGATGAACTCCCGGCCTTTGTCCTTGGTGTCGCCGATGTAGAACACGTTGTCGCCGCCGGCCGAACGCGACGATGCAGCGGCGATGGTGTCGTCCAGCGCTTCGGCATAGGTCAGGCCGCAGCGGCGCCCCTTTTCGCCCAGCTTGAGGTCGGACTTGTCCTCGATCCACTCAAGCTGGTGGGCCATGAGGATGCCCTCGGCGAGCGGATCGTGGTCGTCCGGCAACTCGGCGCCGCGCGGCATCTCCACCGGTAGGCTGTCCGCATTGCGTGACAGGACGGGTGCCGGCGCAGCGCATGCAGCCGCGGCAATCGCCATTCCGGACACCGCACCGACGACCTTGTTGCCGAGCGTCACGTCCTCACGCCCAACACCTGGCGCCGCAGGTCCGCAGCGCGCTCGACGCTGAGACCGGCTTCACGCGCCGCATCGCCAGCACGATCGGCCGCTTGCTCGACCTTGACCTTGACCTGGTCCTCCAGCTTGCGGCGATGGTCGGCCGACGTCTTCTGCGCCGATACCGCCGAGCCGAGCGCACGGCTCAGCTCCATGATCGACTTGGGGTCGGGCGGTCCGCTTTCGAGCGCTTCATAGATCGCGACCTTCAGCATCTCGGCGACCGCGACCGTCACCTGGTCGGCACCGTCGGTGCCGAGACCGCTGACGACGTCGCTGGTGATCGCGCGCACTTCGTCGAGCCGCCGGAACTGGATCGCCTTGCGCACCGACCAGCGGCTGAAAGCCGACTTGCTGACGCCGGCGATCCCGCGATCGGCGAGCCGCGAATTGAACGCGTCCACGATGGCGTTCTGCGGCATCGCGCGCTCGCGCAGCTGCTCCAGCGCCCAGATGATGTCGGGTTCGGCATCGTCGGGCAGCAGGTCGATCGACGACAGCCGTCCGCGGCCCTCGCGGCGGTCATCCGTCAAGACGGCACCTCGTGTTCCACGGCCGGCCGACCACCACTTTCCGTCCGCGAGTCGAGTTGGATGCACAAGGCTGCCCCGGCCCGTTCGAAGCGCGCCATGATCGGATGAACATCAATTTCCTCGCACGAGGATGCTAGGAAGTCAGCCAGCACGCGCACATCCTGGACGGTTGCGCCGAGGCAACGCTGGTGGTCGGGCGTTCCTAGTTCGGCATGAGCGTCGGCCAGTGATGCGACGCGCTGGACGAAGCCGATCTCGGCCAGAGACCTGACCCGATCATCGAACCCGTCAAACCAATTGAGGATGAGAGCAAGATCGCTGCGACTGACGCCGACCACTTGCGCGTCGGTCTCGTCCATGCACATCGCCAGCCGCCGGCGCGGCCCGCCTGGATCAGGCCAGGTCGATGCATAGCCGCTCATGCGGGCACCCTTCCGGATACGCGCATCCGGATCGACTGGCTGAGCGAATACGAACCGTCGATCGAGAGATGCATCGCGCAGGTCCAGCCTTCCGCATAACGTGCATGGATACGGCGCGGTCGCCCGTCCGCGTCGAACGAGGCGCGGACGGACGTCGGGTCGCTGTCGCTGCCGATGAAGCCAGCTTGCCGCAGCATCGGGCCGATCAGCGCCGGATCGGGCTGGGTGGACCGCCAGCCCCGACGCGCGTGCGAGCGGGCCATGCATCAATCCTCGTCGGCGGGGCGCGACACGCCCTCGATGACGCCGCGCCGCTCGACATGATCGCGGCCCGCCTTGCGCAGCGTGGCGATCATGACCGTGTCAACCATCTCGACCTTGACCGCCTCCAGCTCGGCCAGCGCCCGCATCTGGGTCCGCAGCCAGTCGCGCGACCGGCGCACGCCATAAGCGTCGATCACGCGCGCCAGCACGACGTCGCTGGCGCGGCCGTCCACCTGGTTTGCGAGCCAGCGCAGGATCATCAGCCGCGCATCCGCGGCGACGCGATCGTCGATGCTCATGATCTCTCCCACCTCCTCAACGGCCCGGCGATGGGCGCTGGACGCCGTCCACGACCGCCCGCCCCAGCGCGACGTCCGCGCCGCGTTCGCGCAGCGTCACCACGACCAGGCTGTCGGCCGGTCGCATCAGCCGCACGAGTCCCTGCTCCTCCAGCCAGCCGAGCTGCCCGCGCAGCTGGTCGCGTGTCACCGGCAGGCCGAGTTGTTCCATGAGCATCGCCAGGATGCTGTCGTTCGTACTGTGCTGCACCGCCTCGGTCAGCGCGCGCAGGATCGCAAGGCGCGCGTGACCCATCGTATAGTCGTAGAAGTTGGCCCCGGCCCCGATTGCGGTCACTGATCGGCCCTCCGCTTGAACGAGTCCTCGATAAAGAACAGCTGGAGTCGATCGACCGCGGACCATGTACGCTCGGTCAAGCCGCGGTCGCCCGCCAGTTCCAGCCGTAGCGCTTCCACGCCGCGCGCCGTGTCCGCCGAACTGCCGACCAGCGAGACGAGCGACCGGTCGAAGCCGTCCATCTTCTCGCCCTGCTCGGCTACCTTCAACTCTACGGCCGACAGCCGGCGCGCGAGCTTGCCGGTGCCGACCGGATTGACCTGACCAAGCCGGTGGGCGGCGTAGAGCACGACCGCGACGATGATCACGGTGATGAGGATGTCTGAATAGGAGAGCGTCATGGTGCGTCCTTGCGCGCGTCGAGGCGGTCGGAGAGATCGTCGAGCGCGGCGCTGCCGACCTTGCGCGCCGCGGACGCGGCCTGCGCCCCCCAGGTCTGGAATACGGTGATGCCTGCGAAGCCTATGCCGATCGCCCAGCCCAGCACGACCAGCGGTCGCTGCCCGGTCGCGATGGTCAGCGCGACCGCCAGCAGGACACCCGCGATCACCACCGCCGACTGGCGGCGCCAGCCCAGCGGCTGCGCCGGGATCGGCGCCATCAAATGGCCGAGCAGCACGCCGCCGATACCGAAAATCGCCGACAGCACTTTGACCTGGACGCCGAAGAGAATGAGCGTTTCGGGGCCGGGGATGGTGATGGTGCCGGTCATGCGGCTCACCGCCTGCTCACGGGCGGTCGATGGCATCATCGACACCGCCGATCGCCGCCTCGGCCCGCGCGAGCGCCGCGCGTTGCTCCGCGATCGTCGTGGCAACGCGCGCGGCGAGCAGCGCGCGATCGGCGACGCGACCCGCCAGACGGACACGCGCCGCACGATGCTCGGGCAGGTACGGCAGCAGCAGATCGGCGAAGGCCTTGACCTGGTCGTAGCGCGCCTGGACGCGATCGAGCTGCGCGGTCGAGGGCGCGCGCATCGTGGCGCAGGCGGCCAGGCTCAGCGCCCCGGCGAGGATCGGCAGCGTCCTCACCGGAAGATCGCCTTGGCCATCTCGACCATCCGGCTGAACCAGCCATAGGTAAACGCCTCGTTGGCGGGGCGCAGTTCGCAGATTTCGATGTACCGCGCGCCGCGCAGCGAGCGGATCGCCTCCAGCAACCGTTCGCCGCCCTCGTCGCCGCGCCGCTTGCGGAACCCGTCCAGCGCGTCGAGCGTCGCCAGCCCGATGTCGCCGTCGAGCACGACGTCGCGGTAGTGCGCGCCTTCCGAATTGAGCGCGTTCAGCGCGCGCTGGAGAAACTCGGCGGCGACGCCGACGCCCATGTTGACGCCGGTGTCGAACATCTCGGCCGCGACCGCCGGGTAGCGTTGCGCCACCATCCCCAGCCGCGGCCGATCCCAATACAGCAGCTTGTAGATCGCAAACGCCAGATCGCGCGGGAACACGCGCATGTCGCCGCGATAGCCGTTGGCGCGCGCGACCTTTTCGGTGACGCCCCAGCGCGTCGGCCCGCCCTTATCCGCCGGATGATCGGAATAGCCGCCTTCGCGGCCGATGACGCCGTCGATCAGCGCGGTGATGGTGGGTGGGATCGCCATGATCTGGCGACATTGCGGGCACTACGATCCCGGAAACATGCCCGCCCAGGCGGGCAAGAAAGCCGGGCGAGGCCGGATACCGTCAGCCGAAGAGCGTGGGCTGGCTGTCCGCCTGGTTCTGGCGCGTTCGCTTGAACAGCTTCTCGACGCCCGACTCGGTCAGCCCCAGCGCGCGCGCGATCTGCGCATTGCTCTTGCCCGTCGCCCGATAGTGTCGCGCCCGCTGCTCGCGCGCAAGCGGCACGCGGATGACGTCGGGCGCCAGGCGCTCGGAAAGCCGCATCGCCGCCTCCACCCCGATCGCCTTGGCGATGTCGTGCGCCGACGACATCTTGACGGGCACGAACAGCCGGGTGCCGCCGAACGCCTCGGCGAGGCGCACGAGCGCATCCTCGCCGATCAGCGTCTCCAGCTCAGGCCCCGGCCGACTTGTCATTGCGCGCTGCGTGGCATCAAGCCTGGCCGGCGACTTCGTCGGCCGCGTCAGGCTCGCGCGGTGCGAGCGCCAGCGCGGTCCCGCATAAGGCGCACTCGGCCGACTGGCGACCGACCAGCCAGTGCGCCCGGCCGCAGGACGGGCAGAGCTGCGCCGCGCGGTAGAGCACCGCATAGCCACGCGTGGCGGGGGCGGCGATCACGACCTTTTGCCCGTCAGGATGGCGGCGAACGCGCGCGCGATCGTGTCGAGCGTCGAAGCGCTTACGAAGGCGAAAGCGATCTCGACCCCCGCGAACTCATAGGCGGCGCGCTGAATGTTCCAGTCGGCCGGCGCGAATCCGGCTGCATGCAGCTTGGCCAGCAGCGCTTCGCACAGGCGGCGGCGCAGCACGGTCGGCACCGCGGCAGCGTTCAGCCCCTCGGTCGATTGGCTCCACCCGGTGCGCTCGGCCATCGCCTTCAGCGCCTCGATCAGCTTGTACACCTGACCCTGGTTCGCCCATGCCATCCGCGTGCAGCCGAGCTGGCGACGCGCGAACGATTCCAGCGCCTTCTCGGACGGATCGCGCACGACGCCGAGCAGCCCGAGCGAGATCCATAGCGCCCGCGCTTTCTTGGCCGCTGGATGATCGGCCGGCCGCGGACCTTTCTGCCGCGCCTCGGGCGAAAACCCCATCCGCTTGAAGTCGGTGAGGACCGCGTCCAGCTCGGCAGCCGTGCAGTCGCCCGCGCTCTCGCGTCCGGCGATGCGCAGCAGCACCGCGACATAATCGTCATCGGTCAGGCCGAGCGTCTTCTTGGCGATATGCACCTTGGCCAGCATCGACCGGCGATGCTGGCTACCGGCGTCGAACGTCGCCGGCTTGCCCACCGCGAACCGCGCCGGACTCCGTTCCGTGCGGGTGTCAGCCATGTGCCGGGTCTCCATAGATCGCGCTGCGCACCTCGGTGACGCGCCGTTGAAGGCGGGTGGCGATCGACGCGATCGTGTCACCGTCGCGCAGCCACGCGACGATCGCGATGCACTCGACGAACAGCCACGGGTGCCCGGCCCGGAGGGCGCTCCAGGCGCTCACGCCGCCATCTGCCGGATCGACAGATGCGCCCAGGCGTCGTGGAGGTGCGCGACCTGGAGCGTGTTGTTCTCGGCGGATGCGAGCATGAACGCGGTTTCCAGCATCATCGTGCAGGTGCGCAGCCCACCAGGCTGACGCGCCGTGGCGACGATGAAGGCGCGCTGATCGTCGTCGATGACGTTCCACGCATCCGCCAGGGCGAGTGCATCGCCGTCCTGTGGCCCGCGAAAGATCATCCGCTGCGCGATCCGGCTGGCCAGACGCGCGAATTCATCCTTGCGGCTGCCAAGCGTCAGCCGGGTCAGCACGTCCTCGTTGCCCACCAGCGCGACCCCGATCCTGACCTTGGGATCGTCGTGCCAGCTGCGAATTTCTTCCAGCGATTTGCCCGCGAGATGCTGGGCCTCGTCGATGATCAGCAGCCCACCCGTGTTGGCGAGCAGCCCCTTGATCCTGGCGGTGAGCGCGACCGTCGTCCCCTTGCGGCCATCGACGTCGACGCCCAGCGCCTCCAGCACCGTATATTGCATCGCCGGGATGCCAGACGTGGACGGCGCCATCGTCGCGATCCAGACGTTGCTGACGCTCGCCTGATAATGGTGGCAGGTTTCCGTCTTGCTGGTGCCAGGGCCACCCGCGATCACCGTCATCCGGCCGCGCTGCGCGATCGTCAGCATCGTCATGATCCGCCGCGTCGTCGGCGTGACGAAGAACGCCGGCGGTTCCGGCATCTCGATCGCGATTTCCGCCTGCGCGATCAGCAGCTGGCGATAGCGATAGACCGCCTCGGCGATCTTCTTGAGATCGCCCTTGTAGGCGCCGGTTGGGAACTGGCTGAGCGTGCCGTTGGGTACGCCGATCTTCGGCGCCAGCTGCGACCAGCTGAGGCCGGTTTCGGCTTTGTGACCGGACAGCCACGCCTGCTGCTCGGCAATGTCGAGCGGTAGTGCCTCGGGGTTGTTCATGATACGCGCGTCCTTGCTTGTAGTGAGCGGTCGCGCGGGGGTGGCACCCCCCGCGCGGCCAACAGGTTCAATTCTTTAATTTTGCCGCGACGATCTCGTCCTCGGTCGGAAAGGCCTGCTCGATCGCGACCACATGTGCCGACACGATGGTCCAGGACACGCCGCCGCCGGGGTGATCGTGATGAGCTTCGATGACGTCGAACGTCTCGTCATCATGCGAATTGAGACCGTCGATCAGGCGAAGGTTATCGAAGACGTGTCCGGTCACGAGGATGATCTTGAGATGGGAGGGGCATCGAGCACCAATCTCTTGCTCGCGGTCGCTGTCTTCGGTGGCGATCAGCCCGATCCGATCGTGCATGCTGGCGAACATCAAATTCTCCTTCCTTCATTGCCCGGACCGCGCCGGGCGCGCGTTCAGCCGACCAGCCGCAGCCCGGCGAGCCGGTCGATGACGGGGGCGAGGGGCCTGCCCTGAGCGGCGTCGAGGAGCGCCTGAGAGGCCTCTGAAACGGGCTTGAGCGCCGCGCGCGTCTGGCCACGATGCCGCACGGGCCGGACGACCGCCGCGATCGGCGCGGGAGTCTCATCCGGATGCGCGGGCATCAGCGCGGCGAGCGACTGGACATCGATCAGATCGGTCAGCCGCTCGACCTCACGCACCGTGCGGCGCAGATCGGCTTCCTGCGCCTTGCGCTTGCCGGCGCTCGCCTTGTCGAAGAACCCGTCGCGTCCGATCGCCGGCGCGGTACAGATGAACATGCCCGCGCGGTCATAGACGTGGACCGCGCCGTGCAGATCGTCGGGGTCGAACCGCAGCGTCACCCGCTTGCCCGTGTGATCGCGCAGCTCGGCCGCGTGATAGCGATTGCCCTCCAGCGTCACGACGCCGGTGTCCCGATCGCACGTCCGCTCCTCGGCGGTGAGCAGCGCCAGGCGCAGCTGCTCAGGGGTCGCCTTGCCGATCGGCGCCACCGCATAGGAGGCGGCGAACACGTCGTCGAAGCTGCGCCCTTGCGCCGTCTCGGTCCTGCGGCCCGGCCGTGCGTTATGCGCCGCGATTCCTGCGGCACAGACGGCGCGGAAATCGGCGATCGGGATGGCCTTCGATCCGTAATTCTCGGGCTTCGCGTCGGGACGGTTGCCCGTGTACGCGCCAGCCAGCGCCGGGTGCTTGGCGATCGTGTCGCACAGGTCGCGAAACGCCCGCTCGATCGGCTTGGACTGGCCGCGGTACGGCGTCGCCCAGTGGATGTGGATGCCCAGCGCGGTCAGGATGCCGGTCGGCTCTTCCGCCTTGATCTTGAACCGAAACCGGCTTTTCGCGCCGCCGGTGATCAGCTTGCTGGCGAACGCCCGGCCGTTGTCGAGCAGGCAGTGTTTCGGGATGCCATAGTCGCGGAACAGGTCGGCGAACGTCAGCCGGGTCACCAGTGCATTCTCGCTCTCGTCGATCCGGTGCGCGACGATCTTGCGGCTGTAGATGTCCTGGAGCGCCACCATCATCGGGCGCCCGATGCGGCCGTCTTCCCAGCGAACGAACACGTCGAACTTGTGGCCGTCGATGTTGACGGCTTCCAGAGCATGCAATTCCATGACCGATCTCTCCTGTGCGGGGATGGAGCGCCGCAGCGCCTCGGCGCCTTCGCGGCGCGCGATGATCAGCCGACCGTCCACCCGCTCCAGCTTGCGCCGCAGGGTGCGTTCGATCGGCACTGCGATTCCGCGTGGCGCGGCATAGTCGCGCACCATCCGGCGGTAGCATTCGGTGAAGGTCGGCTTTTCGGGACGAAGGTAATCGGACAGCAACACCTGCCAGCAGCTGGCCTCGACCTCGGCCGATGCGCCGCCACCCGCGCGCCGCGGCGCGAGATACGCGAGCCGGTCGGACGCCGCGACGCCTTCGATCAGCCCCAACCAGCTCCAGAGCGTCGAGGCGCCGATCGCGGACATCGCCGCCACCGTCGCTACCGCCGCCGACCGGGTCAGCCCCGCGGCCTCATACGTCTCGATCTCGCCGATCGCCGTCATCCGGCGCGCCGCCTCGGTCTTCACCTTGTCCGACGCGCCGTCGAACCAGCGCCAGAGCTGCGCCGCGCCGGTCAGCGCCGCCCCCGTCAGCGCCGCCGACGCGGGCGGATCGACGATGTCGGCGACGACCGCGATCCCCATCGCCGCCAGCGCGACCCGCGCGGCCGCCGGCAACACGCTGATATGATATTCGAGGCCACCGCCCCGCGCCGTCCGCGGCCGCGCCAGCGGTTCGTCCCACTTGCCCGTCCGCAGCGCCCAACCCTCGGAGGCTGCACGCTCGTTGATCCGCCGCTTGACGCCGCCGAGGCCGGCCAGCGCCAGGTCCGCCAGCTCGGCCGCCGTGAACCACTCTTTTCCCCCGCCCGGCTTCACTTCGCGCCCCTTTTTATCGGCGTCGCCGCCTGTTCCATTTTCTTGATTTCGGCCGACAGTTCGCGCTGCTGCGCGCGCAGATGACCGAGCCGGGCGGTGTGCAGTTCTTCGCCGACGAGCAGCGCAGCGCCGATCCGGCGCGCGAGGCGGTCGAGCAGGTCGAACCGCTCGGTCACCGCGATCAGCGCGAACAGCCGAGCGCCCGAGATGTTGTGCGCCTCGCGCGATTCCGCCGCGTATGCGTCGAGCATTGCCTTCGAAACCGGTTCGTCGAGCAGCGCCGACATCGCACCCGCGATCTCGTGACGCCCCCGCGAATCTCCCTTCAGCGCCAGACCGACCTTGGCCGCGATGATGCGATCCAGCCCGGCCAGGTCCGCATCGCTCGTCGCCGCCATCGGCGGGTCGAACGTGAAGCCCAGCTGGCTGGCGTCGATCGAGGCGCGCCGCTTGGTCACCGGGACGACGTCTCCCAGCGCGCGCACGACTTCGTCGCCGACGCGATGGGCACGTCGATGTGCCGGCTCTCAAGGCCGCAGACCCATGTGCGGTTGTCGCACGACGTCGGGCGCCGGTGACGGCACGATCCGCACGTCTCGCCGAACGGGCCGGTGCCAGGCGGCTGGACGTAGCCCTTCCTCGCCGCGAAGCGCAGGTCGGTGGCCGTCGTCATCGGCCCATCGAGGATGCGCTGGATGCGAGGATCGACGGGCATCAGCGGAGCCGCCCGTTGTGGCGGCCGAAACAGACCTCGATCTCCCAGGCGAACCACGTCACCCGGATCGAGAAGCCCTCGACCTGGCCGTCATCTTCGCAGGCTATCCACGTCTGGGTGGTGAAGCGGAGACGCCAGCTCATACTCGCGGCCCCCGGCTGCGCTTGGTCGCGTGCGCCAGTTCGGCGAGCGCCAGCAGGGTGGGTTTTACATCCGGAGACGCCTGATCGTAGGCGAGCAGCTTCTTGTGCGTACCACCGTTGAGCCGCGGCAGCAGCGCGCGCGAAATCAAACGCCAGTTCGACGGATCGGTATCGAGCCGGTCGCCAGTGAGGTTCTTGAGACAATGTCCGGCAGGCACACGGCCGTTCAGCTCTTCCCAGCGGATGAGGTGTACAGCCCGCCAACGAGACCGGTACGGCAGGCCATCATGAATTTTGCGCTCAAGATACCCATCCTTGCTCAACCTTTCGAAACCGACCGGCTTGCGGTTCAGCAGCGCGGTTCCGCTCAGCTGGCCGGGCTTGAACTGGGTCTCGCTGGACCGGCCCCTGGACGGCATCGGCTTGCCGGCATTGTGCGACACTAATCCCTTGGCGAACTGGCCGGTGCGACCGGTTCGCCAACCCTTGCGCTTGCGCAGGCCGTGCAGGTTGCGCGGATCGACCGCACGACCGAAGGCCTCGGCGAAGCCGACGGCGTATTCGCCGATCGGCAGCAGGCGGTTCGCCTCCAGCCACGCGAGTTCGACCGCGCTGTAGCGAATTGGCTTTCCCTTCACGCGTCGCCGCCCGCGATCATCTTCATCTGCGGCGCGAAGCGATCGCCATGATCGGCGACGAGCTTGCAGGCGCGCAGCGTCATCTCCGCGTTGCGGACGATCTGGTCCGCTACCGCGACGATCGCATCGGCCCGCTTGGCCTCCTGCTCGATCTGCTCGGAGTTCAGGCCTTCTTCGCCCAGCCGTTCCAGCTGCGCGAAGAGGTGATTGTTCAGGTCCATGAGCTTGTTCTTCACGGGCGTTCTCCTTGCCGGTTGGAAGAGGGCATCCGGTCGAGCAGCTGCACGAGGTACTGGACCTCGGCCTGGTCTAGGGGGGCAGGCCGCAGACTGGACGGCGCGCGACGACCGGTGGTTCGCCGGGGCAGGCTCACGACCTCGCTCACCGCTGCCACCACGTGAGCTGCCGCCCCTCGTCCTCGATCTCGGTTCCGCAGCGCGTGTCGCGCCGCCGCTCGACCGCTCGCCAATGCTCCCGCGCATCCGCATCGCGCGCCGCGGCGATGGTCGTGCCGGCGGCCAGCGCCCGTTCGAACAGCTGACGGCACCGCCGCACCCGCTGGGCCTCGCTCTCGCGCGCCATCACCGGAAACACCCGCCGGTAGCTGCCACCGCCTTGGCCAGTCGCCGCGATCCGTCGCGCACCATCGCGTCGAAGCCGTTCAGCTGGACGCCGCTGATGACATAGCGCTGCGCCATCACGTCGATCGTCGCGCGCGTCACCCCGAACGTCGCGGCGATGGCGTTGCGGTCGTCGCCGGCTTCCAGGCGATCGACGACGGCGGTCTCCCGCGCCGTCAGCCCGTGCGCATCATCGCGCGCTCGCGTCATGCTTCGGTCTCCCAATGCTCGCTGCTGATCCAGAGCGAAAACGGAACATGGTCGAAGCGTCGGCCCACCTCGGCGACGACCGTTTCGACGTGTGGCTCGCCCACGCCGGTCGCGGCCGCGATCTCTGCCGCCGACGCGCCGTCGTCCCACATCGCGATGATCTCGCGATCCATGTCGATGAGCAGCGCGCTCATGCTCGCCGCCGCCACGCGCCGCTGTCGATCAGGTCGCGCGCCTCGGTCACCGCCCGCTCGAAAACGGGCCGGTCGCGACGCGCGTTGGATTTCAGGATGCGCTCGCGCAGTTCCAGCGAAAGCGCATGCCAATGCGACCGGCACATCAGGTGGCCGCTCTGCACCGCGACCCCGCAGGTATCTGCCGCGCACGTCCGCTGCCGCCCCAACGCCGCCGGTGCGCGCGGATCGAGCGACGCCAGCGTCGTGCCCCGCCGCGCCAGTTCGGCGGCCAGGCCATCAGTCGGCACTGCGCGCAGGTCCGGCAGGCCTGGCACCCGCAGGAACCGCGTCTTCTCCGGCCCGCGCTCCAGCAGGCCCGCATCGACCAGCGCGGTCAGCGTCGCATGGGCCTGGGACAGCCCCATGCCGAACCGGCTCGCGATGTCGCGCATCGACGGCACGATCTGCGCAACCGCGATCACCTCGCGCACGAAGTCGAGCACCTCAAGTTGCCGTGGGGTCATGCGTTCCTCCAGGGAAAGATGATGTCGGGGGCGAAGGTCGGCGCGGCGGCGATCCGCCGGGGTGCCTGGCCGTGCCGTTCGAGATATTCGCGGCACGCCCGTCCGTATTGGCGCCGCCCCCAGAAGGTGCCGCCGTGAAAGCGATTGCCGCCTGCGCGCAGCACCTTGCGGCGCTCGGTCAACGTGGTGTCGTCCGGCAGCTCGGCGGTGAGCGCAGCCACATGACGGCGCGCATGGAAGAGCCAGTCTCTCATCGCAGCACGTCCACGAGACCGAGCGCCATGACGAGCAGCGCCTCCCAGATCACGACGATCAGCAGGACGCGGACGACCAAGCGCAGGTGCTGCGGGCGGATCACTGGTCGCCCTCCTGCGAGCCGAGATCGAACCCGTTGCCCGCAATCGTCAGGCGCGTCACCGCGAGGGCGACGACCGCACGATCGAGCGCGCTCGCGCGCTCGTCCTTGATGACCTCGTCTTCGAGCAGCCCGTCGACCAGCTCACGCATCGTGTCGATCGCCGCCAGCGCCTCGTCGCGATACTTTACATGCTGAGGCGAGAACGCGGCCTGCGGCCTCGGCTCGGAGCCATCCACGATCCGCGTGCCCTTGGGCAGGTGCTTCACCAAATGCTCCAGCGCGCCCTTCTGCTCCGCAGCGCCCATCCGCTGGAAGGAGCCGATGAACGCCGCCAGCCGCTTGTCGTCGGCACCAGCCTTCGCCTTCGCAGGCTTCGGCCCCAGCGGATGCGCGATGGCCTCGCTCACCGTCTTCGGCTGCCCATAGTTCAGGCTGGCGCCCGGCACCGTCAGCAGCTCGACCACCTTCGCCTGCGCATGCGCATCCAGCTTGGCCAGCGCGCGCAGGTGGGTGGCGTTGGTTAGAACCGGGTGCCTTGCGGCCCGCAGCTTCTCGACCAGCGAAGGCGAGAGGCCTCGATAGAGCCTCAAGCCACGTTCGATGGTGCTATTGGAAAGGCCGAGTTCCGAAGCCACCTGATCGGTGAACCCATATACACCCGTCATCGTGACGGTTGCATCGGCAGCCTCGTTTTTCACCTGCTTTTGCCACCGCGCGGCAGCGGAAACGACGCGTCCATCACGAGCCGGATCAATCCCTGCACGTTGCTTGTAGATCGAAACCGCCTCAGCGATGAACGCCGCCCGGTCGATCGGCGTCAGGTCGGACCGCCACAGGTTCTCGCGTACCTCACGCAACCGTCGCGTATCGCGATCGGCGCTGACTACCTCTGCACGTAGGTACTCAATGCCCGCGAGCATCGCACCGGCGAGACGGTGAGCGCCGACGACGAGGGTCCAGCGGTTGCGCCCCGGCAGGCGACACACTTGGACAGGCGTGTCCTGACCGTCGCGCGCCATAATTTGGCCAAGCGCCTGAGCCCATACCGGATCGACCGGTCGCAGCCGATCGCCTTCGTCCACTTCATTCGTGCGGATCAGGACGAAGTCGGGAAGTTCCTCTTGATGAAGGCTCCCGCTCGGCGCGCTCTGGGCGCCGCCGAAAGCATGCTGCCACTCGGGGCCGGGTTCGCCGATCAGCTTCATGCCCGCGCTCCTCGCGCCGGGCGCGCCCCCAGCACCGTGTCCAACCGCTTCCAGGCGCGGCACAGTGCGGACTTGCTTGGTGTGCGTTCGGCCCCGAACGCTGCACTGATCCGCTGCCTCGCTTCGGCCAGGGTGACCTGGCGGTGCAGAGAGACGACGGCGTCGCGCACCGGCGCATCGCGCCAGAAAAACGGATCGCGATGTACGATGCCCGAAGGGAGTTCGCACGGCACCGGCAGAACGCTGCCGCCCATCACGCCGAGCGCAGCCAGCGGGTCCAGCCGCTTCCATGCGCGCGATAGCGCCGAATGGCTGGGGGTTCGTGCCGGGCCGACCCGCTCGCGGATATGGATGATCGCGTCTTTGCCCGTCATCTGACGATGCGTCGCGATCACCAGTTCGCGCACGTCCAGATCGCCCCAGAAATTGGGATTGCGATGATGCCCGCCAGGCGCGGGCAGGTGAGTGACCGATGGAGCAACGCCCATGTCTAGCGCGCCCCCGCATTTAGACGATGCACAGCCGCGTTGGGCGCGCTATCGTCCAACTTTATGGACTGTTCGGCTTCATTCCCGTGCTTCGCTTCACGAAGTTCTGCCTCAATCGCATCGGTCACCCGTGCGCTCGTTCTGCCGCGAAACCAGTCAGCAATAGATTGCGGCTTGAGGTCGCGAGCGTGCGCAAACGCGCGCACGGTCCCATACCGCTTGCGCAAAACGGCCTTAATGTCTTCGGGATGTTGATCGGTGATGAGCACGCCCGCTCCTCCTGATGCCATGATCGTGGACCATGAGCCTACAAACGGAGACAGTCAATCCCCGTTTGTAGCGGCTATGTCGGCGCGGGTGCGCTCGCGCGCTGAGGAGTTGAACATCAAGAAGATGGCGCTGGCTGATCTCGCCGGGATCAACAGGAAGTCTATGACTAACTATTGGCCGGGAGGACGCCCGTACCCCATAGAGAATGTACCCGCCTTGGCAGCCGCGCTGGATACGGACGTAGAATGGCTGCTTACTGGCGTGTCCAGCCGTGCTGCTCCTGAACCTTTCCTCCGCGCAGACTGGAGCACTGTTCCACTCCGCAATCAGCTTGATCAGCCACCTTGCGAGAATTCAGGATTGATCGAGGTAGAGGAAGTCGACCTAGCCTATGGTATGGGTGCGAGCTTCGCCGAGAATCTCTCACCAACACGGACCCACCTTCTACCGAGAAAGTTTCTGGCGACGATCACCAATTCTCCACTTGATCAGTTGACCATCGCCCGCGGCGTCGGAGATTCGATGACCCCGACGCTTCAGGACGGCGACATGGTCCTGATTGATCGGTCCCAGCGCGACGTGCGTGAGCAGGATGGGATTTGGGCGTTCCACGTCGGCGACCTAGCTATGATAAAGCGACTTCGCGTTCGTGCGCGCTGCGTATATCTTCTCTCAGACAACGAGCGGGTGCCTCAAGACGAAGCGTTGCAGGAAGAGATCAACATCGTCGGCCGCGTCATCTTTATCGGCAGGAAGATATGAGACGCCTTTCCATAATCCCGCTGCTCATCGGTTTGTCCGCATGCTCGTCGGAACTCGACCGCGCCAATAAGGAGCTGGCTTTTCTGGAAGCCAACGACGGAACGCCGCGGGAACGCTGCGCAGCCGCTACCAAGGCGAATGACGCCGCCACGAAGGCCGGTGATCCCGACGACTATAGGTACGCTCGGATAACGAAGCAGGCCGAATGCTCCACCTTGGACGCCTTTCCCGCGTATGCGGATGTGCCCGGTGGCCTACCCGAGGCGAGCGACGAAGAGCTTGAAGAGTTTGCTGACCAATTGGCAGCTTTGAACAAGATGGAAGGGAAATAATCCGCCCACTTACATCTTTGTCAGCAGGCGGGCTTGCCGCCGCCGCAGCGGGGAAAGTGACGACTTTCCCGTGAGTTGGGCTAAGTGGGCGGATTGTCCGGAAGTGGGCGACCTAACCGCCCACTTCCGCAAGGCCCGAGGCGATCGTTTTCCCGCGCCACCACCGTCTCAGGAACCCCTGAATCGACGCTTTTCCGCCACTAAGAGGTTTCTCAGAAGCCCCGCCGCCACGCGCCACCGACTCCAGCCTCTCTTGTCCAAGGAATGTATATTTGCGAGATGACTCTAGACATGCCCGCCCACCCCGCCGAACCGCAACATCCCCCCGAAAACCCCAGAAATCCGCGCGTTCAACCGCCGGGTTCCGGGAACAACCGGCCCTCCCCGTCGACTCCAGCATGTCTTGTCACCCCACAGTGAGGGCGACCAGCAATAAGGCCATGCTCCTGAACACCCTCGTCGGCGAACCCTGGCCCGATTACGCGCTGATCGACAGCGGTCACGGCCGCAAGCTGGAACGCTACGGCCGCTATCGCTTCATCCGCCCCGAACCCCAGGCGATGTGGGCGCCCGCCAGCCCCGATTGGCACGCGACCGCAGAGTTCGTCCCCGGCGCCGACGAAGACGGCGGCGGCCAATGGAGGTTCGCCGAACCCACGCCGCGCGAAGGCTGGACGCTCAAATGGGACGACGTATCCTTCACCGCGCAGACGACCCCGTTCCGCCACCTCGGCTTCTTCCCCGACATGGCGCCGGTATGGACGTGGATGCGCGAACAGGTCGCGGGGCTGGACGTGCCCGAATGCATGAACCTGTTCGGCTATACCGGCGTCGGCACCTGCGCGATGGCCGCGCCCCGTGGGGGATCGGGCGGCGCGCGCATGGTCCACGTCGATGCCTCGAAGAAATCGGTCGAGGCCGCCCGCGCCAACGCCTGCCTGTCCGGCCTTGCCGAGGCACCGATCCGCTGGATCGTCGAGGACGCGCGCAAGTTCGTCGCCCGCGAAGTCCGCCGCGGGCGCCGCTACGACGGCATCCTCCTCGATCCCCCCAAATACGGCCGCGGCCCCGACGGGGAGGTCTGGCGGCTGGAGGAAGACCTCCCCCCCCTCATCGCCGACTGCCGCCGCCTCCTCGACGCCGACTCGCGCTTCCTCTTCCTCACCGTCTATGCGGTGCGCATGTCCGCGCTCGCGATCGGCGAGATGCTGACCCAGGCCTTCGCCGACCTGGCCGGCAAGGTCGAAGCCGGCGAACTGGCGGTACGCGAAGAAGCCCGCGGCCTGGCCCTCCCGACCGCGATCTGGGCACGGTGGAGCCGGTAGGGGCGGCGTCGATGATGCGGTGATCGTGCTTCGGACATCGCATCATGAGCGTGCCCAGATTCGGGCGCTTCAAAGCGTGACACAGAATTTGTGAGTTTTGCACCAATGATCCAGCGACACGGCGCTTGAGCGTATTATTTCCGTGTCGGTGAAGCGCTCGAGAGACTCTTCAGGCGAAAGCCGAAGCCGTTTTCACGCGTCCAGGTCATCGTCGCCGGCACACGCGTGCGAAGCGCGTCGGGCTGTCGGGCATCCATCAAGATGCTGCCTTCTATTCTTACCCGGTCTGCCGTCTCACCATAGATACGAGTGGCAAAAAACGGGTTCGATCCGGCATACGTTGCCCATACCTTCGCAGCGTCTTCGGAGCCAACAACTGCTGGTTGACCTGGCCAAGAAAGCTCGGCTCGATCGTAAAACATATATTGAAGCGCCCGTGCAAAGTCGGGACCACGGGGATTGGCAAACCACGTCGTGTGGTAGGCATTGAAAGCTTGTGCTGCTGCGGCTCGATCACCGGCTAAGATAGCACATTCAGCTAGGCGCGTTACGTCGTTTCGCGTCTTGTCAGGATCAAGCAGAGCGCATGACGGCAGTGACGACACGGCCGCCCTCGCGATTTTAAAGCCATATCGAACAGCGAGGCCTTCATCGCAGGCGCTCTGCGTAGCTTGACGTATCTTCCCACGTGCGTCCACAGTCTCGACCCGCACAACCCAAGAGTGCAGGCAAATAGACGGTATTGCTTCGTTAGCTTCCGAAGTTAGAGTTCGATCGAACGCATACGCATCCGCCTGCAAAGACTCCCAAGTAGCAAGGGGCACAACAGCGGATAACAGCATGCGAGGAGCCTCGCCGTTCTTGCCCTGTTGACCGCGCCATTCCACGTTTGGTTCTGATGCATGTGCTCGGGCAAAGGTCACCAGGCCTGCATCACGGCCATAGCCGTCCACGAAAAACGCGCGGATTACTTGCGATCTTTTTGCCGCAAGGTCTTCGATCGGGGACACCCCATATGAGTTTTGCTGACTCTTTTGCGCGTCGAGGCCGCAGCGTTCTTGCCCTTTATCATCGGTGCATTTGTTCGCTTGAGCACCTAGCGGAGCGGCAGATGTAACAGTCGAAAGCGCAATTATAAAAGCCAACCGCATATGTTCACCTCGCGAGTAATCCATCGAACAATGTGCCCCGATCGAGATGCAAGCAAGGCAACGTGGCCTTACGGCGCGCCAAAGGCTACCCGGCTCAAACCCGCCCGTACTTATGCCCAAACGCAAAACTTTTGATCTTTGCATCATGGACTGGAGGTCGAGATCGAGAAGGCGTATTGAACAACCCGAATTAGGGCATCAGCCCCTACGTGAAGCGCCTACCCTCGGCCGATCCGATGATCCCACGCCGTCCTTGTGGCGGCAAACGCGGATCGAAGGCTGGCACGCGATGCCGATGTTCGAACAGCGCTTCTCGCCCTTGCTCACCGTACAGGCGCGGCATTGTCGTTTGACGTCGGCACAGACCTGGGGCGACGCGAGCATCAGCGCCAGGATCGTCAGCATCGTCGCTTTCCCACCTCGGCAAGCACCTTGATCGATGGCAGCCTATGGAAGGGCGCCCCGGCCGTCCAGCCCTGTCCTACAGCCCGCCTACCGTGCCATGATCGCAGCGACTCGGCGCCGCTCCGCGCCCGCTCTTTCTCATGCGTGCAGATGCCGCATCCATCGTTGCGTTACACCCTGTAGGATGTGACTTTCCAGTGACCTTCCGCCGCCACCGCCCCGCAGCGACCCCCCTCGGAAGGAGCAACCCCCACGCCCGAAACCCAGCACACCACCGGCGCGAACGTCAAAACTTCCCACGCGCCTGATGCTCATATGCGCGACCTTAGGGAAGTTTCGCTTTACTCCCGCCCCATCCGCATCGCCGCCCCCGCCACGAATGGCGCGCCCGCGACCAGCAGCAGCGACACCGCGGCCAGCAGCTTGAACGCCCCCGCCCCATCCGCGCCCGCCCCGAAGATCAGCAGCGGCACCGCCATCGGCAGCATCACCAGCCCCGCCACCGCGCCGCCGCCGCGCAGCCCCGCGGTCAGCGCCGCGGTCGCGACCGCCAGCGCCGCCAGGCCGGGCGTGCCGATCAACAGCCCCAGCTCGACGCGCGCCAGCGTCGCGCCCGGCAGACCGAGCAGCCCCGCGGCGATCACCGCCGCCGCCATCAGCGCGGGCGCGAAGGCGAGCCAGTGCGCGACCATCTTGGCCGCCGCGACGACCGGCTCGGTCACCCCGCGCAACGCCAGTTGGTCGATCACCCCGGCCTCCAGATCGGGCGCGACCAAGCGCTCGATCGGCAGCAGCGCGGCGAGCAGCGCGGCGGTCCACACCACCCCGCCACCGACGCGCGCGAGCAGCGCCTGATCCGGCGCGATCGCAAACGGGAACAGCGTCGCGACCAGCAGGAAGAACACCATCGGCGCGATCACGCCGCCACCCGCCCAGGCACGGCGCAGGTCGCGGGCGACCAGGCGGACGAAGGTCACGTCCTCACAGCGCCACGACCTGCGCACCCGGCAGCGCGACCGGAATGTGCGTCGCCACCATCACCGCGCCACCCCTGTCGCGGTGTCGCGCGACATGGTGTTCCAGCACCGCGGTCGCCGCCGCGTCCAGGCCATTGGCAGGCTCGTCGAGCAGCCACAGCGCCGCACCCCCATTTGCCACGTCATCCATCGCAACCCGCGCCAGCGCCGCACGCTGACGCTGACCGGTCGACAGCAGTCGCACCGGCACGTCGGCAAGCGCGCTCAGCCCGAAATCGTCGAGCACGGCCGCATCGCTAGCACCCCAGAAGGCCAGCGCGCGGCGCAGCGGCAGTTCGGGGTCCAGTGCCGCCCGCCCGTCCGCCAGCGCCACCCGCGCCGCCGCGACATGGCCCGCGGCCGGGCGCAACAGCTCGGCCGCGATCCGCAGCAGGCTCGACTTGCCGACGCCATTGGCCCCGGTGACCAGCGCCGCCTCGCCCTGCGCCAAGGTGAGCGACAGCCCCTCGAACAGCATGCGCCCACCGCGCACGCACGCGATGTCGTCGAGCACCAGCGGCGCGGTCAAACCGTGTCTTCGAGCGCGTGCATGTCGGCGTCGGACAGGCCGAAGTGGTGGCCAACTTCGTGGATGACGACATGCGCCACCAGATCGTCGAGCCGCACCCCCGTTTCGCACCATTCGGCCAGGATCGCCTGCCGATACAGATGGATGCGGTCGGGCATTGCGCCCGAATCCATCGCCGATTTCTCCCCCATCGGCTGGCCGTGATACAGACCCGTCAGCTCCAGCGGATGCTCCAGCCCCAGCGCCGCCAGCGTCTCGTCGTCGGCCTCCTCCTCGATCATCAGCACGACGTCGTCCAGATGCGCGGCGAAGGCGGACGGCAGCCGCGCCAGAGTCGCCCGCGCGACGCGCTCGATCGCGTCGGCGTCCGGGGCCGCGCCCATAATGTCTTGCCCGCTCACACCGCTCGCCATAACCGTGTGCGCAGGAGGACGACAAGCATGATCGAGCCGCTGAGCGAAGCCGAACGCGCCGAGGCGCTCGATGGCCTGCCCGACTGGGACTATGACGAGGCCCGCGACGCGATCACCCGGACCCTGGTCTTCGCCGATTTTCCCGAGGCTTTCGGCTTCATGGCGCGAGTCGCGTGCCTGGCGGCAAAGGCGGATCATCACCCCGAATGGACCAATGTCTGGAACCGGGTCGAGATCCTGCTGACCACGCACGATGCCGGCGGATTGTCGGGGCGCGACGTCGAGATGGCGGCGGCGATAGACGCGATCGCGGGGGACTGAGCGGCCCCCCGCAAAATGCTGGAATATTCACCATTCCGGCGATAAATACGGAACCATGATACTCGACGGCATCCCGCCCCGCGAAATCGACCGCACGCGCGTGGACTATTCGCGCGTCTTTACCCAGGCGATCGACCGGCTCCATGCGGAGGGCCGATACCGCGTGTTCATCGACATCCTGCGCAACAAGGGCGCGTTCCCCAACGCGCGCTGCTTCGCCGGGCATAACGGGCCGAAGCCGATCACGGTATGGTGCTCGAACGACTATCTCGCGATGGGCCAGCATCCCAAGGTGATCGCGGCGATGGAGGAGGCGCTGCACGACGTCGGCGCCGGCTCAGGCGGCACGCGCAACATCGGCGGCAACACGCATTACCACGTCGATCTCGAATACGAGCTGGCCGACCTGCACGGCAAGGAGGCGGCGCTGCTGTTCACCAGCGGCTATGTCTCGAACGAAGCCACGCTGGCGACATTGGCCAAGGTGCTGCCGGGTTGCATCATCTTCTCCGACGAGTTGAACCACGCGTCGATGATTGCGGGCATCCGCAATTCGGGCTGCGAGAAGCGCATCTTCCGCCACAACGATCTGGCGCATCTGGAGGAACTGCTCGCCGCCGAAGACCCGTCCGCGCCCAAGCTGATCGCGTTCGAGAGCGTCTATTCGATGGAGGGCGATGTCGCGCCGATCGCCGCGATGTGCGACCTGGCGGACACGTACAACGCCTTGACCTATTGCGACGAAGTCCATGCGGTCGGCATGTACGGCAAGCGCGGCGGCGGCATTTCGGAGCGCGATGCGGTTGCCGACCGGATCACGATCATCGAAGGCACTTTGGGCAAGGCGTTCGGCGTGATGGGCGGCTATATCGCGGCGGATCGCACGATCATCGACGTCATCCGCAGCTACGCACCCGGCTTCATCTTCACGACCTCTCTCTCGCCCGTGCTGGTCGCTGGCGTACTGGCGAGCGTCCGCCACCTGAAGGCATCGAGCGTCGAGCGCGAGGGGCAGCAGGCGGCGGCGGCGATGCTGAAGGCGATGCTGTCCGGCGCCGGACTGCCGGTAATGCTGGGTGAGACCCATATCGTGCCGGTGATGGTCGGCGATCCGGTGAAAGCCAAGAAGATCAGCGACGTCCTGCTCGCCGAATACGGCGTGTACGTCCAGCCGATCAACTACCCCACCGTCCCCCGCGGCACCGAACGCCTGCGCTTCACCCCCGGGCCTGCGCATACGGCAGAGATGATGCGCGAACTGACCGACGCGCTGGTGGAGATCTGGAGCCGGCTGGAACTGCGCAAGGCGGCCTGAACCGCTACCCTGAACCGCTACAATGCGCCCGCCAGGATGGTCAGCACGCCCAGGCCGAGCGAGAGTGGCAGCCGCAGCCGCAGCCAGCCGTCCGGCGCATCGCCGCTATGAACGAGGTGGCGGTCGACCAGCGGCGTAAGCAGGATCGCGATGCCCAGCACGATCAATGCCTGATCCAGCGTGCCGCGAACGACCTGCGCAATGCCGATCGCGAGCGCGACCAGCGAAGGCGCGACCGACACCGGCGCGAGTCGCGCCTGGCCGACTGAGCGGCGCATCGCCAAGCCCCACCATATGCCGCCGATGAAACTGAGGATCAGCGCACCATAAACGAACGCCAGCGCTTCTCCGAGGCGATAGTCCGTGCCGAATGCGACCGCCACGACCGCGGCAAGCTGCGGCAGCAGTCCCGCAAAGCCGAGCGCCCGCGCGACGCCGCCGACGCGGCCCGGTCCGCTCACGCGATCACGATGGTCTGACCGGTCCCCGGCACCGCGAGCGGCTCGCCGAAGCGAACGGTGCTGATCTGGGCATAGTCGCCATTCACCGGTTCGCCCCAGACGTGGACGACCGAACGCTCGCCATCGATCACCCAGTAATGCGGTATCCGAGCCGTAGCGTACTTCACGCGCTTCACGCCCATGTCGCGGTCGCGTGTCGTCTCGGAAACCTCGATCACCAGCACGACCTCTTCCGGCCGCAGCCAACGATGCTCCTTCATCGGTGCGAAGAGCAGGACAGCGTCGCAGCCGATGACTGTGTCATTCCCCAGATCGATGCCCGTCTCGCCCAACAGCCGGGCCGCGCCGTCACCCAGTGCCGCGTACAGCTTGCCTATCACGCTCGCCTGTCGTCCGGCGTGCTGGGCCATCGGCGACATCATGCGCTGCAACTCTCCGTCTACCAGCTCGATCTTTGCGTCGCCGAAAACGTCGGCACGACACATTCGCTCGAACTCCGCGGTCGTGATGCGAGCCGGACCTGCGACGGCGAACGAGATGCTCGCGGGCTTGTTCATGGCGTCAGCATATCACCAGAAGAAGGTCTCCGCTACCGTGCGCCATGCCGCGCATGCGGCCTCGGCGCGCGCGGGCGGGACGCCGGCCGCCCGGCGGGCGCTTGCCCATCGGCGGGGATGATCGTGATGCCGCTGTCGTCGCCGGCCGCGGTCTTGGCGATCGCGTCGGCGAAGCGGGCGGCGCTGGCCGCCGATACCTCGAACCGGGTCTCGTTCTGTTCGATGCGGATCGCGCCGATATCGCCGCGGGTCACGTGGCCGCGGCGGCAGATCAGCGGGAGCAGCCAGCGCGCATCGGCATTCTGGCGGCGGCCCGCGTCCATGCGGAACCAGGCTGCGCCTTCGAAGCCGGCGCGGCGGTCGTCGCTGCGGGCGGGCATGGCGGCGCGGTCGAGCATGTCTTCCGGCTCGGGCATGCTCGCGCGGTGGGCGCGGACGAGCATCGCGGCGATATCCTCGGCGGATCGCTCGGCGAGCAAAGCGACGCCCAGCGCGCGATCCTCGTCGTCCACCTCGACCGGCGCCTTCAGCGTCTCCAGCAGCCGCTGGCGATCGCGCGCGCGGATGTCGTCGGCGCTGGGCACTTCGTGCCATTCGGCGGCGATGCGCGCGCCGCGGAGCATGCCGTCGACGCGGCGGCGCTTGGGATAGGGGACGATCAGCACCGCGGTGCCCTTCTTGCCCGCACGGCCGGTCCGGCCCGAGCGATGCTGCAAGGTCTCGGCATCGCGCGGCAGCTCGACATGGACGACCAGGCTGAGCGTCGGCAGGTCGATGCCGCGCGCCGCGACGTCGGTCGCCACGCACACGCGCGCGCGCCGATCGCGAAGGGCCTGCAACGCCTGGTTGCGCTCGCTCTGCGAATGCTCGCCCGACAAGGCGACCGCCGCGAAGCCGCGCTCCAGCAGGCTGGCGTGGAGGTGGCGGACGTTGTCGCGGGTGGCGCAGAACAGCATCGCGGTCTCCGCCTCGTGGAAACGCAGCAGGTTGATGACCGCATGTTCGATATCGGACGGCGACACCGCGATCGCCTGATAGGCGATATCGCCGTGGCCGCGGTCCTCGCCCACCGTCGAGATGCGCAGCGCGTCGCGCTGGTAGCGCTTGGCGAGCGCGACGATCGGCCGCGGCATCGTCGCCGAGAACAGCAGCGTGCGCCGCCCCTCGGGTGTCGCGTCGAGGATCGTCTCCAGATCGTCGCGAAAGCCCATGTCGAGCATCTCGTCGGCCTCGTCGAGCACCGCCGCCTTCAGCCCCGACAGATCGAGCGCGCCGCGCTCCAGATGATCGCGCAAGCGGCCGGGCGTGCCGACGACGACATGGACGCCGTGGCCGAGCGCCCGGCGCTCCCGCGAGGCATCCATGCCGCCGACGCAGGTCGCGATCCGGAGCCGTGCCGCGGCATAGAGCCATTCCAGCTCTTTGCTGACCTGGAGCGCCAGTTCGCGGGTCGGCGCGATGATGAGCGCGCGCGGCGCCCCCGGCGCACCGCCCTCCAGCAGTGCATCGGCCATCGCCAGGCCGAAGGCGACGGTCTTGCCCGATCCGGTCTGCGCCGAGACGATGAGGTCGCGGTTCAGCGCCTCGGGTTCCAGCACGGAGGCCTGGACGGGGGTAAGCGCGGTATAGCCACGCGCGGTCAGCGCTTCGTTCAGAAGCGGCGGAAGATCGGGAAAGGACATGAAACCTCTAGGTGGGGGCGGAGCGCGCAAGGCGCAACCGCGTCACAGGTCTTGCGCCGCGGCCCATCCGCTCGCCCAGGCCCATTGAAAATTGTAGCCGCCCAGCCACCCGGTGACGTCGACGGCCTCACCGATCGCGTATAGCCCGAAAACCGCCTTCGCCGCCATCGTCTTTTGCGACAGGCCCGCGGTGGCGATTCCGCCCGCGGTGACCTCGGCCTTGGCGAAGCCCTCGGTGCCGTTCGGGACGAAGCGCCAGTCGCGCAACCGCGCCTCCGCCTCGGCCAGCTTGCGCTCGGCCAGATTGGCGAGTTCGCCGGGATGGCCGAGCCGGTCGGCGAGCGTTTCGGCGAGCCGGTCGGGCAGCGCCCTGGCCAGCGTGCGGCGCAATGTCGCGCGCGGGCTGCCACGCTTTTCCGCCGCCAGCCAGCCGGAATCGCGGCCGGGTACGAAGTCGATGCCGATCGCCTCGCCGTGCCGCCAATAGCTCGACACCTGGAGGATAGCGGGGCCGGACAGGCCGCGGTGGGTGAACAACGCCGCCTCGCGAAAGGCCGCGCCACCGCCTTTCGGGCCGCACCGTGCGACCACATCGGCGGCGACGCCCGAGAGTTCGCGGAACAGCACGTCCTCGCCGCCGAGCGTCAGCGGCACGAGCGCGGGGTGCGGCTCGACCACCTTCAGCCCGAAACGGCGCGCGAGATCATAGGCGAAGCCGGTCGCGCCCATCTTCGGGATCGACGGCCCGCCGGTCGCGATCACCAGCCGCGGGGCGGTGGCGGCGACGCCGTCGATCGCGACGCGGAACGCGGTGCCGTCGTGCGCGACGTCGGTGACCGCGCGCCCGGTGGCGATCGTCACCGGTCCCTTGGCGCATTCCTCCAGCAGCATGGCGACGATCTGCCTGGCAGAGCCGTCGCAGAACAATTGCCCCAGCGTCTTTTCATGCCATGCGATCCCGTAAGCATCGACCAGCGCGACGAAATCGGCCGCGGTGTAGCGATCGAGCGCCGAGCGCGCGAAATGCGGGTTGGCGGAGAGGAAGCGTTCGTGCGTCGTGCCGGTGTTGGTGAAATTGCACCGCCCGCCGCCCGAGATCAGGATCTTCTTGCCCACCTGGTCCGCATGATCGACGAGCAGCACCTTGCGCCCACGCTGCCCCGCCACGCCCGCGCACATCAGGCCGGCGGCGCCCGCGCCCAGGATGATCGCATCGTAATCGGCCATGATCGCGCCCTGCCCCGCTGGTGCCGCAACGGCAAGGTGCGAAGCGTGCCGAAGGGACGATCGCCCTTCGCACGGTCCGGTCGAGATTCGGCTGAAAGGGCGGCTAGAGCGGGAGCCAGCTTGCCAAAACCGTCTCCTGTGTCGATCTCCCAAAATTACGCTGCCGCACGTTGAGTTTACGGAGATCGTCCGTTCGGTCGGCCGAGTTTCTCGCAGCCTGTGTCAAAAACCGGTCGAGCGTGACACCAGCGACCGTTCCAGGCTGGCCAACTTGCAGGTGTCACAATCCCGCGTGACGCATCTGCTCAGGATCGCTAAAACGCGTCGGCCACCGCCTGCTTCGGCCGAGAGCCTCCATCGAGCCGGATCAATTCTCGCCCCGAGACACCGCCCGCGCTCCCTTCGTCTTGGCAGCCACGCCAACCGCCGCCGCGAGCATCGCCAGGGTCCGCCACCGCAGCCGCCCCAGCACGAAGGCCGCACCTGCCGCCGCCGCGGTCGCCGCGACGGGCATGCGTTGCTTCGCCAGAGCGTCAGCGGGAGCGACGGCCTTTGCCGGCTCTTCCAGCGCGCGCTCCAGTTCCGAATTCAGCTCCGCGCCCAGCAGGAAGACATAAGCGGACAGCCATATCCACGTCAGCAGCACGATCACCGCGCTCAGCGAGCCATAAGTGGCGCCGTAATTGCCGAAATTGGCGACATACAGGCCGAAACATACCGTTCCGAGCAGCCACAACAGCGTCGCCAGCAGCGAGCCGGGGGTCAGCCACACCCATGTCGCGTTCTTGCGGTCCGGCCCGTAGCGATACAGCACCGCCGCGGCGAGCGCCGCCAGCACGCCGGTCAGCGCATAGCCCGCCAGCTTCACCAGCGTCAGCACGATCGCAGGGGCGCCGGGCATCAGGCTTTCGAGGAAAGCGAGTGCCGCCGTCGCGCTCACCGCGGCCAAGGCCAGCAGCACGGTGCCGATCACCATCGCCATCGACAGCAGGGTCAGCACGACGAAGTTGCGCGTCTCCTTCTCCTCATAGGCGATGTTCAGCGCAGTCACCACCGACGACGCGCCCTTGGAGGCGCCATAGATCGCAAGCACCAGCGCTACGGCCAGCCCCAGCCCCTTGCTCTGCCCCGACGTCTTCGTGACCGTGGCGAGCTGGTCGCCAATCAGGCTGGCGGCATCGCGCGGCAGTACCCCGAACAGCGCGCGGATGTTGCTATCGACAGTCGAGGGATCGGCGAACAGCCCGTAGCTGAGCACGATCGCACCGAGCAGCGGCACGATCGCGGCGAAGACGTAGAAGGCGGTGCCCGCCGCGATCAGCGAGATGTTGTCGTCGCCGGTTTCCGCCCAGGTGCGCCTGGCCATCGCCCACCAGCCGCCTTTGGGTGTCGCGAAAGCACCCTTTCTGATGGGCGGCCTGGTGTCCGGCGCTCGTCTATCCTGCCGGTCCATCGGCGTTTCCCCTTTGATTCGAGGCGCTGCAACGCGGCGCTACGGCTTTCGTGCCGTCGGCCAAGCGGCGCGGCGCGGGTGAGAAGGATAAATTCTTTGCGCCAAGCGCTATTGCGCTACAGGGCCGCGCCAGCACGCGCCATTTGCCACCAGGACATATTTCATGACGATTGCCGCCACCCTCGAACCCACGACCGCCTTGTCGGTCGAGACGGTGACGGACGTCCGCCACTGGAACGAGCATCTGTTCAGCTTCTCGATCACGCGGCCGCCGTCGTTCCGCTTCCGATCGGGCGAGTTCGTGATGATCGGCCTGCCTGGCCCCAACGGAAAACCGCTGCTGCGTGCCTATTCGATCGCCAGCCCCGCCTATGACGAAAAGCTCGATTTCCTCTCGATCAAGGTCGAGGACGGGCCGCTGACGTCGCGGCTTCAGAAGATCGTAGCCGGCGACCGGATCTATCTCGGCAAGAAGCCCACCGGCACATTGGTGGCCGACGCGCTGTTGCCGGGCAAGCGGCTGTTCATGCTGTCGACCGGCACCGGCCTCGCCCCCTTCCTGTCGGTGGCGCGCGATCCCGACATCTACGACCTGTTCGATGCGATCGCCGTGGTCCATTCGGTGCGGCGGGTCAGCGACCTGGCGTTCCACGACGAACTTGCCGCGCGGCTCGCCGACGATCCGCTGGTCGGCGAGGAGGCCGCGGCCAAGTTCCATTACATCCCCACCGTCACCCGCGAACCGTTCCGCAACGCCCGGCGCATCGACGCGCTGATCGAAGACGGCACTTTGTTCGCCGGGATGCCGGGCGAGGCGCGCTTCGATCCCGAAACCGACCGGGTCATGATGTGCGGCAGCATGGACATGATCCGCAGCTTCGCGGCGCGCTTCGACGCGCTGGGCTTTGCCGAGGGATCGAACTCCCAGCCGGGACACTATGTGATCGAGCGGGCCTTCGTGGGCTAGCCAGGCCGGACTTGGGCGAGCAGCGCCACCACGTCGGCCGCGATCGTTTCGGGCGGGCGCGAGACGCCGGCAACGGTGGTCGAGACCGTCGCCCAGCGACCCAGCGTCCCGCCCGCCGCCATCGCGGCATAATTCTCGCGCACCCGCGCCTGTAATCCGATGTCGGCTTCATAGGCGTCGAATGCGTCGTCGGTGTACGATCGCCGCCGCTTCTTCAGGATCAGCGCGCGCGCCACCTCAGCGGGGGTATCGAGATAGACCGACAGATCGGGGGCGGGCAACGCGAACTGACCGGTCTCCAGCTCCGCGATCCAGTCCATCAGCGCGCGCGCCTCGTCGGCCGGCACCTGCGCGGCCTGATACGCCATGTTCGATGCGATGTAGCGATCGAAGACGATCACGTCATTCGCCGCCGCCACCGCGTCCAGATGGGCGCGTGATTCGAGCCGGTCCAGCGCATAGAGTACCGCTGCGGCCTTCGGAGTGACGGCCCGTGGCAGCCGCCCGGCCAGATAGTCGCCCAGCACATGGCCCCCAGCGGTGTCGGCATAGCGCGGGAAGGACACGACCTCGGCACGGCGCCGCCCCACCTGCAGCAAGCGGGCGACTTCGGCGGACACCGTCGCCTTGCCCGCGCCGTCCGCGCCTTCGATCGCGAGCAGGAACGCCATCAGCTGCGAAGCCGCTCGTGATGGCGGATCACCTCGTCGATGATGAAGCGCAGGAACTTTTCCGAAAATCCCGGATCGAGCTGCGCATCCTCGGCGAGTTTGCGCAGCCGAGCGATCTGACGTTCCTCGCGACCTTCGTCTGCCGCGGGCAGGCCGTGTTCGGCCTTGTGCCGGCCGACCGCCTGGGTGATCTTGAACCGCTCGGCCAGCATGCAGACCAGTGCGGCATCGATATTGTCGATCGACTGGCGATAGCCGGTCAGCACGTCGTCCGTCACAAGCCGCTCCCCGCGATACCACCGCCCCGTTGCCGCGTTTCGCCGGTGCAAGCAAGCAACGAGGGCATTGCGGGACGCCGCGCGCGACCCTAGATCGCGCCGGAACATGAGCGCCACCATCCACCGCCTCGGAACCGGCTCGCAGCCCTCGCTCGACCCGATGGTCGCGCTGGTGACGGGAGACATGAACGCGGTCAACGCGGTCATCCTCGATCGCATGCAGTCCGAAATCCCGCTGATCCCCGAACTTGCCGGGCATCTGATCGCGGGTGGCGGAAAGCGGATGCGGCCGATGCTGACGCTCGCCAGCGCGCGGCTGATCGGCTATACAGGCACCCGCCATCATCGGCTGGCCGCCGCGGTCGAGTTCATCCACACCGCCACCCTGCTCCACGACGACGTGGTCGACGGATCGGACCTGCGCCGCGGCAAGCGCACCGCGAACCTGATCTGGGGCAATCCGGCCAGCGTGCTCGTCGGCGATTTCCTCTTCAGCCGATCGTTCGAACTGATGGTGGAGGACGGCAGCAACAAGGTGCTGAAAATCCTCTCCAACGCCTCCGCCGTGATCGCCGAGGGCGAGGTCAACCAGCTGACCGCCGCGCGCCGCGTCGACCTGCACGAGGATCGCTATCTCGACATCATCGGCGCCAAGACCGCTGCGCTGTTCGCCGCCGCCTGCCGCATCGCCGCGGTCGTGGCCGAGCGGCCGGAGGGCGAGGAAGCGGCGCTCGACGCTTATGGCCGCAACCTCGGCATCGCCTTCCAGCTGGTCGACGACGCGATCGACTATGTCTCGGACGCGGGCACGATGGGCAAGGACGCGGGCGACGATTTCCGCGAGGGCAAGATGACGCTGCCGGTCATCCTGGCCTATGCGCGAGGCGACGCCGGCGACCGCACATTCTGGAAGGACGCGATCGAAGGCCGCCGCGACTCGGACGAGGATTTCGCGCACGCGGTCCAGCTTGTCCGCCGCACCCGCGCGGTCGACGACACGCTGGCGCGCGCGCGCCATTACGGCCAGCGCGCGATCGACGCGATCGGCGGCTTCGCCAGCGGCAAGGCCAAGGACGCGATGGTCGAGGCAGTCGAGTTCGCAGTCGCCCGAGCCTATTGACGGCGCGGCGCTACCGCCCGGTAGCCCCGCCCGCCTGCACCTGTTCGACCGGCACCACCGGCAACAGCACCGCGCTGGCCGTGGTGCCGCCGCGGCGCAGCGTCACCGTCGCCTTGCGATAATCGCCGGCACGCGCGAAGAAGATGTTGGGCACATAGGTCTGCGGATTGCGGTCGTAGAGCGGGAACAGGCTCGATTGCACCTGCACCATGATGCGATGGCCGGGCTGGAACACGTGGTTCACGCTCGGCAGGCGGAAGCGATAGCGCTCGACCTTGCCGGCCGGGATAGCGCTCGGCCGCGCGAAGCTGTCGCGGTAGCGACCTCGGAAGATGTCGAGGCTTATCGGTAGTTGATAGCCGCCCATCTTCGGATCGGTCGCGTTTTCCGCAGGCAGGACGTCGATCACCTTGACCACGAAATCACCGTCCGTCCCGGTCGTCGCGGCATAGATATCCGCGACCGGCGCACCCGACACGCGCACCGCCTGGGTCAGCACCGGCGTCATATAGGTCATCACGTCCGGGCGCCCTTCCGATGCGCGCTGGTCGCTGACCAGCCAGTCGCCCCAGCGGCCATCCTCGAAATTCACAGGGCGCGGCAGGTGCGGCACCGGCTTGGCGGGATCGGCGACATAGCTGTCGCCGCCCGCCGCGCCCTTGGCGAAGCCGAGGCCGCCGTCCGCCTGGAGATAGATCGGGGTCAGCGGCGCCGCGCACCCCGTCTCGCACGCCAGCGGCCAGGTCGTCAGCCGGTCCCAATGGTTCTCGCCGGTGTTGTAGATCGCCGCGGCGGGCAGGTTGGCGGGCGGCCCGTCCTTCAGATACTGGTCGAACAGCGGCCGCACCATCTGTTCGCGGAATTGCGCGGCGGTGTCGCCGTTCCACTGAAACGGGCCGAGGCTGCGCCCCTCGCGATTGACCTGGCTGTGCCGCCACGGTCCCATGACCAGGTGGTTGTTGCCCAGTTTCCCCTTCGCCTTCAGCGCCTCCCAGGCGGTGATCGCGCCGTACATATCCTCCTGATCCCACAATCCCTGCTCCCACAGCGTGGGCACGTTCGAAGGGTTCGCCGCCAGCAGCTTGTCGAGCGCCTGCCCCTGCCAGAAACCGTCATAGGCGGGGTGCGCCGACATCCGCGTCCAATAGGGGAGCTGGTCATAGCCAGACTTCTTCGCCCAATCTCCCGCCGATCCGATCGCGCGAAAATTGTCGTAATCGTCCCAGCCGCCGGTCGGCGGCGCGGTCCCTGCGCCCTTGTAACCGGTCTGGCTGCCGAGCCAAGCGATGTTGGCGAGGCGGAAGGCACCGTAATGGAACCAGTCGTCGCCCATCCAGCCGTCGATCATCGGGCTTTCGGGTGCCGCCACCTTGAGCGCCGGGTGCGGGTTCAGCAGCGCCATGGCGACGGTGAAGCCCTCGTAGGACGAACCGATCATGCCGACCCGGCCGTTCGATTCGGGCAGGTTCGCCTTGTTCACCAGCCAGTCGATCGTGTCATAGGCGTCGGTGACGTGATCGACCTTGGTCGGGTTGAGCGGGCCGATCACCGGGCGGGTGACGACGTAATCGCCTTCCGACCCGTATTTGCCACGGATGTCTTGGTAAACGCGGATATAGCCGCCGCGCACGAAGATCTCGTCGGCCAGCGGCAGGGTGGCGAGCATGCTCGGGCTGTCGCTGCGGTTGGCGCGGGCCTTGGCGTTATAGGGCGTGCGGGTCAGCACGATCGGCGCGTTCACCGCGCCCTTGGGCACCACGACGACGGTGTACAGCTTCGTCCCGTCGCGCATCGGCACCATGAATTCGCGCTTGTCGTAATCGGCCTGTCCCACAGGCGGAGTGAATTTTAGCGGCACGTCGCCGCGCCCTTCGACACGGGCGGCCGCGTCCTTGGGCGCACTGGCCGGCGGCTGAGCCTGACCTGCGGCGCAAAGCAAGGCGGCGGACGACAGCGGCAGAAGGTAGCGGCGCATGATGGGCTCCAGCGAAGATGCGAGCCACCCATCTGACGTGCCGCTGCGTGCCCGGCAAGCGAATTGGCGGGCACCGATCCGGCCGGCGCATCACGCTCTTCGAAAAGGACATTTCAGGGGAGAGCGCTGGATGCCCCGTGAGGATTCGAACCTCAATAGGCGGTATCAGAAACCGCAGTCTTACCATTAGACGACGGGGCAACAGCGGGGGCCATCTAGGTGGCGGACCACGGGCTGTCAACGGCGCAGGGGCCGGCCGCTTGTGGGATGCGATCGCGCGCGCTACGTCTGTCGCCAAGCACCGGACGCGAGCCCCGCTCGCAAGACGGCAGAACAGAACAAGCGAGTTTCACGGCATGGGCGATGCATCCGCCGATATGCCGTACCGGCAGGCCCCGCCTGCCCGTCCGGCGATCCCCCGGCCCCCGCGCGGGCGCTGGCCAGAGGCGCGTTATTATGCCGCGCTCGACCTTGGCACCAACAATTGCCGGCTGCTGATCGCGCGACCGCAGGGACCGGGTTTCGCGATCGTCGACGCCTTTTCGCGGGTGGTGCGCCTGGGCGAGGGACTCGCCTCCACCGGCCGGCTCAGCGATAATGCGGTCGAGCGCACGCTGGCGGCGCTGCGCGTGTGTTCGGACAAGTTGCGCCGCCGCGACGTGACGCTGGCGCGATCGGTGGCGACTGAAGCGTGCCGCCGCGCCGCCAACGGCGCCGAGTTCATCGCCCGCGCCCGCGCCGAGACCGGCATCCACCTGGACATCATCACCGCCGAGGAAGAGGCGCGGCTTGCGGTGCTGGGCTGTCACGTGCTGATCGAGCCGGGCGACGACCCCGCGCTGATCTTCGACATCGGCGGCGGATCGACCGAATTGGTGCTGGTCGACACCCGCACCGCGGTGCCGCGCGTGATCGACTGGCATTCGGCGCCTTGGGGCGTGGTGTCGCTCACCGAACATGCCGGCGGCGGCGCGGATGCGGACGCGCGCGCGGTCGCCTATGCCCGGATGCGGGCGCTGGTGGCGGACAGTTTCGCAGGGTTCGCCGCGCGGCTGCCGCGGGTCGCGACGCCGCGGCTGCTCGGCACCTCGGGGACGGTGACGACGCTGGGCAGCGTGCATCTGGGGCTGAGCCATTACGATCGTTCGGCGGTGGACGGGCTGATCGTGCCCGCCGATGCCATGCGGCGGATCAGCGCCGATCTGGCAGGCATGTCGCTGGCCGAACGCGCGAAGGTGGCGTGTATCGGCAGCGAGCGCGCCGATCTGGTGGTCGCGGGTTGCGCCATCCTGGAAACGATCCTGGACCTGTGGCCCGCCGACCGGCTGGGAATCGCCGACCGCGGCATCCGCGAGGGCATCCTGCGCCGGCTGATGGGGAGCGTGAAGCCATGAGAACCGCGTCATGAGCAGGGGCGGCTCCGGCGGCCGGGTGCGCGTCAAGACCGGGCGTGGGCGTACCACGGCCTCGAACCGCTGGCTCGAGCGTCAGTTGAACGATCCTTATGTGCGCAAGGCGCGCGCGGAGGGGTATCGCAGCCGTGCGGCGTACAAATTGATCGAGCTGGACGAACGCTTCGCGCTGCTGAAGGGCGTGCGCCGCGTCGTCGATCTGGGCATCGCACCGGGCGGCTGGAGCCAGGTCGTGCGGCGGCAGGCCCCCGCCGCGGCGATCGTCGGCATCGACCTGTTGCCGGTCGATCCCATCGACGGGGTGGACATCATCCACCTCGACTTCATGGACGCACGCGCCCCCGAACTGATCGCCGCGGGCCTCGGCGGCGCGGCCGATCTGGTGCTGTCGGACATGGCCGCGAACACCGTCGGCCATCCGCAGACCGATCATCTGCGCACGATGGGCCTGGTAGAGGCGGCGGTGGAATTCGCCTGCGAGATCCTGCGCCCCGGCGGGGCGTTCGTCGCCAAGGTACTGGCGGGGGGCGCCGACAACGATCTGGTCGCGATCCTCAAGCGCAATTTCACGGCCGTAAAACACGCCAAACCACCCGCAAGCCGCAAGGATTCGTCCGAATGGTATGTGATCGCGCAGGGGTTCAAGGGGCGCGTTGAAGCGTGAGGGCGGTGGCCTGCCGCCCTATGCCGCCAGCGCCTGATCGCTCACGAACATGTTGTGCCGCCGCTCGTGCGCGAAGGTGCTCGCCGCGCCGTGGCCGGGGATGAACGTCGTCGCGTCGCCCAGCGGCCACAGCTTGGTCACCACCGATTCGATCAGCGCCTGATGGCTGCTCAGGGGAAAGTCGGTGCGCCCCACCGATCCCTGGAACAGCACGTCGCCGACCAGCGCCAGCTTCGAGGGCGCATGGTGGAAGATCACATGCCCCGGCGTGTGCCCCGGCGTCTCGTACACGTCGAGGACAAGGTCGCCGACCGTCACCGTATCGCCATCGACCAGCCAGCGGTCGGGTTCGAACACCACGCCGCGAATGCCGTAGTTGCGGCCGTCCTCGTCGAGTCGCGCCAACCAGAAGCGATCCGCCTCATGCGGTCCCTCTATGCCTACGCCCAGCGCAGCGGCGAGCGGCTTGGCCTCGCCCGCATGGTCGATATGACCGTGGGTGAGCAGGATCTTCTCGACGGTGACCCCCGCCTGCGCGATCGCCGCCTGGATCTTAGCCAGGTCGCCGCCAGGATCGACCACCGCCGCCTTCATCGTGGCGGTGCACCAGATGACGGTGCAATTCTGCTGGAGCGGGGTCACGGGAACGATCGTGACGCGCATGGGAGGCGTGTCGGCGGTTGGGCTGCTCATCGCAGCGCGATACGCGCGCGGCGCGGCGGCGGCAATCGGTGCTTGCCCCGATGCGCCCCGCGCGTGCATCGGGAATAGCGTGATGCTTGCCGCCCTGCCCGTGCCCTTCGTACTGCTCGATGACGCCCGCGACGCCGGTGCTCCCGCCCGCCTGTACCATGCGCCGCGACGGATCTTGGTGGCGTACAGCCCGGACGAAGTGCGTGGCGTGCTGGACGACGTGCGCGCCGCGACGCGCGACGGCCTCCACGCCGCCGGGTTCCTTGCCTATGAAGCGGGCGAGGCGTTCGAGCCGCACGTCGGTACGCTGGCGCCGCCGCCAACGCCGCTTGCATGGTTCGGCCTGTTCGACGGCTTCGAGACGATCGAAGATGTGCCCGCGCACCTTCCTGACCCCGCCGGCGCATGGATCGGCGCTCTCTCGCCCGAGATCACGCGCGACACCTATGACGAACAGCTCGCCGAGGTAGCAGCGCTGATCGCCGCGGGTGACGTCTATCAAGCCAATCTGACCTTCCGGGCACGCGTGCCGTTCCTCGGCGATCCGCTCGCGCTTTACGCCCGGCTGCGTACCGCGTCGCGCGCAGGCTGGGGTGCGGTGGTGAACACCGGCACGCAGACCCTTTTGTCGCTGTCGCCCGAATTGTTCTTCGCGCTCGACTCCGGGCACCTGACCTGCCGTCCGATGAAGGGCACCGCCGCGCGCGATGCCAATCCTGGTGCCGATCGCGTCGCTGCCGCCGCCCTCGCTGCCGATGCCAAGCAGCGCGCCGAGAATCTGATGATCGTCGATCTGATGCGCAACGATCTGTCGCGCGTCGCAAGCCCCGGCAGCGTCGCGGTGCCCGCGCTGTTCGCGATCGAACAATACCCGACCGTCCACCAGATGACATCGACCGTCACGGCCGCGCTGGGCGATGGCAAGGACGCCGTCGACGTCCTCGCCGCGCTCTTTCCCTGCGGCTCGATCACCGGCGCGCCCAAGGTCCGCGCGATGCAGGCGATCGCCACGATCGAAGGCTCCCCGCGCGGCGCCTATTGCGGCGCGATCGGCAAGGTCGACGCAAACGGCGACGCGCAGTTCAACGTCGCGATCCGCACGCTGACGATCCACCCCGCGGAGGATCACGCAACCATCGGCCTGGGCTCCGGCATCGTCGCCGATTCGGAAGCGCAGGGCGAATGGGAGGAAGCCCATGACAAGGGCGCGTTCCTGCATGCCGGCGCGCGCGCTTTCGACCTGATCGAGACGATGCGCTTCGATCCCGAGGACGGCACCGCGCTCCTCGAACTCCATCTGGCGCGCATGGGGGCCAGCGCGCAGATGTTCGGCTATGCCTTCGATCGTCACGCCGCGCGCAACGAGCTTCAGGCCGCCACCTTTCGCCTGCGCGATCGACGCCGGGTGCGGCTGCTGCTCAGCGCGTCGGGTGCGCTGGCGGTCGAGGTCGCGCCGGTCCCGTCGCCCCCCGCTGGCCCCGTGGCTGTCGCGATCGTGCCGCTTCCGGTGGCAACATCGGACTTCCGCCTTCGCCACAAGACCAGCGACCGCGGCTTCTACGATACGGCGCGCGGCGATGCGTTCGAGGTCGTGTTCGAGGCACCCGACGGCACCCTGACCGAAGGCAGCTTCACCAGCCTGTTCGTCGCCCGCGGCGGCGTCCTCGTCACGCCGCCTGCCGGTGCGCTGCTGCCGGGCGTGCTGCGCGCGGAGTTGCTGGCGAGTGGCCGGGCTATCGAGGGCGTGGTGACCCGTGCCGATCTGCGCGCCGGGTTCTTCATCGGCAATGCGCTCCGCGGATTAATCCCGGCGATCGTTTCGGATGGCGCACGATCCACCGGCTCGCTATAGCGCCCGCGCTTTCAAAGGGTATTCCCATGCACCAGTCCGCCGCGCTCGCGCGCATCAGCCCTTCGCCGACGCTCGCGATCACGACGCGCGTGCTGGAGTTGAAGCGTGCCGGCGTCGACGTCATTGGACTGGGTGCGGGCGAACCCGATTTCGACACGCCCGATTTCGTCAAGGAAGCCGCGATACAGGCGATCCGTGACGGGCGCACCAAATACACCAACGTCGACGGTATTCCCGAATTGAAGGCGGCGATCGTCGCCAAGTTCGCGCGCGACAATGCGCTGACCTACACGCCCGATCAGGTCAGCGTGAACGTCGGTGGCAAGCACACCCTCTTTAACGCGATCGTCGCCAGCGTGAATCCGGGCGACGAGGTGGTCATTCCAGCGCCCTATTGGGTCAGCTATCCCGATGTCGTGCAATTCGCCGGCGGCACCCCGGTGATCGTCGCGGCCGGCCCCGAACAGGGTTACAAGCTGACGCCCCAGGCGCTCGACGCGGCAATCACTCCGCGGACCAAATGGGTGATCCTCAATTCGCCGTCAAATCCGACCGGCGCCGCCTATACCGCGGACGAACTGCGCGCGCTGGGCGAGGTCATCCTACGACACCCGGACGTGTGGGTCTTCGCCGACGACATGTACGAGCATATCGTCTATGACGGTTTTCAGTTCGCGACGATCGCACAGGTCGTCCCCGAACTCTACGCCCGCACCCTGACAGTCAACGGCTGCTCCAAGGCCTATGCGATGACGGGCTGGCGGATCGGCTATGCCGCCGGCGCATCGTGGCTTATCAAGGCGATGGCCAAGCTCCAGTCGCAATCGACCTCCAACCCCTGCTCCATCGCACAGGCCGCCGCCACAGCCGCGCTCGACGGCGACCAGTCGTTTCTGGCCATGCGCAACGACGCGTTCAAGGTTCGCCGCGATCTGGTGGTGGCAATGCTGAACGCCATTCCCGGCGTCCACTGCCCGACGCCGGAAGGCGCCTTCTACGTCTATCCCTCGATCGCCGGACTGATCGGCAAGACGGCTCCCAGCGGCCGCGTGATCGACAGCGACGAGGCGTTCGTCGGCTATCTGCTCGATGATGCAAAGGTCGCCGCGGTCCAGGGCGCGGCCTTCGGCCTCTCCCCCGCGATGCGGATCAGCTACGCCACCGCCGACGATCTGCTGCGCGACGCATGCGCACGCATCCAGCAGGCCTGCGCCAACCTCAGGTGAACGCCGAAGCCACGCATCGTTCATCGGTGTGTTTCTAATACCGGCATTGTCGAGACACAGGCCGGACACGATCTGCATCCACGACACATGAAGGCGCGTATGTCACGCGTCCTCCAACGAGACATGACCATGGCCAGCTTCCTGACTTCCAGCTTCTTCCGCCGCTTCGCCGGTGGATTCCTGCTCGGCACGATCGGCATGGTCGCGCTCCAGCCTGCCGGTGCGGAACGTCTGGTGACCCACCACGGCCAGGCGGCGCGTTGAGCCACCGGTAAAGCGGCGCTCGGCGTTACTGCCCGCAGTCTATAGTCGCGCCGGCGGGCGCGCGTACCGTGCATTTGGCATTGCCGGAGACCACGACCCGTCCCAGCCCGGTGGAACTGATCGTCGCGACGTAACGCGACTGCGCCAGCGTCTGGCCGGGTCCGTCGAGCCGGACGACCAGATCGTCCGCCACCAGCGCGGCCGCGTCGATCCCGCCCGGCCCGTTCGTCGAAAGCCGCGCCGCACGCGTCCGTCCCGCGATCGTGATCGCGCCGCCGCCGACCACCGACGCGTTGATCTGTTCGGCATCGACCCCGCTCACGTCAATCGTGCCCGTCCCGGCCACCGACACGTCCGCGCGCGCCGTGCGCATGCCGCTGATCGTCAGCCTGCCCGCGCCCAGGATCGCGACGGATTGCAGCGTCTGCGCCGATAGCGTCACCATTACCGGCCCTGCCGCGCGTGCGCTGGCGGCGTCGGTATTGCGCCAGCGCACGAACAAGGTCGTGCCATCGATCCGCAGGTCCACGAGGTCCATCGCGCGAGGATCGCCGGATAGCGTCGCGCGCGGCGATTTCCCGGTCGCGATCCGCACGTCGAACGCGCCGTTCACGCGCACCCGGTCGAACGTACCGACGCCGACCGTGCGCTCCGCCGCGGATGCCGCGATACTGATGAGGGACAGGCAGGCGGCGATCAGCAGGCGGTTCATCCCGCCTGTGTTTCACCGCCGCGATGCCCTGGCAAGTGGTTCAGCGTCCCTCGCAGCGCACCGTGCCAGACCCGTGCGCCCGGACGGTGCAGCGGGCCGCGGCACCCAGATCGACGTCGCCCGACCCGGCGACATCGACATCCGCCGTGCCGGTGACGCGTGCGCGAACCCCGCCCGATCCTGCGATCGACACTTTTGCGGAATCGGCGCTCAGGTCGGGCGCATCCACGTCGCCGGAGCCTGCGATGTCGATCATCAGCCGCCTGGCGGTGCCCGCTGCCTTGACGTCTCCCGATCCCGCGATCGACAGCGATGCCTGATCGACCTGCATCGCGCCGATAGCCAGGCTGCCCGACCCGGCGATTTCGCCCGCGAACCGGGCGCCTTCGACCCGGTCGATCGCGACGTCGCCCGACCCCGCGATCTTGGCGCTGCCGATCCGCGGCATCGTAACCAGCACCCTGACCGCATCTCCACTGCCCCAGCGCAATCCGCTTTCCTTGCGACGACCGATACGCAGCGACTGCCCCTCGCGCACGATGTGCAACCGTTCGAGATCGTCGGACGCCCCTTCGGCACGCACTGAAAAGCCGCTGCCGACGCGCACGTCCACGTCGTCCGCGCCGCGCAGGTCCACAGAATCGAAATCCGCGACCGCAAACGTCCGCGCATTGCCCGATCCGCTGGCCGGCGCGCCCGGCCCCTGGGCGTCGCCACTGCTGCCGATCGAACAGGCTGCCAGCATCAGCGGGGTAGCGATGAAGATCGAACGGCGCATGGCATGGTCCTTGTGTATTGCCGTATTACTACACCGTAACGCGGAGCCGTGCAAACGAAAAAGGGCGGCCCCCTGCGAGACCGCCCCCCAATCGCTTTGTCAAACGCCGGCGCTCAGGCGGCCGGCTTTTCCTTGTTGTAGATCGCGGCCGATGCGCGGAGGATCTCCAAGATTTTCTCCTGGGCGCGCGGCTCGTCCACCTCTTCCATCGCGGCGAGTTCGCGCGCCAGCCGGCTAGTCGCAGCCTCGAATATCTGCCGCTCGGAATAGCTCTGCTCGGGCTGATCGTCGGCGCGGAACAGATCGCGGACCACTTCGGCGATCGACACGAGGTCGCCCGAATTGATCTTCGCCTCATATTCCTGGGCACGGCGCGACCACATGGTCCGCTTGACCTTGGGCTTTCCCTTGAGCGTATCCAGCGCCTCGCGCAGCGTCTTCTCCGACGACAGCTTGCGCATGCCGACGCTCTCGGCCTTGTTGGTCGGCACGCGGAGCGTCATCCGCTCCTTCTCGAACCGCAGCACGTAGAGTTCGAGGGTGAGGCCCGCGATCTCCTGCTTCTGCAGTTCGATCACGCGGCCGACGCCGTGCTTGGGATATACCACGAAATCACCGACATCGAAGGACAGGGGCTTGGCAGCCATGAAAAGCCTTTCACATGGTCCACGCAGGCGGCGCGACCGGTATTCGGTACGCCTGGCGATTGCGCGGAAAAGGGATGGTCAACGTCACTCGCGCGCATCCGTGCGCCCGTTGGCCGATGCCTTAGCACTTCCGCAACAAAATTGCCAGACTAGGTTCGATCCGCTCACCCGACTTGCTCATGGCAGGCGCACGGGCGCTTTAGTCGCCCTTGCCGGGTTCGGGCGAAAAATAGGTTTCGAACTTGTCGGGCAACCCCTTGAACGCATCGGCGTCGGGCGGGGTCTGCTGGGCGTTGCGGGTGACGTTGGGCCATTGCGCGGAGAAGGTGGTGTTCAGCTCCAGCCATTTCTCCAGCCCGCTTTCGGTGTCGGGCAGGATCGCCTCGGCGGGGCATTCCGGCTCGCACACGCCGCAGTCGATACACTCGCTGGGGTTGATGACGAGCATGTTCTCGCCTTCGTAGAAGCAGTCGACCGGACACACTTCGACGCAGTCCATGTACTTGCAGCGGATACAGGCGTCGGTGACGACATAGGTCATGGGAGCGGTGTACCTTCAAGCGCGCGAACGCGGTGCTGCTATGCGCGGTTCCCCGCATCGTCAAGGACAGCCCCATCTTCGCTTACGGCGCGGCCTCGATCTCGTCGTAACAGGCCCGCCCTTCGGGAGGCGGGCCGCGCCGCGGCGGGAGGGCGGCTACGCGCAGCACGCGCACCCGACCGTTGCAGATGAAGGTCAGCACATTGCCGATTCGTACGGCGGCGTGCGCCCGATCCACGGCGCGCCCGTCGATCCTGACCCGGCCGTCGGCGGCGATCGCCTGCGCGGCGCTGCGTGTTTTCGCCACCCGCGCGAACCACAGGAACCGGTCGAGCCGCATGCCGCCGCTTTGCCCGCCGCGCTCAGACACTGCGGACCAGTTCCGCAAGTCCCGCAAAGGCATTGCCCGGCACCGGCACGACCGGAACCGCGCGCGCAGGCGGCCGCCCGCGCCACGTCCAGCGGGCGACGTCCCCCGGCAGACCCTTGAAGCCAAGCTCGTTCATCAGCCGGTCCAGAGTCGCCGCCTCCAGTCCCATCGACAACGCCAGCGCAGGATCGGGGGCGAACGGCGCACGTCCCTTGCGGGCGTCATGCGCGGCGCGCGCGATCCGCTCGACCAGGTCGACGCGCACCGCTTGCAGCCCTAACGGCCGATACCCCGCCGCCAGCATCGCCGCCGGCGCGTCGCGCGGCAGCACCGTCGCGCCATCGGGGGCAACCGGCAGCATCTCGTCGCGCAACGTCAGCAACATCCGCCGCCAGCGCGCGCCATCCGGCTTCAACAACCGCGCGTCGAACAGGTCTAGCGCACCGATGGTCAGCCCGGCGCCCCGCAACCGCCGCCGCTCATCCGGCTCGAGTGCCTCGATCGCAGCGCGGATCGGCAGGCGCGCGATCAGCCCGCCCGCCGCCTCGACTCGTTGCGCGACAACTCGCAATGCGGCGGTCGCGGCCGGATCGCGCGCCATTTCGGCCAGCGCGACCAGTCCGCGCGCCTTGCGCGCCAGCATCGCCGCCGCCCAGCGCGTCACCCGCACCGCGACACCGTCGCGCACGGATTTGTCGAGGCAATCGAGATCGCGGTAGACCAGAACGCGCGGCGCCGCCACCGACCGCCCGGCCGCAAATCTGGCGACGGCATGCCCCTCCCACAGGATCACGCCCGTCGAGTCCACCGACAGCGCGGCATCCTCGCACGCGATCAGTGCGGCGGCCCGCTTGCCGCGCTCCCCCGCCAGCCGCTTCTCGGCGGCGGCCAGCAGCATCCGCATGTCCGCCGCCCGCGCGCCGGGTTCGGGCGTGAAGCGGAACCCGTCGAGCCGCCCTATGGCGTGATCCTCGACCAGCACCGCGCCGCCCTCGCCGATCGTCACCGGCAGCACGCCGGCATCGCTGCCGATCCGCCGGATCAGCGCGGTCGTGCGCTTGTCGACGAAACGCTGGGTGAGGCTCGCGTGCAGCCCGTCCGACAGCCGCTCCTCGATGGCGCGCGTCCGCTCCGCCCAATGCGCCGGATCGGCCAGCCAGTCGCCACGTTGCGCGATATAGGCCCAGGTGCGGACATGCGCGACGCGCCCGGCGATCGTCTCGACATCGCCCGCTATCGTGTCCAGCCGCGCGATCTCGTCGGCGAACCATTGGTGCGGCAGATGGCCGTGGCCTTCGGAAAGATAGCCGAACACCCGCGCCACGAAGCGCGCATGCGGGTCGATCCCCGCCTTGCCGAAATCGGGGATGCCGCACGCCGCCCACAGCCGCGCGACCATCGCCGGGCGCCGCACGCGGTCGCGCACCCACGGCTCATCGGCCAGCCGCTTGAGCACCGCCAGGTCGATCGCCTGCGCCGCGGCGCGCAGCACGCCCGGCTCGGGCTTGCGCTCCAGGCTGGCGACGAGCGCGTCGATGCTGGTCGTGTCGGGTTCGCCGTCGCGCCAATACAGATGGTCGAGCCGCGGGAAGCGATGCGCCTCGATGCTCAGCACCTCTTCGGGCAGGAAGGCGCCCGGCCCCTCCTCGCTCAGCGCGCCGAACGTGCCGTCGCGCTGGTGCCGCCCCGCGCGCCCGGCGATCTGCGCCATTTCGGCGACCGTGAGGCGCCGTTGCCGCCGCCCGTCGAACTTGCTCAGGCCCGCAAACGCGACATGCGCCACGTCCATGTTCAGCCCCATGCCGATCGCGTCGGTGGCGACCAGATAATCGACCTCGCCCGCCTGGAACATCGCGACCTGCGCGTTGCGGGTGCGCGGCGACAGCGCCCCCATCACCACCGCCGCGCCGCCACGCAGGCGCCGCAGCATCTCGGCGACCGCATAGACCTCCTCCGCGCTGAACGCGACGATCGCGGATCGCTTGGGCAGGCGGCTGAGCTTCTTGGCGCCCGCATAGGTCAGCGTCGAAAAGCGCGGCCGCTCGACGATTTCCGCCTCTGGCACCAGCGCGCGGATCATCGGTTTCAGCGCCGACGACCCCAGGATCATCGTCTCGTCGCGCCCCCGCGCGCGCAGCAGTCGATCGGTAAAGACATGGCCGCGTTCGGTATCCGCGCCCAGTTGCGCTTCGTCGAGCGCCAGGAAGCCGACCTCACGCGCGGGCATGCTTTCGGCGGTGCAAAGGAAATACCGCGCGTCGGGCGGCACGATCTTCTCCTCGCCGGTGACCAGCGCCACTTGCTTGGTACCCTTGATCGCGACCACCCGGTCATAGACCTCGCGCGCCAGCAGGCGCAGCGGAAAGCCGATCATCCCGCTGGAATGTCCGCACATCCGCTCGACCGCGAGGTGGGTCTTGCCGGTGTTGGTCGGCCCCAGCACCGCGGTGATCTCGCTACGCGCCGTCATTCCCGCAACATCGGCGGTGGCGCACGGTCGTGCAATGGGGTGGATCGTCGCGCCTGCGATCCGCCGCGTATGCGCCACGCTTCGTCGCCGGCGAAGTCGCTGGGTGAGAGGGTTAATTTGACTTTAGCATCTTGCCTCCACAACGCTGACACCCACGCCGGGGGGAACGGCGACGTGGAAGAGGGATCGAACGTCCGCCGTGTTCATGCCGACCGATCAGGGCCTGGAACTTGCCGGCGGCGGCTCGCGCACGTTCGGCCGTGGCTTTGCGCCCGTCGCACCCGCCATGCACCCCCTGTCGGATCGCCTGCTCGCGGTCGATTGGGTGCCGGATCTGGGCGCGCAGATCGGCACGCGCGACTGGTGGCGCGGCGCGGCGACGTGCCTGTCGCTATGCGCCGCGGCGATCGCATTGTCTCCCGCAGGGCTGGCGCCTGGCTGGCAGGCCATTCCCGGCGCCACGTCCGCGCCGCTCGCCGGGGCGGCCTGGGACGAGACTCGCGCGCAGGGCATAGCCCCGCTCGCCTGGGGCGCCGATACCGGCCGGCGCATGGCCGCCAACGACCTGGTCGCCCCGCTTGCCGAAGTGCCCGAGCGCCCCCTCGTCGAACTGTCCGCCACCTTGGGCGAAGGCGATGCGTTCGACCGTGCGCTGGTGCGCGCCGGGGTCGGGCGCACCGATGCGCGGGCCGCCGCCGCGCTGGTCGCGGATACAGTGCGCCTGGGCGACATCGCGCAGGGCACGCGAATCGCACTGACGCTGGGCCGCCGTCCGAGCCGCTCCGTGGCGCGACCGCTCGAATCGCTGCGGATGCGCGCGCGCTTCGACTTGGCGGTGACGCTCACCCGGGCGGGAAGTGGGCTGACGATGACGCGCCAGCCGATCGCGATCGACCATACCCCCTGGCGCATCCAGGGGCTGGTCGGCACCAGCCTCTATCGCTCGGCACGCGCCGCGGGTGCCCCGGCCAAGGTCGTCGAAAGTTATATCAAGGCGCTCGCCACGCGTCTGTCGGTCGGGCGAGACGTCGACGCCGCGGACACGTTCGACATCATCCTGGAGCGCAAGCGCGCGGCTACCGGCGAGACGCAGACCGGGGGAATACTGTTCGCGGGACTCGATCAGGGCCGCAAACGGGTCCAGCTCATGCGCTGGGGTCGGGGCAAGGAATGGTTCGACGCCGCCGGCCAGACCGAGCGCCGCGGCACGATGGCGCTGCCGGTGGCGGGCCGGGTCACGTCGAATTTCGGGATGCGCAACCATCCGCTGCTCGGCTTTCTGCGTATGCACAAGGGGCTCGACATCGGGGCCCCCCATGGCACGCCGATCCACGCCGCGATGGACGGGATCGTCGCCTCTGCAGGGCGCAACGCGGGCTATGGCAATTTCGTGAAGCTGACCCACAGCGGCGGCCTGGCCAGCGGCTACGGCCACCTGAGCCGCATCGCCGTGGCCAGCGGCACGCGTGTGCGCGCGGGCCAGGTGATCGGCTATGTCGGATCGACCGGCATGTCGACGGGGCCTCATCTGCACTGGGAAGTCTGGCGGCACGGCGCCTCCGTCAACCCACGCAGCATCGCTTTCGCCCAGGTCGGACAGCTGTCGGGCAGCGCGCTGCGGGCGTTTAAGGCGAAGGTCGCTGGGCTGCTCGCGGTCAAGCCGGGCGCTTAGCCGGCTTCCTCCTGGGTCCAAAACACGGGGTTATCGCAAGCTAGCGATCATCAGCGGCAGCGTCGCCACCGGGCTGCCCGCGACCTGAAGACGGTACCGATCCGGCGTCAGATCGAAATCGACCGTCTTCTTCACCGGCGAGCACGCGGGGCCATGGCCGTGGGCGATCGAGGCGACCGCCTGGTTGCCGCGCACCACGTCGATCCATGCGCCCGCCCCCAGTGCCACGCGGTAGCGCCCGGCCGTCGCCACATCGAAAACGAAGACGCCGCCGCTGGTGCCTGTCGCGCCCGGCTTGGCCGGGGCCGGCGCATAGGTTACCGACGCACCCGGCACCAACGTGGCGCGCGCACCCTGGCCGATGCGGATCGTCGCCGGCGCCGCGCCCGCGACCACCGGCGCCATCATCTCCCATCCCGCAAGTTCGGCCGGGATGACCGGCGCCAGCGAACACGCCTGCGCCGCGGCATGATCGGCCAGAGCATGAGTCGGCGCCTGGGCCAGCGGCAACGCCAGTGCGAGCGCGGGATTGAGCATGATCTTCTCCTGCAAAATGACGGCGGCGACGAGGCACCGCGGAAAAAGGCCTTATTGCGGCAGCAGCCTGGGAAATTCATCCGGCAATTCGCGCGCCAGGAAACCGATCGGTCCGCGCCGGGTCGCGACGCGGCGGCCGCCGTGGCCGTGGAGCCAGACGCCCCAGCCCGCCGCGACGAGGGGCGGCGCCCCGCGCGACAGCAGCCCCGCGATCGCCCCCGCCAGCACATCGCCCGACCCAGCGGTCGCCAGGCCGATGCCGCCGCCGAGGTAATGAAGCACGGTGTCGTCGGGTGCCGCGATCACCGTATCGTCGGATTTCAGCACCACGACCGCACCATAGTCCCGTGCGACGCGCAACGCGGCGTGTTCGGGATCGGCCGCGATTGCATCCGCCGACTCCGCGGTCAGCGCGGCCATCTCGCCGTGGTGCGGCGTGATGACGATCCGCCCCGCGAACCGCGCGATCAGATCGCGGCAGGAAGCCAGTTCCGGAATCGCGGTCGCATCGACCACCAGAGCGATGTCGTCACCGGCTGCGGTGAGCAAGTGGCGCAACAGGCGCCCCGCGGCGCCTGGATCGCTCATGCCGGGGCCGACGACCAGCGCGTCGCAGGCCGCGAGCGGCTTGGCGAGCGCATCGCCGCACGCGCCGATCTCGCCGTCTTCCTCCGGCAGCGCGATGACGCCGGCCTCGGGCACCGCCATACCGAGCAGCAACGCCGCGGACGCGATCGTCGCCACCTGCAACTTGCCCGCCCCGGCCCTGAGCGCCGCCTCGCCTGTCAGCCGCAAGGCGCCGGGCACCTGCGCCGCGCCGCCGATCGCCAGCACCCGGCCGCGGCTGTTCTTGGTAGTGCCCGATTCGTGGACCGGCGCGGGGTTCCGCGCGATCCAGGCGCTGTCGAGAGGGATCATCCGCTGGCTCCGATGCTGCGCGCCGGTTCTGTGGTGACCGTCGCCTCCTCCGCCACCGGCGCGGTCGCATTGTAGCGGACCAGCGCCAGGCCGCCATCGCCCGCTGCGCCGGGATCGAACCGATATTCGGTAACCGAACAATTGGCCACGTCGCCCTCGCGGTCGATGCTCAGGATCTGCTCCTCGCTCATCCCCTCGATCACATAGCGCAGGCAGAGCACGACGACCTGATGCGCCACGATCATCACCGGCTTGCCCGCATGATGGAGCGCGACGGTGTCCATCACCGCACGCAGCCGGAATATGACGTCGCACCAGCTCTCGCCGCCCGGCGGCCGGTGATAGAATTTACCGAGCAGCCGGCGGAACTCCGCCTGGTCGGGCTGCAATTCGACGATCCCTCCGGTCGTCAGCCCGTCGAGGATGCCGAATTCCTTCTCGCGCAGCCGCTCGTCCACGCATGGCGCCGCGTCATCCGCCATACCACCGCTGTCTGCGAACAGCTGCGCGGTCGCCTGCGCACGCACATACGGCGATACGAGCAGCACCTGCGGCCGGTCGTCCGGGGCGTCCGCGAACCAGCGCCCCAGCGCGCGCGCCTGATCCTCGCCACGCGGCGACAGCGGCACATCGACATCGCGGATGTCGAGCGCGATCCGGGTCGCGCCGCTCGCATGCGCGGCATCGCGCGCGACATTGCCCGCGCTTTCGCCGTGGCGGACGATCCACAGGCGGCTCGGCCAGCGTGCGTTGCTCAAATCCCGTCGTCCATGCGCGTCTCCGGTGCCGTCCACCCTCAAAGCGCGAACGCCTATTAGCGTTCCGCCAGCGCCAGCGTTCGCTGCGCCTCGGCAAGGTGGAGCCGTTCGGCCATCGCGCCGCCGACCCGCACTGCGCCCTTGTCGCGGTTCTCGGGCAGATCGAACGCAGCGACGATCGCGCAGGCATGCGCGATCTCGGCCTCGCCCGGCGAGAAGGCGGCGTTGCATGCCGCGATCTGCGAGGGATGGATGAGCGTGCGCCCGTCGCAGCCGTATTCCACGCTCTGCGCACAGGCACGCGCGAAGCCGTCCGCATCGTCGATCGCATTGTACACCCCGTCGAGCACGCTCAGCCCGTGGATGCGTGCCGCCGCGACCGCATGCGCCAGGAAGGGCAGGAACGGCGCACGCTCGGGCGTGAGCCGCGCGCGCATCTCCTTGGCCAGATCGTTGGTGCCCAGCACGAAGGTGGTGAGCGCGGCATCATGCGCGCACGCGGCGAGCGGTTCGAGCGCGAACACGCTGCGGCACGTCTCGATCATGATCCACAAGGCGGTGTCGCCGATCGCGGCCGCATAACGATGGACGTCGCCGGGGCCATCCACCTTGGGGACGAGCACCGCATCGAACCCTACGCCCGCGACCGCGACCAGATCGGCCGCGCCCCATTCGGTGTCGATCGCGTTGACCCTGACGACCAGGGTACGGCCACCGAACCCCCCTTCCCGCGCCGCGGCCACCGCCGCCGCCCGCGCGCGCGGCTTCTCCTCGGGCGCGACCGCATCTTCGAGGTCCAGGATCACCGCGTCGCATGCGAGATCGCGCGCCTTCATGATTGCCCGCGGATTGCTGGCGGGCATGTAGAGCGCGCTGCGGATGGGCCGCGTCATGCGCCGATCACCTTTTCGGCAGTCAGCGCCGCGATACGCGCGTCGTCATAGCCGATGCTGCGCAGCAATGCCGCAGCATCGGCACCGGGTAGACGTGGCGCTTTGGGGAGTGGAGCTGGGGTGACGGAGAACCGCGGCGCCGGCGCGGGCTGGGTAACGCCGCCGGGCGCGACGAAACTGCCGCGCGCGACCGCATGGGGGTGGACCGGCGCTTCCGCAAAGGTCAGCACGGGGGCGAAGCAGAGATCGGCGCCGGCGAAAACCTCCTCCCATTCGGCGCGGGTGCGGGTGGCGAACAGCGCCGCCAGCCGCGCCTTGAGCACGGGCCAGCGGGCGCGGTCGAACTGCGCGTCGAACGCGGCATCTTCGCCAAGCCCCAGCTTGGCACGCAAAGCGGCGTAGAATTGCGGCTCGATCGACCCGAGCGCGACATGGCCGCCGTCGCTGCACGCATAGACTTCATAGAACGGCGCGCCGGTGTCGAGCAGATTGGCGCCGCGATCATCGTGCCAGCGGCCCGAGGCGCGAAAGCCCCAGATCATCGCCATCAGCAGCGACGCCCCCTCCGTCATCGCGCAGTCGATCACCTGCCCCGTCCCGCCGCCGCGCGCATGCAGGATCGCCGCGGTCATCGCGAACGCCATCAACATGCCGCCGCCGCCAAAATCAGCGACCAGGTTCAACGGCGGCACCGGCGCTTCCCCCGCCCGCCCGATCGCGCCGAGCACGCCCGAGATCGCGGCATAATTGATATCGTGCCCCGCCAGTGCACTCAGCGGCCCGGTCTGTCCCCAGCCGGTCATCCGGCCATAGGCGAGCCGCGGATTGTCGGCGAGCAGCACGTCCGGTCCCAGCCCCAGGCGCTCCATCACGCCGGGCCGGAATCCCTCGATCACCCCGTCTGCCGACCGGGCGAGGTCGCGAACGATCGTGATGGACTCGGGTCGCTTGAGGTCCAGCGCGATCGACTTTCGTCCTCGGCGTAGCACGTCGCTGCGGTCGTCGGGGCTGCCGGGGCGGTCGATGCGGATCACCTCCGCGCCGTGATCGGCCAGCATCATGCCGGCGAACGGCGCCGGGCCGATGCCGGCGAGTTCGATGATCCGGATTCCTGAAAGTGTCGTCATTAGCACTGCATGAGGATATGCAGCCCGCCGAACAACCCCTCTCGCCCCCGAACCGTTTGGCGCTGTCACGTTGACCAATACCTCGTCACCCCGGCGCAGGCCGGGTCCATCGCGCGGCGGGCGGCGTTCGTAGAGGCTCCGCGTTCTTCGCTTGCCGAATCATGGACCCCGGCCTGCGCCGGGGTGACGGAGCGCGGCATAAGCGCGGCATACATGCGCGCGTACGACATGTTCCCGACGAGGCTGGGCACATCCGCTGTAGCACCGGCCGTCGAATTTGCGGTATGGTCGCCCCGATCACATCAGGAGTCGGTCATGGACCTGTCGTTCACCCCCCAGGAAGAAGCGTTCGGCGACGAGGTTCGCGCATTCTTCAAGGAAAAGCTGCCCGAACGTCTCTCCAGCCAGGTCCGTCAGGGCAAGAGGCTGACAAAGGCGGACATGGAGGAATGGCACGCGATTCTCGCGACACGCGGCTGGCTCGCCAATCATTGGCCGGAACGGTATGGCGGACCGGGATGGAGCGTGATCGAACGATTCATCTTCGAAAACGAGTCCGCGCTCGCCCACGCACCGCGCGTCGTGCCGTTCGGGGTGAACATGCTCGGACCCGTGCTCATCAAATACGGCTCGGAGGAGCAGAAGGCGCATTGGCTGCCGCGTATCCTCGACGGAACCGACTGGTGGTGCCAGGGCTATTCGGAACCGGGTGCCGGCTCCGACCTGGCAGGCCTCAAGACGACCGCGGTCAGGGACGGCGACCATTATGTCGTCAACGGACAGAAGACCTGGACGACGCTGGGCCAGCATGCCGACAAGATCTTCTGCCTCGTCCGCACCGATCCGGCGGCCAAGAAGCAGGAGGGCATCTCCTTCCTGCTGATCGACATGGACACCCCCGGCATCGACGTGCGTCCGATCACCTTGCTCGACGGCGAGGCCGAGGTGAACGAGGTGTTCTTCACCGACGTGCGCGTCCCCGTCGCCAATCTGGTCGGCGAGGAGAACCAGGGCTGGACCTACGCCAAATACCTGCTGACCTATGAACGCACCAACATCGCCGGCGTCGGCTTTTCGCTGGCGGCGATGGCGCGGTTGAGGGAGGTCGCACTGGAGCAGCGCAAGATCGACGATCCGCTGTTCGCCGCGCGCATCGCCCGCGTCGAGATCGACCTGGCCAACATGCAGACGACCAATTTGCGCGTCATCGCCGCGGTCGCGGGCGGCGGCGTGCCGGGGGCGGAAAGCTCGATGCTCAAGATCAAGGGCACCGAAATCCGCCAGGAGATCACCGCGCTGACCAGGCGCGCCTATGGCGCCTATGCCGCGCCCTATATCCCGGAAGCGCTGGAATCGGGGTGGAACGGCGAACCCGTCGGCCCCGCCGACGCGCAGACCGCGGCGCCGGGCTATTTCAACAACCGCAAGCTGTCGATCTTCGGCGGATCGAACGAAATCCAGAAGAACATCATCTCGAAAGCGATCCTGGGGCTATGAATTTCGACCACACCGACGACCGGCGGATGCTGGGCGACATGCTGGCGCGCGCGCTCGGCGACACCTATCCGATCGAGACGCGCAACCGCGGCGCTTATGGCGAGACCGGCTATGACGCCGCCGCCTGGGCACAACTGAGCGAATTGGGCGTTATCGGCGCGCTGTTCGACGAGAGCGCCGGCGGCTTCGGCGGCAGCGGCTTCGACATCATGGTGGTGTTCGAGGCGCTGGGCCGCGCGCTCAGCGTCGAGCCGGTGCTCGGCGCGCTGATGGCGGGCCGCGCGCTCGCCGCGGCGGGCGGGCAGGACGCGGTGCTGGCGGGCATCGTCGCGGGCGAGACGATCGCCGCCTTCGCCGACGACGATTCCGCGACGCCGGTCACCGCGACGGCGGACGGCGACGGGTGGCGGCTGTCCGGCACCAAGGCGGTCGTGCCGCAGGCTGGCGCGGCGCAGGTGTTCGTGGTGACCGCGGGCGACGACGTGTTCCTCGTCCCCGCCGATGCCGCGGGCGTATCGGTGCGCAGCTATAACCTGATCGACGGCGGCGCGGCGGGCGAGGTGACGCTGGACGGCGTCGCCGCGACCCGCATCGGCGGCGCCGCGGCGCGCGATGCGGCGATCGAGGCGGGGTTGCTGGCGCTGTCGGCCGAAAGCGTCGGCGCGATGGAATTCGTCAAGGAGGCGACGCTCGGCTACTTACGCGACCGCAAGCAGTTCGGCGTGCCGATCGGCAAGTTCCAGGCGCTCCAGCACCGCATGGCCGACGTGCTGCTCGAAATCGAACAGGCACGCTCCAGCGTCATCAACGCCGCGGTCGCCTTCGACGCCACCGACGCGAAGGCGCGCGCACGCGCGCTGGCGGCAGCAAAATACACGATCGGGCGCACCGGGCAGATGGTAGCCGAGGAATCGGTGCAGATGCACGGCGGCATCGGCATGACCTGGGAATATGCGGTGTCGCATTACGTCAAGCGGCTGGTGATGATCGACCACCAGCTCGGCGACGAGGACTTTCACCTGCAGCGGTTCATCGCCCTGGGGCGGTAGATCCGCGCGCCGCGCCCGCGCCCACGCGCTTGGCCCCGCGCCCTCGGTCACCCCGGCGCAGGCGGGGGTCCATCGGTCAGCAAGCGAAGAACTTGGAACCTCTATGGAAGGCGCCTGCCGCGCGATGGACCCCGGCCTGCGCCGGGGTGACGGACTATCCGTAACGGACAACGCCCGAACATTCCCGGGTGACGGCCATTTCGCGGCGACGAGCGGACCAGCAATGATCCGATAATTGCTTGGCCCCCTCCCGCGCCTGCGCTATCCCTTACGAAAAGGGGATGGGCACGTGACCTTGTCGACGATCGATATCGTGGTGGTGGCGGCCTATGCGGTCTTCATCTTCGTGCTGGCGCAATGGGTCAGCCGCGAGAAGGCGGGGAAACCTAAGGATTCGTCGGACTATTTCCTGGCGTCCAAATCGCTGCCGTGGTGGGCGATCGGCGCGTCGCTGATCGCGGCCAACATCTCCGCCGAACAGATCGTCGGCATGGCGGGGTCGGGCTATGCGATCGGGCTGGCGATCGCGTCCTATGAATGGATGGCGGCGCTGACGCTGCTGATCGTCGGCAAATTTTTCCTGCCGATCTTCCTGCGCAACGAAATCTACACGATGCCGCAGTTCCTGGAACAGCGGTACGGCCCGTCGATCCGCACGATCATGGCGCTGTTCTGGCTGGCGCTCTATATCTTCGTGAACCTCACCTCGATCATCTGGCTCGGTTCGATAGCGGTCAACCAGGTCGCGGGCGTCGACCAGAATGTCGCGCTGTTCGCGCTCGGCGCCTTCGCCTTGCTCTACCAGATCAAGGGCGGGCTGAAGGCGGTCGCGCTGACCGATATCGTCCAGGTGACGCTGCTGGTCGCCGGCGGGCTGCTGGTGTCCGCGCTGACGCTCGGCAAGATCGGCGGCGATGCGGGGATCATCGGCGGCTTCACCGAACTGGCCCGGCGGGCGCCCGGCCATTTCGACATGATCCTGTCGCCGGACAACCCGCATTACAGGGAACTGCCCGGCCTCGCGGTGCTGATCGGCGGCATGTGGATCGCCAATCTCAGCTATTGGGGGTTCAACCAGTATATCATCCAGCGCGCGCTGGCCGCCAAGAGCCTGGCCGAGGCGCAGAAGGGCGTGGTGTTCGCCGCCTTCCTGAAACTGCTGATGCCGCTGGTCATCGTCGTACCCGGCATCGCCGCGGTGGTGCTCGCCCCCGATCTCGCGCGGCCCGACCAGGCGTATCCGACGATGCTGCGACTGCTGCCGCCGGGGCTGCTCGGGCTGGTGTTCGCGGCGCTGATCGCGGCGATCGTCGCCTCGACCGCGTCCAAGATCAACTCGATCGCGACCATCTTCACGCTCGATCTCTATGCCAAATACCGCAAGATTCCCACGCTGGCCGAGGACGACGTGTCCGGCCGAGCCGGCGGCGAGCGCAAGCTGGTGCTCGTCGGCCGGATCACCGCCTGCGTTGCGATCGTCATCGCGATGCTGACGGCACGGCCGCTGATCGGGCAGTCGGACCAGGCGTTCCAGTTCATCCAGGAATTCTCCGGCTTCTTCACGCCGGGGATCACGGTGATCTTCCTGCTCGGCCTGTTCTGGAAGCGCGCCAACGAGGCAGGGGCAATCGCCGCGGCGGTGGCGTCGGTCGTCGTCTCCTTCCTCTTCTATCAATTCCTGCCCGAATTCCCGTTCATGAACCGGATGAGCGTGGTCTTCCTGATCTCGCTGGCGCTGGCGGTCGTGCTGTCGCTGGTGGTGAACGCGCGCGCCAACAGCAACCGCATCACGATGCAGGGCGTTAACTTCACCACGACGGCCGGGTTCAATGCAGGAGGAGTCGCGGTGATCCTGATCCTGATCGCACTCTACGCGACGTGGTGGTAGCAGATGTCGCGCACACGCGACGGGGTGGTGAGAGATGTCGCACGCACGCGACGGGGCGGTAAGATGAGCGACGCCTTCATCGCAGTCGACTGGGGCACGACGAACCGGCGCGCCTTCGTCATCCGGGAAGGCGCGGTCGTCGCAACCGAGCGCGACGATCACGGCGCCGCGATGGTGCCGCGCGACGACTATCCGGCCGAGGTGGCCGGGATTCGCGCACGGCTCGGCGAGCTGCCGATGCTGCTCGCCGGCATGGTCGGATCGACGATCGGCTGGCGTCAGGTACCCTATGTCGCGGCGCCGGCCGGGTTCGAGGAGATCGTCGCCGCGCTGGATTACGTCGACGATCGCACCGCGATCGTCCCCGGCCTCTGCTATCGCGATGCGGTGCGCGCCGACGTGATGCGCGGGGAGGAGGTGCAATTGCTCGGCGCTTTCGCGGCCGGCAGCGTGCCCGCCGACGGCCTGCTCGCCCAGCCCGGCACGCATTGCAAATGGGCGCGGCTGGAAGGTGGGCGGATCACCGGCTTCACCACCGCGATGACCGGCGAATTGTTCTCGCTGCTGCGCGCCCACAGCCTGTTGCGCCATCAGATGGACGGGACGGCCCAAGCCAATGACGCGTTCCTCGCCGGCGTCGCGGAGGGTGCGCGCCACGATCTGGCCGCCAGCCTCTTCGCCATCCGCGCGCGCGCGGTGCTGGGCGCGAAGGAGGATGCAACCTCGTTCGCCAGCGGCCTGCTTATCGGTGGCGACGTCGCGGCGCGGATCGTCTCGAGCGAAACAGTGTACATCCTCGCCGATCCGCCGCTGAGCGACCTGTATTCCGCCGCGGTCACCGCGCTGGGCGGCACGCCGCATATCGTCGGCAGCCGGGCGTCGTTCGTCGCGGGCATCACACGTATCCGGGAGATGACCGCATGAAGCACCGTGCCGATTTCGACGCCGCCTTCGCGCGCTGCCCGCTCGTCGCCATCCTGCGCGGGGTGAAGCCCGACGAGGTGGAGGCGATCGGCGATGCACTGGTCGGCGCAGGCTTCACGATCATCGAAGTTCCTATGAACTCGCCCGACCCGCTGGACAGCATCGCGCGCCTGGCGAAACGGCTCGAAGGCCGCGCGATCATCGGCGCGGGCACCGTGCTGCGCGTCGCGGACGTCGATGCGGTCGGCGCGGCGGGAGGCACGGTCATCATCGCGCCAAATGCCGACGTCCGGGTTATCGCAGCAGCCGCAGAGCGGGGGTACGTCGCGATGCCCGGCATCGCGACGCCCACCGAAGCCTTCGTCGCCCTCGAAGCCGGCGCCGCCGCCCTCAAACTCTTCCCCGCCGAAGCCGCCAGCCCCGCCGTGCTCAAGGCCATGCGCGCGATCCTGCCAAAGGAGACGCGGGTTCTCCCCGTCGGCGGCATCGTGCCGGAGGTGCTGGCGGAATGGACGAAAGTGGGCGCGGCAGGGTTTGGCCTCGGATCTGCACTCTACGCACCGGGTATGGAGGCGGACGAGGTGGGCGCGCGGGCGGGAAAGTTCGTGGCGGCGCTGGCGGCGGTGAAGTAAGCGTCCGCAGCAGGCGAGCCTGCCAGGTGCAGCTGTCCTACAACCCGCAAGCCGTGCAATCGTTGCCGCGACTCGGATCGTCTGGCACCTGCTCTTTCTCATCGACAAGCATGACATCCGCCACGCATTTCGACGTGCGCACGACCGCACGCGTCACCTTCGTCGAGATCGCCCCCCGCGCCGGCGAAGACCCCGTGTAGGATGTGACTTTCCAGTGACCTTTCGCACACGTCCGATGCGTATTTGCGTTACCTTCATTACCTTTCGCGCGTGTCCGCAGGAATCCGCGCGGGTCGATATTCGGGCGGTCAGCCCTTCATTCCCACCAATCGCACGCTGTCCCCGCGCAATCCCTCTGCGGTGACCGACGCCAGCATCGGCCCACCCCTCTCGCCGATACGCAGGATCGCCTGCGCCAGCCCGTGGAACGCGCGGCGCTCGCTCGCCACGTCGGCCTCCAGGCTCGTCGGATCGCCATTGCCGACGCCGATGATTGCCGCATCCCCCGCCACCTTGAAGCGCAGCAGGTCCGCGGCATCGGGTACCGGGCGCCCGCGCGCATCGACCACCTCGGCGCGCAGCATCACCACATCGTCGCCACCCGCCCGCGCGATCCTCTTGTCGGCGGTCAGCACCACCGCCGCAGCGCGCCCCGCGGTCTCGCGCACGTCGCGCGCGACGCGCCGCCCACCATCGAAGCCGCGCGCCTCCAGCTTGCCGGGCGCGTAGGGAACGCTCCACGCCAGGTGACGGTTGCGCGGCATCGCCTTGCGCCCCAGCGAGCGGCCGTTCAGCAGGAGTTCGACCTCGGCACAATTGCCGTGGACCCAAACCTCCACGGGTTGGCCGTCTTTCCCAGGCCATGTCCAGTGCGGCAGCAGGTGGACCAAGGGCTGTTCCGGCCGCCACCACGCGCGATAGTAGAAGTAATTGTCCTTGGGAAAGCCACAGGTGTCCAGCACACCGAAATAGCTGGAAATACTCGGGAATTGCGCAAAAGGCGTCGGCTCGCCGCGGTAATCGAACCCGGTCCAGATGAACCCGCCCGCGATGTACGAACGCTCGGCGGCGATTGTCCACCAGGCTTCCGCGGTCGATGCCCACCACGGATGTTCGGTGTCATAGGCCCGCACGACGTGGGCGGCGGCATCATTGGCATAGGCACCGCGAGTGGACACGGTGCTGCCGGTTTCCGACCCATAGATCGGCACTGTCGGCGACGCCGCGTGGAACGCCTCCATCTTATCGGTGCGGTAGTTGAAGCCGACGACATCGACGACCCGTGCCGCGCCCGCATCCCAGCTGTTGTCGAAGGCGAAGGTCGTCGGGCGCGTCGGGTCGAGCCGGCGCACATGGGCTTGCATCGCCGCGGTGATCCGCGCACCCTTGGCGCTCCCCTGCTGCGGCTCCTCGTTGCCCAGGCTCCAGGCGATGACGCACGGGTGGTTGCGGTCGCGCCGCACGATGCGGTCGAGCTGGCTCGCGGCCTCGTCGTCGCTGCTGTTCAGCCGCGCCTCGACGATCATCAGCATGCCCGCTTCGTCGCACGCGTCGAGCAGCGCGGTGGCGGGCGGGTTGTGCGCGCTGCGCCACGCGTTCGATCCCATCGCCTTCAACTGCGCGACGCGCCAGGCGTGGAGCGCATCGGGAATGCCGGTGCCGACGCCGGCATGATCCTGATGATTGCACGTGCCGAGCAGCTTGGCCGGCTGCCCGTTGAGCAGGAACCCGCGCGCCGCATCGAACCGGATCGTGCGGATGCCGAAGCGGGCTTCGTGCGCATCGACGATGCGGGTGCCGACGCGCAGTTCGGCGTGCAGGCGATAGAGGTTGGGCGAATCGACCGACCACAGCTTTGCGGCGGGCACGCGCGCCTGCGCCTCCACGTGCGCGGTCTCGCCTGCGGCGATGCGGAACGCGACTTCGGGCAGCGTCGCGACGGTCGCGCCATCGGCTCCGGTGATCCATTGCCGCAGCACGCCCGAAGCCTCGCCCGCACCGTCGTTGACGATGTCGGTCGCCGCCGACACCCGCGCGCCCTCGGCACCGGGTTCGCCCACTATAACGATCCCCGATTCGGGGATGTGCAGCGGATCGGTGCGGATGAGATCCACGTGGCGGTAGATGCCGGCACCCTCGTAGAACCACCCCTCCCCCAGGGTTGCGTCGACGCGCACTGCGATCACATTGGCGCCGCCATCATAATCGAGGAAGTCGCCGATCGCGACTTCGAACGGCGCGTAGCCGCTCTCGTTGCGACCCACGATATGACCGTTGACGAACACCAGGCAGTCGCGGAACACCCCGTCGAACGCCAGCACGATGCGCCGCCCCCGGTCCGCCGCGGTCACGGCGATAGGGCAGCGATACCAGCCGATGCTGTTGGCGGGATGCGCGCGGCCGATCGCCTTGAAGCCGTGCGCGGCGACTGCATCCTCGCTGTCCTTGGGTGCAGGTGCGGCAGGTGAGGCGAAGGGCAGCGCGACGGCCCAGTCGTGCGGCACGCGCACCGCCGTCCATGCGGAATCGTCGAAGGCGGGCAGCGCCGCATCGGCGGTCGCCGCGCCGGCTTTGGCAAAGGTCCGCTGGTTGCGCCCGAAACCGAAGTCGCGATCGAGGTCGGACGCGTGGCCCAGGTGGAAGCGCCACCGCGCCAGCCGCTCGCGCCGCTGCACCGGCCTATCCGTGGCGGCATGCCCGGCGGCGCTCATGGCAAGTCCGGAACCGGCCAGCGCAATGCTGCCGGTCGCGATCAGATCGCGGCGTGTGATCCGTGGCATCCTCGTCCTCCGTTTTTTGTCCGATAATTGAGCCGGCGGCCTACCGCAACCGCGTTGCCCGAGACGCGTTCACACTGGGAAGGGATTGCCTTGCGCCATATTCTGATGACCCTGAGTAGCTGCATGATCCTTTCGGCCTGTGGCGCCGCGGACTCGCCGCCGTCGAACAGCACTGCGGCCGGCTTCGTACCGCCACCGACCCAGGCGCCCTCGCCCGTTCCCGGTCAGGCGCAGACCGTGCCGCTCACCGCCTATATCGGCCGTTATCCGGATCAGCCGGTCGATGGCGTCGGCTTCTTCGATCGCACCGAAGTCGCGACCGCGCTCGACGGTGCGGTGAACGATGCGGCGCTGCGGCGCGCGATCATCCACAATGCGGGTCCGCGGACTCCCATCTTCCAGGTCGGCAGCCGCGTGGCGACCTGGGGCTGCGCGGCGCACGATTGCGGCAACCGCAACTGGACGCTTCTCGTCGATGCCGCGTCGGGCAAGGGCGAAGTCTGTTATCAGGACGGTGCGATAAACCGCAGCCGGTGGTACAGCGGCGGTACGGCCGTGCTCCGGCCCGGTGGTTGCCCACCGAGACCGGCGAGCTGAGGATGCTGGATTATCTGCGCGGCGCGTGTCCTCAGGCGATGCCGGTGCCCGACGGCGTCAGGATCAAGGCGACCGTCGCGGCGAAGGTCGCAAGGCCGATCGCAAGGGGAGGGAGGGTGCAGGCGAAGCGTCGGGTCAAGGACAGATGGTTCATCGGGATGCTCCGGGAGCAGGCGCTCAGACGATGGGAAGGACTGGGACGGCGGCGCTGATTGCGACGGCGGCGAAGACGAGTGCGCCGAAGAAGGAGACCGCAACGCGCTGAGCATTGGCATAGTTGATCATGTCGAATTCCTTGCTGAACCAAGCAGCAGAACCATTCCGCTGCTTATAGCCTCTGCTTTGCAGAGAGCGTGCCAAATGCGTAAGTGCCTGTGTTTGCTGATTTGTCGCAGAACAAAGGCAAGTCCATGGCGCGATATGCCAGGCGGGTTGGCGCGTGGCGCCGATCTTAGGCGGTAGCCACCTGGTTTCGCCCGCCGGCCTTGGCGGTGTAGAGCAGGCGATCGGCGCGTTCGAAGGCTGTTTCGATATCGTCGCCCGTCTGGATCGCGGTGAGGCCGACCGACATCGTGATGACGCCCAGCGCGGCATCGGTGTCGCGGTCGCGGAAGCGCTTTACCGCGATCGCGGCGCGCGCCTCCTCGACGACTTCGGCAGCCTGGCTCAACGTCACCGATTTCAGCAGGACCGCAAATTCCTCACCGCCGTGCCGCGCCACGAGATGCCCCTCGCAGGCGCCCACCAGGATGCGGGCGACCGCGCCCAGAACACGGTCGCCGACGGGATGGCCATGCTCGTCGTTGATGCGTTTGAAACGATCGACGTCGCACAGCGCCAGGCACCAGGGCGCAGCGGACGAGGCCCGGTCGGCAAACGCCTCTTCGAAGGCGCGGCGGTTGGGCAGCCCGGTCAGGCTGTCGCGGCGCGCGATCACGCTGGCCTCGGCCAGCTTTTCGCGCAACGTATCGGCCTCCCGCGTCGCCGTGGCGAGCCGCGATTCGGCATCGTGAACCCTGGCGATCATCGTGCCGGCGATACGGGCGATCTCGTCCAGGCCATCGACGGGCGGCATCCGTTCGAACGCCGCGGCGCTCGCGGCCAAATCCTGCCCGAAGCCACGAGTCTCCGCGTAGATCGCGCGCACCATGTCGGCAAAGCCGTCGGCCTGCTCGCGGGCGCCCGCTTCGGCGGCTTCCTGCGCGCGCGTCGCTGCGGCATCGGGCCATTCGCGACTGGTCGCACGCGGCCCGGCCACCTGCGCACAGAGCCGCTCTATATCGACCGGCCGCAACCGCAGGCGTCCGTCAACCAGCTGCTCGACCGCACGCGCGATCGGCCCCCCTGGATTGCTGAGCACGGCATGTGCGAACCGATAATGATCCGGATCGGCGCTCAATCGCTGCTCGGCCAGGAACAGGCCGATCCGATCGTACAATTCGGTTTCCGGCCCGTCCCGCCGCGCTGCGTTGGCGCCCCGCATAAATCCCCCGATGCTCACCGACCGGGGTGTTAATGAAGAAACCTTAGCAACCCGTGACCGGGCCGGCCCGTTTGCCGACCCGCTTAGCGGCGGGGCAGCTTCGCGACGGCGGCAAGCGTCATCGCGACATGATCCGCAGGGTTCATGTCGTTGTGCGCGAAGGCGACGCGACCGTCGCGCGCGATGACATAGCTGGTACGGCTGGTGACCTGCCGCCCCTTGATCTCGCGGCCCAGCGCGACATCGTAGCCCGCAACCACCGCCGGGCCGGCGCTGGCCACCGCGAACTTGCCCGCACATTCGCTCGCCGAGAACTTCGCCAGTTCCTCGACAGGATCGGCGGACATGCCGATCACCGTCGCGCCCGCCTTCCTGAAGTCGGCGACGCGCTCCGCGAATGCCCGTGCCTCTGCATTGCAGCCGGAGGTGAAGGCGGCGGGGAAGAAGTAGAGCACGACCGGCCCCTTCTTCAACTGCTCGGCCAGATGCACCGTGAACACCTTGCCCGCGATCGCGCCGCGCGTGGTGAAGTCGGGTGCCTTGGCCCCCGGCGCCAGCGCCGCGGAAGCGGGTGCGGAGAGAAGGACGGCGGCAACGGCGGCGACAGCAGCAAGGCGCATGGAAGAACTCCGACAGGGATGTATCGACGCTAGGCCGATCGCGCCCCCGCGTCCATTGCCGTGGCGCCCGCCCGCCGATAGGCACGGCGCCATGCCCGTCACCCGATCCGACATCGACCTCGCGCACCGCCTCGCCGATACCGCGGGCGCGATCATCCGCGACTATTTCCGCAAGCCCGCAGGGTTGGAGATCAAGGACGACCGGTCCCCGGTGACGCTGGCCGACCGCGAGGCCGAGACCGCGATGCGCCGCCTGATCGAGGCGGAGCGATCGGGCGACGGCATCATCGGCGAGGAGCATGGCACCAAGGAAGGCGTGTCCGGACGCCACTGGGTGCTCGATCCGATCGACGGAACCCACAGCTTCACCGCGGGCCGCGCGATCTTCGGTACGCTGATCGCGCTGGTCGAGCACGGCTGGCCGGTGCTCGGGGTCATCGACCAGCCGGTGCAGCGCGAACGCTGGTTCGGCGTGGCGGGCAGACCGACGACGTTCAACGGCGTGCCCGTGCACACCCGCCTGTGCGCCGAACTGGAAGGCGCGGTCCTGGCGACCACCAGCCCGCATTATTTCGGCGACGACGCGGCTCTGCGCTTCCTGGCGCTGACCGCCGCGACCTCGGGTGGCCATAATCGGATGACCCCGATCTATGGGGGGGATTGCTATAATTACGGGCTGGTCGCGTCCGGGCAGATCGACCTGGTGTGCGAATCGGGGCTGAAGTTCCACGATTTTGCAGCACTGGTGCCGATCGTCGAAGGCGCCGGCGGGCGGATGTGCGACTGGAACGGCGATCCGTTGACCGCCCAGAGCGAGGGCCATGTGCTGGCGATCGGCGACCCGGCGCGGGTGGACGACGTGCTGGAGGCGCTGCACCGGGTCCACGATCACTGAGCTGCGCGCCTTTTCACGATCGGAACCGGACACACCGGACACTACGTCCCAGCGCAAAATCCCTCCGGTCGTAAATTCGCGGCCACGAATGCCGGCCGCGCCTGTGCGGGATATCGCGCGGACATCTTGGCTCGAAAGCCAGCGATTCGTGCTTGCGCGTGGATGCGGATGGGGAGGGAGGAGGAATACGCCATGCCGCTATGCTGGCACGGCAGGCAGGCTGTAGGACAGCCCCTAAGCCCATGCCCTTCGACTTCGCTCAGGGCGGAGCGCGATAGACGGTTCCAGAGTCGTTCGCGATCAAGCTGATACGCCTTGCATAGCGAACGCCTCCCCGGCGAAGGCCGGGGTCCAAGCGCACAGGTCGTGCGGACGTGAGGACGAACCTTACCATCTACGCATGCCGGCCTGGGCCTCGGCCTTCGCCGGGGAGGCAGTGATCTTGCATCCTCGGACCGAGCCATATGCAATTCTACTCCCTGGAAGGAGCGGGGCTATTGCGTATCAACTTGGTCGCGAACCGGCTCTAAAAAATGCCCAGGAACTTCTTGCGCTTGGCCTGGGGCTTGTCGCCGTCGGTCTTGGAGATCGTGCCGCGACCGACGTCGTCGCGCGGTTCGCCCTTGGTCGTGCGCTGCGCCCGTGCGGTCGCGGCCGCCAATATGGGTCCGCAGGCCGCGGATTTGGCGTTGCCGACGTCGACGAACGCCAGCACCGCGGCAGGTGGCGTCGCGAGCAGCGCCAGGCCGAGTCCGGCGCCTGCCCGGCTCAGCAGTTGCGGGCTGATGACGTCGAGCCGGGGGGAGGCGAAATAGCCGCCGATGCCGACCGGGGACTGGCCGGAGAACAGGCTGAATTTCTTGCCGTCGGCGCGAAACGCCAGATCGACCGCCTCGGTCTTGAAACTGAAGCCGCCGCGCCCGGCGATCACGTTCTTGGACGTGTCGATCAGGATGGGATCGGCCGCCGCGACGCCGTCGCGCACGGTGAAGGCGATCAGCCCGCAATTGACCTGGACGGGCTTCTTCAACTTCTCCTCGAACATCTTCTGCACGAAGGTGCCGAGATCGAGTTCGGCGAGCTGGACGTTGCGCGTCCACAAGGTGCCGCCGGGCATCGTGAAGGCGATCCGGCCGCGCGACGTGGCGAGCGACCGGTGGATCGAGTCGCCGCGCCCGGCCAGCTGTGCGCGTCCCTTGATCGTGCCGGTCGTGCCCGATTCGATCAGGCCGTAGCCGGCGAGCAGCCGCCCCAGCGGTGTCGGCGACAGGCGGATGTCATAGGAGACCGCGCTGGGTCGGGGCCGAGTGTCGAACACCAGGTCCGATGCGACGTTGCCGCGCGCCATCGAGAAGGTCAGTGGTGACAGGGCCAGGCGCCCGCGTTCGAGATCGAGCGTCATGTCGATGTTCGACACCGGCACGTTGCGCGATCGCACGGCCGCGATCGTCCATTTCAGATCGGCATCGAAGCGCTGCATCGTGGCGACCGGAAATTCGGCATCCGGCATCAGCCGCTGGGGTGCAGCACCCGTGGCCGCAGCCGCAGCGACGGTGCCGCGCGCGGCGACGATGTCGGGATTGTAGCCGATGAACGGCGCGGCATCGACGATATCGAGCCGCCGCGTCGTCAGCACCGAATCGAGGTGGATACGCGCCGCGTTGGTGATCGTCAGCCGGCCGGCGACGTCGCTCTGACCAAATCGGCCCGCCATGTTCGTGAAACGGTAACGGTCGCCCGATTTCACCAGCCGCGCGGCGACATCGTAGCGGCGGGTCTGCGGGATGACGACGCCGATGATCCCCAGCAGTTCGGACATGTCCCGGCCGCGCGCACGGGTGCGCAGCGGCACGTTTTCGATATCGGCCAGGCTGGGTAGCGTACCGGCGATGTCGATGACGTTGTTCGCCGCGCGCATCTGCGCGACCAGCTTGTTCTGCCCGCGCGCCACGGTTTCATTCGGCGAGAGGAGGCGCGCGGTGACGGTGAACGGCGTCCTGCGCACGATTCCGGTGCCTTGCACGCCCACCGTGTCGCCGATGCGCGCGTCGGTGGAGCGGATCGTGTCGATCTTCAGATCCGCGAGTACCTGCAGCTGCGGATCGATGTAGCGCGCCGTGCTGCCCACGACGGTCGCACGGTCGATCCGCGGCAGGGCGAACGGCTCGCCGCCCTTCTTCCCGCTGAAGGTCCAGGTGTTGGTGCTGTGACTGGGCGTCCATTCCAGATCGAGCGCGGCCCCGCGAAGATCGAGGCCGTAGAGCCGACGCTTGCCGAAGATCAGCGACAGCGGCGCGATGCGGGTGTCGATCAGGTCGGCGCGGAAGAGTTCGGGGCGGGTCGCCCAGGCGGGGTTGGCGACGGTGATCCGTTCGGCGAGCAGCTTTATCCTGAGCGGCGCGAAATACAGCTGGAAATCGCCCGCGACCGCGACCTTGCGATCCGTCTGACCAGCGACGAATCGCTCGAACACGGGTTTCAGGAACCGCCCCTTGGTGATGAACAGCACCAGCCAGATCGCAAATATGGTGCCGAGCACGCCGATCAGGGTGTTGCGGACGATATGGCGGCGGGGGCGACTCACGGGCGCCGCTGTCGGGGTATCACGCGCTACATCCATGGACGCGGTATCGCACGGACCGCGCGCTGGTTCCACCGTGGTTGCAATCCGGATGCCCCGCGCGTAAGGACGCACGCTTCTCGTGCGGTGCGCATGAAGACGACCCGGCCACAAGGGCTGCCGCGGCTGTCGGATGCATCGCCAATTCGAAAGGACCAAAATGCCCAAGCTCAAGACCAAGAGCGGCGTCAAGAAGCGCTTCCGGCTGACCGCGACCGGTCTGCTCAAGCACGGCGTCGCCGGCAAGCGCCACCGCCTGCATCATCACAACGGCAAGTACATCCGCCAGAACCGCGGCACCAAGCTGCTCTCCAAGGCCGACACCGCCGCCGTCAAGGCGTGGGCGCCTTACGGTCTCGGCTGAGCGGAAGGAATTAGACAATGGCACGCGTCAAACGCGGTGTAACCACCCGCGCCAAGCACAAGAAGATCCTGGAACAGGCGAAGGGCTATTACGGCCGGCGCAAGAACACGATCCGCATCGCCCGTCAGGCCGTCGAAAAGGCGGGGCAATATGCCTATCGCGACCGCAAGGTAAAGAAGCGCACGTTCCGTGGGCTGTGGATCCAGCGCATCAACGCCGGCGTCCGCGCCGAGGGGCTGACGTATTCGCAGTTCATGCACGGCTGCAAGCTGGCGGGCATCGAACTCGACCGCAAGGTTCTGGCCGATATCGCGATGCACGAGGAAGCGGCATTTACCGCGATCATCGCGCAGGCGAAGGCGGCTCTGCCCCAGGCCGCCTGAGGCACGCCTGCTGCGAGTGAGATAGGGGCGCGGATGGCTAGGCCATCCGCGCCCTTTTCGTTATCGGCGGGGCCGACGAAGAGGGACAAGATGACCGATCTCGACCAGATGCGCGCGCATATGCTCACCGCGATCGACGCGGCGGCGGGACTCGACGCGCTCGATGCGGTGCGGGTCGAGGCGCTGGGCAAGCAGGGGCGGGTGACGCAAATGCTGAAAACGCTGGGCGCGATGTCCGCCGACCAGCGCCAGGTCGAGGGGCCGCGTATCCAGGGGCTGCGCACCGCCGTCGCCGATGCGATCGCGGCGCGCAAGGAGACGCTGGAGCGCGCGGCGCTCGACGCGCGGCTGGCGAGCGAGACGCTCGACATGACCTTGCCCGCCGACGCGCCGCTGACGGGTACGATCCATCCGGTGAGCCAGGTGATGGACGAACTGGCGGAGATCTTCGCCGATCTGGGCTTCGCGGTCGCGACCGGGCCGGAGATCGAGGACGACTGGCATAATTTCACCGCGCTCAACATCCCCGAGAGCCATCCGGCGCGGGCGATGCACGATACGTTCTACTGCGAGCCGCAGGCGAGCACGAATGGCGCTGCGCGAATGCTGCTGCGCACCCACACCAGCCCGGTGCAGATCCGGACGATGCTGAGCCAGAAACCCCCGATCCGCATCATCGCGCCGGGCCGCACGTATCGGTCCGACAGCGACGCGACCCACACGCCGATGTTCCACCAGGTCGAAGGGCTGGTGATCGACAAGGGAATCACGCTCGGGCACCTGAAGTGGACGCTGGAGACCTTCCTCAAGGCGTTCTTCGAGCGCGACGACATCGCGCTCAGGCTGCGTCCGAGCTATTTCCCCTTCACCGAACCCTCGGCGGAGGTCGATGTCGGTTACACCATCGTCAAGGGCAAGCGCGTCATCGGCGGGTCCGAGGGGTGGATGGAAGTGCTCGGCAGCGGCATGGTCCACCGCAAGGTGATCGCCGCATGCGGGCTCGATCCGGACGAGTGGCAGGGCTTCGCGTTCGGCTGCGGGATCGATCGGCTGGCGATGCTGAAATACGGCATGGACGACCTGCGGCCGTTCTTCGACGGCGATATCCGCTGGTTGAAGCATTACGGATTTTCGGCGCTGGACGTGCCCACCTTGTCCGGGGGAGTGGGCGCATGAAGTTCACCTTGTCCTGGCTCAAGGAGCATCTGGAAACCCAGGCATCGCTGGATGCGATCGTCGAGGCGCTGACGCGGATCGGCCTGGAGGTCGAAGGCGTCGCCAATCCCGGCGAGGCGCTGGCGCCGTTCCGGGTCGCCAAGGTGCTGTCGGCAGAGCGTCACCCACAGGCCGACAAGCTGCAGGTGCTGTCGGTCGATGCCGGCGATGGTCCGCTACAGGTCGTGTGCGGTGCGCCCAATGCGCGCCCGGGGCTGATCGGCGTGTTCGGCAGCCCCGGCACCTATGTGCCCGGCGCCGATATCACGCTGAAGGTCGCCGCGATCCGCGGGGTCGAATCGAACGGCATGATGTGCTCGACCCGCGAATTGCAGCTGGGCGACGAGCATGACGGCATCATCGAACTGCCCGCCGATGCCCCCGTCGGCACCAGCTACGCCGATTATGCCGGGCTGAGCGATCCGGTGATCGACGTGAGCGTCACGCCGAACCGCCAGGACTGCATGGGCGTGCGCGGCATTGCGCGCGATCTGGCGGCGGCGAGGCTGGGTGCGCTCAAGCCGCTCGACGTCGATCCGGTCATGGGCGAAGGCCCCGGCCCGGACGTGCGCACCGACAGCCCCGCCTGCCCAGCCTTCTTCGCGCAAGGGGTGAGCCGCCTGACGAACGGCCAGGCGCCCGAATGGATGCGGCGGCGGCTGGTCGCGATCGGGCAGAAGCCGATTTCGGCATTGGTCGATATCACCAATTACGTGATGTTCGATCTCGGCCGCCCGCTGCACGTCTATGACCGCGCCAGGCTGTCGGGCGGGCTGGTCGCACGCGCCGCGCATGAGGGCGAGAGCGTCGTCGCGCTCAACGGGCGCAGCTATACGCTGGCGGCTGGGATGACGGTCATCGCCGACGATGCGGGCGTCCACGACATCGGCGGCATCATGGGCGGCGCGCATTCGGGCGTGTCCGCGGAGACGACCGACGTCATCATCGAATGCGCCTATTTCGACCCCGATGCGATCGCACGCACCGGCCAGGCGCTGACGCTGACCAGCGACGCGCGCACGCGTTTCGAACGGGGTGTCGATCCGGCGTTCCTCGACGACGGGCTGGCGATCGCGACGCGGATGGTGCTCGACCTGTGCGGCGGCCGGGCGAGCGGCGTGACGCGTGCGGGCGCGGCCCCGGTCGAGCAACGCATCGTCTCCTATGACCCGCATCTGTGCCGCGATCTCGGCGGGCTCCATGTCGCGCCCGAGCGGCAGGCGCGCATCCTGCTGTCGCTCGGCTTCTCGGTCGGCGCGATTACCCACCCCGATGCGTTCAGCGACGCGTTGTTCGCGACGATCGAGGGCCGGTGGCCGGTGCGTGTACCGACATGGCGCCGCGATATCGACGGCGCCGCCGATCTGGTCGAGGAAGTGATCCGCATCGAGGGCATCGACAAGGTGCCCGCGGTCGCCCTGCCCCGCGCACCCGGCGTCGCGCGGCCGACCGCTACGCCCGAACAGAAGGTCGAGCGCCGCGTCCGCCGTGCCGCCGCCGCGCGCGGGCTGGACGAGGCGGTGACGTGGAGCTTCCTTCCAGAAGCGCACGCCGCGGCATTCGGTGGCAGCGCCTGGACGCTGGCCAATCCGATCAGCGAGGATTTGAAGGCCATGCGCCCGTCGCTGCTGCCCGGACTGCTGTCCGCCGCGGCGCGCAACCTGCGCCGGGGCACATCGTCGGTGCGGCTGTTCGAACTGGGGCGGCGCTATCTGGCGGATGCGGAGCGCGCGACGCTCGGCATCGTCCTGACGGGCGATCGCCGCGCGCGCGGCTGGCAGCACGGCAAGGCCGTCACGTTCGACGCGTTCGATGCCAAGGCGGAGGCGATGGCGTTGCTCGCGGCGGCCGGCGCTCCGGTCGACAATCTCCAGGTCATGGGCGACGCCGGCGAGGCCTGGCACCCCGGCCAGTCGGGAACGCTGCGGCTCGGCCCCAAGACGATTCTCGCGGCGTTCGGGATGCTCCACCCGCAGGTGCTCAAGGCGTTCGATCTCGACGGCGCCGTGGCGGGCGTGGAATTGTACCTGGACGCGGTTCCCGCACGACGTCAGGCGGGTTTTTCGCGGCCAGCCTTTGCCCCGCCGCCCTTGCAGGCGGTACGGCGCGACTTCGCCTTCGTGGTGCCGGCCGGGGTCGCCGCCGATGCGCTGGTCCGCGCGGTTCGCGGCGCGGACAAGGCGGCGATCGTGGGCGCGCGGGTCTTCGACGTATTCGTCAAGGATGACGAGACCTCGATCGCGATCGAGGTGATGCTCCAGCCGCACGACGCCAGCTTCACCGACGAGCAGTTGAAGGCGATCGCGGACAAGGTCGTGGCCGCCGCCGCCAAGCTGGGCGTGACATTGCGTGGCTGAGTGGGTCACCATTACCGGCGACGGGCTGACCGCCGCGATCAACCCGCTGGGCGCCGAATTGTCGAGCCTGCGCGATGCAGCTGGTCGCGAATTGATGACCGATGCCGATCCGCGCTTCTGGGCCGGGCGCGCGCCGATCCTCTTTCCCGTCGTCGGACGCCCGTCGGGCGACGTGATCCGCGTCGATGGCCGCGAATATCCGATGAAGCAGCATGGCTTCGCGCGGACGCGAGACTTTGCCGTCGTCGATCAGGCCGCCGATCGCGTGACCTTTCGCCTGACCGACGATGAGGGAACGCGGGTGCATTACCCGTTCGCGTTCCGGCTCGACATCGCGTTTCGGATGGAGCGCGCGACCTTGTCGGTCGACGTGACGATCGCCAACAGCGGCGACGTGCCGCTGCCCGCCAGCTTCGGATTTCATCCTGCTTTCGCCTGGCCGCTGCCCTATGATCGCGACCGCGCCGATCACCGGATCGTCTTCGGCGCCGACGAGCCGGACGAGTTGCGCGCGATCGCCGACGACGGCACCATCGCCGCGGGCACGCGCCCTTCCCCGCTCGATGGCCGCACGCTGACGCTGCGCGACGCGTTGTTCGAGAAGGACGCGCTGGTTTGGGATCATATCCGCTCGGACCGGGTGACCTATGGCGCGAGCGACGGCCCGCAGCTGGAGATCGCGTTTCCCGACACGCCGATGCTGGGCATCTGGACCAAGCCCGGCGCGCATTACGTTTGCGTCGAGCCCTGGCACGGCATTGCGGATCCGGAGGGCTATGCCGGCGAGTTCTGTGACAAGCCCGGCGTGTTCGCGGTCGCACCGGGCGCGAGCAGGCGGATTGGGATGAGCGTGACGCTCGCTGGTTGAAGCGACGCGAGCAAGAAGCTACGTTGATTTTTATGGCGAGCCCGCTTCATCTTGATTCCACCACCCAGCAGGCGATGGACGAACTCGTGAGCGCCGGGATGTTCGAATCCCGCGAACAGGTGCTGAGTGAGGGCGTCCGCCTTGTCCGTCGGCGAGAGGGTTTCGACGCCGGTGTCGATGCCGAACCGCTCGATCCGAGCACGATTGCGGCGATCGAGCGCGGGATCGAAGACATGGAGCAAGGGCGGAGCCGACCCGCCAAGGATGTGTTCGACGACCTCCGCCGGCGCTACGCGCCGACTTAGTGAAGGTCTTCATCACGGCGCAAGCCGAACAGGATTTGAGCGCGCTTCGTTACTGGATCGCCGAAGACAATCCCGAGCGAGCTGATACCTTCCTGGACGAGCTGGACCAACGTATCGCCAGTTTGGAGCATTGGTCCAAGCGCTTTCCCATTGCATACGCGTCACGGCACGGACCGGTGCGGCGCTTGGTGCACAGGGGCTACCGCATTCTGTATCTGGTCTGGGCGGACCGTGTGGAGGTACTGCACGTCCATCACGGCTCGCGTGCCGCGCCCTCTTTCGACTGACCGATCATCAGGTCGGCAGCGTTCCATAGGACATCATGACCCCATCCCCCCGCCGCACCTTCGCGATCATCTCTCACCCCGACGCCGGCAAGACGACGCTGACCGAAAAGCTGCTGTATTTCGGCGGCGCGATCCATCTGGCCGGTGAGGTCAAGGCGCGCGGGCAGAACCGGCGCGCGCGTTCGGACTGGATGAAGATCGAGCAGCAGCGCGGCATCTCGGTCACCTCGTCGGTGATGACGTTCGAGCGGCAGGGCATCACCTTCAACCTGCTCGACACACCGGGGCACGAGGATTTCTCCGAGGATACCTATCGCACGCTGACCGCGGTCGATTCGGCGGTGATGGTGATCGACGCCGCCAAGGGGATCGAGCCGCAGACGCGCAAGCTGTTCGAGGTGTGCCGGCTGCGCAGCGTGCCGATCATCACCTTCGTCAACAAGGTCGACCGCGAGGGCCGCGATCCGTTCGAACTGCTCGACGAGGTCGCCGAGATGCTCCAGCTCGACGTGTGCCCGATGAGCTGGCCGGCCGGCATGGGCGGCGAGTTCGAGGGGGTGTACGATCTCTACGCCAACACGCTGAGCCGCCCGGAAGGCCCCAGTCGCGAGTTCATGGGTGGCGCACTGCCCTTTACCGGGCTGAACGATCCGGCGTTGGCCGCGACGCTGTCCGACGCAGGCATGACGCGGCTGCGCGACGAGGCCGAACTCGCGCAGGGCGGCTATGCGTCGTTCGATGCGACACGCTATCGCGCGGGCGACCTGACCCCGGTGTATTTCGGTTCGGCGCTGAAGGATTTCGGGGTCGCCGAACTGATCGAGGCGCTCAGCCGCTTCGCGCCGCCGCCGCGCCCGCAACCCGCCGAACCCGCCGCCGTCGATCCATCGGGCAGCGAAGTCACCGGCTTCGTCTTCAAGGTCCAGGCCAATATGGACCCCAACCACCGCGACCGGATCGCGTTCATGCGGCTGTGTTCGGGGGTGTTCAAGCGCGGCATGAAGCTGACGCCGTCGGGCAGCGCGAAGCCGATCGCGGTGCATTCGCCGATCCTGTTCTTCGCGCGAGACCGCGAACTGGCGGACGAGGCGTTTCCCGGCGACATCATCGGCATCCCCAACCACGGTACTTTGCGGGTGGGGGATACCTTGTCCGAGCGCAACGCCGTGCGCTTCACCGGCCTGCCCAATTTCGCGCCGGAAATCCTGCGCCGCGTCGTGTTGAAAGACCCGACCAAGACCAAGCAGTTGCGAAAGGCGCTCGACGACATGGCCGAGGAAGGCGTGACCCAGGTCTTCTATCCCGAGATCGGCTCCAACTGGATCATCGGCGTCGTCGGCCAGTTGCAGTTGGAGGTGCTGCTCAGCCGGCTGGACGCCGAATACAAGGTCGCCGCCGCGCTGGAGCCGGCCCCCTTCGATACCGCGCGCTGGATTTCGGGCGAAGCGGCGGATCTGAAGGCGTTTACCGACATCAACCGGTCGGCGATGGCAAAGGACCGCGACGGCAACCCGGTGTTCCTGGCCAAGAGCGCATGGGAGGTGGGGTATATCGCCGACCGCTATACCAAGGTCACCTTCGCCGCGACGCGGGAGCGGTAGGCTACCACAGCACGCCTTTCACCGGTTGCAGCGGTTCGGGCGCGGGGTCGCCGATGGCTTGCAGGAGGTCGATCTCGATCGTGCGGCACATCGCGCTGAGCGATACGTCGTGGACGGTGTTGGCGAACGGATCGACCAGATCGTCACCGATCCTGAGCACCGCCAGGAACATCAGTCCCGCGATCGTCGATCCGAGCGGGGTGGCGAAGCCCAGCGTCTCGACCAGCCCGATCGGGAGCAGCACGCAGAACAGATGCGCGAACAGCGTCGGGAAGAAGCGGTATTGATTGGGCAGCGGCGTGTTCTTCAGCCGCTCCATCCCGCCTTGCGCGTTGGCGATGTCGATCAGCACGCTCTCGAACCGGCTCTGCTGGATGGTGTCGAGCCAGCCCTCGCGCACCGCATCGGCGATCCGGCGGCCGGTGCCGTCGACCAGGCCGTTGGCGATATTGGTCCGTGCCAGCGCAGGTTCGGCCTCGCCGTGGGAGAGGAAGCGCAGCACCTCGGCATCGACCGGCTGGCGGCGCAACTGGCACCGCAGCGCGTTCACATAGGCGATCTGGCGCAGCACGATCGTGCGCTTGAGGTCATGCGCCTGCGGCTGGGGCAGGAAGTTGCGCGCGGCCCGCGCCAGGCTGCGCGAGGCGTTTATCATCGCGCCCCAGAGGGTCCGTCCCTCCCACCAGCGCTGATAGGCCGAATTGCTGCGGAAGCCGAGGAACAGCGCGAGCACGGTGCCGAACAGGGTCAGCGGGAGCGATGGGGCGCGAAACGGCAGGACGTAATAGGTCACCGTGACGATCACGTCCCAGATGAACAGTGCCGCGAGCGGACGCCAGACCTCGGCGACGATGGTGCGATAGCGGGGGACGGCAGCGACGATCATGTCAGCCCACCAAAGCACGGTCGCGCAGGCCGCGCCACACCCGCGACGCCTGCACCGTCTCCGCAACATCGTGGACGCGCAGCATCTGCACGCCTGCCTCCAGCCCCCGCATCGCCAGCGCCAGGCTGCCGCCGAGCCGCGCCGCGACCGGCGCCTCGTTCGACAGCGCGCCGATCATCCGCTTGCGGCTGGCGCCGAGCATCACCGGGCACCCCAGACCGTGGAACGCGGCGAGACCGTTGATAAGCGCGAGATTGTCGGCGAGCGACTTGCCGAACCCGATGCCCGGATCGACCGCGATCAGGCTTCGATTCACCCCGGCGGCGGCGACCAGATCGACGCGTGCTTCCAGCCAGGCGAACACGTCGGCGACGACATCGCCGTAGGTCACGCGGGCATGGCCGCCACCCTTGGGATCGGGCGAATGCATCAGGATGACCGGGCACCCGGCCTTTGCCGCCACGTCGAGCGCGCGATCGTCCCAGAGCAGCGCGGACACGTCGTTGACGATGCCGGCTCCAGCCGCGAGCGCCGCCTCCATCACCGCGGCCTTGCGCGTGTCGATCGAGACCAACGTACCGGCGGCGGCCAGGCGCTCGACGATCGGGATGGTGCGGGCGATCTCGTCGCCTTCCCACACCGCCGCCGCGCCGGGCCGGGTGGATTCGCCGCCGAGATCGACCAGCGCCGCGCCGAGCGCGGCCATGTCGATGCCGGCCGCCGCGGCGGCGGCCGGATCGGCGTGCCTGCCGCCATCGGAAAAGCTGTCGGGGGTGACGTTCAGGATGGCGGCGACGTGCGGCTGATCGAAGCGCAGGGTCCGGGCGCCGACCGTCCAGGCGGCGCGGGGTGCGGTGAAGCGGGCGTGGAGCAGCGCGGCCCGGTTGCCCAGCGTCGCGACTTCCGCCACGGGCACGCTCCAGCGGCGGGTGCCCTCGACCACGTCATAGGCGGCATACCACAGCATCCCGCCGGCCAGGCGCGCGACGCTGCCTTCCTCGTGCCCTACGGGCGTGGCGACGAATCGTGCCGGGGTGAGATGCGAGATCAGGCCCGACCCCTCACGGTTGCGTGGCCAGCAGATAGGTCTGGCGCAGCGTGTCGATCGGGGCGAGTGTCCCTTCCGCATCGTGGTGCCAGAAGGTCCAGCCGTTGCACGCCGGGGCGCCCTGCACCGTGGCGCCGAGCTTGTGGATCGAGCCGATCTTGCCGCAGTCGCTGAGCAGCGATCCGTCGGCGCGCACCGTCGCGCGCCAGCGGCGCTTCGCGTCGGTCAGCACCGCGCCTGCGATCAGATAGCCGGTTTCGACGATCGTCCCGAACGCGACCTTGGGTGCCGCGCGTGGGCTTTGCATCGTGCGCAGCGCCGATTCGTCGAGCGGCAGCGCCGCCTCGATCCGGTCGATCGCCGCTGCACAATAACCGGTCTCGCGCTCGATCCCGATCCAGCGCCGCCCCAGCCGCTTTGCGACCGCTCCCGTCGTCCCGGTCCCGAAGAACGGGTCGAGCACGACGTCACCCGGCTGGGTGCACGCCAGCAGAATCCGATAGAGCAACGCTTCGGGCTTCTGGGTCGGATGGACCTTCACCCCGTCCTTCTTGAGCCGCTCCTGCCCCCCGCAGATCGGAAACTCCCAGTCGCTGCGCATCTGCAACTCGTCGTTCAGCGTCTTCATGCTGCGATAGTTGAAGGTGTATTTCGCCTTCTCGCCCTTGGACGCCCAGATCAGCGTCTCGTGCGCGTTGGTGAAGCGGGTGCCGCGGAAATTGGGCATCGGGTTGGCCTTGCGCCAGACGATGTCGTTGAGGATCCAATAGCCCAGATCCTGCACCGCCGCGCCGACCCGGAAGATGTTGTGATAGCTGCCGATCACCCAGATCGTGCCGTCGTCCTTCAGGATCCGG
>NZ_DASVTL010000089.1:0-44951 GCF_036387595.1 Sphingomonas sp.
CTAGAGCGCGATGACTTGATACCGATCCGTTCGTCCTGAGGAGCCGCTGAGCGAAGTCGAAGCGGCGTCTCGAAGGACAGGTGAGACCCACTGTCCTTCGAGACGGGCCTTCGCCTGCGCTCAGTCCCTCCTCAGGACGAACCGAAGTAAGTCAATCCAAGGTCATCATGCTCTAAGTGGTCGCGGGCATGAGTAAGATTTTCCATCAACTCCGTAAACCCAGGTCGCGACCGCCATTCTCCTGGGCGATCCGTTTTCCAGCTCCGATAGATTCGGCCTTGATCCTCGAATCGGTCTTGCCACAACGTCACCGCAACGGTTTTGCCGTCCGTACTTCTACCGGACCAACTCCACCGCGTATTCCCTCGGAATAGTTCCGAAGAACTCGAAGCAATCGGTGTGACTGTAATTTCTCGGCACGCTTCACCTGTCCGAAACTTGTGATGGAGGCGCTTCAATTACGCAGCCACACGCTCCACAGCAATGGCCCCCTCACGCATGCGCACCTGCGCCAAGTCATACGCCGCCTGCATCCGCATCAGCGTATCCGCACTCAGCCCAAACGCCTTCTCGAACCGAATAGCCATCTCCGCAGACAGCCCCGCGCGGCCACCCAGCAGATTGCTCATCGCCTGCCGCGTGACGTGCAGCTTGGCCGCGGCGTTGGTTACCGACAAGCCATGCGGCTCGACGATCTCGCTACGCAGCCATGCGCCTGGATGCATGGCTATGCTCGGATGCAGCTTGACGGAAATTCGTGCCTCCTTTTACTAGGGCTGAAACAGCGCGTTTGGCGACAGATGCTTACCAGCGGCACGGCAAGACTGCCACCGCGCCACTCTCGAACATCCGGTTTGCTATTCCCGGCACCTCACAATAACATCACTGTCCCGCCACCAACCTGCAAAATTCCCACTGTCCTACAAGCCATCACCCCGGCAGACGGCCCGGATGACCCATCCGCAAGACCCCCTCGCCTTCACCCCCGTCGCCACCGCCACCGCGCGCCATGACGGGTGGACGCCCGCCAGGCAGCGGGAGTTTATCGAACAGCTCGCCCGGTGCGGCGTCGTCGCCGCCGCGGCCAAGGCGGTCGGGATGAGCGCCAAGTCCGCCTATGCGCTGCTCAAGCGCGCGGGCGCCGGCTCCTTTGCCGACGCATGGAACACCGCCATCGACTCGGGCAGGCAGCGGTCGCTCGACACCGCGATCGAGCGCGCGATCCACGGCGTCGCGCGCCCGGTCTTCTATCGGGGGCGGCAGGTGGGGGAATATCGCACCTATAACGACCGGCTTGTCATCGCCGCCATCCGTGCGCGCGATCCGTTCGCGCCGCCGCCGCCATAATCCAACGCTTCATCCACGCGTGCGTATGAATCACCGTTACCTTCGTTACCTTTGCGCAAGCGTTCGGCGCGCAGCGGACCAGCCGTTCAGGAACCGTCTCGGATCGCCCGCGTATGACCCGGCATGCCTCGTCGTTCGGGGCCAGCAGAGGATCGTCCACCATGTTCCCGAGTTTTCGCGCCGCCGGCCTCACCCTCGCCGCCTGTCTCACCCTCGCCACCGCCCCGGCCGCCGCGCAAAGCCGCGCCGCCGATGCGCGCTGGGCGCAGGCGCAGGCGCGCTTCGATCGCGAACTGGCGCTCTATCGCCAGGAGTTCGAACGCCACCGCGGCATCGCGCCACGCGGCGGTTATGCCGATCCGGCCTATGACAACGGCCAGTATCGCCAGGCGCCCGATCGCTACAGCGAAGACGACGATCGCGACGAGAACGGTTACGACGCGGCGCGTTATTATCGCAGCGGCCCGAATTATCAGGAGCGCGTCCTCTCACCCGAGGACCGCGTCTATGCCGGGCAGGACGGCCGCTATTATTGCCGCCGCAGCGACGGCACGACCGGGCTGGTCCTCGGCGGTGCTGCGGGCGGTATCCTGGGCAACGTCATCGACGGCGGTCGGTCGCGGATCGTCGGCACCCTGCTCGGCGGCGCGGCCGGTGCGCTCGCGGGCAGATCGGTCGACCAGAACCAGTCGCAGATCCGCTGCCGCTGAGCCTGCGTGGCGGTGGAGCCTACCCCTCCACTGCCATCAGCAGGCCATCCTGATATTTTTCGTCCTTGGACGCGAACAGCGGATTGCGCTCGAACCGCCGGGGCGTAAGCCGCACCGCACCCAGGCCGACGAGCTTGAACGTGCCCAGCTTCACCTCCTTGGGCGGCTTGCCGTCGCGCTCGATCGTCACCGCGTCGATATGAAGCTCGCCGTGGCGGGTGTAGATCACGTGCGGCGCCAAGATCACCTCGCCGCGATTGTAGGTCGCGGCGACGCAATGCTGCTTCACGATCGCCTCGAAGATGATCGGCGTCGAAGCGGGGGGCGGAGGCGGCGGGGCCGTCGCTGCGTCGTTGGTCTGCATCGCCGCCTCCTATCGCGTAGTGCTGCGCCGCAACAAGCGTTTTGCCGCGGCGCTAGTTCCCCGTCCCGTTTTGCGCCGCATCCGCCGGCGCCGGCCCGATCAGCTTCTGTGCGAAATACGTCATCTGCAAAGCCTGCAACCTTGCTCCCTGGGCGATGTCGGCGTCCCCCGAATGGCCGCCGGCGGTGTCCTCGTAGAACAGATACGGCAGCCCCAAGTCCTTCATCCGCGCCGCGAACTTGCGCGCATGCTGCGGCCCGACGCGGTCGTCCTTGGTCGTCGTCCAGATATACGGCTCGGGGTAAGCGACGCCCTTCTTCAAATTGTGATAGGGCGAGATCGTCTGGAGAAACGCACGTTCCTCGGGCACGTCGACCGATCCATATTCATCGACCCAGGACGCCCCCGCCGCGATCCGTTCGTAGCGAATCATGTCGAGCAGCGGCACCGCGATCGTCACCGCCTTCCAGAGTTCGGGATGCTGGTTGAACTCCACCCCCATCAGCAGCCCGCCGTTGGAGCCGCCATAGATGCCCAGCTTCGCCGCGCTGGTCAGCCGCCGCGCGATCAGATCCCGGCCGACTGCCGCGAAATCGTCGTAGATGATCTGCCGCTTGGTCTTGCGGCCGGCGTCGTGCCACGCCGGACCGAACTCGCCGCCGCCGCGAATGTTGGCGAGGACGAAGCTGCCGCCCTTCTCCAGCCACAGCTTGCCGGTGATCCCCGAATAGGCGGGGGTCCGCGACAGCTGGAAACCGCCGTAAGCGGTCATGATCGTCGGCGTGGAGCCGTCGAGCGCGATGTCGCGGCGGTGGACGATGAAATAGGGGATCTTCGTGCCGTCGCTCGACACCGCCTCGAACTGATCGACCACATGGGTGGACGCGTCGAACTTGGCGGGCAGCGCCTTGACGACCTGCGGCGCAGCGGTGCCGGCGGCGTCGAGCGTGACCAGCTGCGTGGGCGTCAGAAAGCCCGTGACGCTCATATAGGCACGGTCGCTGCGATCCGTCGTGCTGGCGACCGCGATCGCGGCATTGTCGGGCAGCACGACATCGCGGCGGGTCCAGCCCTGCCCGGCCGGCGCCATCACCATCGTTCGGCCCCGGACGTTGTCGCTATAGTCCAGGATCACCCTCGATTGCGTGACCGATACCCCCTCGATCGCCTGCCGCGGCCCCGGCGCGAACAGCAGCCGCGGCTTGCCATGGCCCTTTCGGAACTCATCGACCGGCATCCATGCCACCCCGCCGGCGGGCACGTCACCCCAGGCATCGCTGGTCGTGAACACCACCCGACCATCGACCAGCCCCACCGGGAAGGCACGCGCCGGCATCGCCACCGGCGTCACCCCGGCAGGCGACCAGACCAGCTTGTCGCCTTCGAAGAAGGTCCGTCGCCGTTCGATCACGATCAGGCGGTTGCCCTTCGCATCGGTGAACGTCGTCGCTCCCGCACCAACGTCGGTCACATCGCCGCGGAAGACCTCCGTCGCGGCGTCGAGCGATTGGCCGCGCTTCACCATCTTGACGACGAAGGGATAGCTGGATTTGGTCAGCGTGCCCGCCCCCCAGTCCCGCGCCACCAGCAGGGTATCGCGATCGACCCAGGTCACCTCATGCTTGGAGGTCGGCAGGTCGAACCCGCCGGTGACGAACCGCCCTGGCTCCAGGTCGAACTCGCGATAGCTGACCGCATCCTCACCGCCCGCCGACAGCGCGACCAGGCACAGCCGCTCCTCGGGCTGAAGACAGATCGCACCTTTCCAGACCCACTGCTTGCCCTCAGCCTTGCCGAGCGCATCGAGGTCGATCGCGACCGTCCATTTCGGCGCGGCATTCGCGTAATCGGCCTCGGTAGTCCAGCGCCAGACGCCTTGCGGATGTGCCGAATCGCGCCAGAAGTTGTAGATGCGGCCATAGCGCTGCTCGGGCATCGGAATCCGGTCCTCCGCCGAGGAAATCGCAAGCGCGTCTGCGTAGAAGCGCTTGTATCGCGGATCGTTCTGGAGTCGCGGCAGGCTCGTGGCGTTCTCGGCCTCGACCCAGGCGAGCGCCTTGGCCCCGTCCTTGTCTTCCAGCCAGATGTGCGGATCGGTTTCGGTCATCGGCCCGGTCTGCGCGAGCAGAGGCGCCGCTGCAAGGATCGTAGCGGCCAGCAGGATAGATCGGAACATTGCATCACCCATTCTTGTCATATGGCATTTGCCCGGGCGGTGCGCGAAGCGCAACGCACACCGGCGATGGAAGACATGGGCCACGGGCAGCAGGTGTCCAACGCGCGCTGGGTAATAGCGACAACTTACGACCTTCTCATCTGCGCGGCCGGCCGTTCAGACGTCGGCCCAGCGCCGGAGGAGGTTGTGGTACACGCCGGTCAGCTGCACCGTCGCAGGATCGCCCTGTCCCTGTAAGGACGCCACGGCCTGTACCCCGCGATCCAGATCGAACAGGATGCGGCGTGCACCATCATCGCGCACCATCGACTGCACCCAGAAGAACGATGCCAGGCGTGTACCGCGGGTAACCGGCGCCACGCGGTGAAGGCTGGACGCCGGATAGAGGATCATGTGCCCGGCGGGCAGCTTGACGGATTGCTCGCCGAACGCGCCTTCGACGATGAGGTCGCCGCCGTCATAGGCGTTCGGGTCTTCCAGGAAGATGGTCGCCGACAGATCGGCCCGGATGCGAAAGTCGGTCCCGCGGCGCACCCGCACGGCCGTGTCGACATGGGTGCCGAACGCCTGACCACCCGCGTAACGGTTGAACAGTGGCGGAAAGACCTTGAGCGGCAGCGCGGCCGCGATGAACAGCGCCGAACGGCCGAGCGCGTCGAGCACGATCCGCCCGGCCTCGGCCGCCGCGACGCCATCCTCGGGCAGCTGCGCATTATCCTTGGCGAGCGCGGATTGGCTGCCCGAGGTGGCGTTGCCATCCACCCATGCAGCCGCGTCGATGATGCCGCGCACGCGGGCGACCTCGGTCGCATCCAGAACTTGCGGGATTTCGATCAGCACGTGGCACCCTGCCGCATGGCATCGGCCCCGGCTGCTCCGAGCACCGGATCTGCTTCCAGATAGCGGATCGCCTGTGCGACGAACGCCGGCGTCGCCGTCTCGCCCGCACGGCGCAGCCACGCCAGCGCCTCGTCGATGCGTCCGGCAGCCGCCAGCAGCCGCGCATGGTTGAAACAACCGCGAAAGTCGCCCCCCTCGGCTGCAAGCGCATACATGGCAGCCGCACGCGTCAGGTCGCGGTCGCACGCCCAGCCGTCTTCGGCGAAGCTTCCGACGAAGTTCATCGCCTTGGCATTGCCCAGCGCCGCGGCTTTCTCCAGCCACTGCAACGCTGCATGGCGATCCTGCTCCACGCCTTCGCCCATCGCCAGCAGCGTCGCATAATTGTACATCGCCCAGTCTAGCCCGCGCTCGGCCGCGACCCGATAGCATTCGGCCGCACGGCACTTGTCAGGCAGGGTGCCCCAGCCGAGATCGTAACAGCGCCCGACCATGTTGAGCGCCATCAGATGATGCTGCGCCGCCGCCTTGACGAACCACCCAAGCGCCACTGCTGCCTCCCCGCGGTCGAGCAGCATCTGCCCCCAAACCGCCTGCGCCTCCGCCACCCCGGCCTCGGCGCCCGCACGGATCAACTGCTCGCGCTCGTCCGCCGATCCCGCCAGCCGGGCAGCGATGGTTTCGGGATCGAGCGCAAGCACAGACATCATCAATACCGCGCGGTCAGCGTCGCAAAGCCGCTGCGCCCCGGCGCGATCGTGGCATAATGCGAACTATAGGCTTGGCTGAAGTAGCGCTTGTCCGTGAGGTTCTGGATGTTGACCGCCAGTTCCAACCGGTCGCTGATCTTCACGCCGGCACGCGCATCGAACCGCCAATAGCTCGGCACCGATCGCGCCAGCACCACTGTAGCCGGCACGACGACCGCAGTCGCGCCCGTTCCCGAAACGTAGCGATTGTCGGCGTAGCCGCCGAACACGCGGCTGGTGTAGAAGGCGCCGCCGCCGATGTTGAACCGGCCGATGTCGTAGCCGGTCCAGATCGACAGGCTGTGCTTGGCGCTCTGCGGGAATTGCTTGCCGGTGTTGACCGAGGTTTGGAGCACGGTACGTGCCGCGACCCCGCCGCCTGCCGGCAGCACGAATGCCGTAAAACCGCCGTCGACGATCTCGGCATCGAGATAGGTGTAGCCGCCGAATATGCTCCACTGCGGCAGAATGCGGCCGTTGAAGCCGATCTCGACACCGTCGACCCGCCGCTCGCCGATGAACGTCACCGTATTCGCGTCGCTCGTCACCCGCGCATTCCTGGTCTCCGTGCGGAAGATCGCGGCGGTAAGCGCCAGGCGCTGGCCGAACAGGTCGGCCTTGGCGCCGATCTCATAGGACTTCGAACGCTCGACGCGCAGGGCGTCGATCGCCGCTTGCCCGAGCGCCCCCGCGACGGTGCCCAGCCCGTTCGCCTCCTGACCCTCACCGACCAGACTGTTGGGCGGAGTCGCCGAAGTCGCGATCGAGCCGTAGATGCTGGTGTTGGCGGTCGGCTTGAGCACGACGCCGACCTGATAGGTGACGAAATCGTCCTTGCGGCTGACCTCGGGCCGCAGATCGCTCACCACCGGCAGCTTGACGCGCGAGCTGAACTCCTCCCAGCGCGCGCCCAGGTTCAGGATCAGCGGCGCCGCGATCGTGATACTGTCGAAGGCATAGACCGCACGCGTCCGGCTCTCCGTAATCGTGCCCAAACCGCTCGCCGCCTTGGCGACGGGGGTCGCGACGACGGCAGCACCGGCAACATAATTGACCCAGGGGTCGTTCGGGTTCGGGCTGAACAGATCGGCGCAATTGTAGGGCGCGGTGCCCGGTGCCGTGCCGCAGCGCAGGCCGCCGCTCGCGTTATTGACGCCGGTGTTTACGACATACGCGTTGCGTTCGGCATCCTGCCAGGCGATCTCGGCGCCGGTGGCGAAACTATGCGCGATGCCGCCCGTGTTGAACTTGCCGGACAGATCAAGCTGATCCACCACGCTCTCGGTCGTCCCGAACCGGGTATTCGCCCGGCGCCACACCCGCCCACCGCCAGCATAATCGTTGAACCTCCCGCCCGGCAGCGCGCCGACGTTACGGTTGCCTGCGGGGATGCCGAACACGTTGGCCTGGCTATCGTCCGGCTGGGTGAAGATATAACGCTGGTTGGTGAAGCTGTAGCGTGCGGTATTGCGCAGAACGACGCCGCCGAAATCATGCTCCGCCCTGAGCGTCGCCTGATCGACATCGGTCTTGCGGAAATCGCGATTGACTAGCCCGTAGAAATTGTCGGGCGAGATATATCCGCTGCGGCCCGATGCCGTCGTGAACTGGCCCACCGCAGGGTTGCCATAGAGCAAGCCGGCACTGCCCGTGGGCGTCGCGTTGACCGATGCGCTTGCGACATACGCGTAAGGAAAGCCGCTGTCTGGCAGTTCGTCGGTATGAAGGTGGTAATACATCGCCGTCAGCCGGGTCGGTCCGCCGACGCCGATGGTGATGGACGGTGCGACGCCCCAGCGCTTCTGGAACAGGGCATCGCGTCCGGCCACGTCCTGATCGTGCCACATGCCGTTGACCCGCACCGCGACCTGATCGCCCAAAGCGACGTTCACGTCGGCGGTCGCCCGCTTAAGATCGGCGCTGCCATAGCTGATCGCGCCGCTGGCGAACGTGCCCGCCTCCGGCAGCTTGGACGTGATGTTGAGCGTCCCCCCAGCCGAACCGCGGCCGCCCAGCGTCGAGTCGGACCCGCGCACGACCTGGATGCTTTCGACCGCGAACACCTCTCGGCTTTGCGCACCGACGTCGCGTACCCCATCCAGGAACGTGCTGCCCTGGCTGTCGAAGCCTCGGATGAAGGGCCGGTCACCGATCGGGTTGCCGCCCTCGGCCGCGCCGAAGGTGATGCCGGGCACGGTCCGCAACGCGTCCTGCAGCGTCGTCGATCCAGTCTGTTCGATCACTTCCCTGGGCACCACGACGATCGATCGCGGCGTATCGATCAGTGGCGCAACCTGCTTGGGACCGCCATCTTTTCTCAGGCCCTCCACGATGACATCGGTGCGCTCCGGCTCGCCATAGCGCTGCGGGGCCGGATCGGCTGCATGCGCAGGTGCGGTAGCGATGAACCCCACGCACGAAAGTGCGAGGAAGGAAGTCGTATTCGTGGACATGCGGAACCCCTTTTCGAGTGCCGCTGCTATTGCGAGTAGTTCTCACTGTCAATGAATTTGCGATCGAGTCGCATCATTATGATAGTTCTTGCTTTGTTCTCGTGACTTTTACACGATCTCACGATGAAGAATCGGCCCTCTCGCGGCGCAACGCTCAATGACGATAGCCGACGCTTCAACCTGCCTCAGACAGAAGTGGATGGCGATTGGTTGGACGTGCGCGAGGTGATCGACGGTGCACCATCGCGGCTGCGCACGACGGTCACGGTCGAGAAGCCCAAAACCATCATCAGCCGCAACACGTCGCCCGATGTACCGTTCGATCGGTCAATCAATCCTTATCGCGGCTGCGAACACGGCTGCATCTATTGTTTCGCGCGTCCGAGCCACGCATTTCACGATCTATCGCCAGGCCTGGATTTCGAAAGCCGCCTGTTCGCCAAGCCCGATGCGGCTGCGTTGCTGGGCGGCGAACTCCGTCGTCCGGGATACCAAGTCGCGCCCATGGCATTGGGAACCAACACCGACCCCTATCAGCCGATCGAAGCAGAATGGCGGGTGGCTCGCGGTATCATCGAAGTGCTTGCCGAAACCAACCACCCCTTGTGCATCACGACCAAATCGGATCGCGTGGTGCGCGATCTGGATCTTCTTGCACCGATGGCGGCGAAGGGGCTGGCAACGGTCACTCTCTCGATCACCTCGCTCGACCGCCATATTGCTGCAACGGTCGAACCCCGTGCGCCGACGCCTGAGCACCGGCTGGCTGCGGTGCGCACGCTGGCCGACGCAGGCATACCGGTGCAGGTTTCGATCGCGCCGGTAATTCCCGCGATCACCGATCACGAGATCGAGCATCTGATTGAGCGCGCGGCCAAGGCCGGCGCAAGGGCGGCGTTCTTCATTCCCGTGCGTCTGCCCTGGGAGGTCGCGCCACTGTTCCGCGCATGGCTCGATGAGCATTTTCCCGATCGCGCCGCAAAGGTGATGGCGACGATCGCTTCGTTGCGCGGCGGGCGCGACAACGATCCGGCGTTCTTCACGCGGATGCAGGGCAGCGGTCCCTGGGCCGATCTGCTCCGAACCCGCTTTCGCATGGCATGCCGAAAACATGGCCTGAACCGGGACCGTATCGTCCTGCGCACCGACTTGTTCCGACCGCCTGCCGGGCCGCAGGGCGAACTGTTCTGAACCTTCCGCGCCCAGCGGGGTTCTCCCGACGAAGGAGCAAGATCATGCCCGACCCGAAGATCGAGAACACACCCCCCGCAGCCGAGGAATCGGGTGCCGGCTATGGCAACAATGCGCAGACCGACGACGTCGGCGCACCTGCCGTGGATGACGAGCAGGCTTCCGAAGCCCATCCTTCGTAAGCGGGTTCAGGAAACGGTAGCGACCGACCGACACGTCATCAGCGGTTGGATGCGCGTGCCGAACGCCTCCACCCCCTCGATGAAGTCGTCGAAGGTCAGCAACACGCCGCCTGTGTTCGGTACGGTCGCCATCTCGTCGAGCATCCTCGCGACATTTTCATAGCTGCCGACGAGCGTGCCCATGTTGATGTTGACCGCCCCTTCGGGCGCGGCGAGCTGGCGGACGTTGGTGTCCGTGTTGACGGTGTCCTTGGCCCCCTGTTCGGCCAGCCAGGCGATCGCATCGAGATCGACGCCGTCGTTGTACGATTTCCACTTCGCCGTCGCTTCCTCATCGGTCTCGGCAGCGATGATCATGACGAGGACGAATACCGATACGGCACGCCCGGTTTTCGCGGTGGCCAGGGCCAGTCGCTCGTTGTTGCCGGCGAAGGCGGTTGGGGTGTTGACGCCCTTGCCGAGGCAGAAGGCATAATCCGCCCATTTGGCCGAAAACGCCAAGCCCTCGTCAGACGATCCTGCGCAGATGATCTTCATCTCGCCGCCCGGTTGCGGCCGGACGCGGCAGTCGTCCATCTGGTAATAATCGCCCTTGAAGTCGGAGACGCCGGTCTCCCACAGTTCGCGCAGGACACCCGCATATTCGTCCAGCATCTTGTAACGGTTGCGGAAATGCTCGTCGCCCGGCCAGATGCCCATCTGCGTATATTCGGGCGGCTGCCAGCCGGTGATGAGGTTCAGCCCGAAGCGCCCGTGGCTGATCGAGTCGATCGTGTTGCACATCCGCGCGGCGAAGGCGGGCGGGATGACCAGGGTCGGGCAGGTGGCATAGATTTTGATCCGCGTCGTCACCGCGGCGAGCGCCGCCATCAGCGTGAAGCTTTCCAGCCCATATTCCCAGAATTCGGTTTTGCCGCCGAAGCCGCGCAGCTTTATCATCGAGAGCAGGAAATCGAGACCGTATTTCTCGGCGCGGATCGCGATCTCCTTGTTCATGTCGAACGAGGGTTTGTATTGCGGCGCGTTTTCCGAAATCAGCCAGCCGTTGTTGTTGATGGGAACGAAGACACCGACCTGCATGACCTACCCCTCTTCGCCGTCGAGCCAGTCGAGCAGCCACATCGTGAAATGATCCGCGCGCGTCACGTTGCACGCGTGGCCGCCGGTCGCCATGCGCGCGATCTGCGCGCCCGGTATCGCATCGCGCATCGGCCCGGAACAATGCGGCGGCACCAGCATGTCGTCTTCGGCCACCACGAACAGCGTCGGAACGCCGATATCTTTCAGCGCATCGCCCGGCGCGAACCGCCGCGCCGCCGCGATCCGCCGCTGCATCGTCTCCGCGCCCGGAAAATGCGCGAATTGCGCCTCTTCCTCATCCATCAACTGCGCATGATGGCCGGATATCCAGGCCGAGGGGTAGAGGAATAGCGGCTGGGCATGCAGGAACGCGCGCACCCCGCTGTCGCGGAGCAATGCGAGGCGGGTGTCGAAACAGCGCGCGGTATGCGGGTCGAGCTTCGCCCAGCCGTTGATGACCACCAACCGCTCGACCCGGCCCGGCGTCGCCAGCGCGGCGGCCAGCCCGATCATCCCGCCGATCGCATGGCCGATGATAGTGGCGCGCTCGACCCCGGCGGCGTCGAGCAGGATCGGCACATCTCGCGCCATCGCCTCGATCGTCACGTCTCCGGGGAGTTCGCGCGACGACCGCCCGGTGCCGCGGTGATCGTAGAGCAATACGCGGTGGTCCTGCGCCAGCGCGGTGAGATTCGGCGCCCAGTAATTCGCCGATCCACCCAGGCCGCTCGACAGCAGCAGCACCGGCGCCTCGCGCGGCCCGTGATCTTCCCAATAGAGGCCGTCCGCCTCCGCCATCAGCCGGTATGCGCGACCGAGGCGATCTCGACCAGGCAGTCGGGCTTGACCAGATCGCAGCGGATGCAATAGCGGGCGGGCCTGGCGCCGGGGAAATACTCCGCATAAACAGCGTTGAACGCCGCGTAATCCTCAAGGTCTCTGAGGAAGATATGGTTCATCGCGACATCGGCCATCGTCGCGCCGGCGGCCTCGAGCGTCGTCTTGATGACTTCGAGCACATGCCGGGTCTGCGCCGCGGCATCGCCTACGTGGAGCACCACGCCACCCTCGCCGAGCGCCAGCACGCCCGAGATGTAGACGGTGTTGCCCGCCTTGGCGCCCGCCGAATAGGGCGCGATCGGGGTCGGGAATTGCGGCGGGTTGATCGCTTCGAACGGCATGTATTAGTAATCCTTGGCAATCTGCCCGAACGCACTGCAGAAATCGGCGACCGTCGATATCCAGCCGAAGAATTTCTCGACGTTGTAGACGCTCGCTTCCTGCATCGCGGGCGGGCCGAGGTGGTGGGTGGCATCCTCCAGCATCACGCCGAAATATTCGAGGTGGAAGCCGTCGCGCAGCGTCGACTCGACGCAGACGTTGGTCGCGATGCCGACGAAGACGATGTTGCGGATGCCGCGCGCGCGCAGGACGCTGTCGAGCTGCGAATTGAAGAAGGCCGAATAGCGGGTCTTGTGGAGCGAGATATCGCCTGGCCGCGGCGCGAGCGCATCGACCAGCGCATAATCCCAGCCGCCGCGCGCCAGCAATTGCCCCGCCAGATCAGGAACCTTGCGCATGTGCTTGAGCGCGTTTGATTTATGCCAATTGGGCGACCCCGGCCCGCCGGCCTCAACGTAATCCGGATCCCAGCCGTTCTGGAAATACACCACCTGCACGCCCGCAGCCCGCGCGGTGTTGAGCACCTGTGCGATCCGGCCGATCGTCGCCGCGGCCCCTGCGATATCGAACCCGGCAAGATCGACATAGCCGCCGGGCGAGGCATAGGCATTCTGCATGTCGATCACGACCACCGCGGTCTCGGCGGGGTCGAGCCGCAGCGCCTCCGGCCGTGCGGGCAGCGTCACCGCTTTGGCATCGTCGGTCCCGGTCCGGATGATCGTGCCGTTCAAGCCGTGCTCCCGCCTGCGAGTGGACAGGGTGGCGCATCCACGGCCGCCAGCGCAAGCGCTATTCGCCTATGCCGCCGCCACGCGGAAATCGCCATATTGCTCGCGCAGCGCGGTCTTCAGCAGCTTGCCCGTCGCGGTGTGGGGCAGCGAATCCACGAACAGGATCGCATCGGGCAGCCACCATTTGGCGACGTGCCGGCCGAGATGCGCGACGATCTCCGCCTCGCCGACCGTGGCGCCGGGCTTGCGCACCACCAGCAGCAGCGGGCGTTCGTCCCAGCGCGGATGCGGCACGCCGATCGCCGCCGCCTCCGCCACGCCCTCGCAGCCCATCGCCGCATTCTCCAGTTCGACCGAACTGATCCATTCGCCGCCGGATTTGATGACGTCCTTGGCGCGGTCGGTGATCTGCATCGTACCGTCGGGGTGGAGCGCCGCGACGTCGCCGGTGTCGAACCAGCCATCGGCATCGACCGCATCCTCCTCGGCCTGGAAATAGCGTTTGACGATCCACGGGCCGCGGCATTGCAGCCGCCCGGTCGCCACACCGTCGCGCGGCAGCTCGCGGTCCTCCTCGTCGACGATGCGCAATTCGACCCCGAACGGAACCCGCCCCTGCATCGCGACCTGATCGACCTGCTGTTCGAAGGTCTGGTCGTCCCAATCGTGCGGCCGGGCGCCCATCGTACCGATCGGGGAGGTTTCGGTCATCCCCCAGGCATGGTTCACGCGGATGCCCATGCGCATCAACTTCTCTATCATCGCGCGTGGGGCGGCGGACCCGCCGATGGTCACGAGCTGCAGGTGGCGCGGCGCCTCTCCAGTGCTGTCCATGTGTGAGAACATGCCCAGCCAGACCGTTGGAACACCAGCCGAATGTGTCACCTGCTCGCGGTTCATCAGGTCGCACAGCACCGCGGGTTCGTTAACCGCGGAATAGACGATCTTCACGCCCGCCGCCGCTGCCGCGAATGGCAGGCCCCAGGCGGCGGCGTGGAACATCGGCACGATCGGCAACACCACCGAACGCCCTGAAAGGTCGAATACCGCGGGCTGAAGTTCGGCCATCGCGTGTATCACCGTGGACCGGTGGGTATAGAGCACACCCTTGGGGTTGCCTGTCGTGCCGCTTGTATAGCAGAGCATGCAGGGTTCGCGCTCCGCCCCCTCGACCCAGGCGTAATCGGCGCCGCGCGCATCGACTATCGTGCGAAACGCGTCAGGACCGTCACCGTCCATGACGACATAATGCTGGATCGAGGTCCAGCGATCGCGCAGGCGGTCGACGATCGGCTGGAAGGCGCGGTCGTAGAACAGCACCCGGTCTTCTGCATGGTTGGCGATATAGACGAGTTGGTCGTCGAACAGCCGCGGGTTGATCGTGTGGATCACCCCGCCCATGCCGATCGCGCCATACCAGGTCGCGAGATGATGCGCGTGGTTCATCGCCAGCGTCGCAATCCGGTCGCCCGGCTTGCAGCCCAATTCCTCCAGCAGCCGTGCGACGCGTCGTGCGTCGGCATCGATGCCCGCCCAGTCTGTGCGCGTCTCGCTGCCGTCGGCCCAGCGGGTGACGATTTCCCGGCGGCCATGTTCGCGCGCCGCATGGTCGATCAACCGCGGTACGCGCAGTTCGAAATCCTGCATTCCACCCAGCATCACGCTCTCCCGACCTAACCGACCAGCGCAAGCCTCGTCTCGGAGGTCTTCAGCGCAACAGCAGCCACACCGTGCAATGCTTCGATCGCGCTCGCAAGCTCCGCGTCGAGCAGAAAGTCGCGGCCTAGCAGCATCGTGACCGCGCCGCCGTCCGCCATCGGCGCCACCGCCCTCACCTCGCCGCGCGCGCCCCGGTGACGGTCGAGCAGCGCCGCGAGTGGCGCGAAGGCGGCGGCATCGTCGATGGTCACGTCGATCACGAATCGGGCGGTAGACGCCAGCGTCTCGAACGGCTGTATGCGCTTGATCGTGACGCGAGGCGCATCCTCGCCGGGCCGCCGATCCAGTTCAACCGTCGCCAGCCCGCAGCCGCCGGCGCGTGCCGCCTCCTCCAGATCCTTGGCGACCGCATCGTCGAAGCAGGTGGCGGCGAACTGGCCGCTGGCATCGGAGAGTTGCGCCATCATGTAGCGCTTGCCGCGTGCCGAGGTCCGCCACTTCGCATCTTCGACGAGCACCGCCATCGTCGCGCCCGCACGGGTGCCGTCATCGGGAATCGCCAGCTCGGCCAGCGCCGCGAATGCACGCGCGCCGTGCATCGTCGCCAGATGCCGGTGACGGTCGACGGGATGGGCGGAGAAGTAGAAGCCGAACGCCTCTTTCTCCTGCTCCATGCGCTGGCTGAGCGACCAGACCGCCGTCTGCGGCAGGCGGATCGCGTCGCCGGCGGGTTCGGCATCGCCGAACAGCCCGCCCTGCCCGCTCGCCTTGGCCTCATGCGTCCGTGCCGCGACCGCGATCAGCGTCTCGGCGATGGCGTGGACGCCGGCGCGGTTCGGCTCGATGCCGTCGAAGGCACCTGCCGCGGCCAGCGTCTCCAGCTGGCGCTTGTTCAGCAGGCGGGGATCGACGCGGCGGGCGAGGTCGTCGATGTTGGCGAAGGTGCCGCGTATTGTGCGCTCTTCAATCAGCCGCTCCATCGCGCCCTCGCCCACCGACTTGAGCGCGCCCAAGGCATAACGTATTGATAATACTCCGTTTTCTTCCTCGACGTCGAACTCGGCGGCGCTGCGGTTGAGATCGGGGGCGGTGATGGCGACGCCCAGGCGCCGGGCGTCGTCGACGAAGATGTTGAGCTTGTCGGTGACGCCCATGTCGTAGCACATCGAGGCGGCGTAGAATTCGTGCGGATAATGCGCCTTCAGCCACGCCGTCTGATAGGTGAGCAAGGCATAAGCGGCCGAATGACTCTTGTTGAAACCATAGCCGGCGAACTTGTCGATCAGGTCGAACAGCGCGTTGGCCTCGGCTGCCTCGATGCGGTTGATCTTCAGACAGCCTTCTACGAAGCCGGCACGCTGGGCGTCCATCTCCGCCTTGATCTTCTTGCCCATCGCGCGGCGGAGCAGGTCGGCGCCGCCGAGACTATAGCCCGCGAGGATCTGCGCGGCTTGCATCACCTGTTCCTGATAGACGAAGATCCCATAGGTCTCCTTCAAGATTCCTTCGAGAAGAGGATGAGGGTATTCAATGGCTTCGCTGCCGTTCTTGCGTCGCCCGAACATCGGGATGTTATCCATTGGTCCGGGTCGATAGAGCGCATTCAAGGCGATGATGTCCTCGAACACCGTCGGGCGCACTGCGGTCAGCGTGCGCCGCATGCCCTCGGACTCGATCTGGAAGACACCGACCGTGTTGCCGGCCTGCATCAGTTCGAACGTCGCTAAATCGTCCCACGGGAGCGCATCGAGATCGACCACGATCCCCCGCTTCGCAAGGAGTTGCACGGCTTTCTTCAGAACCGACAGCGTCTTCAGGCCGAGGAAGTCGAACTTCACCAGCCCGGCGCCCTCGACATATTTCATGTCGAACTGGGTGACCGGCATGTCCGAGCGCGGATCGCGATAGAGCGGGACCAGTTCGGCGAGCGGGCGATCACCGATGACGACGCCCGCGGCGTGGGTCGAGGCGTGGCGGGGCAGGCCCTCCAGCCGCATCGCCAGATCGAGCAGGTTGCGGACGCCATTGTCGTTGGCATATTCCTTCGCCAGTTCGGGCACGCCGTTCAGCGCGCGCTTCAGATCCCACGGGTCGGTCGGGTGGTTGGGGATCAGCTTGGCGAGGCGATCGACCTGGCCGTAGCTCATCTGGAGCACGCGGCCGGTATCCTTGAGCACCGCGCGCGCCTTCAGCTTTCCGAAGGTGATGATCTGCGCGACCTGATCGCGGCCGTATTTCTCCTGGACGTAGCGAATGACCTCGCCACGCCGGGTTTCGCAAAAGTCGATATCGAAATCGGGCATCGACACGCGTTCGGGGTTAAGGAAGCGCTCGAACAGCAGCCCCAGCTTCAACGGATCGAGATCGGTGATCGTCAGCGCCCAGGCGACGACCGATCCCGCGCCCGAACCGCGGCCCGGACCGACCGGAATGTCGTGATCCTTCGCCCATTTGATGAAATCGGCGACGATCAGGAAATAGCCGGGGAAACCCATCTGCGCGATGACGTCGAGTTCGAATTCGAGGCGGGCGTGATAGGTGTCGCGCCAGCCCGCCTCGCCTTCTCCCTGCAGCGCCGAAATCCGGTCAAGCCGCGCCTCCAGCCCGATGCGCGCGTCGCGGCGGAGCAATTCGGCCTCGCCCGCCACGTCGCCGGCGAGACTGGGCAGGATCGGCTTGCGGTTCGGCGCGGCGACCGCGCAGCGCTGCGCGACGACCAGCGTGTTCGCGATCGCCTCGGGCAGATCGGCGAACAGTTCGCGCATGACGGCCGCGGGTTTCATCCAGGCCTCGGGGCAGCTTTTCGGGCGGTCGTCGCTCTCGACATAGGTCGAATGCGCGATGCAGAGCATGGCGTCATGCGCGCGGCCGAAATCGCTTTCGGCAAAGCAGCACGGGTTGGTCGCGACCAGAGGCAGGTCGCGGGCATAGGCCAGGTCGATCAGCGCATCTTCGGCGGCGGTCTCGATCGCGTCGCCGCGCCGCGCGAGCTCGATATAAAGGCGGTCGGGGAACAGCGCCTGCAAACGGTCGGCGTAAGCCTCGGCACCGCCGGGTTGATCCTCGGCGAAAAGCCGCGCCAGGCCACCCTCGCCGCCGGCGGTCAATGCGATCAGCCCGGCGGTGCGGCCTTCGAGATCGGCGAAGGCGACGTGCGCGGGCTGTTCGATCGGGCGGTCGAGATGCGCGCGGCTGACGAGCGCGCACAGATTTTCGTAACCGGCCGCGTCCTGCGCGTAGAGCGCCAGCCAGTCGAGCGGCGCGGCGATGCCCTCGGGCATGTCGGGACGGGCGACGCCCAGCATCGTGCCGATGACCGGCTGCACCCCGGCCTTCTTCGCGGCATCGGAATAGGCCATCGCCGCATAGAGCCCGTTGCGATCGGTCAGCGCCGCGGCGGGAAAGCCCAGCGCGCGCGCCTGGGCGGCGATCGCCTTCGGCTCGATCGCGCCATCGAGCATGGTGTACGAGGAGAAGACGCGAAGGGGGACGAAGCCGGAGTGCATCGCGCGGGTATGGGCCGGGGAGGATGATTCGTGAACCGCTTAATCCTCTCCGGGCTATGCTCGGGGAGGAGGGCAATCGCATATGATCGCTAGAGTCGTTCGCGGCCAAGTTTGCTCTCCCCTCCCCTTCAGGGGAGGGGCTGGGGGTGGGGGCTCTCCACGAGCGATAAACCTGCGGAAGCACCCCACCCCAACCCCTCCCCTAAAGGGGAGGGGCTATCGCGTATCAACTTGGTCGAGTTCGACTCTAGAGAAAGCGGTCCCCCACAGTTCGGGGAGGATTGGTTAGAGGAGGCGTTCGATGTCGGCAGTCAACGCTTCGGGCTTGGTCGTCGGGGCGTAGCGGGCGACGGGTTTGCCGGTGCGATCGACCAGGAACTTGGTGAAATTCCACTTGATCCCCTTCGATCCCATCACGCCGGGCGCTGCTGCCTTCAGCGTTTCGAACAGCGGATCGGCGGCCGGGCCGTTGACGTCGACTTTCGCGAACATCGGGAAGGTGACGTCATAGGTCAGCGAGCAGAAGTTGGCGATCTCCGCCGCGTCGCCCGGCTCCTGCGCGCCGAACTGGTTGCACGGAAAGCCGAGCACCGCGAACCCGCGCTCCGCATAGTCGCGGTGGAGTTGCTCCAGCCCCTGATATTGCGGGGTGAAGCCGCATTTCGATGCGGTGTTGACGATCAGCAGCACCTTGCCCGCATGCGCGGCGAGCGGCGCATCGCTGCCATCGGCGGCGCGAACGGTGAGTCCGGTGATCGCGGTCATGCCAGCATCCCTTCGTGCAACCGCACCACGCGGTCCATCTGCGCGGCCAGCCGCTCGTTGTGCGTCGCGACCAGCGCCGCTGACCCCTCCTCGCGCACCAGGCGCAGGAATTCGGCCAGGACGATCCCCGCGGTATGTTCGTCGAGGTTGCCGGTCGGTTCGTCGGCTAGCACCAGCGCGGGGCTGTTGGCGAGCGCGCGGGCGACCGCGACGCGCTGTTGCTCGCCGCCTGAGAGTTGCGCGGGGCGGTGGGTGAGCCGGTGGCCGAGGCCGAGCGCGTTCAGCAGCGTCTCCGCGCGCGCCTGCGCCGCCACCGACTCGGCGCCGTGGATCAGCTGCGGCAGGATGACGTTCTCGATCGCGTTGAAATCGGGCAGCAGGTGGTGGAATTGATAGACGAAGCCGAGCCGGTCGCGCCGCACCAATGTGCGCCCGTGCGCGCTCAGCGATCCGGCTTCCGCACCCGCTATGCGGATCGAGCCGGAAAAGCCGCCTTCGAGCAGGCCGACCGCCTGGAGCAGGGTGGATTTGCCCGATCCCGACGGGCCGACCAGCGCGACGATCTCGCCCGGCGCAACCGACAGGTCGATGCCGCGCAGGACGTCTATGGTTTGGCCGCCCTGGGTGAAGCTGCGTGCGAGGCCGCGGGTTTCGAGAACGGCGGGCGCACTCCCATCGGCGCCGTCGGTCGCGGCAAAGCCGCGCCCCGTGGCGCCGGCCGTGCCGCGCCGCCCGTGCGGCATGAGCTGCGGCGCATTCGCGTCCTCACTCATACCGCAGCACCTGCACCGGATCGGTGTTCGCCGCCTTCCACGCCGGATAGACCGTGGCGAGGAAGGTCAGCAGCAGCGCGATGAGCACGATCGCGACGATCTCCGCCGGATCGGGCTTGGATGGCAATTCGGTAAGATAGCGGATCGAGGGATCCCACAGGTTCTGACCCGTCACCAGTTGCACGAAGTTGACCACTCCCTGGCGAAAAAACAGGAACACCGCGCCCAGCAGCAGCCCCGCGACGATGCCCAGAACCCCGATCGTCGAGCCCACGGTGATGAAGATCCGCATCATCGCGCTACGTGTCGCCCCCATCGTCCGCAGGATGGCGATGTCGCGAGTCTTGGAACGCACCAGCATGATGAGCGACGAGGCGATGTTGAAGGCGGCGACCAGGATGATGATGCACAGCACGACGAACATCGCCACCCGCTCCACCGCGAGCGCTTCGAACAGTTGCGCGTTCATCGTCCGCCAGTCGGAGACGACCGCGCGGTTGCCGATCTTTTCGACCAGCGGCGCAAGGATCGGGCCGACCTTGTCGGCATCCACCGTCTGCACCTCCACCATCCCGGCGGCGTCTCCCATCAGCAACAGGGTCTGTGCGTCCTCGATCGGCATCACGACATACGCCTTGTCATAATCATAGACGCCGATCTCGAAGATCGCCGCGACCGTGTAGCTGACGATGCGGGGCACCGTGCCGAACGGGGTGGCCTGCCCCTGCGGACTGATGAGCGACACTTCGCTACCGATTTGTGCGCCCAGCGATTCGGCCAGGCGGCTGCCGATCGCGATGCGGCCGCTACCCGGCGTCAGGCTTGCCAGACGTCCCATGACGACGTTCCCGGTCAACGAGGCGTTGCCGCGGATGTCCTCTGTACGCATGCCGCGGATCAGCACGCCCTCGACGCGCCCGTTGTAGCTCGACATCAGCGGCTGCTCGATCATCGGCACCGCCGACGTCACCCCCGGCGTGGCCTTGGCCTGCGCCACGATATCGCGCCAGTCGGGCAGGCGTCCACCGATGCCCTGGACGACAGCATGACCGTTCAGCCCGACGATCTTGTCGAACAGCTCGGCGCGAAATCCGTTCATCACGCTCATAACGATGACGAGCGCCGCGACGCCCAGCATCACCGCCCCCAGGCTGAAGCCAGCAACGAGCAGGATGAACGCCTCCCCCTTGCCGGGCAGCAGATAGCGCCGGGCGATCATGCGTTCATATCGGGAGAGGATCATGGGCGCGCTCTAAGGGCTGGGGCACGGGGAGGCAACCGGACCGAGTCTGTTGCGCAACCGACACAGGTTTCGGTCAATCGTATCCCATGTGTCACAAGACCGATGACAAAGGTTCGACTCGCGCCTAGCACATAATCACTGGCACACAGGCAACGGCCGTGGTTCGGGGACAAGCCTTTCCGCTCCGCTCCAAAGGAGCACGCGAGCGAAGGCGAATAATGGGGGCTGACGAGCGATCGTCACGCAGGCGCCCGGATCGGAAACGATCCGGGCGTTTGCTTGTCCGCCGTCTATCAGCTCGACTTGGCGGGCATCGACGAAGACATGGGAGCTTCCGACTTCACATGTCCCCGCCGATACTACCGGCGATAACTATGCGGCCGTAGCGATGAACGGATGCTTACCGCCGCGGATCAACTGCTATGATCGGTCAGGATGCGCCAAGCGTTTCCTTGCCGCTCGAACACCAGTGTCGTCATCCCGCTCTCGGTGACGGCACCCCCGCTCAACGTCCAGCGTGCGAACAGGATGTGGTGACGCGGGTCGACGGCGCGATGGCCGAGCATGCGAAAGGACAGGGTGCCGCGGCGGTTCCGGCCATCTGCGAAACTGGCACGATAGCGATCGGCGATGGCGGCCTTGCCGGTCACGAGGCCCTTGGGCGTCACATAGGTCGCGTCGTGCGCATAGACCTCCATGAAGCGCGCCAGGTCGCCCGCGTTCCATCCCGCAGCACTGGCGGCCATCGCTGCCTCGATACCGCTCGGTGAAGTCGCCGGCGCGGCTGCGACAACTGGCAAGGCCGCGGCTGCAGCCAGAAAAACCATCATGTGCGATCCTCCACCAATCGTGCGAGCGCGGCGCCGTCGATCGGCCCGGCGCAGAGAAAGCCCTGATAATGGCCGCAGCGTTCCTCCGCGAGCAGATCGCGCTCGGCCTGCGCCTCCACGCCTTCGGCCATCACCGCAAGCTCCAGCGCATCGGCCATCGCGATTATGCCGCGCACCACCGCCAGTCCTCGCGTCGAATCGACGATGTCGTGGATCAGCGATCGGTCGATCTTCAGCCGGTCGAGCGGCAATGCCTTCAGATAGGCAAAGCTGGCGTAGCCCGTGCCGAAATCGTCGATCGCGACCCGTATGCCCGCATCGCGCAGCACCGACAGCGCCGCGGCGGCGGCGACCAGGTCGGCGATCAGCGCGGTTTCGGTGATCTCCACGGTCAGCCGTTCAGCTGCGAAGCCACTGGCGGCAATGCGCGCCAGCAGCGCCTGTGCAAACCCCGGCCGCGCGATGTCGGCTGCGGTCAGGTTCAGCGAAAGATCGAGGTGAGATAGGTTTTCGGGCCACGCAGCTGCCTGTCCCAGCGCCAGCGCCTGGATATGGTCCGACAACGCCAGCCCCAGATCGGCCCGATCGGCGGCGGCGAAGAGCGGGTCGGCACCCAGCGCGCCGAGCGAAGGATGATCCCAGCGGGCAAGCGCCTCGACCCCGGTGATGCGATCGTCGGCGATCCGCACCTGCGGCTGAAAGAGTATCGCGATCTCGTCGCGTTCGATCGCGCGGTGCAGGTCGATCGCAAGCGACGCGATTGGGGCGGCGCCGTCCGGTCCGGCGACATGCACCGTCGCGCCGTCGCTCGCCCGACTTTCCGCCAGCGCGCCCGCCGCGCGATCGAGCAGCCGCGCAGCATCGTCGCCGGTTTCGCGCGCCGCCACCCCGAACCGTGCACCGAGCACGGCAAAGCCATCGCCGACGGGAAAGGGGGTGGCGAGCGACTCCTCGAGTCGCGTGGCCACGTCCCTCGCGGCGCCAATGCCCGCGACCAGGAAGGTCGCACCAGGCATGCGCGCGACGTGCGCACGCGTGAACGCTCCGGCGGCAACGCGGCGGATGCGGAGTTCCGCAACCGCCAGAAGGGCGTCACCCGCTGGTCGCCCGTAAGCCGCGTTGACGATGTCGAAGCGCGATAGCGACACCGCTACCACATGATCGGCGGTGTGCGCTTCGATCCACGTCAACGCGGCGGCCGTGTCGGGCGACGTTTCGCCGCCCCGCCGATCGCCACCACGCGACCAGCGCGCGGCGAAGTGCAGCGCATCGTCGATCGCCAGGTCGTCGGCAGGGTCGCCCAGAAAATGGGTCGCCCCGGCAGCGTGAAACAGCCGAGCATCATTCGCGGGGGCGAGTGCAAGCAACGCCATCCCGCGATCCGCCAGCCGTTTGACCGCCGCGAGCGCACCCTCCCGACGGTCGCGCGCGTCGATCAGCACGATTGTACCGCCTTCCCCCGTCCCGATCGCCTCCTCGGGCAGGAGTTCGGCAGCGGGCCATGAAGGCAAACGGGGCACCTGCACGCCTGCCAATGCCACAACGACCACCCGCGGCATGCCAGACAAGGCATCGTCTCGGAGCGTGGCGACAGGCTGCATTGCCAATGCCTAAGCGTCGAGCCGCAATCCGGCAACGGCAGTCGTTCAGTGTCTTGGCCAGATCTTGGAACACGCCGGGGTGACGGGGGTTGTTCCCCCGCATGCCACGCCTTAGGTCTCGATGATGGCGCGCACGTCACCTCCAGCTGTACTCAGCGCGCCGTCGACGACAGGGCTGATCGACGCCCACGGGCGGACGATCCGGTATCTGCGGATATCGGTTACTGATCGCTGTGACCTGCGCTGCCGCTATTGCATGGCCGAGGCGATGACCTTCCTGCCGCGCAGCGCGCTTGCCAGTCTGGAAGAGATCGCGCTCATTGCGGAACGCTTCATCGCACGCGGGGTGACCAAGATACGGCTTTCGGGCGGCGAGCCGCTGGTCCGGCGCGATGTCGGCGAACTTGTCGCCCGGCTGGGCGGCCACGTCGGCGCAGGGCTGGACGAACTGACCATGACCACGAACGGGACGCGGTTGCGCGCACATGCGCCGGCGCTGGCGGCGGCAGGCATTCAGCGATTGAACGTCAGTCTCGACAGCCTGAAGCCTGATCGGTTTCGCTTCATCACGCGGCACGGCGATCTGTTGCAGGTTCTCGACGGGATCGACGCGGCGCGGGAGGCCGGCCTTGGGGTCAAGATCAATGCGGTAGCCCTGAAGGGGCTGAACGAAGACGAGCTCGGCGACATGCTGGCCTGGTGCGTGGACGAGGGCCATGATCTGTCGCTGATCGAGACCATGCCGCTGGGCGCGATCGACGAGGATCGGGTCGATCGCTTCCTGCCGCTGACCGGGGTGTTCGAGACGCTGGCGGCGCGCTTCCCGTTGGTCCGCGACTCGCACCGCACCGGCGGCCCCGCCCGTTATTGGCGCGTGGAGGGCAGCACGACGCGGCTGGGCCTCATCTCTCCGCTGACCGCCAATTTCTGCGACGGGTGCAACCGCGTCCGGCTGACCACCGAGGGCAAGCTCTACATGTGCCTGGGCCACGACGATCAGGTTGATCTGAAGGGCGTGCTGCGCGACCGCGGCGTCACGGCGCTGGACGACGCCATCGACTTGGCGATCGCTGCCAAGCCCGCCGCCCATGATTTCCGCATCGGCATTGGCGAAGGCCCTGCGGTGACCCGACACATGAGCGTCACCGGTGGATGATTTTCGCCAGATGACCTATGCCACATGATCTATGAACGCCGGGCTTTGCTGGCCTCGCCGACTGCACCCGCACAGGCGGCGGCGGCTGAACTGGCCGATGCCGCCGACTGGGTAGATGCAGAGGAGGCCGATGTCGTCATCGCCCTGGGTGGCGACGGCTTCATGCTCCAGACGCTGCACGCGATGCTCGAACGGCGCAAACCGACCGTGCCGGTGTTCGGGATGAACCTGGGCACAGTCGGTTTCTTGATGAATGAATGGCGGTATCACGGGCTCGACGATCGGCTGGCGCGCGCCAAGTCGTTCAAGGTGACGCCGCTACAGATGACCGCGACCGGGATCGACGGGCGCATCCATCAGCTGCCCGCGATCAACGAAGTGTCGCTGCTGCGCGAGACGCGGCAGACGGCCAAGTTGGAAGTGACGGTCAACGACCGCATCGTGCTGCCCGAATTGGCGTGCGACGGCATTCTCGTCGCCACCCCGGCCGGCTCCACCGCCTACAATCTGTCTGCGCAAGGCCCCATTCTGCCGCTCGGCTCCGCGCTGCTGGCGCTGACACCGATCAGCCCGTTCCGGCCGCGACGCTGGCGCGGCGCGATCCTGCCTGACAAGGCGCGGATCGCGATCCGGGTGCTCGACCCGGCCAAACGCCCCGTGTCCGCCGTCGCCGATCAGCGCGAGATCCGCGACATTGCCCATGTCGAAATCTGCATGGACCGTGCCCGCGAACTGACCCTGCTGTTCGACCCCGAACATGCGCTGGACGACCGGATCACGATGGAACAGTTCATCGGGTGATGCGCAGGGCGGCCCGCCGCCAAGCAGCGGGACTCGCCCCAGCACGGTCGGCCGGGCCAACGGCCAGGACCGACGGCGCGGCTTTGCCGTGACGTGCCACATGCCACCCGCCAGGGGTTGCATCCTGAAATCGCAGCGGTATAGACCCCGGCACGGCATCATTCCCTGATAGCTCAGCGGTAGAGTAGGTGACTGTTAATCACTTGGTCGTTGGTTCGAATCCAACTCAGGGAGCCACCGTCTGACGGTGATAAGCCGCAGCGTTTCGCTCTTACGTATCGATCTGCACGCGAACATTTCGTCGCGGGATCGAACCTGTTCATCGCTCGTTCCAGATCAAGGTGTTACGGCGATTCGTGTTCGCCGCAGGTGCCGCGAATGGAGATGATGGACATGATGACTCTTGGTCGCAAGGCCGTGCTCGCCGCGCTGGCGTCGAGCACATTGATGGTCGCGGGATGCGCGACCGAAACTACCTATCGCCCCGCTACCGGAATGGGCTTCAGCCGGACCGGCTATAGCGAACGGCAGGTCGAGCCTGACCGGTTCCTGGTCAGCTTCGCTGGCAATACCGTGACGTCGCGCGATACCGTCGAGCGCTATCTGCTCTTCCGCGCCGCCGAACTGACGTTGCAGCAGGGCTTCGATTATTTCGTCACGGCCGAACGGGATACCGATCGGCAGTCACGGACCTATACTACGCCCGGCGTCGGCTATGGCTGGGGCGGCTTCGGCGGCTATTGGGGTCCGTCGTGGAACTTCTATGGTCGCGGTTATGGATGGCGGCGCTTCGGCGGCGGCTTTGGTTACGGTGGCTATGGTGGGTTCGGCGGTTTCGGGGGCTTTGGCGGATTCGGCAACGACTTCGACATCCGCACCGTCGACCGTTTCGAAGCGACCGCCGAGATCGTGATGCGCAAGGGACCGATCCCGCGCGACAACCTGCGCGCCTTCAACGCCCGCGCGGTGGTCGACAGCATCGGCCCGAGCGTCGTGCTGCCGAAATAGGCTTGGCCTATTCGAAATGAGAGGGGCCGGATCGCGATAAGGCGATCCGGCCCCTTTTTTTTACACCGCGCCGTGGCAGTGCTTGTACTTGCGTCCCGATCCGCACGGGCATGGCTCGTTGCGGCTCACCCGCCCTGCCCAGTCCGCCGGATCGTCACCCAGATCGCCCAATTGCGGCTGAACCATCTGGAGCGGGGGCAGCCGCGTCTGGATCAGCCCGCGCGTGCCCGCGTCGATATCGCGCGAATTGTCCTCGCCGGTGAACGGGTCGAAATGGGTCGTGATGAAGTCCGGCAGTTCGGGGAGTTCGGGTAGCGGCTGCATCTGGAACCGCGCATGCGCGATCGTGCGCGTCACGTCCTCGCGGATGGTGTCGAGCATCCGCTGGAAAAGCGAAAACGCCTCCTGCTTATATTCGTTGATCGGTGTCTTCTGCGCATAGGCGCGCAGGTGGACGACCTGGCGCAGCGCGTCGAGCGTCGCCAGATGCTCCTTCCAATGATGATCCAGATTTTGGAGCAGGATCGACTTTTCCACTGAAATCCAAGTTTCCGGCTCCAGTTCGCCCGACTTCTCCTCGATGGCAGCGTCGGCCGCGGCGCGGACGCGCTCCTCGACGATCTCGGGGTCGATCGCCTCCTCCTGCATCCAGTCGTCGATCGGCGGCTCCAGGTTGAGCGTCTCGGCCAGCTTTTCCTTCATCCCCGCGATATCCCATTGCTCGGGGTAGGAATTGGGCGGGCAGGCGCTGCCGACGATCGCGTTGACCGTCTCGGCACGCATATCGGCGACCATCTCGTCCACCGCCTCGGCATCCATGATATCGGCGCGCTGTTCGTAGACGACCTTGCGCTGGTCGTTCATCACGTCATCATATTCGACGACCTGCTTGCGGATGTCGTAATTGCGCGCCTCGACCTTTTTCTGCGCGGTCTCGATCGCCTTGCTCAGCCACTTGCTGCCGATCGCCTCGCCATCCTCGATGTTGTTGCGCATCATCTTGGCGAACAAGGTGTCGGGGCCAAAGATGCGCAGCAGGTCGTCGTCCAGGCTGAGGTAGAAGCGGCTCAGCCCCGGATCGCCCTGGCGCCCCGAACGGCCGCGCAGCTGGTTGTCGATGCGGCGGCTCTCGTGGCGCTCGGTGCCGAGCACGAACAGCCCGCCCGCCGCCAGCACCGCGGCCTTTTCGGCGACGATCTCCTCGCGGATCGTCACCGCGCGCGCCTCGTATTCGGGCGTGCCCTCGACCAGTTCGGGATGTTCGTCGAGCATGCGGAATTCCAGATTGCCGCCGAGCTGGATATCGGTGCCGCGCCCCGCCATGTTGGTGGCGATCGTCACCGCGCCGATCCGCCCGGCCTGCGCGACGATATGCGCCTCCTGCTCGTGATAGCGCGCGTTCAGCACCTTGTGCGCGACGCCGTCCTTCTGGAGGAATTCGCTGAGCATTTCGGACTTTTCGATCGACACCGTGCCGACCAGCACCGGCTGGCCCTTTTCGGCATGTTCGCGGATGCGCTTGGCGATCGCGGCGAACTTGTCCTGGGTGTCCTTGTAGAATTCGTCCTCTTCGTCGACGCGGCGGACGGGCACGTTCGTTGGGATGGTGACGACGTTCAATCTATAGATGTCGTAGAATTCCGCCGCCTCGGTCGCCGCAGTGCCGGTCATGCCGCCGATCTTGGGGTACATGCGGAAATAATTCTGGAAGGTGATCGACGCCATCGTCTGGTTCTCGGGCTCGATCTCGACGCCCTCCTTCGCCTCCACCGCCTGGTGCAGCCCCTCCGACCAGCGCCGCCCGTCCATCATCCGGCCGGTGAATTCGTCGATGATGATGACCTTGCCGTCCTTGACGATATAATCGGTGTCGGCCTTGAACATCATGTTGGCGCGCAGCGACTGGTTCAGGTGATGGACCACCTGCGTATTCTCGAAATCATAGAGGTTCGCGCCTTCGAGGAGTCCTGCATCCTCCAGCATCCGCTCGACCTTTTCGGTGCCGTCCTCGGTCAGCACGATCGACTTCTGCTTTTCGTCCTTCTCATAGTCGATGGGGTCGAGCCGCTTCACCACCGCATCGACCTGCATATACAGTTCGGACTTGTCGTCGGTCGGGCCGGAAATGATGAGCGGGGTGCGCGCCTCGTCGATCAGGATCGAATCGACCTCGTCGACGATCGCGAAGTTGAACGGCCGCTGCGTCATCGACGCGCGCTCGTATTTCATGTTGTCGCGCAGGTAATCGAAGCCGAATTCGTTGTTCGTGCCATAGGTAATGTCCGACGCATAGGCCTCGCGCCGCTGCTCGTCGGTCAGGTTCGGGATGATGACGCCGACGCTCAGTCCCAGGAAGCGGTAGACCCGGCCCATCCACTCGGCATCGCGCGCCGCCAGATAATCGTTGACCGTCACCACGTGGACGCCCTCGCCCGGCAAGGCATTCAGATAGGTCGCCAGCGTCGCGACCAGCGTCTTGCCCTCGCCGGTGCGCATCTCGGCGATCTCGCCGCGGTGGAGGACGATGCCGCCGACCATCTGGACGTCGTAATGCCGCTGGCCCAGCACCCGGCTCGCCGCCTCGCGCACCGTCGCAAACGCTTCGGGAAGCAACGCATCGAGCTTCTCGCCCTCGGCCAGCCTCGCGCGAAAACGCACGGTCTGCTGCGCGAGATCGTCATCCGACATCGCCTGCAACGTGGGTTCGAAACTCGCGATCTTCGCAAGCGTCGGGTTGAGCGACTTGACGTAACGGTCGTTGGACGACCCGAAGATCGACTTGGCAAGGCCACCGAACATGTAGGGATTCCTGAATTACGGGAGACTGGCGGCGCCGCACATCGCGCACCGCATGGCATGAAAGATCGGCGTAGCGGCGGCTATTCGCGCCGACGGTTCGCCCAGAGGGGCTCGGCGTCCGAAACAGCCACCGGCTCACCCGCCAGCTCAGCCACCGCGCGAAGCACGGGCACCGTCGCCATCGGCCGCAGATTGACGGCCCGTTGCGCAGGCGCCAGCGCAAGTGTCACGACACTCCGCTCCGCCACCGTGTGAGCCGCGCTGGAGACGCGGGCACTCGCGCCCGCGCCGGTCAGCGCGGACAGCAATACGGAGAGAAGGAGGAGCAACCTCATCGGACACGCGACATAGGGATCGTACCGGCTGACGTCCACCGGCTAGTGATCGCCGCGCTGTTCTGCGGGACGATCGTCGCCCCGCCCGCCGGCTGGCCTTGCGGATCGACTCATCGTATCGGCGCGTCATGCAACGCTCCCCCCTCGCTCTGCCCTTTCCCCTCCTGCCGCCGATCACGGGTGTCGACCTCCGCGTCGCTCGCGCGCGCTACAAGACCTGGGACCGCTGTGACCTGACGTTCGCGGTGCTGGCGGAAGGCACGACCATCGCCGGCGTGCTGACCCAAAGCCGTTGCCCCTCCCCCGAAGTCGAATGGTGCCGTGCTGCCATGACGCTGGGGCAAGCGCGCGCGCTGGTCGTCAATGCGGGCAATTCCAACGCCTTCACCGGCGGGCGCGGGCGGGCAGCGGTGGAAGCGATTGCGGCGCGAGTGGCGGGGTATCTGGGGTGTCAGCCTTCGGACGTGTTCGTCGCCTCGACCGGGGTGATCGGCGTGCCGCTGCCGGTCGACAAGGCCGAGGCGGGCCTCGATGCCGCCTTCACCGCCGCCCCCTGCGGCTGGGAGGACGCCGCCGCGACGATCATGACCACCGACACCTTCGCCAAGGGCGCGACCGCCGCCGCGATCGTCGACGGGCGCAAGGTGACGCTGAACGGCATCATCAAGGGATCGGGCATGATCGCGCCGGACATGGCGACGATGCTCGGCTTCGTCTTCACCGATGCCGCTGTTGACCCGGCTTTCCTCCAGCGCGCCATGACCGCGGCAAACGCGACCACCTTTTCCTGCATCACGGTGGATGGCGACACCTCGACCAGCGACACCGTGCTCGCGTTCGCGACGGGCAAGGCCGGCAATGCGCCGCTGATTGACGACGACAGCATCGGCGCGGACGCTTTCCGAGCGGCGCTGGCCGATCTGTGCCACCAGCTCGCGCTCCTGGTCGTGCGCGACGGCGAAGGCGCGTCCAAGCTGATCGAGATCGCGGTAACGGGCGCCGAAAGCGATCGTAGCGCGCATCGCATCGCGATGAGCATCGCCAATTCGCCCCTGGTGAAGACCGCAATCGCGGGCGAGGACGCCAATTGGGGCCGCATCGTCATGGCGGTGGGCAAGGCCGGCGAACCCGCCGAACGCGACCGGCTGTCGATCCGCTTCGGCGACGTCCAGGTCGCGCGCGAGGGCTTGGCGGTCGAAGGGTATGACGAGGCCCCGGTCGCCGCGCATCTGAAGGGCAGCGAGATCGCGATCGGCGTCGATCTGGGGATCGGCGAGGGATCGGCGACGGTGTGGACCTGCGACCTGACCCACGGTTACATCGCCATCAACGCGGATTACCGGAGTTAAACTATCTTCGATCCTCCCCGCAAAGCGGGGAGGGGGACCAGCCACAGGCTGGTGGAGGGGGCTATCCGCCGGTGGATCGCCTGTTGCGAACCCCCTCCACCCCTCGCCTTCGGCGAGCGGTCCCCCTCCCCGCGGAGCGGGGAGGATCGAAGAGTCACTCCGCCGCCGCTACGTTCGCGCGCCCGAACAGGTCCACCGTCTGCGGCGTGATCCAGCCGTAGGTGTAGTTGAGCAGGAACAGCCCGAAGAGGATCGTCGCGACGATCGTCACCCGCAGCGCGAGGCGCCCGGCGCGAAACTCGTGCGGGGCGCTGTCCGCCTGGCCGGGCACGTGATCGCCCCCGGCTTCGCGCGTGGTGCGGACGCCGAACGGCAGGACGAGAAACACCGAAAACGACCAGAACAGGACGTAGATCGCGAGCGCCGACGTCCAACGCACCGATCAACCCTCGATCACCAGCACGTCGACGATCGGCTTCTTGCCCGTCCACTTGGTCGCAACCTTGCGCACCGAAAGCCGCACGTCCTCACGCAGCCGGTCGATGCCGCGGCGGCTGCCGTCCACCGCCTTGGCCGCGGCATCGGCGGCTTCCGCGATGAAAGCGTCGCGCTCGTCCTCGACGGGCACGCCCTGGACGCGGACCACCGGCCGGCCGACCGAACGGCCGCCCTTGCCCAGCGCCACCGCGACCGAGATCTGGCCGTGCAGCGCGATGCGGCGGCGCTCGTTGATCGTCGATCCGTCCGACGGCAGGATCACGTCGCCATCGAGCACCAGCCGCCCGACCACGGCGTTGCCGACCTTGACCGCGCCCTTGGGCGCCAGCCGGACGATATCGCCGTCACCCTGCACCAGCGCGCGAGGAATACCCTGCGCCAGGCCGTAGCGGGCATGCTCCATCATGTGGCGCATCTCGCCGTGAACCGGGATCAGCACGTCGGGACGAATCCATTCGTACATCTGCGCCAGTTCGGGGCGGCCGGGATGGCCGGAGACGTGGACGTGCGCCTGGCGCTCGGTCACCATCTCGATGCCCTTGGACGCCAGGATGTTTTGGATACGCCCGATCGCGACTTCGTTGCCGGGGATCTGCTTGGACGAGAAGATCACCGTATCGCCCGATTCCAGCGCGATCGTGTGGCTGCCGTCGGCGACGCGCGCCAGCGCAGCGCGCGGCTCGCCCTGCCCGCCGGTGGCGACGATCAGCACCTTGTTCTTGGGCAGCCGCATCGCGGTGTCTGGGTCGATCGTGTCGGGGAAATCCTTCAGGTAACCCGTCGCGCGCGCCACCTTCAGGATGCGGTCGAGCGAGCGCCCGGTGACACACAATTTGCGCCCGGTCTCGCGAGCGACCTCGCCCAAAGTATGCAGCCGGGCGGCGTTGGAGGCGAAGGTGGTGACGAGTACGCGCCCCTTTGCCTTGGCGACCGTCTCGGCCAGCCCGCGGCGCACGGTGCTCTCGGAACCCGATGCCTCGGTGTTGAACACGTTGGTCGAATCGCAGACCAGGATATCGACGCCCGCATCGCCGATCGCGGCCAGCTGTTCGGGGCTGGCGGGGTTGCCGATGACCGGGGTCGCGTCCAGCTTCCAGTCGCCGGTGTGGAACACGCGGCCGTGCGGCGTGTCGATCAGCAACGCGTTCGCCTCGGGAATCGAATGCGACATCTCGACGAAGGTGAAGCCGAACGGCCCGAGCTGGAAATTGCCGCCCATCGGAATCATCTTCAGCTTGACGCGGTTGGTGATCCCTTCCTCGTCCAGCTTGCCGCGGATCAGCCCCATCGTGAACGGGGTGGCGTAGATCGGCACGCCCAGATCCTCGGCCAGATACGGCAGCGCGCCGATATGATCCTCATGCCCGTGGGTGATGACGATGCCGAGCAGATCGTCGATCCGCTCCTCGATGAACGCCAGATCGGGCAGGATCACGTCGATGCCGGGATAGGCCGGGTCGGCGAAGGTGATGCCGCAATCCACCATCACCCATTTGCCCTGGGTGCCATAGAGATTGACGTTCATGCCGATCTCGCCGGAGCCGCCGAGCGCGCAGAAAAGAAGTTCGTTCTTGGGAGTCATATATACTTTCGAGTAGGATTTCGGTCGGTCAGCAGGCCGGAAGCGGCGCGACCGTTATACAGGTATATGGGCGCGTTCGCACATGATCGCCAGTCCCTGGATCGTCAGGTCGGGTTCGATATGGTCGAACACCTGCGTATGGCGTTCGAACAACGTCGCCAGCCCGCCGGTGGCGATCACCTTCACCGGGCGGCCGACCTCGGCCTTCATCCGCGCGACAAGCCCCTCGATCATCGCGATATAGCCCCAGAAGATGCCGATATGCATCTGATCGACGGTATTGCGGCCGATGACAGTCGCGGTTTGCGGCGCCTCTATCGCGATCCGCGGCAATTTGGCCGCCGCGGTCACCAGGGCGTCGAGCGACAGGTTGATGCCCGGCGCGATGATCCCGCCCTTGTACGCGCCCGAGAAATCGCTGAGATCGAGTGTGGTGGCGGTGCCGAAGTCGATCGTGATGAGGTCGCCGGCATGCAGTGCGTGCGCCGCGACGGTGTTGACCGCACGGTCGGCGCCCAGCGACTGCGGCTCGGCGACGTCGATCGCCATCGTCCAGTCGAGCGGCGGCTTGCCGGCGATCAGCGCCTCGACCCTGAAATATTTGGCGCTGAGCACCTGGAGATTGTGGAGCGCGCGCGGCACGACGGTGGCGATCGCCACCGCGCTCACCTGCGACCGGTCGTATCCCTCGATCGCGAGCAACTGGGTCAGCCACACCGCATATTCGTCGGCGGTGCGGCGCGGATCGGTCGCGATCCGCCAGCGCGCCTTGATAGTCCGCGCGCCATGCGAGTCCCTGGCAACGAGCGCGAAGACGACATTGGTGTTGCCGGCGTCGATCGCGAGCAGCATGCGGCAGACCCTTGTTAAAAGCAGGAACGTTAAAGCAGGAAGACGTCGGCGGCGTGAATGACACGCCGCTCGCCGCCACCCAAGCGCAGAATCAGCGCACCGTCGGCGTCCAGCCCGTCGAACAGCCCGTCGATCGCGTCGCCACCGGGCAGCCGGGCGGTGAGCGCGGTGCCGGGCGGATGCGCACGCTCCAGCCAGCGGGCGCGCACCGGCGCCAGCCCTTCGCCGCGCCAGCGCGAGAGCCAGCGCGCGAAGCATTCGGCGAGCGTTTCGAGGAAGGCGGCGGGGGTGACGTCCACCCCATAGGCCGCGAGGCTGGTCGCCGCGCGATCGGGCAGGTCGGGATGGTGCGCGAGATTCACGCCGATGCCGATCACGACGGCATCCTCGGCACGCTCCAGCAGGATGCCGCTGAGCTTGGCGCCGTCGAGCAGCAGGTCGTTCGGCCATTTGAGTTGAAGCAGCGCATCACCCTCACCCTTCCGGCGCTGCGCGCCTCCCTCCCTCTCCCGCCGGGAGAGGGAAGGGGCCCGCCCGGCGCAGCCGGGTGGGAAGGGTGAGGGTGGGTGGGCGAGATACGCCCACACCGCCTCCTCCACCGCCACCGCCGCCACCAGCGCCAGCGTCGCCGCAGCCGGATCGGTCGGCCGCAACCGCACCAGCGTGCTGGCATACAGATTGCCCACAGGCGATACCCACGCCCGCCCCTGCCGCCCGCGCCCCGCGCTTTGCCGGTCCGCGCGCAGCCAGGTTCCCTCGCCTGCGCCCGTGCGCGCCGCGGCGAGCATGTCGGCGTTGGTCGACTTCGTCTCCGCGACCGCGCGTATCTCGCTCAGAACAGCGCCTTCGCCGCAGCGGTCGTCCACACGCCCAGCAGCGGAATCGCCAGATAGCCGAGCGGCGAGACGAACACCGCCGCGGCGACCAGCACGCCGCCCTCGACCACGTCCCGGCTCCTGCCATAGGCCGGCGCGGGATCGTCGAAGTACATCGTCTTGACGACGCGCAGGTAATAATACGCACCGATCACCGATGCGGCGATGCCGATCGCCGCCAGCGGGAACAGCCCCGCGGCGACGGCGGCCGAGAACACCGCGAACTTGGCGTAGAAGCCGAACAGCGGCGGGATGCCCGCCAGCGAGAACATGAACATCGCCATCGCCGCCGCCAGCCCCGGCTGGTTGCGCGACAGGCCGGCGAGGCTCGCCAGCGATTCGATCGGCTGCCCGTCCTCCCCGCGCATCCGCAGCACGACCAGGAAGCTGCCGAGCGTCATCGCGATATAGATCGTCATGTAGATCAGCACGCTGGCGACGCCCGCGGGCGTCCCCGTCGCCAGGCCGATCAGCGCGAAGCCGACGTTGTTGATCGACGAATAGGCCAGCAGCCGCTTGACGTTGACCTGCCCGATCGCCCCCACCGCGCCGAGGATGATCGAGGCGAGCGCGGCGAAGATCACGATCTGGCGCCACTCGCCGGTCGCCGGTCCCATCGCCTCGATCGCGACGCGCACCGCCAGCGCCATCGCCGCGACTTTGGGAGCCGAGGCGAAGAAGGCGGTCACCGGCGTCGGTGCGCCTTCGTAGACGTCCGGGGTCCACATGTGGAACGGCACCGCCGAAATCTTGAAGGCAATCCCTGCGAAGACGAACACCAGCCCGAACAGCAGCCCGAGCGAGTCCGCGCCCGCATAAGCGTCCGCGATGCCGGTGAAGCCGGTCGTGCCCGAAAAGCCATAGACCAGGCTGATACCGTAGAGCAGGATGCCGCTGGCGAGCGCGCCCAGCACGAAATACTTCAGCCCCGCCTCGGCCGATCGCTGATCGCGGCGCATGAAGCTGGCGAGCACATACGCCGCCAGGCTCTGCAGCTCCAGCCCGACGTAGAGGGTCAGCATGTCGCTCGCCGACACCATCATCCCCATCCCCGCCGCCGACAGCAGCAGCAGCACCGGATATTCGGGCTTCAGGTCGTCGCCCGCCGTGCGCGCGAAAAAGCCCGGCGCGATGACGATGGCAACCGCCGTGCCGAGGAAGATCAGCACCTTGGCGAAGGCCGCAAAGGCATCCGCGCGGTACAGCCCGGCAAAGGCGTCACCGCCATAGGAAGCAGGCCCGGCGAGCGCGACGCAGGCACCCGCCAGCACGAAGACCGACGCGATCGAGATGGCGCGGGTCGCTCCCTGACCGCCCCAGGCGGCGGCGAGCATCAGCACGACCGCGCCGAAGCCCAGGACCAGTTCGGGCAGGACCATCGCGAGATTGGCGGAATAGCTCATCGATGCGCCTCCGCGGGGCCGTTTACATGGAGCGCAGGCGCACGGCCAGCGGTAGGCACCGAGTCACTGCGCGGCGCCGCCCGGTCGATCCGCGCGAGCAGCACGCCGACGTCCTTGCGCATCGGCGCGAGGAAGCTCTCCGGATAGACGCCCATCCACAGCACGACCGCGGCGATCGGGGCGAGCAGCCAGACTTCGCGGCTATTGGCATCGGCCATCGTCCGCACCTCCTCCGACTTCACCTCGCCGAACACGACGCGGCGGTAGAGATAGAGCATATAGGCCGCGCCAAGGATGATGCCGGTCGTGCAGAGCAGCGCCGTCCAGGTCGAGACGTGATACGCCCCCATCAGCGCGAGGAATTCGGCGACGAAGCCGCTGGTGCCCGGCAGCCCGATGGACGCCATCGTGAAGAACAGGAACAGGATCGCATAGCGCGGCATCGTGATCGCCAGCCCGCCGTAGCGCGCGATCTCCCGCGTGTGCAGCCGGTCGTAGATCACGCCGACGCACAGGAACAGCGCGCCGGACACCAGCCCGTGGCTGAGCATCATCAACATCGCGCCTTCGATGCCCTGGCGGTTGAACGCGAACAGCCCGATCGTCACGATTGCCATGTGCGCTACGCTCGAATAGGCGATCAGCTTCTTCATATCCGCCTGCACCAGCGCGACCAGGCTGGTGTAGATCACCGCGATCGCCGACAAAGCGAAGATCAGCCAGGTCAGCGCGCCGCTCGCCTCCGGGAACATCGGCAGCGAGAAGCGCAGAAAGCCGTAGCCCCCCAGCTTCAGCAGCACGCCCGCCAGGATCACCGATCCCGCGGTCGGCGCCTGGACGTGCGCATCGGGCAGCCAGGTGTGGACCGGCCACATCGGCATCTTGACCGCGAAGGACGCGAAGAACGCCAGCCACAGCCATGTCTGCGCCTCAGGCGCGAAGTCATACGCCTGGAGCGCGGGAATGCTCGACGTGCCAGCTTGTCCCACCATGTAGAGCATCGCGATCAGCATCACCAGCGAGCCGAGCAATGTGTAGAGGAAGAATTTGTAACTCGCGTAGATACGGTTCGCGCCGCCCCAGATGCCGATGATGAGGTACATCGGGATCAGGCCGGCTTCGAAGAACAGATAGAACAGGAACATGTCCTGCGCCGCGAAGGTGCCGATCATCAGCACCTCGGTCAGCAGGAACGCCGCCATATATTCGGGCACGCGGTTCGTCACCGACCGCCAGCTCGCGCCGATGCAGACGGGCATCAGGAACACGCTGAGCATGATGAGCATCAGCGCGAAGCCGTCCACCCCCAAGTCCCAGGCGAAGAAACCAAAGCGCGGACCGTGCTCGACTAACTGCCACTGGGCGCCGCCGACGTCGTAGGTCGCCCACAGGACGATGCCGAGCGCCAGATCGACCAGCGTCGCGGCCAGCGCCATCCGCCGCGCATTGGCCGCATCGGCGAACAGGCACGCGACCGCGGCCAGCGCGGGAACGCCGAGCATCAGGGTGAGGATCGGATATTCTAACATTGGGCGATCACCGCGAGATCGCCCAGGTCAGCGCGGCGGTCAGGCCGATCAGCATGACGAAGGCATAGGTATAGACATATCCCGTCTGGAACCGCACCGCCGCCCGACTACCCGCCTGGACCAGCCAGGCCGAGCCGTTCGGCCCGAAGCGGTCGATCGTCTTCTCGTCGCCGCGGTGCCACAGCAGCCGGCCGATCGCAAAGGCGGCGCGCACGAAGAGCAGGTCGTACAGCTCGTCGAAATACCATTTGTGGAGCAGCATGCGGTAGAGGATGCGGAACTGGTCCGCCACCGCCGCGGGGAAGCCGGGGCTGCGGATATAGGCGTACCACGCGGTCACCAGCCCGATCAGCATCGCGATCGTCGCCGACAGCTTGATGAACAGCGGCACGCCGTGCATTTCGTGCATCAGATGCTCGCGGAACGCGATCGCGCCGCGCCAGAATTCGGCACCCGCCTCCGGCTCGATGAAGGCGCCGTGGAACACGAACCCGGCCGCGACCGCGCCGACCGACAGCAGCAGCAGCGGGACCAGCATGGCGAGCGGGCTTTCGTGCGGGTGATAGCCGCCGGTGCCGGCCGGCACCGCTTCGGCGCCGCGCGCATGCTCGTCCGGCTCGCCGCCCGCGGTCTCCTGCGCCGCCGTGCCATGATGCGCCTGGGTCGCGTGATCGTGCGCATCATGAAGCGCGTGCCGGATATGCTCGGACGCCGCCCAGCGCGGATCGCCCCAGAAGGTCAGGAACATCAGCCGCCAGGAATAGAAGCTGGTCAGCAGCGCGACCAGCGTACCGACGAACCACACCCCCGGCTCGCCCGCCGCCCAGCTCGCCTCGATGATCGCGTCCTTCGAATGGAAACCCGCAAAGCCGATCGCGGCATTGCCGAAGATGCCCGGAATGCCGACGCCGGTGATCGCCAGCGTCCCCATCATCATCGTCCAGAAAGTGACGGGTATGCTTTTGCGCAGGCCCCCGTAGAAGCGCATGTCCTGCTCATGGTGCATCGCATGGATCACCGACCCCGCGCCCAGGAACAGCAACGCCTTGAAGAAGGCGTGGGTGAACAGATGGAACATCGCCGCGCCATAAGCGCCGACGCCCGCTGCGAAGAACATGTAGCCGAGCTGCGAGCAGGTCGAATACGCGATCACGCGCTTGATGTCGGTCTGCACCAGCCCGACGGTGGCCGCGAACAGGCAGGTCGCCGCGCCGATCGTCGTCACCACGCCCAGCGCCACCGGCGACGTCTCGAACATCGGCGACAGGCGGCACACCATGAACACGCCCGCGGTGACCATCGTCGCTGCATGAATCAGCGCCGACACCGGCGTCGGCCCCTCCATCGCATCGGGCAACCAGGTGTGCAGCCCCAATTGCGCCGACTTGCCCATCGCGCCGACGAACAGCAGCAGGCACAGCACGGTCATCGTATCGAAGCGCGCACCCAGAAAGCCGATCGTCGACCCCGCCATCCCCGGCGCAGCGGCAAGGATCGCGGGGATCGACACGGTGCCGAACACCAGGAACGTCCCGAAGATGCCGAGCATGAAGCCGAGATCGCCGACGCGGTTGACCACGAACGCCTTTATCGCCGCGGCATTGGCGCTGGGCTTGCGGAACCAGAAACCGATCAGCAGATAGCTGGCGAGGCCCACGCCCTCCCAGCCGAAGAACATCTGGACGAGGTTGTCCGCGGTCACCAGCATCAGCATCGCGAAGGTGAACAGAGACAGATAGGCGAAGAAGCGCGGCTGGTCCGGATCTTCCTCCATATAGCCCCAACTATAGAGGTGGACGAGCGCCGAGACGCTGGTGATGACCACCAGCATGACCGCGGTCAGCGCATCGACGCGAAAGCCCCAGTCGACGCGCATGTCGCCGCTGACGATCCATTCCAGCACCGGCTGCACGCTTGCCGTACTCGTCCCGGAAAGGAAGCCGAGAAAGATCACCCAGGACAGCGCCGCCGCCACGAACAGCGCCGCGGTGGTCACGACCTTGGCCGGGACCGCGCCGATGGCCTTGTTGCCCAGCCCGGCGACGATCGCGGCCAGCAGGGGCAGGAAGACGATTAACAGGATCACGCCGTCACCCCTTCATCCGGTTGACGTCGTCGACCGCGATCGTGCCCCGCCCGCGGAAATAGATGACCAGGATCGCCAGCCCGATCGCCGCCTCGCCCGCCGCGACGGTCAGCACGAACATCGCGAACACCTGACCGACCAGGTCGTTCAGATAGGCCGAGAAAGCGACGAAATTGATGTTCACCGCCAGCAGGATCAGCTCGATCGCCATCAGGATGACGATCAGGTTCTTGCGATTGAGGAAGATGCCGAGCACCCCCATCGTGAACAGGATCGCGGCGACGACCAGATAATGGATCAAACCAATCACGTGCGAAGCACTCCGCGAACCCGTCTGTCCTGAGCCTGTCGAAGGATCACAGATCCATCCCCTGCCCGACCGGCGGCTGCATGTTGCGGGTCGCGTCCTGCGGTCGCCGCGCATTCTGGCGGCTGATGTTCTGGTAGCGCGCGCCGCTGCGGTCGCGGTGGGTCAGCACGATCGCGCCGATCATCGCGACGAGCAGCACGAAGCCCGCGGCCTCGAAGATGAAGAGATACCGAGTATACAGCAGGTCGCCGATCGCGCGGATGTTCGGCACCGTCGGATCGACCGGCGCGGCACGGCGCGCCAGCGCGACCCCGCCCAGCCGCCAGGCGCCGATCGCCACCATCACCTCGGCCGCCAGGGCGACCGCGAGCGCCAGCCCGATCCCGGCATAGCGCGCGACCCCCGCCCGCATCGTCGCGAAATCGACGTCGAGCATCATCACGACGAAGAGGAACAGCACCGCGACCGCGCCGACATAGACGATCACGAGCAGCATCGCGATGAACTCCGCCCCGACGAGCACCATCAGCCCGGCGGCGTTGAAGAACGCCAGGATCAGCCACATCACCGAATGCACCGGGTTGCGCGACGAGATCGTCATCGCCGCGGAAACGATGACGACGACCGCGAAAAGATAGAAGGCAATGGCCTGGATCACGCGCTTCTACCTCCCCGGAACGGGGAGGGGAACCGCTCGGCGCTAGCCGAGTGGTGGAGGGGCAGTTCCAAGCGGGTCGCGCGTGGCTGCCCCTCCGTCGCGCCTTCGGCGCGCCACCTCCCCGTTCCGGGGAGGAATTGATCGGTGAGAATCATCCCGAGCCGCCTAACGATACGGCGCATCGGCGGCAAGGTTCGCTGCGAGCACCCGCTCCCAGCGATCGCCGTTATCGAGCAGCTTGGCCTTGTCGTAGATCAGCTCTTCGCGCGTCTCGGTCGAATATTCCAGGTTCGGACCTTCGACGATCGCGTCGACCGGACACGCCTCCTGGCACAGACCGCAGAAGATGCACTTGGTCATGTCGATGTCGTAGCGCGTCGTCCGCCGCGATCCGTCGTCGCGCGGTTCGGATTCGATCGTGATCGCCAGGGCCGGGCACACCGCCTCGCACAATTTGCACGCTATGCACCGCTCCTCGCCATTGGGATAGCGGCGCAGGGCATGCTCGCCGCGGAACCGCGGCGACACCGGGTTGCGCTCATAGGGATAGTTGATCGTCGCCTTGGGCTTGAAGAAATACTTCAGCGTCAGCGCGTGCGCCTTGAGGAATTCCCAAAGCGTGTACGATTTGATGATCTGCGCGAGGCTCATCAGCGGTCCATTTCAGAAACGGTAGTTGCCACGCAGCCTGCTGGGTAACCAGGCCCGGTGACGAGCGCCGTGGAGACCGCGGCGCGTGGCGTATGGCCGGGGCACGGCACCCGCATGAACATCAGCACACCCGACACCAGAAACACCCAGAACAGCGACACCGGCAGGAATATCTTCCACCCCAGCCGCATCAGCTGGTCGTAGCGATAGCGCGGCACCGTCGCCTTCACCCAGCTGAACAGGAAGAAGAAGAAGAACATCTTGGCGAACAGCCAGATGATCCCTGGCACGACATACAGCGGCGCCCAATCGACCGGCGGCAGCCATCCGCCCCAGAAGAGCGTCGCGTTGAGCGCGCACATCAGCAGCACATTGGCATATTCGCCGAGCCAGTAAAGCGCGAAGGACATGCTCGAATATTCGGTCTGATAGCCGGCGACCAGTTCCGATTCCGCCTCGGTGAGGTCGAACGGCGCGCGCTGCGTCTCGGCGAGCGAGGAGATGAAGAACATCACCGCCATCGGGAACAGCAGCGGATTCAGGATGAAGCCGTTGAAGATCCAGACGTGCGATTTCTGCGCCAGCACGATCGCGGACAGGTTGAAGCTGCCCGCCCACATCACGATCGAGATCAGGATGAAGCCGATCGCGACTTCGTAACTCACCATCTGCGCCGCGGCACGCAGCGCCGAATAGAAGGGGTATTTCGAATTCGACGCCCAGCCCGCCAGGATGATCCCGTAGACGCCGAGCGACGACGCCGCGAGCACGTAGAGCAGCCCGACGTTGATATCAGCGAGCACGACGCCGGCCGAGAACGGCACCACCGCCCATACGATCAGCGCGACCGTGAAGGTGATGATCGGCGCGATCAGGAACAGCGCGCGGTTGGCGGCCGAGGGGATGATGGTTTCCTGAAGGAACACCTTCAGCCCGTCGGCGAAGCTCTGCAACAGCCCGAACGGCCCGACGACGTTCGGCCCGCGGCGCAGCGCCATCGCCGCCCAGATCTTGCGATCGGCATAGATTATCATCGCCACCGCCAGCATCAGCGGCAGCGCGATGACCAGGATGCCGACGATCGTCGCGGTGAACCACGCCCAGCCATAGGACATGCCTACGGTGGTATTGAAGAAGTCCGTCATTCGCAAACTCCTCCCCGTGCCGGGGAGGACTTCAGGAGAGCCATCATTCCGCCGCCTCCGCAAATTCTTCACCGTGCAGCAATTCCGCCGAACAGCGCTGCATCGTCGGCGACGCGCGGCAGATCGCGTTGGTCAGGTAGAAGTCCCGGATCGGATAGTCCTCGATCGCGCCGACGGCGGTCGCATCGAGCGCCGGCGGGTTCCAGTCGAAGGTGACGAGTCCGGTATGCCGCAACGCCGGCACTTCGCCCGCCATCGCTTCGCGCAGCCCCGCCAGGCTGTCGAACGGCAGCGTGTGGCCGAGCCGCTCCGACAGCGCGCGCAGGATCGTCCAATCCTCGCGCGCGTCGCCCGGCGGGAACACTGCCCGCTCGCCGCGCTGTACCCGGCCTTCCAGATTGACCCACGTCCCCGATTTCTCGGCATAGGTCGCGCCCGGCAGGATCACGTCGGCGTGTGCCGCGCCGCGATCGCCGTGGTGGCCGATATAGACCTTGCACCCGGCGAAGGCGGCATAATCTACCTCGTCCGCGCCCAGGAAGAACGCCAGCTTCGCATCCGCGACGTCGGCGATGCCGCCGCCTTGCGCGTAACCCAGCATCAGCCCGCCCATCCGCGCCGCCGCCATGTGCACGACGTTATACCCGTTCCAGTCCTCTCGGACGAGGTTCAGCGTCTGCGCCAGCTTCAGCGAAGCGCCATGCCCGCCCTTCAGCGCGCCGCCGCCGACGATCACCATCGGCCGCTCGGCCTTGGCGAACGCCTGCGCGACATGCTCCGGCAGCGATCCCATCAGCGACAATTCGCTGCCGAGCCATTCGACCTTATAGGTCAGGTCGGTCTCCGCGCCGATCGCGAACACCTTGGCGCCGCGCTTGATCGCCTTGCGCACCCGCGTGTTCACCAGCGGCGCTTCCCAGCGCAAATTGGTGCCGACCAGCAGGATCGCGTCGGCGCGCTCGGTCCCGGCGATCGTCGTGTTGAAACTCACCGCGCCCAAAGACGACGTGTCATACGCCATCCCGGTCTGCCGCCCTTCGAGCCGCGTCGATCCCATCGCGCGCGCCAGCACCTTGGCCGCATACATCGTCTCGCAATCGACCAGATCGCCCGCGACCACGGCGACGCTATCGCCCGCCCCTACCGCCGCGATGGCGGTAAAAGCCTCGTCCCACTTCACCGCCACCAGCTTGCCGTCGCGGCGCACATAAGGCTTGTCGAGTCGCCGCCGGACGAGTCCGTCGACATGGTGGCGCGTCTTGTCGCTCGCCCATTCCTCGTTCACGTCCTCGTTGATCCGCGGCACGCAGCGCATCACCTGGCGCCCGCGGCTGTCGAGCCGGATATTGGTGCCGACCGCGTCCATCACGTCGATGGTCAGCGTCTTCTTCAATTCCCAGGGCCGCGCCTCGAACGAATAGGGTTTGCTGGTCAGCGCGCCGACCGGGCACAGATCGACGACGTTGCCGCTCAGCTCGCTCGTCACCGCCTTTTCCAGATAGGAGGTGATCTGCATGTCCTCGCCGCGGAAGATCGCGCCGATCTCCTCGACGCCGGCCACTTCCTCGGCGAAGCGCACGCAGCGGGTGCATTGGATGCAGCGGGTCATGATCGTCTTGACGATCGGCCCCATATATTTCTCGGTCACCGCGCGTTTCGGCTCGTCGTAGCGCGAACGCCCGCGGCCATAAGCGACCGACTGGTCCTGCAAGTCGCACTCGCCGCCCTGGTCGCAGATCGGGCAGTCAAGCGGATGGTTGATGAGCAGGAATTCCATGATGCCCTCGCGGGCATGCTTGACCATCGGGGACGTCGTGAAGACCTCCTGATTGTCCGCCGCAGGCAGCGCGCAACTCGCCTGCGGCTTGGGCGGGCCGGGCTTCACCTCGACCAGGCACATCCGGCAATTGCCCGCGATGGACAGCCGCTCGTGATAGCAGAAACGCGGGATTTCCTTCCCCGCGATCTCGCACGCCTGGAGCACGGTCGCACCCTGCGGAACCTCGACTTCGACACCGTCAACTTTCAGCTTAGGCATTAGCGCCAGCCTTGAATGCTAGTGGGTGTAATCAGCGACGGACGTGCTGAAGTGCCGTCCTCACGCTCCATCCAGAGATGCCATCCGGCGCGGAGCTTGTCGGTGACCGCAGTCTCATCTGCAACATGCTCACGAGCAGACCACTTCTGAGCGTCCGTAACAGCCGCTCGATCCGTCATCGCAATGCCCCGACCCAATTCGGTATATGGGCGGTAAGCACGACTTAGCTTGTCTGTACGTGTCAGCCTCACTCCGCCGCCTCCTGCATAGGCGTCAGATCACCGCCGCCACGCTCGACTATGCGCCGCTCCATCTCCGGCCGGAAATGCTTGATGAGCCCCTGGATCGGCCACGCCGCGGCATCGCCCAGTGCGCAGATCGAATGGCCCTCGACCTGTTTGGTCACCTGTTGGAGCATGTCGATCTCGCCGATCTCGGCGTCGCCGGTGCGCATCCGCTCCATCACCCGCCACATCCAGCCGGTGCCCTCGCGG
>NZ_DASVTL010000090.1:0-30753 GCF_036387595.1 Sphingomonas sp.
GGCAACCACCCGCTCGCGCAAGTCCATCGAATAGGGCTTCGCCATCAAGGCTGGCCTCCTCGCCCAGCCTGCATCTTGAATCAGACTTCTCGCCCCAACGGAATCCTCAATCGATTCAGAGCAATGTCATCCCGCTCTAGACAAGGAATCGCGTCAGCGCGCAACGAGTATGCGAGCAACCCGCAGGCTCTGACCCGCGCAAGCTTGGACCGATCATTAAGAGCAGCGCGACCGAGCTCAAAGGCGTCGTCACTCACGCGGGCATATTTTGTCGCGTAGAATATCAATGCTATTCGACCATCAGACGTTCTGAAGCGGGGGTAGGCCCGCCTAAAATATGGCATGAGCGCAGAGCCGTGAGCCCGTATTGATAACCAAACATTCTCACCATCGAGGCTGCTCCGAGTGTCGAGCCCATCCACGGCTTGTTCGATAGCGCTATCCATCGGAGCACTATGACACTGCTCAGCGTGACGGCAAAATGGGCGCAAGTTGCCTATTTATACCAGTGTCAAAACCGAACGGTTCTGGCACGCCACGCCGGCGTGCCCTGCCTGACAAGAACCGTTCCACAAGTGTGGGGTGACGCCCTCCGCTCAAACCGCCACCTCCGCCTTGATCGCCGGATGCGGATCATAGCCCTCGACCGCAAAGTCCTCGATCCGATACGCGTCGATGCTTTCTGCGGGCTGCAACGTCATCCGCGGCGCGGGGCGCGGTTCGCGGGCCAGCTGTTCGCGCGCCTGGTCGAGGTGATTGCGATACAGATGCACGTCGCCCCCCATCCAGACGAGGTCGCCGGGGGTGAGGCCCGCCTGTTGCGCCAGCATCAGCTGGAGCGCGGTCGCGCCGATCCAGTTGAACGGCAGGCCCAGCATCGCGTCGCAACTGCGCTGGAAGAGGAGCGAATTGAGCCGCCCTTCGCTGGTGACATGATATTGATAGACCATGTGGCACGGCGGCAGCGCCATGTCGCCGAGTTCGGGGACGTTCCAGCCGTGGAAGAGGATGCGGCGGCTCGACGGATTGGTGCGCAGCTGGTCGATGACGGTCGCGATCTGGTCGTGCTCGCGCCCGTCCGCGCCCCGCCAGCGCCGCCATTGCTTGCCGTAAACCGGGCCGAGATCGCCCCAGGTCTCGGCGAACGTCGCATCGTCCAGGATACGCGCCTCGAACGCGCGCTGGTCGATCGCGTTGCCGGTCTCGCGCCGATAGCGGGCCAGCGGCCAGTCGGTCCAGATGCGCACGTTCTGCTCCAGCAGCTCGCGGATATTGGTGCGCCCGGTCAGGAACCACAGCATCTCCTTGACAGCGGTCTTCCACGACACCCGCTTCGTGGTGAGCAGGGGAACATGACCTTGGCTGAGGTCGAAACGCGCGGTGACCCCGAAGACCGACAGCGTGCCCACACCCGTCCGGTCGTCGCGCGCGTCGCCGGTGTCGAGGATGCGGCGCAGAATCTCGAAATACTGGGCGTCGGCGGTCATCCGTTGCTCCGGCAGGCGCGAATCGCCTTCGGTTCGGGGCGGGCGCCGGTGGCACGGAAGGTCGCGAGATAGGCGCCCGCACCCGGCATCTCGCGCCGCGCGACCTGGCTATAGCCGACCGCCGCGAATTCGCATTTCAGCAGCGCCGGTGGCGTGCCATGGTTCTGCGTCGGGCGATCGGCATCGACGACGACGACCAGCCCGTCGGGCTTCAGCGCCGGCCGCAGCCGCCAGAGGAAGGCATAGGGCTGCGCGATCTCATGGTACATGTGCACCATCAGCACCCGGTCGAAGCTGGCGGCGGGCAGCTTGGGATCGTCCGGCTCGCCCAGTTTCACGCTGACCGTGCCCAGCCGCTCGCGCGCCACGCGTTCGGCGAGCGCATCGCGGACTTCGGCGACGATGTCCTCGGCCAGCACGCGCCCCTGCGGCCCCACTCGGCTGGCCAGGCGGATGGTGTAATAGCCCTCGCCCGCACCGATGTCGGCCACCGTCATGCCGGGGCGGATGTCGGCGCCGTCCATCACGCGTTCGGCCTCACGCACGCGGTCGCGCGCCTCCTCGGTAGACCAGCGCGACGAGACGATGCTGGCGACCGGACGATCGGCGACCGGGAACACCGGCGCACGCGGCTCCGGCTGCTTGAGCAACGGCTTCGACCCGTCGCAGGCGACAGCGAGGAGGGCCGATAACAGCAATCCGCTCACCCTCACCCCTCTCAGTCGCCCTCGCCTCCCTCTCCCGCCGGGAGAGGGAGGGAGCGGCGAAGGCGCGGAAGGGTGAGGGTGACAACGCATCGTCAGTCGACGTCCTCGACCTGCGCGACTTCGCCGGTCACCCGCTGCGACAGCGCGGCGGCCATGAAGTCGTCGAGGTCGCCATCGAGCACGTCCGACGGACTGGTCGAGGTGACGCCGGTGCGCAGATCCTTGACCATCTGATAGGGTTGCAGGACGTAGCTGCGGATCTGGTGGCCCCAGCCGATATCGGTCTTGCCGGCATTCTCCGCATTGGCCGCCGCTTCACGGATCGCGAGTTCACGCTCGTAGAGGCGCGCACGCAGCTGGTTATAGGCCTCGGCCTTGTTCTTGTGCTGCGATCGCTGGTTCTGGCACTGGACGACGATGCCGGTCGGGATATGGGTGATGCGCACCGCCGAATCGGTGGTGTTGATGTGCTGCCCGCCCGCGCCCGACGCGCGATAGGTGTCGATGCGCAGGTCGCTCTCGTTGTAATCGACTTCGATATTGTCGTCGACGACCGGGTATACCCAGACGCTGGCGAACGACGTGTGGCGGCGCGCGGCGGAATCATACGGGCTGATCCGCACCAGCCGGTGGACGCCGCTTTCGGTCTTGGCATAGCCGTAAGCGTTCTCGCCCTTGAGCAGCAGCGTCGCGGACTTGATCCCCGCCTGTTCGCCCGAATGCTGGTCGATCAGTTCGACCTTGAGGCCCTGTCGCTCGCCCCAGCGCGAATACATGCGCGCCAGCATCCCCGCCCAATCCTGGCTCTCGGTGCCGCCGGCGCCGGCGTTGACCTCGATATAGGTGTCGTTGCCGTCGGCTTCGCCCGCCAGCAGCGCCTTGACCTTGTCGCGGGTGGCGCGGCGCGCGAGTTCGGCCAGGCTGGAGACGCCGTCGGCCTCCATCTCCGTATCGCCCTCGGCCTCTGCCATCTCGATCAGCTCGACGGTATCGTCCAGTTCGGACTGGATCGCACGCGTCGCGCCGATCGCCTCGTCCAGGCGGCGGCGTTCGCGCATAACCTCCTGCGCGGCGCGGGGATCGGACCACAGGGCCTGATCCTCGACGCGCGCGTTGAGCTCGTCCAGACGACGTAGCGCGCGCTCCCAATCGAGGAAGCGGCGGAGCAGCGCCAGCGCCTCGTTGATCGTATCGACATGGGCCTGCGCTTCGGCGCGCATGAACTCTCTCCAATGGGCGCGCGACCTTCATGGCGCGCGCGTTGTCGGGCAAGCGGCTAGTAGATTCCGCCTTCCCTTTGCAAGAAATCGCTTTCGCGCGGTGCCTGGGCGCGGGGCGCGGCTGTAGCGGTTGCGGCGGGCGCAGGGCCGGCGGCGCGGCGCGCGCGGCGGCGCGGTTCGCTTTCCGGCTTGAAGGCTTCCCAGATCACCGCCGGCTTGGGATGGCTGTCGGTGGGAAAGGTGCCATAGACCGGGCGGCCGCTGCTGCGATCGATGCGGACCATGCGGATGCCCGGCGGCGCGCGGAACGGCAGCTTCTCCATCCCCTCATAGGCCCGGATCGCGAATTGCTTGAAAATGGGCGCGGCCAGCGTGCCGCCCTGCGCATAGCCGCCCAGGTTCCGCGGCGTATCGTAACCGATGTAGAGCCCGCCGATGAACTGCGGCGTGCCGCCGATGAACCACACGTCGCGCGGGCCGCTGGTCGTGCCGGTCTTGCCGAACATCGGCCGATCCAGATCGCGCAGCACGGTCGCGGTGCCGCGCTGGATTACGCCCTCGGTGATGTGGACCATCTGATAGGCGGTCAGCGCGTCGATCACCTGGCGCTGGCGCACGCCGGGCCGCGGCATCGCGCGCCCGTTCCAGTCGGAGGCGTTGCACCCGTCGCAGGGGCGCCAATTCTCCGGCAGGATGACCTTGCCGTGGCGGTCCTGGACGAAGTCGATGACGGTCGGCGCGTTGCCGCGTCCCTGGTTGGCCAGCGTGGCATAGGCGTTGACCATCTTGTCGACGGTCGTCTCGCCCGCACCCAGCGCGTAGGACAGATACGGCTCATAAGTGCCGATGCCCGTCCGCTTGAGCACGTCCACGACCTTGGGCATGCCGGTCTGCGCGGCGGCGCGCACCGTCATCAGGTTGCGCGACTGTTCGATCCCCCAGCGCATCGTATGCGGGCCGGCGCTGCGCATGTTGTCGAAATTGCGGAAGCATTTGTTGCCCAGCCGCGCGCCCTGATAGACGCAGAACGGCCCGTCGACGATGATCGACGCGGGGGTCATGCCGTTTTCCAGCGCGGCGGCATAGACCAGCGGCTTGATCGTCGATCCCGGCTGGCGCTGCGCCTGGGTCGCCCGGTTGAAGGATTGCAGCCGCGTGTCGAAGCCGCCCTGCATCGCCAGGATGCGTCCGCTCGCGGGCTCCTCGACCACGAAACCGCCGGAAATGCGCGGTACGGAGCGCAGCGCATAGTCGGTCCCCGCCGGCGCGACCGCGATGATGTCGCCGGGCTTCAAGGCGGCAAAGGCGGTGCCGCCTACCCCACGCACTGGCATCTGCGCGCCCCAGCGCGGCAGGGTGGCGGTGCGGCCGTCGGTAAAGCCGATCGTCCAGGCGTCGCCCGCGCGCGCGACGACGATCGCCGCGCGCCAGTCCTTGTAATCCAGCCCGATGTTGCGGTTGAGGAAGGGCTGCAACCAATTGCCGTCCTCGATCTCCACCTCGCGGATCGGCCCGGACCAGCCGCGCCCTGCATCGTAGCGGATCAGGCCATCGCGCAGCGCCTCGGCCGCCAGGTTCTGTAGCCGGGTATCGAGCGAGGTACGCACCCACAGCCCCCCCGAATAGACGCTGTACGGCCCGTCGCGCGCCGTCTCGCCATATTTGGCGATCAGCTGGCGGCGGACCTCCTCGACGAAATAGCCGCCGACGCTCTCGTATTTGGGCGTGCGCCGCAGGATCGTGCCCAGCGGCTCGGCGACCGCCGCGTCGTGCTGCCCGGCGGTGATGAAGCCGTTGCGCAGCATCTCGCCCAGCACGTAATCGCGCCGCGTCGTGGCGCGGTCGGGGAAGCGGACGGGATCGTAATTGGCCGGTCCCTTGGGTAGGATCGCCAGATACGCCATCTGCGCCAGGGTAAGCTCGTCCAGTTCCTTGTCGAAATAAGCGTGCGCCGCGGCCTCGACCCCAAAGGCGTTGCGGCCGAGCGCGATCTGATTGAGGTAGAGTTCGAGGATCTGCGGCTTGGTCAGGGCATTCTCGATCTTGTAGGCCAGGATCGCTTCCTTGACCTTGCGGGCATAGCTCACCTCGCTGGTCAGCAGCAGGTTCTTGGCGACCTGCTGCGTGATCGTCGATGCGCCGACCGGGCGCCGGTCGCTCTGCATATTGGTCAGCACCGCGCGCGCGATGCCGGGGTAGTCGACGCCGTGATGCGCGAAGAAGGTCTTGTCCTCGGCGGCCAGGAAGGCGCGCACGAGCATCGCGGGATATTCGGCATAGCTCAGTTCGACGCGTCGTTCGCGCGCGTAGGCTTGCACCGGCACCCCGTCGATGCCGCGGACATTGGTGGGCAGCGGCGGCTCATAGGCGCGCAGGGTATCGACCGAGGGCAGGTCGCGCATGAACGCCAGCCAGAACACGCCGACTGCGAGCAGGAACAGCCCGGCCAGCGCGGCCAGCACCTTGACCAGGCGGCGCCGCCACGCGCGCACGAGCCACCCCACCCAGCCGGGAGCAGGAGGGCGATGCAACGTGAAGCGCGTGTCTTGGGGAGGTGTGGACGCCATATACTATGCTGGCCCTTAACATGTTGGCGGCAGCATGCCACCGCTTCGCATCAGCCCGCCGTTATCGCGCTCCACATGCCGGTCACCGTGCGGCCAGCGCCCGCGCGAAATGAACCTCGACCGCGCGCTTGACGCTCTCGGCGATTGCATGACGCCCTTCGCGGCTGTCGAGGAAGGCGGCGTCCTGGGGATTGGAGAGATAGCCCGTCTCGAAGAGGATCGAGGGAAGGTCTGGTGCCTTCAAGACCATCAACGACGCCATGCGGTGGAAATTGGGCTTGAGCGGCATCAGCGGTCGCGCCTCGCGGCCGAGCAGGCGGGCGAAGCCGGCGGAAGCGTTCATCGTCTCGCGCTGGGTCAGGTCGATCAGGATGGAGGATATGTCGGCGCCCGCCTCGCTCGGGTGCAGGCCGGAGATCGCATCGGCCTTGTTCTCGCGTGCGGCCAATCGGGCGGCTTCCTTGTCCGACGCGACCTCGGAGAGCGTGTAGGCCGATGCGCCCGTCGCACCTGCTCCTCCCGCACCCGCACCAACGCTGTCGCAGTGGATGGAGATGAAGAGATCGGCCTTCAGCCGCCGCGCGATGCCATAGCGTTCGCGCAGCACCAGGTAGCGATCGTCGTCCCGCGTCAGCGCCACGCGCACCCGGCCCGAGGCGAGCAGTGCGTCGCGGATCGCCTGCGCCACCTTGAGCGTCACGTCCTTCTCGCGCAGCCCGAGTTCTGCATTGCCGGCACCAGGGTCGATGCCACCGTGCCCTGCGTCGATGACGACCAGCGGCCGCGATGCGTCGCCCTGCACGCGTGGCAGCGGCTGCGCGCGCGCCGGGGGCGGAACGGCGATCGACAGCTTGTACGGCTTGGCCGTCCGTCTGTCGCCGCCGCGGAAAGGCCAGAAGTCGAGCGTCGGCACCAAACTGGCCGCAGCGAAGCGGGGCGCGACCGGTGGGAGCGCAGCGCCACGCGCGGCCATCGCCGGCGCGGGCGCTTGCAGGAAGCCGAGCATCAGGGCGATCAGCGCGAACACCTTATCGTTCATGCCGCGCGGGGCACCCCACCGTCCAGCGAAAAGCCGTTCGCGCCGCGCCCCGAACCCGCCGAAATCGCGAGTCCCGCTGCGCCGGAAACACGCCATCGTCGCGGTTGCGGGTGAGGAACATGCCTGCTAGCATCGCGGAAGCATCCGTGCGTCGGGCGAAATCCGACGCAACGGGCCATCGGCCGGCCCCATCCCGGGCGCGGCCGTTTACCCAGGTTGACGCTCGCATGACGCCTATCCCCCGCCCGCAAGACCGACCGGCCCGAGCCGTCGTCGTCGCGGGTCTTGGGGTGCCCCGGCTTTCGCCCCGGCATGCGCTACGAGCAGACGCAATTCGACAAACCCATTGCGCCGCCGGTTCGGGCCGACGCGCATCCCATCATCGCGCGCGGCCGCTGGAGGACACCCTTTGGGGATCACCCGTCGGCAGGCTGCGCGCGCGGAGAACCACCAATGACCACGCGTATGCTGATCGACGCACGCCACCGGGAAGAGACCCGGATCGCCGTCGTACAAGGTAACAGGATCGAGGAATTCGACTTCGAATCCGCCGAGCGCAAGCAGCTCAAGGGCAATATCTACCTCGCCAAGGTAACCCGCGTCGAACCGTCGCTACAGGCCGCGTTCGTCGATTACGGCGGCAATCGCCACGGCTTCCTGGCATTCAGCGAAATCCACCCGGATTATTACCAGATCCCCAAGGAGGATCGCGAGGCGTTGCTGCGCGAGGAGGCTGAGCACGCCGCCGAGGAAGCCGAATTGCGCGCCCGCCAGGACGCCGATGAGGACGACCACGGCGACGAAGATCGCTACGATGCCGAGGATGAGCACGACGACGGCGACCATGCCGAGGACGATCATGGCGACGAGCAGGACGACGTAGGCGGGGAAGGCGATGCCCTTCCTGCACCCAAGACCGCAGTCAACGACGATCAGGTGGAGGCGCTGCGCACCCGCCGCATGAACCTTCGCCGCCGCTACAAGATCCAGGACGTGATCCGCCGCCGCCAGGTGCTGCTGGTCCAGGTCGTCAAGGAGGAGCGCGGCAACAAGGGCGCGGCGCTGACCACCTACCTCAGCCTCGCGGGCCGCTATTGCGTGCTGATGCCCAACACGTCGCACGGCGGCGGGATCAGCCGCAAGATCAGCAACGCGGGCGATCGCAAGCGGCTGAAGTCGATCATGGCCGATCTGTCGCTGCCGCCGTCGATGGGCTGCATCGTCCGCACCGCAGGATTGCAGCGCACCAAGGTCGAGATCAAGCGCGACTTCGACTATTTGGCGCGCCTTTGGGACGGTATCCGCGAGGAGACGCTGAAGTCGGCCGCGCCCGCATTGGTCTATGGCGACAGCGACCTCATCAAACGCGCGATCCGCGACATCTATAACAAGGACATCGAGGAAGTCGTCGTCGAGGGCGAGGACGGCTATCGCCAGGCGCGCGAGTTCATGAAGCTGCTCATGCCGAGCCACGCGCGCAAGGTGAAGCATTATTCCGACGCTGTCCCGCTGTTCCAGCGTGCGCATGTGGAGGATCAGCTCGCGGCGATGTATAATCCCGTCGTCCAGCTGAAATCGGGCGGCTATCTGGTCATCAACCCGACCGAGGCCCTGGTGTCGATCGACATCAACTCCGGGCGCTCCACCCGCGAACACAATATCGAGCAGACCGCGACGGCGACCAATCTGGAGGCAACCGCCGAGATCGCGCGCCAGTTGCGGCTGCGCGACATGGCCGGGCTGGTCGTCATCGACTTCATCGACATGGACAACAATTCCAACGTCCGCAAAGTCGAAAAGGCGATGAAGGAGGCGCTGAAGAACGATCGCGCGCGCATCCAGGTCGGGCGAATTTCGTCGTTTGGGCTGATGGAGATGAGCCGTCAGCGGCTGCGCACCGGCGTGCTTGAGGCATCGACCCGCCAGTGCCCGCATTGCGAGGGCACCGGGCTGGTGCGCACCGCCTCGTCGGCGGGCCTCTCGGCGCTGCGGCTGATCGAGGACGAAGCGGCACGTGGGCGCGGCTCGCTGCTGACGTTGCGCGCCAGCGTCGAGGCGGCGGTCTATGTCCTCAATCGCAAGCGGGCGGACATCGCCGAGATCGAGGATCGCTACGGCGTCCATGTCGAAGTGCTGCCCGACGGCGAGCAGGAGGGCGCACGCATGTCGGTGGAGGCGAGCGGCCCGCCGCCGGCCTATGCCCCGCGTTTCGAACCCGCGGTGATCGAGGAGATCGAGGACGACATCCCCGAGGAGATCGAGGAGGAAGAGGACTTCGTAGAAGACGCCGAGGACGAGGTCGTCGAGGAACGTGCGCCGCGTGCCCCGCGCGACGACGCAGGCGATGCGGGCGACGAGAGCGGACGCAAGCGCCGCCGTCGCCGCCGCGGCCGTGGCCGCCGCCGCGAGGAAGGCGACGCGGGCGAAGTCTCCAGCGACGCGGGCGTCGATGAGGACGCAGAGGCGCCTGAAAGCATCGGGGACGCCGGCGAGGAAAGCGGCGAGGCGATCGAGGCCGAGGGCGTCGAGGAGCCGGGCGATAACGCGGGCGAGCAACCGGCGGAAACCGGCGAAGGCGCACGCCGCCGTCGCGGACGCCGGGGCCGCCGTGGCGGTCGTCGCGACGCCGCAGAGGCGGCCACGGAGTCTGCTTCGGAGGCTGGCGAAGAGGCCGTGGCCGATGCGGGGGCTGTGGCGGCGACTTCGGAAGAGCCAGAGAGCGAGCCGGAACTGCCGATCGTCGGTGACGCGCCCGTAGCCGATGCGCCCGAGGCGGAGGAAGCACCCAAGACGCGGCGACGCCCGCGTGCCCGTGCCGCTTCCGCACCCGTCGAGCAAGCTCCCGACGTTGCGGAAGCCCCGGCGGACGCACCCGCCGAGGAGGCCCCCAAGCCACGGCGTTCGCGCCGCAAGCCCGCGGCTGTCGAAGCGACGGTAACCGAGGCAACGGCCGTGGACGCCGAAACACCGGCTGCCGAAACCGCGCCGGCTCCCGAGGAAGAGGCGGCCAAGCCCCGCCGCCGCTCGCGGCGCAAGCCGGTGGCGGCGGATGCGGTCACGGCGGTCGCCGATGCGGGTGACGCCGGGCCGATCGTGTCGCCGCTTGTGCTCGCCACCGGCACCGACGCGGACGACGATGCGCCGGCCCCTGCGGCCGCCACCGGGTCCGATGCTTCCGCGACGGAAAGCGGCGAGGCGGAATCGGACGACGAGGCGGGTTCGCCCCGCCGCGGCTGGTGGCAGCGGACCTTCGGCGCCTGATCGTTGCGCGCCGTGCGGGGCTTCCCGCACGGCGCCGCGTATCCCGCGCGCTGTTGTGAAATCCTCGGGCAGGGCCGATATGGCTGGCATGACGCGCATCCTTGCCGCCCTGACCTGCACGGCCCTGCTCTGGGCGCAGCCCGCCGTCGCGCAATCGGTGCTGCGCGATGCAGAGACCGAGGCGATGTTCGCCGATATGGCAGCCCCGGTCGTCACCGCAGCGGGACTGTCGCCGCGCAACGTCCAGGTGGTGCTGGTCAACGACGACTCGGTCAACGCGTTCGTCGCGGGCGGGCAGACGGTCTATATCCACTCGGGCACGATCCAGGCCGCGGACACGCTGAACGAGGTTCAGGGCGTGTTCGCGCACGAAATCGGTCATATCACCGGGGGCCACGTGCCGCTGGGCGATCGCATGATGAAGGCGCCGCTGGCGATCACCGTGCTGTCGATGGTGCTGGGCCTGGGCGCGATGGCGCTGGGCGGCGGCGAGGCGGGCGCCGGGATCATGGCGGCGGGGCAGCAGGCGGCGCAAGGGTCGTATCTCGCGTTCTCGCGCACCCAGGAATCCTCCGCCGATGCCGCGGGCGCGAATTATCTCACCGGCGCAGGCATCACCGGCAAAGGGTATCTGAGCTTCTTCAAGAAGATGCAGCAGCTCGAATATCGCTACGGCATCACGCGCAAGGTCGGCTTCATGCTCGATCACCCGGTGTCGGGCGAGCGGATCGCCAACCTGACCGAGACGCTGACCTCGGCCGCCCCGTGGAGCCGGCCACCCGACCCGGCGCTGGAGGAACGCTTCCGCCGGGTGAAGGCCAAGCTGAAGGGTTTTGTCCAGACGCCCGACAGGACGTTGCAGGATTATCCCGAGCGCGATCAGTCAATCTACGCGCACTATGCACGCGCTTATGCCTATCACAAGGCGGGCTACCCCGACAAAGCCGATGCCGAGGCGCGCGCGCTGGTGAAGGCCGAGCCGGATAACCCCTATTTTCTGGAGATCGAGGGGCAGATCCTGCTCGAGGCGGGACGCCCGCGCGATGCGCTGGCGCCGCTGCGCCGCGCGACCGAGGGATCGGGTCAGAACCCGCTGATCGCCACCACCTTCGGCCACGCGCTGATCGCAACCGAGGACAAGGCGAATTATCCCGAAGCGATCAAGATCCTGCGCGTGGCAACCGCACGCGACGATCAGAACCCAACCGCCTGGGCGCAACTGGGCACCGTCTATGAGGCGAGCGGCGACTCGCCGCGTGCCGCACTGGCGACGGCCGAGCGCGCGAGCATGACCGGGGACAGCCGCACCGCAGCGCAGAGCGCGGCCTATGCGCTGGCCAACATCCCGCCCAACACCGCCGACTGGATCCGTGCGCAGGACATCGCGATGACCGCACGCAACGACATCCAGGACAATCCCAAGAAGTACAAACGCCGATGATACGCTGGCTGATGCCCCTGGTCGCGCTGGGCGGCGCCGCGCTGGGTGCGGTGGCGGTCGTCGCCTATGATCGTGCGGCGCCGGGCGCGCTGGGCGCGGCGGATACAGCGCGGGTCGAACGGGTGGTGCGCGACTATGTCCTCGCCCATCCGGAGATCATCCCGGAGGCGATGCAGCGGTTGCAGGCCCGCGAAAGTGCCCGGGCCGTCGCCGCCGTCGGCGGCGACCTCACCCGCCCGTTCGGCAGCGCGTGGACCGGAAACCCGCGCGGCGACGTCACGCTGGTCGAATTTTACGACTATAATTGCGGCTATTGCCGGGCCAGCCTGCCGCTGCTCAAACAGTTGGTACAGCGCGATCCGCGCTTGCGGATCGTCTATCGCGAATTGCCGATCCTGGCGGAATCGAGCCGGGCGGCGGCCCGCGCCTCGCTGCTGGCCGCGAGCCAGGGCAAGTTCGCTGCCTTCCACGACGCACTCTATGCCGGCGGCCCGGTGAGCGACGCGACGATCGCACGCGCCGCCGCGCGCGCCGGGGTCGATCCGAGCCAGGGGGATGCCTTCCGGGCACGCGCCGATGCGGAAATCGCGCGCAACCTCAAAGCCGCAGGCCAGCTGGGCATGACGGGTACGCCGAGTTGGATCGTCGGCGACCGAATGCTGGCCGGTGCGCTGCCGATCGAGGACATCGAAGCCGCGATTGCCGCCGCGCGAGGCAAACCGCGGACGTGAGCGACACGATCCTGGACGTCGCCGGAGTCTCCAAGACCTATGCCGACGGCACCGTGGCGCTCGAACCGGTCGATCTGGCAATCCGCCGCGGCGAGATCTTCGCGCTGCTCGGGCCGAACGGTGCGGGCAAGACGACGCTCATCAGCATCGTCTGCGGCATCGTCACGCCATCGTCGGGCACGATCACCGTCGACGGCCACGATGCCCAGCGCGACTATAAGCACGCGCGCCGCAAGATCGGGCTGGTGCCGCAGGAACTGTCGACCGACGCGTTCGAAAGCGTGCTGGCGACGGTGACGTTCAGCCGGCGGCTGTTCGGCCGCTCGGGGCACAGCGCCTATATCGAACAGGTGCTGCGCGACCTGTCGTTGTGGGACAAGCGCCATGCGAAGATCATGGAATTGTCGGGCGGCATGAAGCGCCGCGTGCTGATCGCCAAGGCGCTGGCGCACGAACCCGACCTGCTCTTCCTCGACGAGCCGACCGCGGGCGTGGACGTCGGGCTGCGTCGCGACATGTGGAAACTGGTCCACCGCCTGCGCGCGAACGGCACGACGATCATCCTGACCACCCATTATATCGACGAAGCCGAGGAGATGGCCGACCGCGTCGGCGTGATCGCGCGCGGCAAGCTGCTGCTGGTCGAGGACAAGGCGGCGCTGATGCAGAAGCTGGGTAAGCGCGAGCTGAAGCTGGCACTGGCCGCCCCGCTTGCGGCGATCCCGGCCGCGCTGGCGCAATGGAGTGTGACGCTGGAGGACGAGGGTCACACGTTGCGCTACGTCTTCGATGCGAAGGCCGACGACAATGGCGTACCCGCCCTGCTGCGCGCGCTCGACGCCGCCGGCATCGCCTTCAAGGATCTGGAGACGCGCAAGTCCAGCCTGGAGGATATCTTCGTCGACCTGGTGGAGGCCAGGGCGTGAGCCACTCTCTGATCCTCCCCAAGCTTCGCTTGGGGAGGGGGACCGCCGCCGCAGGCGGTGGTCGAGGGGCAAGGCCGCACGAGGCATCGCCTGGCACCTGCCCCTCCACCATGCTTCGCATGGTCCCCCTCCCCGAGCGAAGCTCGGGGAGGACTAAGGAAGAAGCATGAACCTGCACGGCATCTGGGCGATCTACCGCTTCGAAATGGCGCGCTTCGGACGGACGGTGTGGACGAGTCTCGCCACCCCGGTCATCACCACGTCGCTCTACTTCGTCGTCTTCGGCTCGGCGATCGGCGCACGGATGGGGAACGTGTCCGACGTGCCCTACGGCGCCTTCATCGTGCCCGGACTGATGCTGCTGGCGATCTTTTCGGAAAGCATCCTCAACGCCAGCCTCGGCATCTACATGCCCAAGTTTACCGGCACGATGTACGAGCTTCTCTCCGCACCCTTGTCACCGATCGAGACGGTGCTGGGCTATGTCGGTGCGGCAACGACCAAGTCGGTCATCATCGGCCTCGTTATCTTCGCCACCGCGCATCTCTTCACCCCACTGCACGTCGAACATCCGATCGCGATGCTCGGGTTTCTGGTGCTGGTGGCCGCCACCTTCTGCCTCTTCGGATTCGCGATCGGCATCTGGGCCAAGGGGTTCGAGCAATTGCAGGTCATCCCGCTCCTCGTCGTCACGCCGATGACGTTCCTGGGCGGCGCCTTCTATTCGATCGACGTGCTGCCCGAACCATGGCGCACGATCACGCTATTCAATCCGGTGGTCTATCTCATCAACGGATTCCGCTGGACCTTCTTCGGAACGAGCGACGTCGCGGTGGGCGTCAGCCTGGCCGTCACCGCGCTGTTCCTGCTGGCGTGCTGCGCCTGGATCGGCTGGATTTTCAAGACCGGCTGGCGGCTGAAAAGCTGAGCCGCAAAGCCGGTTTCGCCAACACCGTTCGTGCTGAGCGAAGTCGAAGCACCTGTGGCGGGCGTGCCCTCGACTTCGCTCAGGGCGAACGGCGTTGTGGCCCAATCAATCTACCGCACAACCGGCAACACGATCCGCGAGCCCGTGCACACCTTTTGCGTCGCCCGGACGAAATCCGCGGGCTTCGCGCGCGCGATGTTGGGGACGAAGGTCTGCGGATTGCGATCGATGACCGGGAACCAGGTCGATTGCACCTGCACCATGATCCGGTGGCCCTTTTTGAACACATGATCGTGGTCGCGCATCGGCACGTCCCAGGCGGTCACGCTCCCCGGCACCAGCGGCTGCGGCACGGCGCCGCTCTTGAGAAAGCGACCGCGGCGTACCTCCATCGCGATCGGCAGCTGATAGCCGTTGAGCGACCGGGTGTAATCGCCCAGCTTCGGCGTCTCGGGCGCTTTCTCGTAATCATCCGGGAAGACGTCGATCAGCTTGACGACGAAATCGCTGTCGGTGCCGCTGGTCGAAGCCATCAGCTCGGCCGCGACCTTGCCGGTCACGGTCACATCGGCGTCGAGCGGCGCGGTGCGCCACGTCAACACGTCGGGGCGACCATCGACGAAGCGCTGATCCTCCGCCTCCCACCATTGCCATTCCGGGCTGGGATAGGTCGGGCTGATCGGGCGGGGACGGAACGGCACCGGGTGCGCGGGGTCGGACACATAGTCGCGGCATCCCTCCCCCGCCGGCCTGGCGAAGGACAAGGTGCCGTCGTCCCTGAGATACAGGCTCGTCGGCTTGGCCGCAGCCGGGGGCCATGCGGCATAGCTTTTCCATCCCCACGAACCGCTCTGGAAGCTCTTGACCTCATACGCCGGCTTCGCGCCCCTGCCGTGCAGCCACCAGGCGAAGAACGGCGCCTGCACCTCGTCCAGGAACTGCTGCCCGCTCGGCACGCCATAGGGTATGCGGCCGAGGTTGTTCGCGTCAGGTCGGCTCCAATAGCCGTGGCTCCAGGGTCCGGCGACCATGACGTTCAGGCGATCCGGATCGTTCGCCTCCTGCTTGGCGTAGATGTCCCACGATCCGCTCGGGTCTTCCTGATCCCAATAGCCCGCGACGTTCAGCGTCGGCACCTTGGTACGACCGAGCACGTCGACCCAGCGTTGCCGCGTATAGAAGGCATCGTAATTCGGGTGATCCAGCAGCGACGTGAACATCGGGATGCTGCCCTTGAACCGGGTCGTGTCGACATTTTCCACCGACCCGGTCCGCAGGAACCAGTCGTAGGTGTCATAGGCGCCGTAATCGAAGATCGCGTCGTCGGCCTTGTCGTGCTGGAGCATGTAGAGCCAGTCGGTGGCGTAACTCAGCCGCAGCGCGCCGTTCCGATGCAGATCGTCGGCCTGCCAGTAATCGGTCCACGCCGCCTGCGGGCTGACGGCCTTGAGCGCAGGATGCGGCCCGGCGAGCGCGATGGCGGCGGCGAACCCGGGATAGGATATGCCCCACATGCCGACCTTGCCGTTGCCGCCGGGCATCTTCGCCAGCCAGCCGACCGTGTCATAGGCGTCGGTCGCCTCGTCGGTGGCCCTGGCGTCGCCGGGGTGGACCGCGGTGGAGAAGGTGAAGACGCCGTCCGACTTGAACCGCCCGCGCATCGACTGGACGACGAAGACATAGCCGTCCTTCGCCAACGCCGCCCAGCTTTTCGGCATCGACGCGGGCGCGCGATCGGGGACGCCGTAGGGCGTGCGCTGGAGCAGCACCGGCAGCGGCCCGGCGGCGTCGCGCGGGCGCAGGATCACGGTCTGCAACCGCGCGCCGTCGCGCATCGGGATCATCACCTCTTCGAAGGTGAAGGGGGATTGCGCAACGGCAGCGGCCTGGGGCCGGGCGCCGGACGGCGAAGCGGCGACCGCCGCGAGCGCCACCGCCACGAAAAGAGCGCTACGCATGATGCCAGATTCCCCCCGGTGGACGACGCGGGGAATAAGAGCAAAGCCGCGCTAGGTGTCAACGCCGCAACGGGGGACTTTCAGATCCGGTGCTCGCCCTTCACCCAGCGCACCGTGCCCGAACTTGCGCGCATCACGACGCTCTCGGTGGTCATCGTCCCCGCCTTGCGCTTCACCCCGGCGAGGAGCGAGCCGTCAGTGACGCCGGTGGCCGCGAAGATGCAGTCGCCCTTGGCCAGTTCGGTCAGGTCGTATTGCTTGTCGAGATCGGTCACCCCCCATTTGGCGGCGCGCCCGCGCTCGTCGTCGTTGCGGAACAGCAGACGCCCCTTGAACTGCCCGCCGACGCAGCGCAGCGCGGCGGCGGCCAGCACGCCTTCGGGGGCGCCGCCCGAACCCATGTAGATGTCGATCGTGGTGTCGGGGTTGGTCGTGGCGATCACGCCGGCCACGTCGCCGTCGCCGATCAGCATGATGCCGCAGCCGAGCGCACGCAGTTCCGCGATCAGCGTTTCGTGGCGCGGGCGATCGAGGACGCACGCGATGATGTCGCGCGGGGACACGCCCTTGGCGGCGGCCAATGCGGTGACGTTCTCGGTCGGCGTCCGATCCAGGTCGATCAGCCCTTCGGGATAACCGGGTCCGATCGCGATCTTGTCCATATAGACGTCCGGCGCGTTCAGCAGCCCGCCCTCCTCCGCGATCGCCAGCACCGCCAGGCTGTTCGGCCCCGCGGTGGCGCAGATCGTCGTGCCTTCCAGCGGATCGAGCGCGATGTCGATCTTTGGGCCGCTGCCGATCGCCGAGCCGACCTTCTCGCCGATGAACAGCATCGGTGCCTCGTCGCGCTCGCCCTCGCCGATCACCACGGTGCCGTCCATGTAGAGCGAGTTCAGCGCCTCGCGCATCGCCTCGACCGCCGCCGCGTCGGCGGCCTTCTCGTCACCGCGGCCGACCAATGTGGAGGCGGCGATGGCGGCAGCTTCGGTAACGCGAACCATCTCCAGCACGAGGACGCGGTCGAGTACCTGGCTGGCGGCGGCGGTCATGGGAATCCCCTTATCTGGTGTGGCCGCGGGATAGGCACGCACACGCGCGATGTCGAGACGTGTGCGTCGCCGACGCGCACGGTGGAAAACGCCGACATCTGGCGCGAAATCCCGTCGCGCGGCATTGCCGTTCCCACAAGCGCAAGGACATGTCGTTGATATAGCTGGCTTGTTGCTTCTGGCACGGTACCTGCAAAGCATCGGACATAGCGGCGCACGGCGCGCCAACCTGTTCCGACGGAGATAGACGATGCACGATTCGCACACCGCCCCGACCAATCAGAAGGACAATCTGCTCGGCATCTGCGCGGCACTGGGCGCCGATTTCGGCTTCAACCCCTTCTACCTGCGCGTCGCGCTGGGCGCGGGTATTCTGTGGAATCCGGTCGCAATGGTGGTCGGCTATCTGGCCCTGGGCGCGGTGGTGCTCGCCACCCGCCTGCTCGTGCCCGACGCCCGAAGCGCGACCGCCGATGTCCAGCAGATCGGCCCGGCGCGCACCGCACCGAACGCACGCGCCAACGATACCGTCGAACTGGCCGAGGCGGCTTGAGGCGTCAGTCGCGGAGCAACTCGTTGATGCTGGTCTTGGCTCGCGTCTGCGCGTCCACCCGCTTGACGATGACCGCGCAGTAGAGGCCGGGGTTGCTCCCGGTCGATCCGGGCACGACGACCGCATAGGGGGGCACCTCGCCCTTGAAGACCTCGCCCGTCGCGCGGTCGATGATCTTGGTCGAGGCGCCCAGATACACCCCCATCGACAGCACCGCGCCTTCGCCGACGCGCACGCCCTCCGCCACTTCGGACCGCGCGCCGATGAAGGCGCCGTCGCCGATGATGACCGGATCGGCCTGGAGCGGCTCCAGCACGCCGCCGATCCCCGCCCCGCCCGACAGGTGGACGTTGCGGCCGATCTGCGCGCAGCTGCCCACGGTCGCCCAGGTATCGACCATCGTGCCTTCGCCGACATAAGCGCCGATGTTGACGAAGCTGGGCATCAGGATCGCGCCCTTGCCGACGAAGGCGCCGCGGCGGACGACCGATCCGGGCACCGCGCGAAAGCCCGCGGCGCGGAACTCGGCCTCGCCCCAGCCTGAGAATTTCGTCGGCACCTTGTCGAAGCCGCCGTCCATCACGCGATTGTCGTTGAGCCGGAATGACAGCAGCACCGCCTTCTTCAGCCACTGGTTGACCCGCCAGCCGCCGCCGTCAGGCTCCGCTACCCGCGCCTCGCCCGCATCGAGCAGGGCGAGCGCCTGCTCCACCGCGCTGCGGACGTCGCCCGCGGTGTCGAGCCCCAGGTTGGCGCGGTCTTCCCACGCGGCGTCGATCGTCGTCTGCAAGTCGGTCATGCGGTCTCCATGATCTCGTTCAGCCAGCCCGCGAGGTCGCGGACGACATGGTCGATATAGCTGCGGTCCGGGTCGGGCGCCTGTTCGGAGCCGTTGTCGATCCACACCGTCGTCATCCCGATCGCCTTGGCGGGCGCCAGGTTGCGCGCCATGTCCTCGACGAACAGCGCGCGATGCGGGTCGATCGCATGGGCCGCGCACAGCCCGCGATACGCGCTGACGTTGGGCTTGGGCACCAGGTCCATCGCGTGCAGGTCGTGCACCGCCTCGAACGTGCCGCCCAGCCCCAGCCGGTCGAGCACTTTCAGCGCATAGGGCTTGTCGCCATTGGTGAAGACCAGCTTGCGCCCCGGCAGCCGCGCGATGGCGGCGGCCAGCGGCGCATCCACCTCCAGCGCGTCCATCTCGACATCGTGGACATACGCCAGGAACGCGTGCGGATCGACCTGATGCTCGCGCATCAGCCCGGCCAGCGTCGTGCCGTGCCCCATGAAATACGCCTTCTGGATACGGTGCGCCTCCGCCGCGTCGACGCCGAGCAGTTTCTCGACGAACGCGGTCATCCGCCGGTCGATGCGCCCGAACAGGTCTGCACGCGCCGGATAGAGCGTGTTGTCCAGATCGAAGATCCAGGTGTCGATATGGGCGAGCGCAGGCAGCATGAGCGCGCGTTAGAGGGGACACCCCTATGCCGCAAGGTCACCTCACCCCGGACGTGTTCGGCGCCTGCCTTCGACCACACACCCCGGCTTCGACCGCACACCACCTCGGCTTCGAAAACGTACCACCCCGGCGCAGGCCGGGGCCCAGGTGCGCCGTTCCCGCATGTTCGGGTGGTCCGCTCCCTCGACACCCGGCAGCAGCTGGGCCCCGGCCTGCGCCGGGGTGGACGATGGTTCCTCATGCTAGACGGACAAAGGTCACCTGTTCCCGCGGAACACGTCCCAGGCAACGATGACATTGTCGAGATGGCTTCCCACATGCTTGCGATGACCGCTTACGCCCTCCTCGATCTCGTCCCCGTCGTCGAAGGCGGCACCGTCGCCGGCGCGCTCGCCAATGCCGCGGACCTTGCGCGCCATGCCGAGGCGTGCGGCTTCACCCGCTATTGGGTGGCCGAGCATCACGGCATGGCGGGGATCGCGAGTGCCGCCACCGCCGTGGTGATCGGCCATGTCGCCGCCGCGACGCGGACGATCCGCGTGGGTGCCGGCGGGATCATGCTCCCCAATCACGCACCGCTGACGGTCGCCGAGCAATTCGGCACGCTCGACGCGCTGTTCCCCGGCCGGATCGACCTGGGGCTGGGCCGCGCGCCGGGATCGGACCAGCGGGTGGCGCGCGCGATGCGGCGGACGCTGGAAAGGGATGCCAATGCCTTCCCCCGCGACGTCATGGAATTGCAGAGCTATTTTGCCGATGCCAATGGTTCTGGGGGCCAGACCGGCATCGTCGCGACGCCGGGCGCGGGTGCCGATCCCGAGATGTGGATATTGGGATCGAGCCTGTTCGGCGCGCAGCTCGCCGCGGCGCTGGGGCTGCCGTTCGCCTTCGCCTCGCACTTCGCGCCCGATGCGCTTGACCAGGCAATGGCGATCTACCGCCGAGACTTCCGCCCGTCTGCCAAGCGAGCGCGGCCTTATGCGATGGCGGGGTTCAACGTCTTCGCCGCCGAAACCGATGCAGAGGCCGAACTGCTCGCCTCGTCGCAACAGCAGGCGTTCGTGGCGCTGCGCACCGGAACCCCACGCAAGCTGCCACCACCCGTAGCAGGCTACCGCGAATCGTTGGGAGCGCAGGGCGCCGCGATCCTCGATCACGTGCTGTCATGCTCGGCGATCGGCGGCCCGGTCAAAGTGGCGCGAGACATCGCGGCGTTTGTGGCGAGAACGCAGGTGGACGAGGTGATGATAACCAGCGCGATCTACGATCACGCCGCCCGCAAGCGGAGCATCGCGATTGCAGCCGACGCGATGAGGGAGGTGGCAGCCGCCGCCTGACGCGCGCGATTCGATCTCAGTTAACACGCGATAAGAGGATTTGCCGATTTCTTCGTAACTTAGCCCCACCCGGATGATCCAAGATAAGTTGGGACTGCTTGAAATATCTTATGAAAGACTTGGAGAAGCGGACAGCGCGAGAGGCGCACCGTACCAAGGAGTAATCTTCATGGTCGACAGCAACGATTACTACACGCACCGTGCGATGCAGGCGCGGACCCTTGCCGAAAATGCGCGGACTTCCAAGGCCCGCGACATCCATCTCGAAATGGCCGAGCGATACACCCTGCGCTCTCGATCATCCGGAATCGGCCGACCCGATCCCATCATCGTTCCGCCGATCAGCTGAGTCCGGCGCCGACCACAGCTTGCCCGTTCCGTTCGTGTGAACGGGCGGGTCGGTGTGGACATGCGAACCGCGTCGGCGCAACCGCACCCATGATCGCACCGGGATGGTGGTGCATCGCCTGATACAACCTCCAAGCTGCTCCATTACCGACATAACTCACGGGCAAGTGCCTCCAGAACGACCCGACCCGCGCTGCTCCCGGTGATCGCTTGCGGCGATCATGCCACGGGTGAACAGCACCTCCACCTCGGCCGTCGACGCCTTCATCGCGCGCTGGCGTGCCAACGAGGGCGGTGCCGAGCGCGCCAATTACGTGCTCTTCCTCACCGAATTGTGCGCGCTGCTGGACCTGCCGACCCCCGATCCGGCCGATGCCACCCACGGCCGCAACGACTATGTCTTCGAACGCGCCGTCGACGCGATCGACGCCGACGGTGCGGTGCGGCACCGGCGCATCGACCTCTATCGCCGCGGCTGCTTCGTCCTGGAGGCCAAGCAAAGCCGCGAACCCGGCGGTGATCGGGACAAGCAGGTCGCACCCGCGCCCGAACAACCCACCCTGCCCGGCCTCCCCACCCCCGATCGCGGCCGTCGCAGCACGGCGCGCGGGTGGGACATACTCATGCGCAACGCGCGCGTGCAGGCGGAGGATTATGCCCGCGCGCTGCCGCCCGCGCACGGCTGGCCGCCCTTCATCCTGGTGTGCGACGTCGGCCATGCGATAGAGGTTTTCGCCGACTTCTCCGGGCAGGGTAAGAATTACCGCCAGTTTCCCGATCGCGGCGGATACCGCATCTATCTCGATGAACTGCGCGATTCGGCGGTGCGCGAACGCCTGCGCCGGATCTGGCTCAGCCCTCACCTGCTCGATCCCGCGCGCGAAGCGGCGAAGGTCACCCGCGACATCGCAGGTCGCCTAGCGCAGGTCAGCCGCCTGCTGGAAGCGCGCGGTCGCCAGCCCGGCGACGTCGCCTATTTCCTGATGCGCTGTCTTTTCACGATGTTCGCGCAAAGCCCCAACGTCCGCCTGCTCGATCCCGGCGACTTCACCGACCTGCTCGACGGCGCGCGCGCCAATGCCGACAGCTTCGCGCCGCTGCTGGAGGAGCTGTGGCGCGGCATGGACACCGGCGCGGTATCCGCCGCGCTGCGCAAACGGGTACGGCGGTTCAACGGCGGCCTGTTCAAACAGGCGCGCGCAATTCCCTTGAACCGCGAGGAGATCGGCGAACTCTACGAAGCATCGCGCTACGACTGGACCCAGGTCGAACCCGCGATCTTCGGCACGCTGCTGGAACAGGCGCTGGACCCGGCGGAGCGCCGCCGACTGGGTGCGCATTATACCCCGCGCGCCTATGTCGAGCGACTGGTGACCGCCACCGTGATCGAACCGCTCAGCGGCGAATGGGAGACGCTGCGCCTGGCCACCGTCGAGCGCGACCGCCTGACCGACCGGGCATCCGCCATCGCCGCGGTGCACGACTTCCACGTAAAGCTCGCGCGCACCCGCGTCCTCGATCCCGCCTGCGGCACCGGCAATTTCCTCTACGTCGCACTCGAACTGATGAAGCGGCTGGAGGGCGAAGTGCTCGAAGTCCTCGCCGATCTGGGGGGCCAGGAGGCGCTCGCGCTGGAGACCGAAACCGTCCACCCCAAGAACTTCCTCGGCCTCGAGCTCAACGAACGCGCCGCCGCGATCACCGAACTCGTCCTGTGGCTCGGCTATATCCAGTGGCAGTTGCGCAACGGCCAACAGATCACCGATCCGGTCCTGGAAACCCTCAAGACGATAGACTGCGCCGATGCGGTGCTGCGGCACGACGGCGAGCGTTCCGCCGCCGACGGATCGAGCCTGGGCTATGCCAATCCACGCCGCCCGGATTGGCCGGAGGCGGATTACATCGTCGGCAATCCTCCCTTCATCGGCGGCAAGGACATCCGATCGCGCCTGGGCGATGCCTATGCGACCGCGCTGTGGAAGGCGCATCCCAAGATGGGGCGATCGGCGGATTTCGTGATGTATTGGTGGGATCGCGCGGCAGAATTGCTGACGCTCAAGGGCGGCCGCCTCAAGCGTTTCGGCTTCGTCACCACCAATTCGATCACTCAGGAATTCAGCCGCCGCGTCATCGAACGGCGGCTGGAGGGAAGGCCGCCGATCGGCCTCGTGCTCGCGATCCCCGACCACCCCTGGACCAAGGCGACACGCGACGCCGCGGCGGTGCGCATCGCGATGACGGTGGCCGAGCGGGGCACGCGAGACGGGCGCTTGATGCAGGTGACGGCCGAAAGTGGTTTGGAAAGCGACGCTCCGATGATCGAACTGGCCGAGAGAATCGGGATGATCGGCCCCGACTTCACTGTTGGGATCGGAGCGAGCAACGTGCTGCCTCTGCGAGCGAATGCAGGGGTGTCCATGCGCGGAGTCGAATTTCACGGCGACGGCTACGTTCTGTCTGCGCAAGAGGCGACGGAACTGGCGGAACGCGCAAACCCCGGCCCCTACGTTCGCCCATTCATCGCATCGGGAGATGTGAAGTCGGGCATGATACGCGACCGCCGCGTCATCGACCTTCACGACTTCAGTCAGGAAGACGTCCGCCGACGATTTCCCCAGCTCTATCAGCACCTGCTGACCACCGCCAAGCCGAGCCGCGCGGCAAATCGCGTCACACGCCGCCGCGAGCAATGGTGGAAGCTGGCGCTTCCCCATGATGATCTGCGCACGGCAATCGCGGGCCTTGATCGGTACATCGCCACAATCGTGACGGCCAAGCATCGCAACTTTGTCTGGATTTCGGGCGAATTCCTGCCGGACCAGGGATTGATGGTCATCGCCTCTGACGATCCCTTCGTCCTGGGGGTGCTGTCATCGCACATCCACTTGCTTTGGACTTTGTGGCGCGGCGGCACGCTGGAAGACCGGCCGCGCTACAACAACACACTCATTTTCGATCCCTTTCCTTTCCCCGGTACGGGCGCGGCCAATCGCGCCGAAATCGGGGGCTTGGCCGAGGAACTGGATAGAAACCGCAAACAGGTGCTGGCCGCCCATTCCGACCTCACGCTCACCGGCCTGTACAATGTGCGGGAAAAGATCGTGGCCGGCGCCCCCCTCACCCCAGCTGAGCAGGACCAGCGCCGCCGCGGCCGGATCGACCTGCTTTCGGAACTCCACAGTCGCATAGATGCCGCGGTGGCCGAAGCCTATGGCTGGCCCGTCGACCTGCCCGACGATGCGATCGTTGCCGGCCTCGTGGCACTCAATGCCGAACGCCGTGCGGAGGAAAAGCGCGGCCGGGTACAATGGCTGCGGCGCGACTATCAGCTACAGCGCGCCGCGATCGTCCCGATCGCGTCCGTGCCCCAGCCCGAACAGATCGAAGTCCTGCTCCCCGACGCCCCGGCCCGCAAGCCCGCATTCCCGCGCGACGGCGTGGGTCAGACCGCGGCGGTGTTCGACGCGCTGCGTGGCGGCGGTACGCTGAGCGCGGCGGCCATCGCGTCTTTCTATGCCCAGGGCCGGCGCGCCGAGCCGCGGATCGCCGCGACGCTGGCGGCGCTTGCCCGGCTAGGTCATGTCGCGATCGAAACCGACGGCTTTCGCCTCCGCCGCGCGGCGTGAAGATCGCGCTGTCCTACAGGGGCGGATCCTGTCACCCTTCACGTCGGCCGACATTCGCCCGCTCTTTTTATCCGCCTTCCTCATTGCCGATCCCGCCGCTTCTTCCCATCTGCACGGCATCGCCATATGCGCGATGATAGGGAAGTTTCGCGCGCCTTCCCTTTTGGCCGCTCATCGGCTACGGGCGTCGCGAAATCATATCGAACCGGGGTATTTGTTTGGCTAAGGAAGAATTGCTCGAGATGCGCGGCCGCGTGGTGGAATTGCTCCCCAACGCGATGTTCCGGGTCATGCTGGAGAACGACCACGAGGTTCTGGGCCACACCGCGGGCAAGATGCGCAAGAACCGCATCCGCGTGCTCGTCGGCGATGAGGTGCTCTGCGAACTGACGCCGTATGACCTGACCAAGGGCCGGATCACCTACCGGTTCAAGTGAGCCGGCCGTGACCAGGCTGGTCCTGGCCTCCTCCTCGCCACGCCGCCGCGATCTGCTCGCCCGCCTGGGGATGGCACCCGATCGGATCGAGGCCCCCGCGATTGACGAGGCGCCGCGCCCGCGCGAACTGCCCCGCGCCTATGCTTTGCGCCTGGCGATCGAAAAGGCTGCTGCGGTAACACGGGCGGCGGACGAGGTCGTGCTCGCCGGCGACACGACGATCGCGCTCGGCCGCCGCATCCTCCCGCCCGCCGAAACTCAGGATGTGCAGCGCGACCTGCTGACCCGCCTGTCGGGCCGCCGCCATCACTGCCTGTCCGCGATCTGCGTCGTCGCCGCAGACGGTCAGGTGCGCACCCGCGTGTCCGACACCATCGTCGCGTTCAAGCCGCTGAGCCTCGAGGAGATCGACGCCTACATCGCCTGCGGCGAAGGGCTAGGCAAGGCCGGGGGCTATGCAATCCAGGGTCGCGCGGAGGCGTTCGTGCGCTTCCTCTCGGGCAGCCATTCCGGAGTGATCGGCCTGCCCCTGTTCGAAACCCGCGCCCTGCTCCGCGCCGCTGGACTGCCGCTTGGCTGAGTGGATCTGGGAATCGGGCATCGGTGAGAGCAGAGCCGCCCTCGTCGAACATGGCCGGATCGTCGAAGCCGCGATCGAGCCCGACGACATCGGTTTGCGAATAGGCACCATCGCCCGCGCCCGGCTGATCGAGCGCAGCACCGGCCGCGTGGCGCTAGAAGGTGGGGAGGCGATCCTCAACCCCGTGCCGACCGGCGTGACGCAGGGCGCCACGCTGACGGTCGAGATCGTCCGCGAAGCCATCCCCGAACCCGGCCGCGCCAAGCCCGCACGCGCGATAGCGAGCGATGCGCCGCCTGCTCCCGGTCCCGATCTTCACGCGCGGCTGGTCGCGACGGGCATCCCGATCCGCACGCTGCGCGCCCACGAACCCGACGCGCTGGAGGCGGCGGGCTGGTCCGAACTGCTGGACGAGGCGATCGGGGGCGAGATCGTCTTCGCGCGCGGTGCGCTCCGGATGACGCCGACACCCGCGATGACGCTGTTCGACGTCGATGGCGCCGCGCCGCTCGACACGCTGGCGCTCGCTGCGGCGCAGGCCGTGGCGCAGGCGATCCGTCGTCACGGCATCGGCGGCTCGATCGGCGTCGACTTTCCGACGCTGGCCGGCAAGGCACCGCGTCAGGCGGTGGCCGAGGCGATCGACGCCCATCTCGCCCTGCCGTTCGAGCGTACCACGATGAACGGCTTCGGCTTCCTCCAGATCGTTCGTCCCCGCCCGCGCGCCTCGATCCCCGAACGGCTGCGCGCAGACCCCCGCGCCGCCGCCGCCCGCGCTGCGCTGCGCAGCCTGGAGCGCACGCCGCCCGGCGGGCCGCGACGCCACCGCCTGCCCGCTGCCGTGCTGGCCCGAATCACGCCGGCGTGGCAGGCCGAACTCGCCCGCCGCACCGGCACGTCCTTCGACCTGGAACCCGCATGAAGCCCTGCCCCGTCTGCCGCAAACCCGCCGCCTCCGCCTTCGCGCCCTTCTGCTCGCCAGGCTGCAAGGATCGCGATCTGCTGCAATGGCTGGATGAGGGTTATCGCCTGCCCGGCCCGCCTGCGCACCCGCAGGGGCTGGACAGCCCCGACGAGCGCGACTAAAGGCGCGCTCTCCGATCGCAAGGTCGGGCGTGCCCGGGTAGCTCAGTGGTAGAGCAGACGACTGAAAATCGTCGTGTCGGTGGTTCAACTCCGCCCCTGGGCACCATTTCTCGTCCCCGATTTTCGGATGGCGGGATGTGGTACTACTACAGCCGCAGGCTGAGCCATCCGGCCAGATAATCGGAATTGCTATAGCCCGCGCGGGTCAGCACCTTGCCCGCGGCGTGATGCTCGTAACGGCCGGTGATCGAGACGCGCGGGGCGATAGTCCACACGGCCTGGAGGCGTGTTATACCCGCAACCCAATAGCCTGGAACCAGCTCAGTTCCCGCCAGAGGCAGGCCGCTGACGCGATACACCGCCGTATCGGCCGCCGCACGCCAGGTGAATTGATGTTCCGCCGTGATCCGCACGCGCGGGGCCGGCGACGCGGTGAAATTGGGGGCCAGCGCGATCAGGTTAGTCGGCGCGATCAGCCCTTGGTAACTGTAATAGATCGCGTTGGGATAGGGCGACAGGGCGGTCGTCAATGCGCCCTTGCCCGTTACCCCGCCGCCCGACGCGTAATCTGCATGGAAGCCGATCCGCGGCGCGTTGCTCACATGGCCCAGCCGCAGCGTTTGCGCGGCGAAGACCTGCCACGCGTCGATAGCACGGCTCCCGAAACGGCCGTCCTGCCGATCGGCGGTCCAGTCCAGCGTCAGCCGCCCCACATCGCCCCATAACCGCACACCGTAGAAGTGGCGCTCCTCGCGTTCCACGATGGCGCCCCACTGCCTCGTCCGATGGCGCGATCGCCAGATGAATGGCTCCAGATAGAGCGCCGATCCGCCCAGCCAGCCTTGGGGCAGAACTACGCCGATCGTGATGCCGCTGAAGCGCTGGTCGCGATCGGTAACGTCGTCGCCCGTTCCTCCGGCGCCGCCGCGCACGAAATTCAGATCGAATATGTCGGCGCGCAGCCAGCTGCCGCGTAGCCATCCGCGCGCCCCGTCCAGCACGGTGCGGATGGTCGGATTGTCGCGCGGCGAGACGAGCAGGGTGGAGCCGTCGGCGAACTCCTGACGGCCATAGCGTGCGCCGGCATCCGCGCCGGCGATGATCCCCTTGCCCTCGACGAAGATCTGCTGGACGATCAGGTCGTTTCGCAGGGCCGCGGAGGGAGTGCCGATGTTGCGCCCCGCGATGCCACCATGGGCCATTTCGCCGAATATGCGGAAATGAGGCCCGATGTGCAGATCGGCCCCTGCAAAGATCCGGTTGAGATCTTCGCGCGAATGGCCGGCTTCGTGCAAGCCGGGATTGGTGAAGACGTTGACGCGTCCACGCAACTCACCCGAGAGGGTCAGATAGACCTCACCCGCCGGATCCAGCGGCAGGAACTTCAATCGGTCTAACGGATCGTCGCGCTTGGCCGGGTCGGCAAGGCCCCTCCAATCCTCCGCCCAGCGGGATTCGGCATAGCCCGATGATATTGCCCCGTCGCCGGCAGCCTTGGCCGGATAGGCGGTAGCTATAGGGGTCGCGCGGGTGCCGGTTTGCGCCGCTTCGCTTGGCGTCGCCTCCTGCGCAGTCGCGGGCGAAATGCCGAAAGCGAGCAACAATCCAGCCAGGCCGAGCGCAGGCGAGCTGCAAGACATGGTAACCCTCCCCCCCAGGCTGTGCCGACGGCAACCTGCGCCGCTTCACGCGACGTTCTGACACGCGTCCTCGCGTTGTGAGAGCGGCTGCGCTGCCGCCTTCTGAGGCCTGGCCGCCGGCGGCTGTCGACGCGGCCGGCTGCGGGGAGCGTGCGTGCTGCCATCAGCGACGTTGAAGCATGCGGCCTGTTCGGCGAGCGCGCCGACCTCGCTCGACAGGTTGCGCGCCGCGGCCGAGGTTTCCTCGACCATCGCCGCATTCTGTTGCGTCGCTCGGTCCATCAGGCCGAGCGCGGCAGAGATCTGTGTGATCGCCGCACTTTGCGCCATATTGTCCGCGGCCATTGTGGCCAGCAGCTCGTGCACCTGGCCCACGTCGCCCGAAATGGCGGCGAGTGCGCCATCCACCTTCTGCACCGCCTGAACGGCGATGACGACCTCGCTCTGAGTGACCGTCAGCTGATCGCGCGCCCGCTTGGCTTCTTCCTCGGCACGCATGGCGAGTGCGGAAACTAGATCGGCCACGACCGCGAAGCCGCGTCCAGCTTCGCCCGCCCGGCCTGCCTCGACCGCGGCGTTCATTGCGAGCACGCGGGTCTGAAAGGCGATCTTGTCGAGGCCCTCGATGACGGTGTCGATGCCCTTGGCGCTGTCCGAAACCCGGCCCATCGCCTGCACCGCTTCGTCGGCGACCGCACGGCCACCGACGACGGTAGCGATCGCCTGATCGGCGCGCTCCACGGTTCGGCTCGCCGCCGTGGCGCTCGCCTTCATCCGTCCATCCATCTGGGTGACCGACGCAGCGGTTTCCTCCAGCGAGGCGGCGTTGCTCTCCGTGCGGCGCGCCAGGTCTTCGGAGGCCTGGGCGATCTCGCCCGATCCGGTGCGGATCGTCGCGGCGCTTTCGCTCACCGATCCGATCAGTTCGCGCAAGCGGGCCAGCGCTTCGTTGAAATTGGTCTTGAGCGCACCGTATTCGCCAGGGAAGTCGGTGGTGATCTGCGTCGTCAGGTCGCCGGCCGACAGCTCGGACAGATGGTTGGCAACCGTGCTCACGACCATCCGCTGTTCGGTATCCGATCGAACCTTCGTCGCGTCCGCCGCCTGCTTGGCGATCGCGCCGTCGCGCAGGATGGACATGCCGCGCGCCAGTTCGCCTATCTCGTCCGGCCGCTCCGATGCGAGTATCGAAGCGGTGAAATCGCCCGTAGCCAGGCGCTGCATCGCATCTGCCACATTGCCCAGCGGCGCGACCGCGCGGCGATTGATCGCCCAGAAAAAGCCGATGAATCCCGATATCACGATGATGCCGCTGGCAATCGCCAGAAGGAGCGCGCGCGACACCTCACGGCCCGATCGTTCCAGCAAGGCCGCCTGAAATGTCGCGGCATCCTTCACCGCCAGGTCGATTGCCGCGCGGTGCGTTGCGTAAGCGCTGGTCAACCGTCGATAACTCGACGCGGCTGCCGCAGTCCGGCCAGCCCTGATGGCGGGAATGAATTGCTGCTCCAATTCGGTCCAGAATTGCCGTGCCGGCACATCCGCCACGGTCAGCCGGCCACGCAAACCTTCATCCATCGTGGCACCACGCCAGTAACGTTGGCGATCGTCGTATGTACGATGGAGTTCGCCCAGCCGCGCTGCCCGGACTGCCACGTTCCCGGATCCCGCCATGAGAAGCGTGGCTTCCAGATAGGGTTCGATGATATAGGCAGGCGGCGGCAGGATGTCGGCCACATAGTCCGAGGTCTGCTGCTGCTGGACCTGGAGGGGGCCACCGATCCTGATCCGATCGGTCAGCATCGCGACGAGCCCCGATGCCACCAGCATGACTGCCAACAGAACGCCGCCGGAAGATGCTATGAACGTGCGAATCTTCATCTTAGCCCCCCCGTCGGCGGTTGTCGTGCGCTCTCGCCACGGGCAATTGCCCGCTGCGAAAAGTGCATGCCGGGTGGCCAACAGGTGACCGCCCGGCGCATGCTTTAGAATTCGTTCCAGTCGCTATCCGGACGCGCGAGCGCGGCCACGGCAGCGGCGGGCAGAGGCTTTACCGGTGAGTTGTAGACATTGGCGCCGCCGGCCGGACTGCGCGCCGCGCTCGATGCGGGCTTGGTCTGCGCTGCGGGGACCGTGCGTGAAGCACGAGGGCGGCTATTGTCCCCGACGTTGAAGCGCGCGGCCTGTTCGGCGAGCGCACCGACTTCGCTGGACAGGTTGCGGGCCGCGGCCGAGGTTTCCTCGACCATGGCCGCATTCTGCTGGGTCGACTGGTCCATCGCCCCGATCGCGGTCGAGATCTGGGTGATCGCCGCAGACTGCGCCATGTTGTCCGCAGCCATCGTCGCCAGCAATTCATGCACCTGGCCC
>NZ_DASVTL010000091.1:0-9764 GCF_036387595.1 Sphingomonas sp.
CCGGCCCGACCCGGAAGATGCCCTTCCATCCGCGCCCATTGCTCATCCGTCAGCGTCCGTCTGCTCAAGGCCTGGCTCCTTCGCCAACCTTGAATCAGACCTGCCACCCAAAGGGAATCCCCTAAATGCAGACAGCCCCTAGTGCTGTCGCATGCCGAGCACGGCTATCGTCGGTTCGATGATGGCGATCTGGCCGCGCCGACGAGTTGTGCACGCTGATCGGCTCCATCACGCGCGCGCGACGATTACGTGCGCGGCATGATGGAAGAGCGCCTTCGGATCGCGCGCGACCTCCATAACGATGTCGGTGCGCGGCTGATGACCAGCCTTCATCGCAGCGATGGCGCGGCGATGCGCCAGGATGTGCGCGACGCGATGGCTGATATCCGCCTAATCGTCGGCAATCTGGCGGGCGACACGCGGCAGCTGGGTGAGGTATTGGCCGACGTCAGGCATGAGGTCGCGACGCGGCTAAGCGCGGCCGGCGTCGCGCTCGACTGGCCGGTGGAGACGACGGCGATGAGCTTGCCAGATATGCTGTCGGGGGCGGACGCCCGGCACCTTACGTCCATCGTTCGCGAATTGGTGAGCAACACCATCCGCCACGCACAGGCGCACGTCATCGTCGTCACTGCCGACGCGACAACGACGAACCTTTCGCTGGTCGTCGCGGATGACGGTACGAGCCGCCGAGCCCCGCAGGACGGCAACGGCCCCGATAACATGCGACGCCGCGCTGAAGCGCTGGGTGGCGAGATCGTTTTCACTGGTCCGCCCGAATTCAGCGCGATCGTGTCGGTGCCGCGTGGGTCGTCGCACGTCTCCCCCGATGACGGGATGGCGGCTTTGGTCGATGCCATGTAGCCAATCGGGGTGGGGACCGGCAGCCAACTCTGATCGTCGAGGATCTGGTCGAGACCGCGCTTGGCTGGCGGAGATCGGGCGCGCGACGTTCGGCGTAGAACCCGCGCTGGTCGGGTCGCTGGGCGCAGCGCGGGCGTGGTGCGCGCGACGACAGCGCGGACCTTTGACCGCGCTCATCGACATCGGCCTGCCCGATGGCAGCGGGCTGGAGTTGATCCGCGAACAGGCGGACCAGGGCGACGCGACCATCGTGGTCACAACCATCTTCGACGACGATGACACACTGGTAGGAGCGTTCACAGCTGGCGCGCATGGCTATCTGCTGAAGAGTGCCGGCCCCGACGACGTGGCGGAGCGGCTGCGTGACTTGCAGGCAGGAGAGATCGCGATATCCCCGTCGATGGCGCGGCGGCTGCTGGGGCGGTTTAGACAAACTGCCCCAGCCGAGTTCGCAGCGTTGACCGCACGCGAAACCGACGTGCTGTCGGTTATCGGACGCGGCCTGACGCTGGCCGAGGCCGGCCATGCTCTCGGCATCTCGGGTCACACGGTCGGCGCACACGTGAAGACGATTTACGGAAGCTAAACATCGCCTCGCGTGCCGAAGCGGCGTTGGAAGCCCGGCAGCGCGGGTTAGCTTGAAAGGGTAAGCGCCCGAATCGCTTGCACGAGCGCGTCGCGCAGCGACGGGATCGGGCGCGCCTGTCGGCGCGAGCGCGGGCGCTGCCGAATGTGGCCCTCAAGCCTGATACCAAGTTTCGGAAAGGCTGACTCGCGGTGGGTTGCGCGGGCGGGGCTGATTTGATTCGGTTGGGCGAACGATCAGGAGTTTGCCATGCCGATGCCGCTGCGCCTCGACTATGACGCGGCTTCGACGAGGGCAGCGGCACGTGCGTCGAAGGATGGAGCGCAGACGCGTCGATTGCTGGCGCTGGCGGCGATCTACGCGGGCAGCAGCCGGACCGAAGCGTCGCGGATCGGCGGGGTGACGGTACAGATCGTGCGGGACCGGGTGATGCGGTTTAACGCGGCAGGACCGATGGGGCTGATCGACAGGAAGGCACCTGGCCAGCCGTCGCGGCTGAAGGCGGAACACCGCGCTGCGCTGGTGGAGATCGTGGCGCGCGGCCCGGACTCGGCGGTGGACGGGATGGTCCGCTGGCGGCTGGTCGACCTGATCGCGTGGCTGGCGCGCGAGTTCACGCTATCGGTGTCCAAACCGACACTGAGCCGCGAGTTGCGGGCACTGGGTAACCGCAAGCTGTCCGCGCGTCCGCGGCATCACGCACAGGACGCAGAGGGGGTCGAAGCCTTCAACAAGGGGGCTTTGCCGCTGCGGTGGGACAAGGTCCGCCAGCACTTGCCGCCCGACACCCCGATAGAGATATGGTGGGCCGACGAGGCAAGGGTCGGGGCAAGGGTCGGGCAGAAGAACAAGATCACCCGGCGCTGGGCGAAGCGCGGCACGCGACCGTCGGCGCCGCACGACCAGCGGACCACATCGGCCTACATCTTCGGTGCGATCTGCCCGCAGGAGGGCAAGGCCGCCGGCCTCGTCCTGCCGTTCTGCAATACCGACACGATGAACCTGCGCCTGGCCGAGATCGCCAGCGCCGTCCAGACCTGGCTCGCGCAGATCGGCGTGAAGACGCTCTACATCGCGCCGGGCTCGCCCTGGGAGAACGGCTACAATGAGAGCTTCAACGGCCCGCTTCGCGACGAACTGCTCAATGGCGAGATCTTCTACAGCCTTGCTGAGGCAAAGGTGCTGATCGAGGCGTGGCGCCGTCACTACAACACCGTCCGGCCGCACAGCAGTCTGCGCTACCGGCCACCGGCTCCGGACGCGGCGACACCGCCATTGCCGGCCTCTGGTTCCGCTTCGCTCCACCTCCAGCCGCCAATGGCGGCAGAGACGACAATGCACTAACTGTCTAACCGGACCACCCGGTGGGGGCTGCTCAGGGGCGGGAGTTGGTCGCGTCGTTAGTCATGGTAGAAGGTCACTTCAAATGATGGGCTTGCCGCCGGTCACCGCGACGGTCGCGCCAGAGACATAGCTGGCCTCGTCCGTCGCGAGCATGACGTAGACGGGCGCGAGTTCCTTGGGCTGCGCGGGTCGGCCGATCGGCGTCTCCTGGCCGAACTTTTCCACCTGCTCGGGCGGCATGGTGGAGGGGATCAGCGGCGTCCACACCGGCCCCGGTGCGACGCAGTTCACCCGGATACCCTGCTTCGCCAACAGCTGCGCGAGGCCGCCGGTGAAGTTCTGGATCGCGCCCTTGGTCGTCGCATAGGGCAGCAGCGTCTGCTTGGGCGTGTCGGCGTTGACGGACGTCGTGTTGATGATCGCGCCGCCCGCCTGCATGTGCGGCACCGCTGCCTTCGCCAGGTAGAACATGGCGTGCATGTTGGTGCGGAAGGTCGCATCCCATTCCTCGTCGGGGATCTCGTCCAGGGATTCGAACGTCATCTGGTGCGCGGCGTTGTTGACCAGGATGTCGATGCGGTCGAACGCCTCCACGGCCTTGTCGACGATCGCGCGGCAGTGCGCGGCCGCTCCGATGTCGCCGGCGACCAGCACCGCGCGTCTGCCCGTCTGCTCGATCCAGCGCGCGGTCTCCTGCGCGTCCTCGTCCTCGTTCAGATAGGCGATCAGCACGTCCGCGCCCTCCCGCGCATAAGCGATCGCGACCGCGCGGCCGATCCCGCTGTCGCCCCCGGTGATGATCGCAGCCTTGCCCTCCAGCCGTCCGGTGCCGCGATAGCTCTCCTCGCCGTGATCGGGCCTGGGGTCCATCTCGGCGGTGGTGCCGGGCACCTCCTGCTGCTGCGACGGAAGGGGCGGGGTGGTCTCTTCGGTCATGGTTGTGTCTCCTTCAGTGATTTTGAATCGGACCTGCGGGCACGGTCCTCGGTTTTCATCCGCATGCGTACGCCGCCGTGGACCCGGCGGCCTTCGTCCATCGGGGTGTGCACCGAACCTGGGGTAGGCGGCGTCGGCGTGCCCTTCGCGATCTCGGCGCGGTGGATGTTGGCGGAGATGTGCTCGGTCAGGTCGGGAAACAGATGGTGCGCGGTGTCGGCCAGCTTGGCCTTCCAGCCAACCGGCAGTTCCTCGCGCGGGTGGATCGATACCCAGACGAGCGCTCGCACGACCTTTTCCGGTCCGTCCAGCAGGACCATGCGATCGGCATGGCCGGCGTAGTTGGCGGTGTGCTGGAAGAAGGGCGTGTCCACCGCCCACGGCATCACGGTGGCCACCTTCACTGTGCGGGAAAGGCCCGCGTGCCGGATCTCCTGGTTCAGCGAGCGGCCGAGGCTGAGCACGCCCGCCTTGGTCGCGGCATAGGTCGCGTGATAGGCGAGCGGGATCTCGCTCTCGACCGATCCCATGTTTACCAGCGTGCCTGAGCGCTGGGCGATGAACCGGCGCAGCGCGACATGGCTGCCGTAGACGACACCTTTCAGGTTCACATCGACGATGCGCGAATAGTCCGCCACCGGCACGTCCCAGAAGCGCCCCACGGCGCCGACGCCGGCGATGTTCATCCACACGTCGATCCGGCCGAACCGGCGCTCCGCCGCCTGCGCGAGCGCCTCGACCTGATCCGGCGCGGCGATGTCAGTCGGCACGACCAGCGCCTGACCCCCGGCCTGGCGGATCTCGGCGGCGACCTCCTCCAGCAGGTCGGCGCGGCGCGCCGCGATCACGACGTTCGCGCGGCGCTGCCCGAGCGCCACCGCGGCACCCCGGCCGAACCCGCTCGACGCACCGACGATGACATAGGTCCTGCCGGCCACGCGCTCGGTGTCCGCCCGGCTCAACTGCGTGGAGGCGGCGCATCCGCCGAGCGCCGGCCCGAACGCGAGCATCAGGGCCCATGCGACATGCTTCAGCACCGTGCCTCTCCGAACCGCAGCTTGAGGTGATCCAGGGTGGCGGGAAGCGGCCGGTCAGGGTCGAGCCGGAACCCCACCGCGTCCGTCCAGCCGCCCTGCACGAGCGCCGCGAGCATATGGCTTGCAAGGAGTAGTACGAGGTTGCGGCCCGGACACACCGCCGGTCCGGCGCTGAACGGGGCGAGCATCCAGCGCTCCGCGGCATCCGCGTCCATCCACAGCTCGGGCGCGAAGCGGTTCGCAAACGGCAGGCGCTCGTCGTCTCGCTGGAGGAAGGGGACCAGGATGAGGATACCCGTCCCCTTCGGCATGATGGCGCTGTCCCAAGCCACATCCCGGGTCGTCTCGCGCAGGATCATCGGCGTCGTGGGCCAGAGCCGGACCGATTCGAGCAGACAGGCGCGGAGAAAGGGCAGCACCGGCTCCGCCGCGGCAGCCTCGTCGGCGGCACGGCGCAGTGCGTCGGGGTGCGCGGCAAGGAGCGCGAGCGCGCGCAGCGTGGCGATCCCCGCGGCGTCGAACGCGAACAGCCATTGCGGCACCTGCCCGGCGGGCGCGGCGTCGCGGCCCGTCGCCATGCCGGCGAGCAGCCCGGCGATGCTGTCCGGCTCGGCACGCGCGAGATGGGAGCGCAGCCGAGACTCGAAGCACCGGCGGAGCCGCGTGCGCCGGGGCTTCATGAACGCCCAATTGGCGTCGCGCCGCAGCCGGTCGAGCTGCTCGGTCAGATCGCGGTCGTTGCGTGCGCCCTCACCCAGCACGATCCGCCGGACACCCGCAAACCAGGCGTCGTGGAAGGCATGCCAGCCGAACGTCCCTTCGGCATCTGCTCCGCTCATCAGCACCTCCGCCTCGCGACGGACCGCCTGGGTGAACACCGAAGCGAGGCGATGGCAGGGACGGTCCGTGTCGAGCGCGGCTTCGTTCAACCGCCGCCGCTGCGCCCGTGCGTGTCCGTGGGAGATGAGGACGCCTTCCGGCTGGAAGTGCGCCAGCGCCGCGCGCTTCTCGCTGCTCGCGGTGGCGAAGGGCTCGGGCGAGCCGTCCAGCACGCGTCGGACATGCGCGGGATCGAGCAGCACCGCCTGCGAGCGCCCCGGCAGCCGCAGCATGAGCGGTCCGGAGCCATGACGCGCCCGCAGCCGCTGAAGGCGGCGCACCGCTCGCCGGTCGAGATCAAGCCGCTCCGCCAGCGCCACCATCCACGGACGGCGAATGATGGGCCCCTTGGCGAAGTTCGGCGCGACCACCCCGGCCAGCACGCCGCACGTGTCGGCCAGCCCGAGGCGGGGCAGCGAGGGCGCGAGCGGCGCCCGGCCGATCGCATCGCTCGACACCCCGCCTCCGACCAGCGCTCCGGGCGCTTCTCTGCGGCTGCCGATCAGCGGGGCGTGCTCGCGCCGGTGGCGGCGTTGCTGGTCGTGCGGCCTGAGCGCCTGCCCGTGCTGCGGCCCTGGGTGCTCCGCGTTCCCGTGCTGGTCGCGGTCGGCCGCCGGGTGCTCACGCCCGATGAGGCGCCGGTAGAGCCCGAGTTGCCGTTAGCCGTCGATCCGTTCGCGTTGCGGTCCGGGCCGCCGGCTGCACCGGTCAATGCCGTTGATCCCGTCGAGCCATCCGTCGTCGCCGTCGATCCGCCGGTGGTCCCGCCCGAGCCGGTGCTCGTACCCGTGGACCCGCTCATGGTGCCGGTCGACCCGCCAGTCGTGCTGGTCGGGGCATTCGTGCTCGTAGACCCGGTTGTGGCGGTCGAGGCGGTAGTGGCGCCCGTCTGCCCTCCCGCCGTGCCGCCGGTCTGGGCAACGGCGCCGGCCGCCATGCCGATCGACGCCGCCGCCAATGTGATCGCTGTCCAACGCATCCTCATTCCCTTTCAATCGGAGAGAACGGCAAAAACGAAGGACAGCTTGGACCGGCTCCCTGTACGGGCGGTAAAATCACGCTAACGCAAGATGATAGCCTATGTTGGCCGACGCCGCCGTGTCGCGCGCACGCGCCCCCAGCACCTCGATGCAGGCAGCACGTGCTGCACTAGGCGGCGGTCCTGCCACGAGATCACCGGCAGGTGGAATGCCGCCGATCGCGTTTCGTCCTGATCAAGATCAGGCAATTTCGTAGCTGCCGGAGACGCGACCGAATCGTTCTTCAGCGACTTGGGTTAGGAGATCGCGCTAAGCTATGGGTGAGGTTCGTCGAGCGTATCGGGTGGTGACGGGCAGTCTTCCCGCCGCGGTGAGTTTCGCACGCTGCTGGCAAGCCGGTGCCGGCGCATGATGGACATCGCGCGCCGTGTTCATGATCACAGCTGGCGGCTCGACCCGATCGTGCGAAGTCTGCTCGACACCGATTTTTACAAGCTGCTGATGCTGCAGATGATCCGCGACCTGCATGGCGATGTGCAGGCCACGTTCACGCTGATCAATCGCAGCGGGGGTGTCCGCCTGGCCGAGATCATCGACGAATCCGAGCTGCGCGAGCAGCTCGACCATGCCCGTACGGTTCGGCTGAGCAAAAAGGAGCTGATCTGGCTCGCCGGCAACAGCTTCTATGGCACGGAGCGGATGTTCGCCCCGGACTTCCTCGCCTGGCTCGCCGCTTTCCGCCTGCCCGAATACGAACTGCGCACCGTCGACGGCCAGTTCGAACTCCGCTTCGAGGGACCCTGGACTCACACCAGCATGTGGGAGATTCCTGCACTAGCCATCATCAACGAGCTCCGCTCGCGTGCGGTGCTCCGCCACAAGGGGCGGTTCGCGCTCGATGTGTTGTACGCACGCGCCAAGGCGAAGCTCTGGAGCAAGTTGGAGCGGCTGCGCGAACTTCCCGATCTCGTCCTCTCCGACTTCGGTACGCGGCGGCGGCATGGCTTCCTGTGGCAGCGCTGGTGCCTGGAGGCGCTCAAGGAAGGGCTGGGGCCGCGGTTCATCGGCACGTCCAACGTGCTGCTCGCGATGCAAGGCGACCTGGAGGCGATCGGCACCAACGCGCACGAGCTTCCCATGGTACTCGCTGCGCTGGCAGACAACGATGCGGAGGTTGCCGCCGCGCCGTACCGCGTGCTGCGGGAATGGCAGGCGCATTACGGCGGCAACCTGCTGGTCGTGCTGCCCGACGCGTTCGGCACCGCCGCCTTCTTGAGCCACGCGCCCGATTGGGTGGCGGACTGGACCGGGTTCCGGCCCGACAGCATGCCGCCGATCGAGGGCGGCGAGCAGATCCTCGCCTGGTGGCAGGCGCACGGGCGTGATGCCCGCGAGAAGCTGCTGATCTTCTCCGACGGCATGGACGTGGAGTCGATCGAGGCGACACATCGCCACTTCCACGGCCGCGTGCGGTTGAGCTTCGGCTGGGGCACGAACCTGACCAACGACTTCCGCGGCTGCGATCCGGACGGCGGGCGGGGCCTCGAGCCGATCTCGCTGGTGGCCAAGGTCACCAGCGCCAACGGTCGGCCCGCGGTCAAGCTCTCCGACAATCGGGCAAAGGCGACCGGCGATGCGGCCGAGATCGAGCGCTACCTCAGCATCTTCGGCGGCGGCGCGAGGCCCTGGCAGGAATTGCGCGTGTGACCGGCCTCCTGCCCCCGCTGCGCGCCTGACCTGACCAATTCGCGTCGACTTCGCCAGGTTCTGCAAACTTGGGTCGGTAGCGCCGCGGCGAATGGGACGTACGCGCGTCGCTCTGCCTCACCACAACGGGACGTAGCGTCATGAAGCCGTCAAGTGAGCAGCATTTTTTTCGCTACCTTGCGCCGCCACATGGTCGACGTGATCGACATCGCATTCGACCTAGCCAGCGAGGAGATCAAGCGCCCGGCGCCGGGTGCACGGCTCCGCGAAAACGCTTCCTTGCAAGGACGCTGATCTAGCGAGCGACTGGCGGGCCTCAGACCCACACGAAGGACGCCGGCCGCTCCGTCACGCTGCCACGAACCATGGCAGCCATGGCGGCTGCGATCTTGTCGCCGCCGCGTGAAGAGGGTTCGATCGGGTTGGCATAGTCCGACGGCTCGTCGCAGATCAGGCGAAGGTCGATAAGCGACAGCCCGCGCGAGAAGGCGGCGCGCGTAATGACGTCGTTGAACAAGGCGAGCGCCGTGACGACCAGACGCCGCTGCGGCTGCGGGTAGTTCGCATCATAGATCGTGCAGACGGCGGTCGGGAGCCCAAGCTGCCGGACTGCATCGATCATCGCGGAATAAGCGGCGGCGAAGGTCGACTGCGCCTGCGCCAGCCGCTCGACCGCTTCCGCAACGGAGCCGGCGCGTTCGCCCAAAATGGAGGCATGGCCGAGCGCGTCGTTACCCCCGACCGAGATAACCAAATGGGTTGCGTCCGCAGGCACATGCTGGAGCTGCCGCATCCTGACATCGGTGGTGACATGGCCGTCGACGGCGAGCAGCGTAACCTTTCCAGGAACGCCCAGACGCGCCTGCAATTGCTGCCGGACGTCGGGCCCGGGCGAGACGTAGACCCGGTTGTCGAAGATGGAATCCCCGAGCAGCACGACATGCTTCATGATCTGTCCTCGTCTTGCCCGGCCGCCTAGCCGAGCTGGTCCGGAAATGCGAAGGGCCGCCTCTTTCGAGGCGGCCCTTCCATTGTCAGCCGATCGCGGCTTGTCGTCAGGCGACGACCCCCGCGGCGGAGGTCGCGTCCATCAGGCTTGCCGCGAGCGGCGTGAGACAATGAGACATTCGACCACCTCCTTTCCGTTGTTGAAGAGTAAAAGGGAGATGGGAGCATTTCGTTGAAATACAAGCACAGATGGAGCGTTCCCAGCACGAGCGTCCGGGTGCCGTTCACAGCCCGAATGGGTATGTGTCGTCCGCCTCGGCCTGCTCAGCGCGCCCCGCCGACCCGGGTGCGGGCAGGGGCGTGACGGCACTGGTCGTGTCGAACCAGACGAAGGCGTCGAACTGGGCTGGTAGACTGGCCGACGAATAGTGACTCCAGCGCTCGGTGTCCGGCCGGTAGATGACGCCGATGAAGCGCTCCAGC
>NZ_DASVTL010000092.1:0-3031 GCF_036387595.1 Sphingomonas sp.
CGCTTCAGGTGGTGGCGCGCAAGCTGGAGCGGAACGCGTGACGCCGGACGTTGCCGCGCCGGGCCAGGAGAGCGTGTGGGATTACCCGCGTCCGGCGATCGCCGAGACTGCGCGCCGCCGCGTCCGCATCGAACATCGCGGCGTCGTGCTCGCCGACACCCGCGACGCGGTCCGCACGCTGGAGACCAGCCACCCGCCGAGCTACTACCTACCTCCGGCGGACATCCTGATGTCGGCGCTGCGGCGATCCGATCGCACGTCGTTCTGCGAATGGAAGGGACACGCGATCTACTACGACGTGGAGATCGCGGGCGAGGTGTTCCGCGACGTAGCGTGGAGCTATCCGACGCCAAGCGCGGCATTCAGGAGCCTGCGCGACCACATCGCGTTCTACGCCGCGCCGTTCGACGCTTGCCTCGTCGATGGCGAACAGGTGAGCCCCCAGCCGGGCGGCTTCTATGGCGGCTGGATCACCGCCGATCTCGCCGGTCCATTCAAGGGCATTCCCGGCAGCCGCTTCTGGTAGTCGGCCGGGCCGCTAGAGCTTAGCTGCCTTCGCGTCCGCCCATTTTTTGCCCGCATCGCCGCCCCAGAGAAGCCAGGCGATGAATCCGGCGGAGGGGTCCTCGTCCGAATCCCACTGATGCGCCGCGCCTTCCTTATCGACGGCATGCCGCGCGAAATAGCTGTGCATCGATTTGACGTCGGCTTCGTCGAGGTCGGCGCCGTCGACGAGTTGCTGTGCGCGCCGCACCCCGACATCGGTGCCGCCACGGCCGAACTTCTCGCGCAGCTTCAGGCCGCGCTTGGCGGCGGCGGCCATTTCCTTGTTAAGTTTGAAGGTGGTTTCGGCCACTTTAGTCTCCATCATCGATCGTTGCTGCCAACGGACTCGATCGACGAAGGTTTCCCCGTCCACACGGGCCGGAAAAAGCGGCGCCCGCCGCAATACGCAACACGCGACGGGCGCCAGTACTAGGACGATCCGGTTGCAGTCGGATCGCACGGTCCCGCTAACCCCCTAAGCATTAACGCGAAGTGCCAAGATCGTTCATCCTGCGTTGCATTAGTCTGATTTTGCACCAACCCAGCAAGCACGGCATGCTAAGGTCTGCCGATGTTCTTCGACTCCACGCTATGGCCCCCGGCGCCCGATGGATCCGGTCCGCCCGCCCGACCGCCGGCAAAGCTGACGCCCCGGGAGGAACGAGTGATGATGCGGATCGTCGGCTGGTTGTTGCTGGTGCTGTTCATAGGGCCGTTCGCGGGATCATCGGTAATCTCGGCCGCGGCGGCGCTCCTGCGCTAGGCCGGCAACGAGTTGCGGAATCGTTCTGCTCGCTGCAAAACTTGGCGAGCCCCGCATCTCGATCGTCGAAACTAGTCCAAGTAATGGCAGCCAGTTTTCTTTTCGGTCGCATGCGTGCAACTAGTGCGCGAGCGCTATAATCGGCGGAGAACGAGCGGCGCGATCGACACCTATCTCCGAGTCTTCAGATGCGACGATTAGACCTGGTCCACCCCTTCGAAGCTCCCGACTTCCTGTCGGGCGGGGGCGTCATGGGCGAGTTGATGCGTGCGCATGACTGGCGCGCTTCCGCGCTTGGCGATCCGGCGGCTTGGCCGCAGTCGCTGCGGTCGGTCGTGGGGCTGCTGCTGAATTCGCGCTTCCCGATGTTCGTCGCCTGGGGTGCGGACCTCGGGTTTCTCTACAACGATGCCTATGCGCAGATTCTCGGCGCCAAGCACCCGCAGTCATTGGGCGCGCGCTTTTCAGATATCTGGGCGGAGATCTGGCCGGATATCTCGCCGCTGGTCGATGCGGCGCTGGCCGGTGAGGCGATCTATCGTCGCGACCTGCCGCTGCTGATGCGGCGCAACGGTGACGACGAGCAGACCTGGTTCACCTTCAGCTATTCACCGGTGCGCGACGAGAGCGGGCGCGTGGCAGGCATGTTCTGCGCCTGCACCGAAAGCACGTCGGAGGTACTGGCGGTGCGTCGGCGCGACGTGTTGCTGGACCTGGACCAGCGGCTTGGCGACGTGTCGACTCCGACCGAACTGGCCTTTGCGGCGTCCGAACTGCTCGGCGAGGCGCTCGGCGCGGTGCGTGTGGGCTATGGGATGATGGACCCGGCGGCGGGCACGATCACGGTAGATCGGGACTGGACCGCGCCGGGTTTCGCGAGTGCCGCCGGCGTCCACAGTTTCGACGATTACGGCAGCTACATCGACGAGCTCCGCGAGGGACAGGCGGTCGCCTGCGCCGACGCGAACACGGATCCACGGACCAGCGGATCGCGCGCCGCGTTCGCGGCTCTTGGCGTGCGTGCGTTCCTCGACATCCCGGTCGTCGAGCAGGGCCGCACCACCGCGCAATTGTTCGTGCACTCGGCCGTGCCCCGGCGCTGGACCGACGAGGAGATCGCGTTCGTCCGCGCGTTCGCCGAACGCACCCGTGCCGCGATCGCGCGGCGAACCGCGGAACAGGGGCTGGACGTGAGCGAGGCGCTATCGCGGATGCGCGCCGACGAGCTGATCGCGATCTACGATGCCGCGCCGGTCGGCCTGTGCGTATTCGATCGCGAGATGCGCTTCGTTCGGATCAACGATCGCCTCGCAGAGATCAACGGCCGCCCTGCCGCCGATCATATCGGCCGCACGGTCCGCGAGATCGTCCCCGATCTCGACGAGCAGGCGCTCCAGGCGATGCAGCGCGTGCTGCAAGGCGAGGCGCTGCACAATATCGAGTTCGCGGGCACGACCCCGGCGCAACCCGGCGTGGTCCGGACGTGGCGGGAAAGCTGGCTGCCGCTGCGCAATGCCGCGGGCGAGGTCGTCGGCATCACGGTATCGGCCGAGGAGATCACCGAAGCGAAGCGGGCCGAAGAGGCGTTGCACGAGCTGAACGCGACGCTCGAAACGCGGATCGCGCAGGCGATCCTCGAGCGCGAGCAGGTCGAGGCCGCGTTGCGCCAGGCGCAGAAGATGGAGGCGATGGGCCAGCTGACCGGCGGCGTCGCGCATGATT
>NZ_DASVTL010000093.1:0-2609 GCF_036387595.1 Sphingomonas sp.
CCCGACCTTCGTCACCCATCTCGAATGCTCGCTGACCGGGGAGCGCTACGAGGCCGACCAGCTCCATGGCCTGTCGCGAGCGGGTCGTCCTTTGTTGGTGCGCTACGATCTCGATGCGGTCGCGGCCAGCCTCTCGCGCGAAGCGCTGGCCGCGCGGGAGACCGATCTGTGGCGGTGGCGCGAGCTGCTGCCGGTGCGGCACACCGCCAACATCGTCAGCTTGGGGGAGATCGCGACGCCGTTGATCCCGATCCCGCGCTCGGGCGGCGCCAACGTGGTGGTGAAGGACGAGGGGCGCTTGCCGACCGGCTCGTTCAAGGCGCGTGGGCTGGTGATGGCGGTGGCGATGGCCAAGGAACTCGGTGTCACCCGGATCGCGATGCCGACCAACGGCAATGCCGGCGCCGCACTCGCCGCCTATGCGACCCGGGTCGGGATCGAGACGATCATTTTCTGCCCCGACGACACGCCCGAGGTGAACGTCCGCGAGATCGCCGCGCAGGGCGCGCGGGTGTGGCGGGTCAATGGGCTGATCGACGATTGCGGCGCGATCGTCGGCAAGGGCGCCGCGGAAGGCCGCTGGTTCGATTTTTCGACGCTGAAGGAGCCCTACCGGATCGAGGGCAAGAAGACGATGGGGCTGGAGCTCGCTGCGCAGGGCGGCTGGACGCTGCCCGATGCGATCTTCTACCCGACCGGCGGCGGCACTGGCCTGATCGGCATGTGGAAGGCGTTCGACGAGCTCGAAAAGCTCGGCTGGATCGGGTCGGCCCGGCCGCGGATGTATGCGGTGCAGGCGAGCGGATGCGCGCCCATCGTCCGCGCGTTCGAGGCGGGCGAGGAGCATGCCGAGCGGTGGGAAGACGCCAGCACCGTCGCTGCGGGGATTCGCGTGCCGAAGGCCGTCGGCGACTTCCTGATCCTGCGCGCGGTGCGGGAGAGCGGCGGGCAGGCGCTCGCGGTTGGCGATCCCGCGATCCTTCAGGCGGTGGACGATTGCGCGCGCAAGGACGGGCTGCTGATGTGTCCCGAAGGCGGCGCGACGCTCGCGGCGTACAAGCAGGCGGTGAAGACCGGCCTGGTCGACGAGGACGAAAGCGTGGTGCTGTTCAATTGCGCAACCGGGCTGAAATACCCGTTGCCGCCCGCGCCGTGGACGCTCGACCGGCACGGGCCGATCGACTTCGACGCACTGTGACGCGCCGGGCGATTACCAGCTGAACAGCGACCCGTCGCCCATATGCGCGACGCTGTGCACCCCCCGCTCGGTCGCGCGGACCGCGGCGAGCGTGTAGGCACCGCGGTCGACTGCGCAGTCGACCATCACGAGCATTAGCACTGCGGCGAGGACGAACTTGAGCATAGTGCGAGTGTAGCAGGCGAGGGGTTAAGGAAGGGTGCCCCCGGTCGGTTCATTCCTCCGATCTGTTAAAAATATTCGGAACTCCACACCCTTTCGTCACCCCGGACTTGATCCGGGGTCCCGCTAATCTCCCCGGCCGCGAGACAGGTTCTGGCCGAAATCACGTCAGGCAGCGGGACCCCGGATCGAGTCCGGGGTGACGGATTGTCTTGCAACGTCGTGCCCGGAACCCGCGTGCGTGAAATCCATCCAAAGCTCAGAACGGCAGCAGCGTCTCGTACTGCGCCAGCGCCGGCGCACCCGGCACCGTCGCCCCCCGTCGCAGCAGGAACGCGTGGCGCACGATCTCGCCTTGTTGCTCGATGCCATAGCGGTACAGCGGCTGGCCGGGCTTCAGCGCGTAATCGTATCGGCACCACGGGTGCCGGGCGAGCGGCAGGTAGATGCCCTTCTGATGCTGCCAGACATGCGTCATCTCATGGATGAACAGCCCCTGGTCGGTCAGCGCACAAGCAGCGAAGTCGTCGCGCCAGCTGCTGCCCCTGGGGTGAAAGTGGATGCACCCGCGCGGCGCCATTACCGTGTCGCGCGGCTGGAAGAACGCCCATTTGTGCCGCGCCAGCCTGACCTGCGCATAGTCGATCGCGCCGCCGAACACCGACTGCGCCAGCGCGGTCTCGCCCGGGGTGAGCGGGCGCTTCTCCGCGGTCACTCGGGCGCCGGATCGCCCGCGCCGATCACGCCGGCGTCCTGCAGGATGCGGGTGCCGTCCGAGAAGGTCAGCGTCAGCGTGATCGTGCTGCCCGGCTTGATCCCGGGATTCATGTCGAAGAACATCACGTGCAGCCCGCCGGGCTCGAACTTCACGACCTGATTGGCGGGGATCTCCACCTTCGCAAGCGGCTTCATTGTCGACATCGTGCCCTGCTGCATCGACCGGTGAAGCTCTGCTTTCACGGCGACGTCAGTGGTGATCGACACCAACGTCGTCGGAGTCGGCCCCCCATGGATGTTCAGATAGGCGGCCGCCGGCCGACCCTTCACCGCGCCGAGCCGGACCCAGGCGCGATCGCCGTAAAGAACCTTCGGCGGCGCGCACGATGCAAGCATCATCGCCGCACCCGTGGCCGCACTCGTGAGCGTGGCCGCCAAAGTCGGAACCATGCGCATCTCGTCACCCTCCCGCTTCGCGAAAACCCGAGACCGCTCTAGGTTCCGTGGCTTCTTGCGGCAAGCCGAACCCCAC
>NZ_DASVTL010000094.1:0-2636 GCF_036387595.1 Sphingomonas sp.
ATCGACATGGAGGTGGCGTGGTTCGCGTCGCGCTGGGACAAGGGCGACACCAAGGACTACATCAACTGCCCGATGACGAAGGACGAGTATCTCGCCTTCCACGCCGGGTTGATCGCGGGCGAGAAGACCGCGTTCAAGGAACGGGAGAAGGACACGCCCTATTTCGACGGCTGCATGCCGATCGAGGTGATGGCGGAGCGCGGCGTCGACACGTTGCGCTACGGGCCGATGAAGCCGGTGGGGCTCGACAACCCCAAGACCGGGCGCTGGCCCTACGCGGTCGTCCAGCTGCGGCAGGACAATGCGCAGGCGACGCTGTGGAACATCGTCGGCTTCCAGACCAAGCTGAAGCATGCCGAGCAGGTGCGGCTGTTCCGGACGATCCCGGGCTTGCAGAACGCGGAGTTCGCGCGGCTCGGCGGGCTGCATCGCAACACCTTCATCCGTTCGCCCGAGTTGCTCGACGAGACGCTGCGGTTGCGCACGCAGCCCAACATCCGGTTCGCGGGGCAGATCACCGGATGCGAAGGCTATATCGAAAGCGCCGCGGTCGGACTGCTTGCGGGACGGTTCGCGGCTGCCGATCTGTCGGGCGAGCGGTTGACGCCGCCGCCGGCGACCACCGCGCTCGGCGCGCTGCTGGGCCACATCACCGGGGGGGCGGAGGCCGCGACCTATCAGCCGATGAACGTCAATTTCGGGCTGTTCCCGCCGGTCGAGGGGCGCAAGAAGGCGGATCGCAAGCGTCTCTACACCGATCGAGGTCGCGCGGCCCTCGCGACGTGGATCAGCCCTCCTCTTCCGCAGTCGGCGAGCGAGCCGGCGGACAGCGCGGAGCCGGTTTCCGCTTGACCGCGGTGGTCGCGAATTCGGTCGGCGTCATCGCACCCGACCGATCGCGATCCGCGGCGGCGAACTTGGTGGTCGCCCTGACCGCCCATTCGTCGAACGACAGGCGCCCGTCGCCGTCGGTGTCGAGCCGCGCGAACGCCTTGCGCCGCTGCGTCAGATATTCCTCGCGCGTGATGCCGCCATTCTCGTCCTTGTCGTAGCGGCCGAAGCGGCGCTGTTCGCGGGTCTCGGCGGTCGCTTCGGGTGCCGCGTCGGGTAGATCGGCCGCGTCGCCTCGCGCGGCAGCGGGCTGTAGCGGCAGCATCGCGGCTTTGGGCTGGTCGCGTCCGACCATCAGGATGCCCGCTACGACGGTCGCCACGACCGCCCCCGCCCCTGCCGCATAGCGCCACATCATCATCAATCCCCCTTGCCCGACTTTGATAACAGAGCACGAGTGTGGCGCAAGTGTTCAGCGGCCAAAGGTCCTGAAGGAAAGCAACTTACGTAGTTTTACGTAAGCATTGTCATCGGCAGCGTCGAGTCGGACGAGCAACGCCAACAAGCCGATGACACGCAGATCGCGGTTCCACTTGGTCGCGAACGCCGACCTTAACGCAACATCTGCATCCTTACGTACTATCACTGCAACATTGGGTAATGATATGTTGGCGGCTAGATCGAACAACGCCCAGCCCCGCCCGGCCTCGTCCAGCACCGGCCTATGCTTCGCCCCAAGCACCTGCGCCGCCGCCGCGAACAGCGTCGCGCCGCGCAAGGTCGCATACTCGGCGACACTGCCGTCGGTGGCATAATCGTCGTGGAGGATCGCCATCCAGCCCTCGGTCATCGGTGCCAGCGACTCGCCCGTGACGCCCAGCGGCAGCAGCAGCCGGTGCACGTCGATCAGCACCGGCTCGGCGGGCGCCGGCTGGTCCCGATCGAGCGCGGTCAGGGCGTCGCGCCACCACGTCAGCCGCATTTGGCCGACCAGCGGCTCGCGAGTCGCGCGGACGATCCCGCCCAGTCGCTCGTCCAGCGCGAACAGCGTCGCCAGCGCATCACGGGCCGGGGCCGGCGCATAGCGCAGCACCAGCCGCTGGGGTTCGCCCTGTACCTCAATCACGGTCCGCACCTCGCATCGGCCTCGCCGCCGTTGAGCATTTGGTAATCATGCAGCTGTAATTTCGCGATCGATTGGAGCTGTCCCGTTGCCAAACCTGTGCGCCCGTGTCCGAACGATCTGCGGCCGTGCCGCGGCGCCGCTGCGGCGATTCGGCGGTGATCGTCGCGGCGTCACCATCATCGAATTCGCCTTTGTAGCCGGTCCGTTGATGGCATTGCTGATCGCAATCCTCCAGGTCAGCCTCACCTTTTTTGCCCAGCAGAACCTGGAGACCGTCGCCGAGAAGAGCACCCGCGTGCTGATGACGGGCGAGGCACAGTCGTCGAACATGAGTGCCGCAGCGTACAAGACGCGGGCCTGCGCGCAGCTTCCAAAGTTCATGAAATGCGCCAATCTGATGGTCGACGTCACCGTCGCCTCTTACTTCTCCGACGCCAACGTCTCATCGCCGACGATCACCTACAATTCGACTGGTCAGCCGAACAATAGTTGGTCCTACAATACCGGAGCGCCGGGCGACATCGTGATCGTCAAGACCATGTACGTGTGGGATGTCAGCAAGGGTCCGTTGGGGTTCGACATCTCGACGCTGAGCGCGGGCAAGCGATTGCTCATCGCTACGTCGGTCTTCAAGACCGAGCTTTACTCGTGATTGGCGCGGCCTTCACATCGATGCGCC
>NZ_DASVTL010000095.1:0-86577 GCF_036387595.1 Sphingomonas sp.
GTGTCGATATTGCCGCCGCACAGCACGATGCCCACCGTCCGCCCCCGGAAGCGGTCACGGAACGCAAGCAGCGCGGCCAGGCCCGCGGCCCCCGCCCCCTCGACCACTGTCTTCTCGATCTGGAGCAGCAGCGACAGCGCCTCCTCCAATCGACGCTCGTTGACCAGCACCACGTCGTCGACCAGCGCCTCGATCATCCCGCGGGTGATCACGCCGGGCTCCTTCACGGCGATGCCCTCGGCCAGCGTGTCGCCCCCGCACGCGAGCTGGGTGCCCCGCATGACATTGTACATCGACGGGAAGAGCTCGGCCTGCACTCCGACGATGTTGATCTCGCGGTCGCCCGCCCGCGCGACCGTCGCCATGCCCGAGATCAGCCCACCCCCGCCGATCGGCACGACCAGCGTGTCGATCTCCGGCGCGTCTTCGAGCATCTCGAGCGCGACGGTGCCCTGCCCGGCGATGATCCGCGCGTCATCGAACGGGTGGACGAACGTCAGCCCGCGCTCACCCTCGAGCTCGCGGGCGTGCGCGTAGGCCGCGTCGAAGGTCTCGCCGTGGAGGATGACGGTGGCGCCGTGCCCCTGCGTCTGCATCACCTTCACCGTCGGCGTGAAGGTCGGCATGACGATGGTGACGGGGATACCAAGTCGGCTGCCGTGATAGGCCAGCCCCTGCGCATGATTGCCCGCCGACGCCGCGATCACGCCCTTGGCCTGCGCCGCGGGCTCAAGCTGCAGCAGCGTGTTGAGCGCGCCGCGTTCCTTGTAGGCGGCGGTGAACTGCAGGTTCTCGAACTTCAGGTAGACGGTCGCACCGGTCAAGTCACTCAGCGTCCGGCTGATCAGCGTGGGGGTGCGCACCACCGATCCGGCGATCCGCACCGCCGCTGTGCGCACGTCGGCGACGGTTACGGGCAGCGAGACGGGCGGGCGAGCGGGTGCGGTGGCCATATTGCTCGTCGGCGTAGAGCATCTGGCGTGGCGGGGGAATGCCGCTTATCGCGAGACCATGGCAAGCATCGCATTCATCGGGATCGGCGTGATGGGGGCGCCGATGGTCCGGCACCTGACCGCCGCAGGGCATGACGTCACCGTCTACAACCGCACGCGCGGCAAGGCGGAGGCGACGGGGCTGCCGGTCGCCGCGACCCCGGCCGAAGCCGCGCGCGACAGGGACGCGGTCGTCACTTGCGTCGGCAACGACGACGACCTGCGCGCGGTCACGCTCGGGGTCGATGGCGCCTTTGCCGCCATGCGGGAGGATGCGGTGTTCATCGACCACACCACGGTATCGGCCGGGATCGCGCGCGAGCTGGCCGCCTCGCGAGCGCTTGTCATCGACGCCCCGGTCTCGGGCGGCCAGGCAGGCGCGGAGAACGGCACGCTGTCGATCATGTGCGGCGGCACCGACGCGGCGATGGCCGCGGCCCACCCGATCATGGAGGCTTATGCGGCGCGCATCGTCCATGTGGGCGCGCCCGGCGCCGGGCAGCAGACCAAGATGGTCAATCAGATCGCGATCGCTGGCGTCCTTGCCGGACTGTCCGAGGCCCTTCGCTTCGCCCAGCGCAGCGGCCTGAACCTCGACAAGGTATTCGAGGCGGTGTCGGGTGGGGCCGCGCAGAGCTGGCAGATGGTCAATCGCTGGCCGTCGATGAGCGAGGATCGTTTCGACTTCGGCTTCGCGATCGACTGGATGCGCAAGGATTTGGGGCTGGCGCTCGACGAGGCGCGCGCGAACGGCGCGTCGCTCGAGATTACGGCGCTGGTCGACGGCTGGTATGCCGAGGTGCAGGCGATGGGCGGCGCACGGCAGGATACGAGCGCGCTCGTGCGGAGGATCGCGAAGTGAGTGTTTTTCTACGTCCGATGACGGCTGTCCTGGGGGCGCTGATCGCTCTTCTCCCGGCCCCCGCCCTCGCGGACGCGCTCGTCGATAATGTCGAGGGCGTCGCGCTCGACCGTGAGGGCCGCGTCGTTCGCTTCACCGGACTGCTGCTGACGCCTGATGGCAAGGTCGTGCGCCTGCTGCGTCGTGACGAGAAGCGCCCCGACCGCCTCGACTGGCGCGCCGACATGCGCGGGCGGGTGATGATCCCGGGCATGATCGATGCGCACGGGCACGTGATGGACCTCGGCTTTCGTGCGCTCAGCCTCGACCTGTCCGGCACGACTTCGCTCGCTGACGCGGGGGCGCGGATCGCCGCCTATGCCGCGGCCAACGGGGCACGCGCGTGGCTGACCGGCGGCGGCTGGAATCAGGAGGTGTGGAAGCTCGGCCGTTACCCGACCGCCGCCGAGCTCGACACCCTGGTTGCCGGCAAGCCCGTCTGGCTGTCGCGTGCCGACGGCCATGCCGGTTGGGCCAATTCGGCCGCGATGCGCGCGGCCGGGATCACGGCGCGCACTCCGACGCCGGCCGGTGGCCGCATCGAGAAGGACGCCCGCGGCAACCCGACCGGCGTGTTCGTCGACGCGGCGATGGCGCTGATTGAGAAGCACGTCCCGGCGGCGACCCCGCGCGACCGCAACGCCGCGTTCCTGAAGGCGCAGGACCTGCTGCTGTCGTCGGGGATCACCGCCACCGCCGATATGGGGACCACCGGCGAGGATTGGCTGACCTACCGCCGCATGGGCGACGCGGGCGCACTGCGCGTGCGGATCATGGGCTATGCGAGCGGTGTCGAGGTCGCGCTTGCGGTTGGCGGCACGGGCCCGACCCCGTGGCTGTATGGCGACCGGCTGCGGCTGGGCGGGATCAAGCTCTACGCCGACGGCGCGCTCGGCTCGCGAGGGGCATGGCTCAAGGCGCCCTACGCCGACGCGCCGGGCAACACCGGCCTTCCCTTCCTCACCGATGCACAACTCCTCAATCTCATGAGCCGCGGCGCGATGGACGGGTGGCAGCTCGCCGTCCACGCGATCGGTGATCGCGCCAACGCGCAGGTGCTGGGCGCGATAGAGGAACTGGCCCCGACGTACACCGGCGACCGGCGCTGGCGGATCGAGCACGCGCAGATCGTCGATCCCGCCGACATCGCGCGCTTTGGCCGCAACGGTGTCATCGCGTCGATGCAGCCGGTGCACGAGAGTAGCGACTGGCGGATGGCGGAGGCGCGGCTCGGGCCGACGCGGCTCGCCGGCGCCTATGCCTGGACGTCGATGCTGCGAGCGGGATCGCGGCTGGCGTTCGGCAGCGACTATCCGGTCGAGAGCCCGTCGCCGTTCGTGAACTGGGCGGTCGCCTTCACCCGCACCGATGCGCAGGGTCAGCCGATCGGCGGATGGCGGCTGGAGGAAGCGGTGTCGCGCGACATCGCCTGGAAGGCGTTCACCAGCGACGCCGCCTATGCCGGCTTTGCGGAGGAGAAGTTCGGCGGCTTGACACCCGGCCTGCGCGCCGACTTCCTCATCGTCGACCGGGACCCGACGCTCGCCAGCCCGGAGGCGCTGCGCCAGACGAGGGTGCTCGAAACCTGGGTCGGCGGCGAAAAGGTCTGGGAGCAGAGATAGCTGGCCGAAAAGCGCAGGCCGCCGCTTCCCTCGAAGCGGCGGCCCTTCGCACTCGGCGCATCGTCAGGCGAATGCAGCCTGCGGCACTGGCGCCTTCTCTTCCTCCGGATCGCGCAGCACATAGCCGCGGCCCCAGACGGTCTCGATATAATTGTCGCCGTCGGTCGCCATACTCAGCTTCTTGCGCAGCTTGCAGATGAACACGTCAATGATCTTGAGTTCGGGCTCGTCCATGCCGCCGTAGAGGTGGTTGAGGAACATTTCCTTGGTCAGCGTCGTGCCCTTGCGCAGCGACAGCAGTTCCAGCATCGCATATTCCTTGCCCGTCAGGTGGACGCGCGATCCATCGACTTCGACGGTCTTGGCGTCCAGATTGACCGACAGCTTTCCGGTCCGGATGACCGACTGGCTGTGCCCCTTGGACCGGCGGACGACCGCGTGGATGCGTGCGACCAGTTCTTCACGGTGGAACGGCTTGGTAACGTAATCGTCGGCGCCGAAGCCGAAGCTGCGCACCTTGCTGTCCATTTCGTTGATCCCAGACAGGATCAGGACCGGCGTGGCCACCCGTGCGACGCGCAGCTTCTTCAGAACGTCGTAACCGTGCATGTCGGGCAAATTGAGATCGAGCAGGATGATATCGTAATCGTAGAGCTTGCCCAGATCCAACCCCTCTTCACCCAAATCCGTGGTGTAGATATTGAAACCTTCGGTCGTCAGCATGAGCTCGATCGCCTTGGCGGTCGTCGGCTCGTCTTCGATCAACAAAACGCGCATCGGAACTCTATCCCCCGTTTGCGCCTAGCACCCCTGCCTGGCGACCGGACCCATGTCATTAACCAACGCATCTCTGAACGCAAAAGGTTAATTTGAAGTTAAGGACGCGAATCCAGCGAGTCGCAAGGTAGTTCTTGCATCGCTCGCCAAGCGTGGCCCAGATCAAGCAGCAAGGCTGGGAGGGCAGGGATCGCGCAGCCGATCCGCCAGGAAGGCGATGAGTGCCTCGACACGTGCGGGTCGCAAGGGGCTGGGCGGCGTCATCAGGTGCAATCCGACGGGCTGGGGCGTCCAATCGACCAATATGGCGACGAGCGCGCCGGAGGCGAGGTGCGGCCCAACGATGAAGCCGGGCAGACGTGCTATGCCCAGACCCGCGATCAGCGTGGGCAACATCGCATCGCCACTGTTGGCGGACAGCGGGCCGTTCGGGCGAACCGAAACCTCCGATCCGTCCGGACCGTGAAAGCGCCAGGGACCGGGAACATTGGCATAGCCGATGAGCCGATGCTCGCCCAACTGCCCCGGGTGCGTCGGCAAGCCGTAAACCGCCAGATAGGATGGTGCGGCGACGAAATGGGTCGCGATCCCGCATAATCGGCGTGCGCGCAGCGAACTGTCGGGCAGGTCGGCAATGCGTAGCGCGACGTCGAACCCTTCAGCGACGATGTCGGTGCGCGCATCTGTAAGATGCAGGTCAATCTCGATCCCGGGATGCGCAACCAGAAAGTCGGCGACCAGCGGCGCGACGTTGGCGATGCCGAACGCCATCGGCGCTGCCAGCCGAATGCGGCCGGCAGGCGCTGTGGCCGAATCCCGCGCAGCCTCCTCGGCAGCGCGCGCCTCGGCAACGATCCGCGCAGCATGCTCGGACAGCGGACGACCCGCTTCGGTCAGAGCCAGCCGACGCGAGGTGCGATGAAACAGCGACTGCCCCAGATGCGCCTCTAGCCGCCCCACGGCCTTGGAGACGGTCGCCTTCGATAAACCGATCGCGTCCGCCGCGCCGCTGAACGAGCGATGCTCTACCACGGCCGCGAAGATCGCCCACGCCTCCAGATCGGGTAGTCGCATCGCTTCATCCTCACTGTCGACAAAGCACGCTAAGTGATGAAACGATCGGTTTCCACCGTTTCCGTTTACGAGACAGTCGCGCGTCCTATTTTGGCGGCAATAGAGGAGCGCCTTTTCCATGAACACCGACATATTGACCGGTATCGACCGCCGCCACTTCGCCACCTTGGGCCATGCCGATCACGGCTGGCTCGACGCACGGCATCATTTCTCCTTCGCCGGCTATCATGACCCTGCACGGATGGGCTGGGGTGCGATCCGGGTGTGGAACGACGATGCGATCGCGCCCAATTCCGGGTTTCCGCCCCATGCGCACCGCGACATGGAGATCATCACCTATGTCCGGTCGGGCGCGATCACCCACAAGGACTCGCTCGGCAACGAGGGCCGTACCGGCCCCGGCGACGTTCAGGTGATGAGCGCGGGCACCGGCGTGCGACACGCCGAATATAATCTCGAATCCCAGACGACGACGCTGTTCCAGATCTGGATCGAACCGGCGCGTAAGGGCGGCAGCCCGAGTTGGGGCGCAAAGCCTTTTCCCAAAGCCGACCGCTCGGGCCGGTTCACCGTTCTGGCGAGCGGATTTGCCGACGATACCGAAGCACTGCCGATCCGGGCTGACGCTCGCGTGCTGGCGGTGACGCTGGCGGCCGGCGAGACGGTTACGCATGCGGTGGATGAGGGGCGCCACGCGTATCTCGTGCCGGCAACCGGCGCGATAGCGATAGACGGCGAGCCTGTGGCCGCGCGTGACGGCGCCGCGCTTACCGGCGGCCGGACCTATACGATCACCGCAACGGACGAGGCGGAGATCGTCCTCGTCGATGCTGCCTGATCCCATTCCCAAGGAAGTTGTTCATGACCAAGGTTCTCGTTCTCTATTACTCATCCTACGGGCACATCGAACAGATGGCCGAAGCCATGGCCGAAGGCGCGCGTGAAGACGGTGCCGAGGTCCATATCCGACGCGTCGCGGAAACCGCGCCCGATGCGGTCGTGCAGGCGGCACATTTCAAAACCGATAGCCCGCACGCCGTCATCGAAGGGCCGGAAGCGTTGGTCGCTTACGACGCGATCATAATCGGCGCACCCACGCGTTACGGCCGCATGCCAAGCCAAATCGCGGCGTTCCTCGACACCACTGGCGGGCTTTGGGCGCGCGGGGCGCTGAACGGTAAGGTCGGCGGTGCCTTCACCTCGACGGCGTCCCAGCATGGCGGGCAGGAGACCACGCTGTTCTCGATCATCACCAACCTGCTGCATCTCGGCATGACCATCGTCGGCCTTGATTACGGTTTCCAAGCGCAGATGGGGGTGGATGAGGTGCTTGGCGGATCGCCATATGGTGCCACGACGATCTCGGGCGGCGACGGCAGCCGCCAGCCGCATGCCGAGGAGCTGGCCGGCGCGCGCTATCAGGGCAAGCGGATCGCGCAGACCGCGGCGAAGCTACTGGGATAAACGATGACCTACTCGTCCCTGCCCCCAATGCCCTGGCGGCAGATGTCGATTTATCCCGGAAGGGCAAGTGCGGGAGCTATCGCTTACGCTCGATCTTCCTGGTCGACGGCGGGGCGGGCGTGACCGGCACCGGCGGCTGACTGAGCACCCGGATTACCAACGGCTCCGCTACCTTTGGCGCCGCGGGAAAACGCGCTCGCGCTGCCGCAAAGACGAAGCGCGCCCGCGCCGCGCCGGGTGCGTCGGGGGAGGCGCCGACCCAGCGCCAGTGCCACGGCTCCCACTTCACGCCTTGCTTGTTGCCGGCGGGGAACGATTGTTCGAAGCCGAAACGCGTGGCGTTCGCGATGAGCCAGCGCGCGGGTGCCGTCGTCGCCATGCACGCTTCCGCATCGGGGCACTCCCCCGCAGGGCGGACCGCGAAGTCGATCGCGAATCCGGTGGTATGCTCACTATGCCCGGGCGGCGCGACCGAGATCGCACGATCACCGGGATCGCCCTGGCCGCCCCGTGCGAACACGCCGGTCTGACGCGCGATGCTGCGATGGCATGACAGCCCGCGCAACGTGCCGCCGGTCGCCGGATCTGAACGTGCCGCATCGAGCAGGCGTTGGAGATCCGCAATGACCTCGCGCCGCACGCGACACGTTCCAAGCGCGAAGCCGTCTGGCGCGTCGGCCAATTCCTCGGACGGAATATCACCGTAACCGAAATGGCCGAGTACGCGACCATCTCCGGCGGGTGCCTGTACCATAGCCAGCAAGGCAAGGATGATCGGCGCGTGGGGCATCGCGCGAACCTCTGGCATGGCGGCGCGATGGGTGGCAAGGCGGTTGGTATGCACGGTGACCATGTACTATTTCTGGATGGCGAGGCCCTGGTGATCGACAAGCCTGCCGGGCTGCCCGTCGATCCGCCGCGCGATGGATCGCTCAGTCTGGAGAATCACCTCGATTCACTGCGCTTTGGATTTCAGCGCTGGCCGCAGGCGGTGCACCGGCTCGACCGCGACACCAGCGGGTGCCTGCTGCTGTCGCGCAATCCGAAGGCGCATGCGCGGTTGCAGCAGGCGTTCGAAAAGGGCGATGTCGAGAAGCGTTACCTGGCGGTGTTGGACGGCGTACCGCTGGGCGAAAGCGGGATGATCGACCTCGCGCTGTCCAAGACCAGCACCGTGGAGAGCGGCTGGCGGATGATCGCGGACCCGAAGGGCAAGGCGTCGCGTACCGGCTGGGAACTTCTGGCGGTCAAGGACGGTCGCGCGCTCGTGGCCTTCGTGCCGGAAACGGGACGCACGCACCAGATCCGCGTTCATGCCGCCACCGGGCTGGGCGTGGCGGTGGTCGGCGACCCGGTATATGGCAGAGCGGACACGTGCGGCATGATGCTGCATGCCGCCAAACTTATCGTCCGGCGTGGCGCCAAGCCTGCGATCGAAGCCGAGGCGCCGATCCCCGAACGCTTTACCGCGGCAGGCTTCCCGTGATCGCGGTGCCCGATTCCGCGATCGAGGAACGCTTCCTCGCCGCGACGGGACCGGGCGGGCAGAACGTCAACAAGGTCGCAACCGCATGCCAGCTGCGCGTCGACATCTTCGCGCTGGGGCTGCATCCAGAGACGTATCGGCGCCTCAAGCTGCTCGCCGGATCAAAGCTGACTTCGGGCGGCGTATTGGTGCTGACGGCGCGGCGTTACCGTAGTCAGGAGGGCAATCGCGCCGACGCACGCGAGCGGCTGGCCGAATTGCTCGAAAAGGCCGAGGAGCGTGCGGCGCGGCGGGTGAAGACGAAGCCGTCGCGGGCCGCCAAGGCACGGCGGGTGGACGACAAGAAGGGACGCGCGGTGGTGAAGGCCGGACGCGGTCGCATCACACCGGATTGATCGACGCCGGTGGGGCACCGCACATCAGCCGTCCAGCATCTCCTCCACCCATGCCGGAACCAGAACACCGGCCGGCCCGAACCGGCTTTCCGCAAAGAAATCGCTGCCGGCGGACGGCTCCAGGTTGATCTCCAACGTGGCTGCGCCGGCACGCGCCGCCACCTGCACGAACCCAGCCGCCGGGTACACTGCGCCCGATGTGCCGATGGAAACGAACAGATCAGCCTGGGCCAGAGCCGCTTCTATCCTGTCCATGGCGTAGGGCATTTCGCCGAAGAACACGATGTCCGGCCGCAACGACGGCGTGCCGCACGCTCCACACACCGTTCCCGGCGGCAGCGCCCCTGCCCAGGCGGCACTCGCGCCGCACCCCGCGCACAAGGCCGAATTGAGTTCCCCGTGCATATGCAACAGGCGCCGGGCGCCGGCACGCTCGTGCAAGTCATCGACGTTCTGCGTCACGATCAGCAGCTCGCCCGGCCACACCGCATCCAGCCGCGCGAGCGCGACATGCCCCGCATTGGGAATGACCCCCGCCAAGGCCGCCCGCCGCGCATCATAGAAGCGATGCACCAGCACAGGATCATCCGCCAAAGCCTCGGGCGTGCACACATCCTCCACGCGCTGCCCCTCCCATAAACCGCCCGGTCCCCGGAAGGTCGCTATTCCCGATTCCGCGGAAATCCCCGCTCCGGTGAGGATCACGATGTTGCCGATGCCACGCATGCGCGCCAGATAGGATGAACGCGCGGCGATGGCTATGCGCCAAGCGGAGCAACCGTCCTGCCGAGCCTACCCCGCATGCCGGAAGGCAGCGAGCCCGTCGATACTGCCGAGTTCGATAGCTATGCACCGATCATCGGCTGCGCAGTCGTTATCACTTACGCCGCTTATGTGGTGCTGATGCTTGTCCTCACGAACTTGCTGACTATTCCCACATGGCTTGTCCGCCTCTTTGGCATAACATACGTCACACTGCCTCAAGTCGCATTGACGCGATGGGTTTGGAACAAGCGGCATTCCGCTTACCTTCGGGTCACGTGCTTGAACGTCGCCATGCCCGCCGTCTCACAGCCGGGTTATGGTTGCTGAATGTGGCTTACTGGACGTGGCAGTTGTCAGGCTGAACAGCAGGAACGGGGATGTCGGTCGGGATCTCGCCATAGCCGAAGATTTCGTTGAGCCAGGCGTTGCCGGCCAACAGCATCACCACGGCCACGATGAGCGCGGATCGCCAGCTCACTGGGTGACGCCTGCCGATGAGCGGCCCCGCCATCAGCGTGCCTGCAACGCGAAATCCACTCGCACCGTCACCACGCTGGCGTTCGTTCCCGCCAACACCGGTGGCGGGGGCGCCGTTGTCTGGACGACGGGTGCCGGCGCGACCATGCGGGCGTCCATGTCTCCCATCTGCGGCATGTAACCACCTTCGCCGCCATCACGGATCGAGAGTACCCGCGCGACGCGGAGGCCGGCAGCGCCGGCATAGGCTTCCGCCTTGGCGCGCGCCGCCTTGTAGGCGATGCCGTAGGCACCCAGGCTCGCCTTTTCGGGATCGGCGACCGACAGGTTGGGGCCGGACACGATGTTCGCACCGGCGGCCGTGACCGCGGCGACTGCCTGCCCCGCGCGGGCCGTGTTGCGGACCCGCACGGCGACAATGTTCCCGGCCTCATACCGGCCGCGATTGGGGCCGTAGTCGATCCGGTTTACCGACAGGTTGCGCGTCTGGATATCACGCGTTGGTATCCCCAGCCTGGCGAGCGAGGCGGTGATTCGGTTCATAGTTTCCGCGTTGCGCGCGCTTGCCGCTTCCGCGCTCGGCGCGATGCTCGACAGCCCAGCGGTGAACAGCGCTTGGTCGGGAGCAGCTTCCGCGCGACCGGTTCCTGTAACGGTCAGCAGGGTTTCGGCGCGATGGACACCGCGCGGGTCCGGTGCGGCAGGGCTGCAGCCGGCGAGGACAGCCAGGCCCGCGGCGGCGAGAGGCTTGGCGATCATCATGCTGTTTTCCACTCGGGCATGGGCGTGATCGGTAGGGAGCGATCGGCCTTCCAGGTGATGATCTTTGCTCAGGCATGCCCCGCGGAGGGGTACACCCATGCTTTAAGCCCATCGCGCTTGAACGGTGCCCACCCGTCATCGGCCTGCGCAAGCCTGTCCGCGACCGCATACAGGACCGAAGGGTTGACCCCCAGTCCGCAGTGGCTGCCGCGCACTTCGATATTGTCGGTGGTGTCGGATGGCCGCTCCTTGCATGTCTGCCAGGCGACGATGCCGTCTGCACGGCTCCAGATCGCGGTGGAGGGGACGGGAGGCGGCCCTGCATGATCGTTCAGCTGCCGGACGGTGTGGGCGTCGTCTACCTTGTCGCCGGTCAGCCATTCATAGGCACGCCAGACGTTCGTGGTGCGCGGGCTGCCGCCGAATGGCGATCCGAGCGAGATCACCTGTCGCACCGCTTCCGGCGCACGGTGCGACACCAGCCGCGCCATCACCCCGCCGAGGCTCCAGCCCACCAGGCTGACCTTCTGTCCGGTCGCCTCGTGGATCGCGCGGAGCCGGGCAACCAGCTTCTCACCCTCGCGCCCGATCGCCTTGTGGCCCAGGTTGCGGCCGAGATCCCATGTATGCGCGTCATAACCCATCTGCGTCAGGAACCGGCGCAGCACCGCAGTCGATGCATCGCTCGTGGCAAAGCCCGGCAGCACCAGCACCGGATGACCATCGCCGCGCGGCGCGGATGCCAGCAGTGGCGACGCGAACGGCAGCGATGCCATTTCCGCCATGGCGCGCGGAAGTTCCGTCAGTGCGAGAAACTTGGACGGCGGCGATACGGCGTCGCGATGCGCGGTGGCCATGAAACAATTCTCCTGCAAATCCTGCACTAAATGCGTGGCGGCACCGCTTGGTTCATTCCAGTCCGATCGCCTGCCGCCGCGCCGCCGCCGCGCCCGCGTCGTGGCTGAGGATTGCCAGGTCGTGAAGTTGGCCGTTCCCGTCGCGCACCTGGTCCCTGAGCAACGCCTCGGCACGAAAGCCGAGGCTTTCGAACAGCGCGATCGATCCGGTCTGATCGGGGGTCATCCGCGCGGTCAGCTTCGACAATCCACGCTGCCCCGCGATGGCGAAGGTAGCTTCCAACAAGTCGCGCCCCAGACCCGCGCCGCGGCGCTCGGCCGAAACGAGCAGCCGTACCTCGCCGACATGCCCGCTCCACCCCAGCGGATCGCGGACGACCGCGGCGGTGCCGACGATGGCCCCCTCGCACTCCGCCACCACGCTATCGATCCAACCTTCCGCGATCGCCGCCAGCCAGGCCGCCACGACGCGCGGGTGGCGCAGGTCGCGCCCGAGGAACAGCAGGTCGTGTTCCGGCAGCGCGTGCGCGAATGCCAGCATCCCGGCCTCGTCGCTGCCCACGAAGCCGCGGATCGTGTGTTCGGTCATGTCGATCTCGTCCCCAGCCAATGTGCGAGCTTTGGCCAAAGCCGCCGGATCGCATTGCCGCCTGCAACCAGACTGACGTGACCGCCCTTGAGCACCACTTCCTCCTTGTCGGCCGACCCAACCATGCCGATCAGCGGCGCGGAGGCAGCGGACGGCACGATATGGTCGTGCTCCGCCGCGACGTGCAGGAACGGGGCGGTGATCTTGCCCATCTGGACGGCGCGCCCACCCACGGTCATCGTGCCGTGGAGCAGCCGGTTCTCCCACATGAGCGCGCGGGTCGTCTGGCGGAAATACTCACCCGCCAGCGGCAGCACGTCGCTGGCCCAGCGATCGAACATGCGGAACGATTTCACGAACTCATCGTCCCACAGCTTGTCATAAAGCCGTATCTTCCCCGCGACCCGCGCACCTGGTCGCAGCATGTCAAAGGCGGTGTAGAGATACTCGCCCGGACAGTTGCCCAAAGTATCCACCAGCCGATCGACGTCGAAGAAGCGCGGATCGGCCCAGGCCTGGAACATCTCCATCGCGCGAAAATCGACTGGCGTGGTGAAGGTCACCAGATTGGCCAGGCGCTCCCGACCCTCCAACGCCGCCCAGAGCAGCGACAGCACCCCGCCGAAGCAATAGCCGATCACGCTGATGTCCGGCTCGCCCGTCTCCGCAGACACCCGCGCGACTGCCGCGGGGAGGAAATCCAGGATGTAGCTCTCCAGAGTCAGCGATCGCTCGTCGGGACGCGGGGGGTGCCAGTCGAGCATGAACACGTCGAACCCGGCATCGAGCAGATATTCGACCAGGCTCTGGCCCGGCACCATGTCGAAGATATAGCCGCGGTTGGTCGTCGCCATGACCAGCAGCAGCGGCACCCGGTACACTTCGTCGGTGCGCGGGCGATAGCGCGACAGCCGCATGGTGCCACGCTCGATCAGCACGTCCTTGGGCGTGCATCCCAGCGCCGGACCGGGGCTGGCGATATACCCCAGCCCCTTCAGGCTGCGGGTGAAGGCGCGCTGGAATTGCGCCTGCGCCGTGGCGAACAGGTCGGGCGCACTTGCCATCCGGTCAGCCGGATGCCGTTGGCGCTTGGCGGGTGCGCCTGGGTCTCGGCCCGACCCGGCCGGGCGCAGCCCCGCTCGACGACGACAGCATGGCCTCGATCCGCTCGAGCGATGCCTCCATTCTCCCCACGCGTGCCGACAGGTCTGCAAGATCGCTGCGACTGGGCAGGTTGGTCGAAGCCAGCGCCTTGTCCATCGCCGGGGCGATCGCGGCCTGCATCGCCATCGCAGCGGCATTGGCGCCGTGGAGCGAACGCGTGAACGCCTCCGACTTCAGCGTGCCGCCGCCGAAGCTGTTGGCCATCTTCTCCCATTGTCCCAGCATTTCCCGAAAGAATGCCGCTGGATCGTTCGTCATGGCGGCATCCTTCACCGCCGCGAACCGCGCGTCAAGTCGAGGCTATTCGGTACGTGGTGTTCCGTCAGGCGACACCGGCCGCGGCCCGGCCGGCGTCACTTCCAGCGCCGCATCGCCGCCGAGCACGCGGTAGAGCGTCACCCGGTTCTGCGCTCCGACGAGCCGCGTCGTCACCAGCGTCCGTTGCGCCGTGTAGAGCGAGCGCTGTGCATCCAGGCTGGAGAGGAAGGTGTCGATTCCCCCCAGGTATCGTGCCTGGGTCAGCTGGAACGTGTCGAGCGCCGCCGCGCCGAAGCGCTCGGTGGCCGCCAACTGCGCCGCGATCGTGCCCTCGCGCGCCAAGGCGTCGGCGGTCTCCTGGAACGCGATCTGGATCGTGCGTTCGTAGGTGGCGAGCGCCGCATCGCGCTGTGCCTGCGAAAAAGCGACCCCGGCACGCCCGGCGCCGGCGCGGAAGATCGGCAGGCTGACGTTGGGCGCCACCGAATAATTGAACGCGCCGCCCGAAAAGAGCGACGTCAGTGCGGTGCTGGCGAACCCGACCAGGCCGGTCAACGAGACGCGCGGAAACAGCTCGGCGCGTGCGGCGCCGATCTCGGCATTGGCTGCGCGCAACGTATATTCGGCCTCGACTACATCGGGCCGGCGCAGCAGGATGCCCGAATCCAGCCCCGCCGGGAGCGCTGCGACGGTGCCCGTCACGCTTTCCAGCGACATCGGCAGCAAGTTCGCGGTCACCGGAGCGCCGACCAGGGATTGCAGTGCGTTGACGTCCTGCGCCAGCGCGGTCTGCTGCTCGGCGATGTTCGCTTGCGCGGTCGCCAGCACCTGCTCGGCCTGGCGCAGGTCGGTGCGCGGCGCGATCCCTCCCTCCAACCGCAGCCGGGTGAGCCGCACGCTGCGCTCGGCGCTGGTGGCGGTGTCCTGCGCGATCTTCAGCAGGCTGCGATCGGCGGCATAGGTAAACCACGCGTCGGCGATGTCTCCCACCAAGGTGAGCCGGGTCGCGCGCGCTGCCGCCTCGGTCGCGAAATAACGGTCGAGCGCCGCGCCCGTCAGCGACCGCACCCGGCCGAACAGATCCAGTTCGAACGCGGTGGCGCCCAGATCGACCGAAAAGGCGCTGTTCGACGACGACGAAGTGACGATCGTGCCGGTCGTTCCGGTGCCGCCGGTGGTCGTTCCGGTTCCCGTCCCAGTGCTGCCGGTGCCTGTGCCTGTGCCTGTGCCCGTACCCGTTCCGCCAGTCGCGGCTGTGCTGCGCGAGCCACCGCCGCCGCTCGAATAGCTGTAACGCCCGCTCGCATCCAGCTGCGGGAACAGATCGGCGCGCTGGATGCGATATCGCGCGCGCGCCGACGCGATGTTCGCGACCGCGATCCCTAGGTCGCGGTTGTTGACCAGCGCCTGGTCGATGATCGCCTGCAGCCGCGGATCGCGGAACACGTCGCGGTACGTGATCGACGGCAGCGCCGCCTCCGACTGGCGCAAATAGGCATCGCCGGTGGGCCAGGACGTCGGCACCGGCAATTCCGGACGGACGTATTTGGGTGCGAGCGAGCATCCGCCCACCGCGGCGGCGAGCAGGATCGAGGCGCGCATCATGCCGGCTCCGGCCGCCGTGGCGCGATCGTCTCCGGCTCGCCGTCACCGCGCGGACGTTCCTGGTGGCCGGTCGGCCGTCCGCGCAACTTGGCGATCCCGTCGCGCACCCCGCGGCGGACGAGCACGAAGAACAGCGGGATGTAGAAGATCGCCAGCACCGTCGCGGTCAGCATGCCGCCGATCACCGCGGTGCCGATCGCGATCCGGCTGTTGGCACCCGCACCCGTCGAGATCGCGAGCGGCAGAACGCCGAAGATAAACGCGAAGCTGGTCATCAGAATGGGCCGCAGGCGGATGCGCGCCGCCTCCAGCGCGGCGTCGATCACCCGCTTGCCCTGTCGCTCGGCCTGTTCGGCGAATTCGATCATCAGGATCGCATTCTTCGACGCCAGCCCCATCGTCGTCAGCAGTCCGATCTGGAGATAGACGTCGTTGGTAAGCCCGCGCAGCGTCACGAACGCGACGGCGCCGATCAGCCCCAGCGGAATGATGAGCAGCACCGCGACCGGGATCGACCAGCTCTCGTAAAGCGCCGCCAGGCACAGGAACACGACGAGGATCGAAAGGCCGTAGAGGACCGGCGCCTGCCCCGACGACAGCCGCTCCTGATACGACAGGCCCGCCCACGCGACCCCGGTGCCTGGGATCTGCCCGGCCAGTTCGGCCATCCGCGCCATCGCGTCGCCCGAGCTCTTGCCCGCCGCCGCCGCGCCTTGGAATTCGAACGACGGTATGCCGTTGAAGCGCGAGAGCGTCGTCGGTGCCTGTCCCCAGCTGATCGTGGAGAAGGAGGAGAAGGGGACCATCTGGCCGCTCGATCCCCGGACGAACCATTGCTTCAGGTCGTCTGGCTGGGCCCGATATTCGGCATCGCCCTGGACAAAGACCCGCTTGACGCGGCCGCGGTCGATGAAGTCGTTGACATATTGACCGCCGAGCGCGGTGGAGAGCGTCGCGTTGACGTTTGCCTGCGTCAGCCCCAGTGCAGCCAGCTTCTGCTGGTCCATGTTGACCTGCAAGGTCGCGATGTCGGGCAGTTCGCTCAGCCGCACCCCGGCTAGCAGCGGATCGGCGTTGGCAGCGGCGAGCAGCTTGTCGCGCGCGGCGCCGAAATCCGCCTGGCTCATGCCGCTCAGGTTCTGCAACTCCATCGTGAAGCCGTCCGACTGCCCCAATCCCCGAACCGCGGGCGGGATCAGCGCGAAAACCTGGGCATCGCGGATACCGCGGAACGCCCCGGATGCGCGTGCGGTGATCGCGTCGGCGCCATTCTCCTTGCCCTTGCGCTCGGCCCAGTCGACGAAGTTCAGGAACCCCTGGCCGGTGTTCTGCCCGCTAGCCCCGCCGCCGCCACCGCCCGCGACGGTGAAGAGAACGGACGTGTTCTCCCCCTCATTCTGCGCGAAGTAATTCTCCACCTGCCGTTGCACCTCCAGCGTCCGCCCCTGCGTCGCGCCTGCGGGCAGGCGGAACTGGACGATGGCGCTCCCTTGGTCCTCGGTCGGCAGGAACCCGGTCGGCAAACGCAGGAACAATAGCGCGAGCAGCGCGACGGTGCCCAGATAGATGAGCACGAACAGCCACTTGCGCGCCACCACCTTCTTCGTGACGGTGATGTAGCCGCTGGTCGTCTTCTCGAACCCCGAATTGAACTTGTCCTTGGCGGTCTGATAGCCCGAGGCCACTTTGGGGAAGCGCCGCTTCATCCACCCGCCGCCCGTTGGCTCGTCGCTCTTGCGCTTCAGCAGATGCGAGGTCAGCGCCGGCGTCAGGATCAGTGCGACGAGCACCGACAGGACCATTGCCGAGACGATCGTGATCGAGAATTGGCGATAGATGACGCCCGTTGATCCACCGAAGAAAGCCATCGGCAGGAACACCGCCGACAGCACCAGCGCGATCGCGACCAGCGCCACCGAGATCTCGTCCATCGACTTGATAGTCGCATCGCGCGGCGAAAGTTCGGGATCTTCCTCCATCAGCCGCTCGACATTCTCGACGACGACGATCGCGTCATCGACCAGCAATCCGATCGCCAGCACCAACCCGAACAGGGTCAGCGTGTTGATCGTGAACCCGGCAAGGCTGAATACCGCGAACGTGCCGAGCAGCACCACCGGCACCGCGATCGTCGGGATCAGCGTCGCGCGCCAGCTTTGCAGGAACACGAACATCACGATCACGACCAGGATCACCGCCTCGATCAGCGTCTTGACGACCTCTTCGATCGACAGCTTGATGAAGGCGGTCGTGTCGTTGGCGTAGGCGACCTTGAGCCCCGGCGGGAACCCCTTTGAAATCCGGGCCACTTCGGCCTTAACCAGTTCGGCCGTCTTCAGCGCATCGGCGCCGGGTGCCGCAAGCACGGCGATGCCGGCCCCTGGGTGACGGTTGATCCGGCTACGCGCGGCATAGCTCTCGGCACCCAATTCGATCCGCGCGACGTCCGACAGCCGCACGGTGGCGCCGCTGCTGAGCGTCTTGACGATGATCTCGCGGAACTGCTCGGGCGTCTGCAACCGGGACTGGGCGGTCACGGTCGCGTTGAGCATCTGCGTCACCGGCGTCGGCAGGCCGCCGATCTCGCCCGCCGCGACCTCGGCATTCTGCGCCTGGATCGCCGCGATGACGTCGGACGGTATCAGCTGATAGCTGGCCAGGCGCTCGGGATTGAGCCAGATACGCATCGCATATTGCGATCCGAACACGTTGCTGTCGCCGACGCCGGGCACTCGTCCTAGCGGATCCTGGAGGTTGGAGACGAGATAGTCCGACACGTCCATGTTGGTCAGCTTGTCGGTCTCGTCATAGACGCCGACGATCAGGAGATTGTCGGGATTGGACTTGCGGACGGTCAGCCCCTGCTGCTGCACCTGCTGCGGCAGGCGCGCGGTCGCCTGCTGGACCTGGTTCTGCACCTGAACCTGGGCGATGTCGGGATCGGTGCCCTTCTCGAACGTCGCCGTGATCGTCACCTGCCCGCGGCTGGAGGAGGAGGAGGTGAAGTACAGCAGGCCGTCGATCCCGGCCAGCGTCTGCTCGATAACCTGGGTGACCGAATTCTGCAGCGTTTGTGCCGACGCGCCGGGGAAGTTTGCGCGCACCGATACCTGCGGCGGCGCGACATCGGGATATTGCGCGATCGGCAGAGTCATGATGGCGCCGACGCCGCCTAGCATGACGATGATAGCCAGCACCCAGGCGAAGATGGGACGGTCGATGAAGATGCGGCTCATCATGGCGGCTCAGCGCCCGCCCGCTTGCTGCTTGCCCTGGCCCTGCTGCTTCATCTGCTCGGGTGTCGGCGGGACGACGCGCTGCGGCGAACTGGCGGCCACCGGCTTGACAGCCTGACCTGGTTTCACCTGCGCCAGGCCCTGCGTGATGACGCGATCGCCCGCGCTCAGGCCCTCAGTCACCACCCAGAACGCGCCCTGCGTCCGCTCGGCGCGGATCGTTTTCTGCACCGCCTTGTCGCCGGGACCAACGACCATCACGGTCGCATTGCCCTTGGGATCGCGCGACACCGCCTGCTGCGGCACCAGGAAAGCACGCGTGTTGAGCGCCTGCGAGAAGCTGGCGCGCACGAACATGCCCGGCAGCAGTACCCCTTGTGGATTCGGAAAGCGCGCGCGCAGCGTGACGGTGCCCGTCTCCACGTTCACCAGCGCTTCCGAAAACTCCACCGACCCCGTCCGCCCGTAATCGCTACCATCCTCCAGCTTCAGCCGCACGACCGCGCGCGTCGCGACGATGCCGTCCTGGCTTCCCAGCATCCGGCGCAGGCTCAGCATGTCTGCGCTCGATTGCGGAATATCGACGAACATCGGATCGAGCCGCTGGATCTGCGCCAGCGGATCGGCCTGGGTCGCGGAGACCAGCGCACCGACGGTGAACAACGACCGTCCGATCCGCCCGGTGATGGGCGCGGGTACGGTCGTGAACTTCAGCGTGATCCGCGCGGTCTCCAGCGCCGCGCCGGTCTGCGCCACGGAGGCCTGCGCCTGACGGGCAGAGGCGACCGCGTTGGTATAATCCTGGCGGCTGATCGCCTGCTGGTCGGCAAGCGGCTTGTAGCGCTGGGCCAGGATCTGCGTCGCCTCGGCATTGGCGCGCGCGCTTTGCAGATTCGCCTGCGCTTCGTTGGCTGCCGCACGATACAGGCGCGGGTCGATCTCGTAGAGGGGTTGGCCTGCGCGGACGAGTGATCCCTCGACGAACAGCCGCTTGCGGATCAACCCGCTCACCTGCGGGCGCACGTCCGAACGCTCGAACGCGCTGGTGCGTGCTGCCAATTCGGTGGTGATCGCCGCGGTGGTTGGCTGCACGACGACGAAGCCGACGGTCGGTGTGCGTGCCGGGCCTCCCGGCCCGCCCTTGCTCTTTTCCTGGCCGCTGCTGTCGCCGCCGCCGCAAGCCGTTACGCTCAACAGCGCGGGCAGCAACACGGCACCCAGCGCGACCCTACCCGTCTTGACCAAAGGCGTTTACCCGTTTGCGTGAGTTGGGCTCGGGATGCCTGAAAACGCAGTGCGTGAACAGACCTGACCCAAAGGAAATTGTGCGGTTGCGAACGCGGCCTGGCGCGGAAGGGTCCGCATTGTTGACGTATTTCGTGGAACGACACCGCTTCGATCGTCGCAGAGCCAGCGCAATGCTCGTTACGCGACTGGAACGCTCGGCGCTCTCCCGCTAAAGCGCCGCTTATCCGGCAACGGAAATCGCCCGCGGGGCGTTGCGCCCGAAATAGCCAAGAGGTTCCTTGATGTCCGACGTCGCATCCCACGTCCACGCCGACGGCTCGCCCGAACGCCTCGCGATCGACACGATCCGCACCTTGTCGATGGACGCGGTCGCCAAGGCGAAGTCCGGGCATATCGGCACGCCGATGGCGCTGGCCCCGGTCGGCCACACGCTCTGGACGAAGTTCCTGCGCACCGATCCGGCCAAGCCCGATTGGCCCAACCGCGACCGTTTCGTGCTGTCGGTCGGCCATGCGTCGATGCTGCTCTATGCGCTGCTCCACCTGGCGGGCATCCGCGAGATCGACCGCGACGGCAACGCGACCGGCGAACCCGCGATCGGCCTGGAGGATATCCGCCAGTTCCGCCAACTCTCCTCGCGCACCCCCGGCCACCCCGAATTCCGGCATACCACCGGCGTCGAGACGACGACCGGGCCACTCGGCGCGGGCTGCGGCAATTCGGTCGGCATGGCGATCGCCGAGCGCTGGCTGGCGGCGCGCTACAACCGCCCCGGCTTCACGCTGTTCGATCACGACGTCTACGTCCTCGCAGGGGACGGCGACATGATGGAGGGCGTCGCCAGCGAGGCGGCGAGTCTCGCCGGGCATCTGAAATTGTCGAACCTGTGCTGGATTTACGATTCGAACCATGTGTCGATCGAGGGCGGCACCGATCTCGCCTTCGACGAGGACGTCGGCAAGCGCTTCGAGGCTTACGGCTGGAACGTCATCCACGTCGATGACGCCAACGACACCGCCGCGGTCGCCGCCGCGCTGGCGGCGTTCCGCGCAACCGCGGACCGGCCGACCTTCATCGTCGTCCACAGCATCATCGGCTATGGCAGCTCGATCCAGGGCACCGCCAAGGCGCATGGCGAGGCGATGACCGCCGACGACATCCGCGGCACGAAAAAGGCCTATGGCTGGCCCGAGGACGCGCAGTTCCTGGTGCCCGATGGCGTCGCCGAAGCTTTTCACGCCGCCATCGCCGATCGCGGCCGTCCGCTGCGCGAGGAATGGGAGGCGATGCGCGAGCGCTATCGCACCGCCGAGCCTGCGCTCTCCGCCGAACTGGACGCGCTGCTGACGAACACATTGCCCGATGGCTGGGACGCCGCGATCCCGGTGTTCGATGTGGATGCCAAGGGCCTCGCCTCGCGCGATGCGGGCGGCAAGGTGCTGAACGCGATCGCCGGCAAGGTGCCGTGGCTGGTCGGCGGCTCGGCCGATCTGGCGCCGTCGACCAAGACGTCGATCGACGGCGGCGGCTCGTTCCAGGCGGCAAGCTATGACGGGCGCAACCTGCATTTCGGGGTGCGCGAACACGGCATGGGGGCGATCGCCAACGGCATGGCGCTGTCGTATCTGCGCAGCTATTCGGCCACCTTCCTGGTCTTCAGCGACTATATGCGCCCGCCGATCCGGCTCGCGGCGATCATGGAACTGCCCGCGGTCTTCGTCTTCACCCACGATTCGATCGGCGTCGGCGAGGACGGCCCGACCCACCAGCCGATCGAGCATCTGGCGACGCTGCGCGCGATCCCCGGTCTCGACACGATCCGCCCGTGCGACGCGAACGAGGCCGCTTATGCCTGGCGCGCCGCGATGGAGCATCGCGACCGCCCGACCGCGCTCGTCCTGTCGCGCCAGGCGCTGCCGACGCTCGACCGCGGCACCTATGCCTCGGCCGAGGGGCTGATGAGGGGCGGCTATGTGCTCGCCGATAGCGACGACCCCGAATTGATCCTGATCGCGACCGGCAGCGAGGTCTCGCTGGCCGTGGCGGCGCATGAGACATTGAAGCAATCGGGGGTGCGCAGCCGCGTCGTCTCGATGCCGAGCTGGTATCGCTACGAATTGCAGGACGACGAATATAAGGAAAATGTCCTGCCGAAGAAGGTCGCGGCGCGGCTTGCGGTGGAGCAGGGCGGCGAGATCGGCTGGGATCGCTATGTCGGGATGACCGGGCGGACGATCACCATGTCGACGTTCGGCGCCTCCGCCCCCATATCCAAGCTGCAGGACAAATTCGGGTTCACCGTCGACAATGTCGTCAAGGTCGCCCGCGAGATACTGGAGCAGATTTCATGAGCAAGCTGGCCGACCTCAGCGCCGCGGGCACCGCGGTGTGGCTCGATTTCGTCGATCGCAAGTTCCTCGAAGCCGGCGGGCTGAAGACGCTCGTCGAACAGGACGGGCTGACCGGGGTCACCTCCAATCCGTCGATCTTCGAAAAGGCGATGGGCCACGGCGATGCCTATGACGGCACGCTCGCCGAATTCGATTCCAAGCACCCCGATGCGGCGACGATCGACCGCTACGAGCATCTGGCGATCCAGGACATCAAGGCCGCGGCCGAGACGCTGCGCCCGGTCTACGACCGGCTCGATGCCAAGGACGGCTATGTCAGCCTGGAGGTGTCGCCCTATATCGCCGACGATACCGACGCGACGATCGCCGAGGCGCGCAAGCTGTGGGACGCGGTCGACCGGCCCAATCTGATGATTAAGATACCCGGCACGCTGGCCGGCGGCCCGGCGATCTCGGCGACGATCGCGGCGGGGATCAGCGTCAACGTGACGTTGCTGTTCTCGCTCGAAGCCTATCAGCGCGTCGCCGATGCCTATGCCACCGGGCTGGAGGAGCGCGTCCGCCACGGGCAACCGATCGACCGCATCGCCAGCGTCGCCAGCTTCTTCGTCAGCCGCATCGACGCGACGATCGACAAGGAGATCGACCGCCGCGTGAAGGAAGGCGATTCCCAGTCCGACACGCTGAAAAGCGTGCGCGGCAAGGTCGCCATCGCCAATGCCAAGGTCGCCTATGCCTGGTATCAGGACTTCATCGCCAGCGAACGCTGGCAGGCGCTGGCCGCCAAAGGCGCGCAGCCGCAGCGGCTGTTGTGGGCGTCGACGGGGGTCAAGGACACGGCCTATCCCGATACGCTCTATATCGACCAGCTGATCGGCCCCGACACGGTCAACACCATGCCGCCCAAGACGATGGACGCCTTTCGCGAGCGCGGCACGATCGCGCCGACGCTGACCGATGATATCGCGGGCGCCCGCCGGGTGCTCGCCGAGGTCGAGCGGCTGGGGCTCGATCTCGGCACCGTCACCGGCCGCCTGGTCGAGGAGGGCGTGGCATCCTTCGCCACCGCCTTCGACGATCTGCTGGGCGCCATCGCGCGCAAGCAGCCGGCCACCGCCTGACCCCAATTCGAGTTCGAGGGAAGCGCTACGATGAAGATCGGAATGATCGGCCTTGGCCGAATGGGTGCGAACATCGTCCGTCGGCTGATGCGCGGTGGCCATCAGGCGGTGGTGTGGGACCGCGACGAGAAGGCGGTCGCGCTGCTGGCGAGGGAGGGGGCGGAGGGCGCCGCCTCGCTCGACGACATGCGCCACCGGCTCGACACTCCGGCGATCTGGTGGGTGATGCTGCCCGCGGGCGCGCCGACCGAGCAGACGGTGGCCGCGATCGCCGAGAAGGCGAACCCCGGCGACATCGTCATCGACGGCGGCAACAGCTTCTACAAGGACGATATCACCCGCGCCAAGGCGCTGGCGGAAAAGGGCATCCGCTACGTCGATGTCGGCACCTCGGGCGGCGTCTGGGGGCTGGAGCGCGGCTATTGCATGATGATCGGCGGGGAGAAGGAGGCGGTCGACCTGCTCGACCCGATCTTCGACACGCTGGCGCCCGGCCTCGGCACGATCCCGCGCACCCCCGACCGCAATGGCGAGAACGAGGATGCGCGCGCCGAAAAGGGCTATCTCCACGCCGGCCCCGCGGGTTCCGGGCATTTCGTGAAGATGGTCCACAACGGCATCGAATACGGCCTGATGCAGGCCTATGCCGAAGGATTCGACGTGCTGGCGGGCAAGAACAAGGACATGCTGCCCGAGGATCAGCGCTTCGATCTCAACCTCACCGATATCGCCGAAGTCTGGCGGCGCGGCAGCGTGATCTCGTCGTGGCTGCTCGATCTCTCGGCGGCGGCGCTGGCCAAGGATCAGAAGCTCGAACATTTCTCCGGCCATGTCGCCGATTCGGGCGAGGGCAATTGGACGATCGAGGCGGCGATGGAGCAGGCGACGCCGGTCAACGTGCTCAGCACCGCGCTGTTCGCGCGCTACCGCAGCCGCGTCGATCACACCTTCGGCGACAAGATGCTGTCGGCGATGCGCTTCGGCTTCGGCGGGCATGTCGAGATGCCGCAGTGAAGACCCTCGTGGTGTCCGATGTCGACGGTACGTTGGTCGATGGCAAGAAGCAGCTGACGCCCGCGACGATCGCCGCGGTCGCGCGGTTGCGCGATGCCGGCATCGGCTTCACCATCGTCAGCGCGCGGCCGCGATCGGGGATGATGCCGATCGCCGATGCGCTCGCGCTCGACGTGCCGATGGGCGCGTTCAACGGCGGCGTGATCTGGAAGCGCGACGGCACGATCCTGTTCGAACAGCGCCTCGACGCCGATGTGGTGGCGCAGGTGCTGGCGCTTGCCGCGGGCGCCGCGGTCGATATCTGGGTCTTCGCCGGGGACCGCTGGTACGCCACCGACGGCGACGGCCCCCACACCAGGAGCGAGCGGAGCAGTTCCAATCAGGAGCCGATCGTGTGCGCGGACTTCGCCGCTTTCGGCACGCCGATCGACAAGATCACCTTGGTCAGCGACGACGAGGCGCTGCTCCGCGATCTCACCGCCAAAGTGAAGGCCGAGGTCGCCGATGACCGCGCGACGATCGTCCAGAGCCAGGCCTATTACCTCGACGTCACCGCCCCCGCCGCCAACAAGGGCGACGGCATCGCCAGGCTGGCCGATGCGTTCGGCGTGGTGCTGGCCGATACCGTCGCGATCGGCGACCAGGCCAACGATCTGGCGATGTTCGCGCGCGCCGGCCGCTCGATCGCGATGGGGCAGGGGCCGCAGGCGGTGCGCGACGCCGCAGGGGCGGTCACCCGCAGCAACGGCGAGGACGGCGTCGCCTACGCCATCGACCATATGATCCTGGAGCAGAAAGCATGAAGCAGCTCGTCGCCTTCGACCTCGACGGCACGCTGGCCGAGAGCAAGCAGCCGCTCGGCGAACCGATGGGCGAGGCGCTGGCCGACCTGCTCGGCGTGGCGCAGGTCGCGGTGATATCGGGCGGCGACTGGCCGCAGTTCGAAAAGCAGGTCGCCAGCCGCCTGCCCGAGCGCGCCGACCGCACGAAATTGTGGCTGATGCCGACCACCGGCACGAAGCTGTACCGGTTCGAGGGCGGCGCGTGGCACCCGGTCTATGCCGAATTGTTCGACGATGCGACCCGCGCGAAGATCAGGACCGCGTTCGACGAGGCGCTGGCGGCGACCGGCTTCAAGCCCGAGCAGACCTGGGGCGAGCGCGTCGAGGATCGCGGCAGCCAGATCACCTTCTCCGCGCTCGGCCAGCAGGCGCCGCTGGAGGCCAAGGAGAAATGGGATCCCGATTTCGCCAAGCGCAAGGTGATCCAGGCCGATCTGCGCACCCGGCTGCCCGGCCTGTCGATCAACATGGGCGGCGCCACCTCGATCGACATCACCCGCGAGGGCGTCGACAAGGCTTATGGTCTCAAGAAGCTGCGCGACGCCAGCGGCGTCGCGCTTGACGCGATGATGTTCGTCGGCGACGCGATCTTCCCCGGCGGCAACGATTACCCGGCCAAGGAACTTGGGCTCGATACGGTCCGAGTCCGCGACCCGGAAGAGACTCTGTCGGTGATCGCGACCGTGGTGGCATGCCAGCATGGCTGAGCGGCTTGCGCTAGCGGCGTAAAGGGAACACAGATTGATCCGCCGCGCCGGGTGGGACGGCCGCGGGGGATTGGGGAATCGATGCTCAACGCATTGTTTTTGAAAGGACGCGGACGCAGCGCGCTCGACGAGGACGATCGGCGGATATTGGAAGACGGCATCGCCAATGTCCGGGCGATCCCGTCCAGACAATTGCTCGTCCGCCAGGGTCAGCGGGTCCACGTCAGCACATTGCTGCTCGAAGGCTTCATCTGCCGCTACATGGACGACAAGAACGGGCATCGTCAGATCGTCGCGGTCCATGTTCCCGGCGATTTCGTCGATCTTCACGGCTTCCCGATGAAGCGCCTCGATCACGATGTCGCGACGATCGGCCCTGCGCGTATCGCAGAATATCCGCACGAGGTTCTCGAAACGATCGTCGAGCAACGCCCCCGGCTGACGGGCATGCTGTGGTTCAGCACATTGCTCGACGCGGCGATGCACCGCGAATGGATTTTCCGACTCGGCCGCCTCGATGCCGATGGTCGCGTCGCGCACTTCTTCTGCGAATTGAATTGCCGGTTGGAGATGGTCGATCTGGCGAAGGATGGCCGGTTTCAGCTACCCCTGACGCAGGCTGATGTCGCGGAGGCGTGCGGGATCACCGGCGTCCACGTCAATCGCGTGCTGCGGTCGCTGCGCGAACAGGATCTGGTGATCTATCGCCACGGCCACGTCGAAATACGCGACCATAAGCGTCTTGCTGCGTTGGCAGAGTTCGACCCGGGTTATCTTTATCGGACCCGTGACGACTGAAGCGTAGGAACGATCATGAGCGGAACATCGCAAATCCAAGACCAGTCCGGCATGGTTCATGTGGAGGAGGGCAAGGTTCTGCTCGATGGGCCGGCAGGGACAGCGGTGACGATGACGCCAGAGGCCGCGGGCGAAACCGGTCGCCGGCTGAGCGACGCGGCGCGGCATGCCGGCGCATTGGGTGCCGCGGAAGACGGCGATCCGGCGCCGAAGGCGTGACGCACACGGATTGCGGGATCAAGTGCCGCCGCTATGCTGACGCCATCAGATCACTTGGGGAACATCCTTGCGCTATTTGCTTCTCGCCGCCGGCATCGTTGCGGCGTCGCCGATGACCTCCGTCTACGCCCAGACCACGCCTGCCGCGACGAACCCGCTGCTCGCCGACTGGAGCGGGGACTATGGCGGCGTGCCGCCCTGGGACAGGGTTCGCCCGGAGCTGTTCCCGCAGGCCTTCGCCGTCGCGATCGAGGAACGTGCCGCGGAATTCGCGCGCATCACAGCCGATCCTGCCAAGCCGACGTTCGCCAATACGATCGTGCCGATGCAACTCGCGGGCCGGCGCCTGAACCGCGTGAGTACACTTTTCGGAGTCATGACCGGCAACATGAACACGCCGGCCTATCAGGCGCTCGATCGCGAATGGAGCCCCAAACTCTCCGCTGCGCAGGATCGCATCACCTTCGATCCAAAGCTGTTTGCGCGCATTGAGGCGGTGTATGCTGGCCGGGCAAGCAATGGCCTGACGCCCAAGCAAGTCCGCCTCGTCACTCGCATCCGCGACAGCTACGTCCGCCAGGGCGCGCAGCTGAACGCCGCTCAAAAGACGCAGCTTTCCACGATAAATCAGCAACTTGCCACCGCATTCTCGGATTTCTCCGAACGCCTTTTGGCCGATGAGAGCACCGCGATCACCGTGACCGACGAGGCGCGGCTCGCAGGGGTGCCGGACAGTGTGAAGGCGGTGGCCAAAGCTGCGGCGGTCGAGCGCAAGTCTGCCGGCTGGGCGATCGTCAACACGCGCTCCGCAGTCGATCCCGTCCTCACCTTTGCCACCGACCGGGCCTTGCGCGAGCAGGTCTGGCGGGCGTTCGTCAACCGCGGCGACAACGGCGACGCGAACGCCACAAGCGCGACGATAGGGAAGATTGTGAAGTTGCGCGCCGACCGCGCACACCTGCTGGGCTTCAAAACCCATGCGGATTGGCGGATGCAGGACACGATGGCCAAGACGCCGGCGGCCGCGATGGACCTGATGATGCGCGTCTGGCCCGCCGCCAAGGCGCGCGTCGCCGAAGAGGTCCGCGACATGCAGGCGATCGCAGGCACCGGGATTACGATCGAACCCTGGGATTATCGCTTCTACCAGGAAAAGGTCCGCAAGAGCCGCTACGATCTCGATCAGGCGGAACTGAAGCCGTATTTCGAACTCAACAACATCATCCAGGGTTCGCTCTACGCCGCCAACCGCTTGTACGGACTGGAGTTCAAGGAGATCACCGGCACCGTCCCGGTGTTCGAACCCAATATGCGCGTCTGGCATGTTACGCGCGCAGGCAAGGAAGTCGGCCTGTTCTACCGCGACGATTTCGCGCGGACGGGCAAGCGATCGGGCGCCTGGGCGAACACCTATCGCGGCCAGCGCGGGCTGGCCCCCGCGCAGATAGTGTTGTCGTCGAACAACAACAATTTCGCGCGTGCCGCCCAGGGCGAGCCGGTGCTCATCAGCCTGGACGATGCTGAGACGCTGTTCCACGAATTCGGCCATGCGATCCACGCGATGCTGCAGAACGTCGAATATCCTGGGCTGGCGGGCACGCCGCGCGACTTCGTCGAATATCCCAGCCAGGTGAACGAGCATTGGCTGCTGACCCGTGATGTGCTCGACAAATACGCGCGCCATTACAAGACCGGCGCGGCGATGCCGCAGGCGCTGCTCGACAAGATCAAGGCATCGGAGACGTTCAACCAGGGCTTCGCGACCGTCGAATATCTCTCATCGGCGATCGTCGACATGAAGCTCCACACCGTGCCGGACGGCGTGGTCGATCCACAGGCGTTCGAGCGGACGACCTTAGCCGAGATCGGCATGCCCAAGCAGTTGGTCATGCGTCACCGCATACCCCAGTTCCAGCACCTGTTCTCCTCCGACAGCTATTCGGCAGGCTATTATAGCTATCTCTGGTCGGAGACGATGGATGCGGACACGTTCGCTGCCTTCGAGGAAGCCGGCAGTCCGTGGGACGAGCCGACCGCAGACCGGTTCGCGCGCGTGCTGCTGTCGACCGGGAACGAGACCGACCGTGCGGACGCTTATCGGACGTTTCGCGGCCGCGATCCCGATGTGAACGCGCTGCTTCGCCAACGTGGTTTCCCAATCTCAAAATGAGCCAGCCTGGCCGCATCCGTTCGATCCTGGGCGGGTCGGCCGGCAATCTCGTCGAATGGTATGATTGGTACGTCTATTCGGCGTTCACGCTGTATTTCGCGCCGGTCATCTTTCCCAAGGCCAGTCCGACCGCGCAACTGCTGAACGCCGCAGCGATCTTCGCGGTGGGATTCCTGATGCGGCCGATCGGCGCCTGGGCGATGGGGATCTATTCCGACCGCCACGGGCGCAAGGCGGGGCTGACGCTGTCGGTCACCCTGATGTGCGCGGGTTCGTTCCTGATCGCCGTCACGCCCAGTTATGCCACCGTGGGTTGGCTCGCCCCCGCGCTGCTGGTGCTCGCGCGCATGCTCCAAGGGTTGAGCGTCGGCGGAGAGTATGGCGCGAGTGCGGTGTATCTGTCGGAAATGGCGGGCCGTAACCGCCGCGGCTTCTATGCCAGTTTCCAATATGTGACGCTGATCGGCGGCCAGTTGATCGCGCTCGGCGTCCTGCTTCTGCTGCAATCCTTCTTTGATGCCGCGGCGCTCGAGCAATGGGGCTGGCGCGTACCGTTTGCGATCGGTGGCTTGCTGGCGATCGCAGTGTTCCGCATCCGTCGCGGCCTGCTGGAAACCGAGAGCTTCCGCAATGCTGCTGCGGAGGGTGTGCCGAAGTCGAGCGGCCTGGCGTTGTTCCGAGATCATCCCCGCGCCGCATGGACCGTGATGGCGCTGACCGCCGGCGGTACGCTCGCCTTCTACGCCTACACCACGTACATGCAGAAGTTCCTCGTCAACACCGCTGGTTTCGACCGCGAGACCGCGACGCAGGTGATGGCCGCCGCGCTGCTGGTATATGCGCTTGTCCAGCCGATCGCCGGAGCCTTGTCTGACCGCTTCGGGCGCAAACCGTTGATGGTGGGGTTCGGCATCCTCGGCCTGTTCGGCACCGTGCCGCTGTTCCTGACGCTGGAGACAGTCGCCAGCCCGCTCCTCGCCTGGGCGCTGGTCACCGCCGCACTGGTGGCGCTCAGCGGCTATACCGCGATCAGTGGCGTGGTGAAGGCGGAGATGTTCCCTGCCCGCATCCGCACCCTCGGCGTCGCTTTGCCGTATGCGCTGGCCAACACGCTGTTCGGCGGCACCGCCGAATATCTGGCGCTGAGACTGAAGGACGCCAACGCCGAGCGCATCTTTTATTGGTATGTCACCGCAATGATCGCGGTGTCGCTGGTCGTGTACCTGCGCATGCGCGACACGAAGGCGACGAGCCTGATCGCCGAAGACTGAGCGCTCAGCCGATCCGTTCCGCCACCAGCGCGGCGTAAGCCGGAAAGGTCCACTCCGCCGCGCCGTTCACTGCCTCGATGGTGCGCCAATGATCGGCCTGCGCGGGTTGCCAGGCAGTGGCCTCGGCACTCAGGTTGAAGACGCATAACAACGTCTCGCCGCCGGCCCGGCGCTCGAACGCCAGCAACGCGGGGGTCACCGCGATCACGGTCCAGTCTCCCACCGACAGCGCAGGCCGGGCCTTCCGGAGCGCCACGAGGCGCCTGGTGAGGTGGAGGATGGATCGCGGATCACCCTCCTGCACGTCGACCGCCAGTCCGGCATGGTCCCCTCCCAGCGGCAGCCACGGCTTGCCCTCGCCGAAACCACAGTTCGGCGCATCCGCCACCCACGGCATCGGCGTCCGCGCGCCATCGCGCGACAGCGTCATGGGCCAGTTCGCTATCGCTTCGGGATCTTGCAGATCGTTGTAAGGCACATCCACCTGGGTCAGCGCCAGTTCCTCACCGTTGTAGAGGAACACGTTGCCTCTCAGGCACATCAGCAGCAGCATCTTGCAGGCGGCGAATGCGCGCTCGTACCCGTGCGTCCCCCACCGTGACAGCGCGCGTGGCGCATCGTGATTTTCGAACGCCCAACTGGGCCAGCCCACCCCGTTCAGGTCGGGCCATGCCGACACCGCATCCGCCACCGTCTCCGGATCGAGCTTGGGCGCGTAGAGGAAGTCGAACCCGTAGGCGGTGTTGAGCCGTCGTCCACCGGCTGTGAACAGCTTCATCTCACGCGCAGCATCGTCACCGCCGACCTCGGCCACCGTGAAGCGGGCGTCGTAGCCATCGAGGAGCGCGCGGATACGTTCCAGGAACGGCACGATGCCCGAATGGCTCTGATTGAAGCGCTTGATCTGGAAATCGAATGGGCGCGTTCGCGGCGTGTTGCTGAGCGGCGCGGGTGGATTGTCGGTCAGCGCAGGCTCGTGCATCATGAAGTTGATCGCGTCGAGCCGGAACCCATCGACGCCGCGATCAAGCCAGAAGCGCGCGGTCGCCAGCAGTTCATCCTGCACGGCCGGCGCATGGCCGTGGAGCTGCGGCTGTTCCTTCAGGAAATTGTGGAGATAATATTGCTGCCGCCGCGCGTCCCATGTCCATGCCGGGCCGCCGAAGACGGACTGCCAGTTCGATGGCGGCGATCCGTCAGCCTTGGGATCGGCCCAGACATACCAATCGGCCTTTGGATTGGTACGGCTGGACCGGCTCTCGGTAAACCACGGATGTTCGTCGGAGGTGTGGCTATAGACTTGGTCGATGATGACCCTCAAGCCGAGCGCATGCGCCCGGGAAACCAGCGCGTCGAAATCGGCGAGCGTGCCGAATATTGGATCGACATCGCGGTAGTCCGCGACGTCATAGCCGAAGTCTTTCATCGGCGAGGTGAAGAACGGTGACAGCCAGATCGCATCGACCCCAAGCGACGCGACATGATCCAGACGGCTTGTCACGCCCGGCAGATCGCCGATCCCGTCGCCGTTCGAATCCGCAAAACTGCGCGGATAGATCTGATAGATCACCGCGCCCTTCCACCAAGGACGCACCCCGTCGCTCATCGCTTCCCCTCCGCCGCGCAGACCGCATAGCCGAAGGCGGGCAGGGCGACGGTCACGCTGCCCGGTGCAACAGCACGCGCGGCGCAAGTGCCCGCCAGTGTCTGAAAAGATACCGATCCCGTCTCCACCTGCACCGCCTGGGTGACCTGCTTGGCGGAGGTGTTGAACGCGATCAGCACTTCGCTCCCTGTGTCGGGGTCGAAGCGCGAAAGCGCGAACAGCCCCGGCGCGTCACCGCTTGCGCGCATGACCTGGCGCCCGCGGGTCAGCGCCTTGTGCGCTAGGCGCACCTTCGAAAGCGCCGCGATCTGCCGGTAGAGCGGATGGCGCTGATCGAAGTTGGCGCGGGCCGTCGTCGAACCCGTGCCGATAAGGACATTGTCGTTATACGATGTCACCTTGCTGGCGAACATGTCCTCGCGCGCGTCCTGGTCGTTGCCATCCCCTGCAAACCCCTGCTCGTCCCCCGAATAGATCGTCGGAACCCCGCGCAGCGTAAGCAGCATCCCATTGGCGAGCGAAACCCGCGCTAGCACCTCGTCGCCGCTCGCCTTAGGATTGGCCTGGCGGATGAAAAGGCCGAAACGCCCGAAATCGTGGTTGCTCGTGAAGGTCGGCAGGATCATCGCCGTGTCCTCCCCCTTGGCGTACAATATGTCGCCGGCGAACATGCCCGCGAGCACGCTGGTGGGCTGGCCCTTGCCGACGACCTGGAGCACGGCGTCGGCAAAGGCGAAATCCAGAACCGCCGGATAGTCAGCGGTCTTGGTCCAGCTTGCGAGATACCCGGGATCGGGCGAGGTGACTTCCCCGAAGATGTGGAAATTGGGAATACCGTTGGCCGCGGCACGCGCCTGCATTGCGGGTACGAAGCTGCGCCAGAACTCCGGATTGACGTGTTTGGCGGTGTCGATGCGGAAACCGTCGACGCCGAAACGATCGATCCAACCACCGAAAATCTCGATCATTCCCGCGATTACCCGAGGGTTCTCGGTCGCCAGATCGTCCAGCCCCGAGAAGTCACCGGTTTGAGAACTTTCGCCCCGGAACGTCGTATTGCCCCGGTTATGATAATAGATCGGATCGTTCAGCCACGGCGGCGTCTTCACCGCCCGCTCGGCCGCAGGGACGTAGGGCGTATAGGCGAATGCCGGATCGGTCAGCCTCACGAAGTTCGGGATCGTCTGCACTGCATCGCCGGCGAAACCGTCGTTTATCGCCTGGCCTTTTACACCGCCACGCCGGCTGAATGGATAAGCTGCGCGGTCGCGGTAGGGGCAGGGCGATCCCTCGCCACATTCGCGGTACTGGATCACGTCCGCGGTGTGGTTGGCGATGATGTCCATATACACCTTCATGCCCCGCGCGTGCGCGGCATCGACCAGCGCCTTGAAGTCCGCATCGCTGCCCAGATGCGGATCGACCTGCGTGAAGTCGGTGATCCAATAGCCGTGATAGCCGGCGCTTTCCTGCCCCTTTGCGCCCTGCACCGCCTTGTTCTTGAAGATCGGTCCCACCCACAGCGCGGTTGCGCCCAATTCCTGGATATAGTCGAGCCGTCCGGTCAGCCCTTTGAGGTCGCCGCCGTGATAGAAGCCCTTGTGCGCCGGATCGAACCCGGTCTGCAGCGGCCCGCCGGTAAGCCCGCCGCGGTCGTTGACGGGATCACCATTTTCGAACCGGTCGGGCAGTACGAAATAGATGACCTCATCCTGCGGCAGGCGATCTCTGAAATCCTGCCCCAGCGCTGGCGTGGCGACGGCGAGCAGGCTTAGGAACGGCGCGAGCATCTTCATCAGGCGACTTTCTCTGAGAACGAAGGGGCAGCGCAATGCGCAGCAATGAAGGCCTCGTGGGTCGGCATCTTGTCCGCGACGTGCGCGGCGTGCCGCGCCGAAAGCGAAAGGAAGTTGGCCAGTTCGGCGGCAGGCAAGACATCGGCCAGCGCGTGATACCCTGCGGGCGCGATCCCCTGCCCGATCATCACCTGCAACCAGCCGACCCCGGTGAAGAGCGAGTCCGGGTGACTTCCGATCCGGCCATTGGCGCGGAACAGCGCGATGCGCTCGGCCACTGTCTCGGGAATGGCCGCCGCCCGCCGGGCTTGCCAGAACGGTTCCGCCCGCCCGTTCGCGTAATAATGCAGCACCAGGAAGTCGCGGATCGCCAGCCATTCGGCATCGGTGCGGCGGTTGAAGTCTGCGACGTCGGTTTCGTCAATGCGATCACCTGGCCAATAGTCCAGCAGCCTTGCGATGCCGGATTGGATCAGATGGATGCTCGTGGACTCCAGCGGCTCCATGAACCCCGCGGCAAGGCCCAGCGCGACGCAATTGCTGACCCACACGCGCCGCCGCTTGCCGGTGACGAACCGCAGCGGCCGCGGGTCGGCGAGCGGCTTGCCGTCCAGCCCTGCCAGCAGCAGCTCGGCCGCACGATCGTCTGAGAGAAATTCGCTGGAATAGACCAGTCCGTTGCCGGTGCGATGCTGGAGGGGAATGCGCCATTGCCAGCCGGCTTCGCGCGCGGTCGCTCGCGTGAACGGGGTCAGCGGCCGGGTCGTCTCGCATGGCACCGCCAGCGCACGGTCGCACGGCAGATAGGCCGACCAATCGTCATAACCCGCATGCAGCGCCTCTTCGATGAGCAGCCCGCGGAAACCCGAACAATCGACGAAAAAGTCGCCTGCGACGATCCGGCCGTCGTCGAGTGTCACGCTGGCGATGTCTCCATCATCGCCGCGCTCGACCATACAGACTTGCCCTTCGTGGCGCACTACCCCGGCAGCTTCGGCATGGCGGCGAAGAAAGGCGGCATACAGCCCGGCATCGAAGTGGAACGCCCAGGCGGTTCCGCTTGGCAGCTCCGGTCGGCCCGGGTCGCGCGCGAAACGCCCCTTTGCCGCGGCTTGCGCGCTGGCGGAATAGTCCCAGAGCGACGATGTCCCGCCCTCCTGCAAATGTCGCAGCCAATAATGATGAAACGGCACCAGGCCCCATCCGCGCCCGATTGTGCCGAACGCATGGATGTAGCTGCCGCCAGCGCTAGACCAACCGTCGAATTGGATCCCCAGCTTGAACGTGCCCTGCGTGGCCCGGAGGAACGCATCCTCGTCGATGCCGAGCGAGGCGTTGAACAATCTCAGCTGCGGGATCGTCGCTTCACCGACGCCGACCGTCCCGATCGCCTCGGATTCCACGAGCGCGATGTGCGTTCCTCTTGGCAGGAACCGCGCGAATGCGGCGGCCGCCATCCAGCCGGCGGTTCCCCCACCGACGATGACGACCGAGCGGCGATGCGGATCGGTCATACGATTCTCCGTGCCGATCGCGCCGATCACCTCAAGGCGATCGGCGCGGCTGTCGGCGTCAGAACTTGTACGTGAAGCCACCCAGGAAGCGGCGCCCGTATTTCTGATAGTCGATGATCTGGTCGCTACGCTGACCGTTGATCGTCACGAACGGCTCGTCGGTCAGGTTCTGACCCTGGACGAAGACCGAGAGGCCCTGCAGCATACCGCCCGAGAAATCATAGCCGACCTGCGCGTCGACGATCATCTCGCCCAAGGCACGTCGCCGGATCAGATTGGCCCCGAAGCCCGACAGTTCGCCGACGAAGGTCGAGCGATAGCGCACCGATCCGCGCGCTGAGAAGCCCCATTTCTCGAAATATGCCGTGCCGTTGGCCACCCAGCGCGAATAGCCCGGGATGTCCTCCGCATTGCCGCCGGGCGTCGGCAGGATCTTGGTTTTGGTGTAGGATCCGCCGCCGGTCAGGCCAAAGCCGTCGAGCGCCGAGACGATCTCGCCCAGCGGCAGGGTGCCGGCGAGTTCCGCACCGTAGATGGTGCCGCCCTCGCCGTTGATCGGCACCGTGGCGGTTCCGATCGACGGCGTCGATGCCGGTGCGTTGGTCGGCAGGGGATAACCCGAATAATCGAAATTGGGGTCGGCCAAATTGTAGACGAAACTCTTCAGGTCTTTGTAGAATCCCTGCACCGCGAGGTAGCCGCGCGTGCCAAAGTATTTCTCGATCGTCACGTCATAGGAATTCGACCGGATCGGGCGCAGATAGGGATTGCCCCCACTCCCGACGAGCCGCCCCTGCGTCGCGTCGAAGCCATAGGCCAGGGCGACGCGCATGTCGTCCAGCCGCGGGCGCTGCATCTGGCGGGCCGCCGCCGCACGGATGACGAAATCGCTCTCCAGGCGCAGCGCCAAGTTGATGCTGGGCAGGATGTCGATGTAATCGTCGCCGCGGGTGATCGGCACCAGCGCGCCGTTGACGACGACGTTGCCCGACGATTTCTGGTTGGTGAAGACGCCCTGCACGCCGATGTTGCCGGTCAGTTCGGCCGATCCGATCGTCTGCTTGATGTTGGCCTGCAGGTACGACGTCATGATCCGCTCCTGGATGCCGAAGCCCTTGGCGACGACGTCGAGGTTCGCGTTGTTCGAGCGCAGGCTGAGCACGCCGTTCGCCAGCAGGTCTGCCGGATCGTAGCTGAGGATCGGCCCCAGTCCGAGATAGGACAGGTTCGTCGGCGTCAGGCGGAATTGCGTCGGCAGCGGTGCCGACAGCGCGCCATTGGCCAATTGCACCAGCGCCTCGTTGGGGCGCAGCGACTTGTTGCGGTCGGTGTAGTTCGCGCCGAACCGCAGACTGGAGACGGGGCTGTCGAGCTCACGCTCCACCTCGACGCGATATTGCTTCAGGTCGTCGATGACCTGGCGGTCGTTGAAATATCCGGCCTGCACGTTCGATCCGCCCCAGCCGAGCGGATCGGTCAGCACGACGAGGTTGGGATCGGAATAATTGAGTCCCGGCGTGAAGAACGTGCCGGTGCTGCTCGAAGTGAAGCCGATCGTGTCGGCCGCACCGTTCCCGGCGCCATAACCCGTGCCGGCATAGCTCTCGACGATCGTCTCGTTGCGCTCGGTGCGCGACATGCTGATGTCGATCTGGGCATTCCACCCCTCGGGGCCCTCGTACTTGCCGTTGTAGCCGAACGAATACAGCTTGGCGTTGCGCTGAAAGCTGTCGTTGCGGACGACGCCTTCGACGTTTCTGAACGTGCCCGCCGTGACGAGGCCGTTGGTCACCGTGGTCGCCGTGAACGGGTTGGAGAAGCCGAGCGGCAGCTCGATGCCGCGCTTGATCTGGTTGTCCTTGAAGTCCGAATAGAAGCCGTCGATCGTCGCGGTGACTTCCGGGATCGGCTGCCACTCCAGCGTGCCCTGAAGACCCAGGCGCTTGAGCTGGGTGGAGGTCACGTAGGATTTCGATCCGCCGATCACCGCCGGCGAAGCGGCCGTGCCGTCCCCGGCATAGCCCCAGGCGTTGAACTCCTGGATCTGATACGGCTCGTCCAGGTAGGATGCAGACAAGGACACGCCGATCGTGTCGTTGGCGAATTGATCGACATAGGTCGCGGTCGCGCGATAGCCCTTGTCCTTGGAGCCTTCGTTCAGCTTGCCGCTGTCGGCATAGGTGCCGCGCGCGCCGATCGACAGCACGCGCTTGCCGTATTCGATCGGACGGATCGTGCGCAGATCGACGGTGCCGGACAGGCCTTGGCCGATCAGCCCGGCATTGGCGGTCTTGTAGATCAACACTTGGTTGACGACTTCTGCCGGGTATTGATCGTACTCCACCGCGCGATTGTCGCCAGTCGACGTCTGTTCACGCCCGTTGAGCAGGGTGGTCGAGAAATCGGGCGCGAAGCCGCGGATCGAGATCGAGTTCGAACGGCCGCTCACACGCTGCGACGTGACGCCGGGCAGGCGCGCGATCGACTCGGCAATCGACGCATCGGGCAGCTTGCCGATGTCCTCGGCCGAGATGGATTCGACGACCTGATCGCGCGACTTCTTCTCGGCGACGGCATTCTCCAGACTGCGGCGAAAACCGGTGACGACGATGTCGGCCGCATCGACGGTATTCCCCGCCTGCGGCTGCTCCGCGCTGGCGGGTTCGTTGGGATTGGCAGCGGTGCTCGAGCTGGACGCAGGATCTTCGACCTTGGTCGATTGCGCGTGGGCCGTTCCCGCGCCGATCGCCAGTGCAAAGGCGATGGCAGCGCTGCTCGTGCCGATCTTGAGAACGATGCGAGCGGCGTCGACCGACCCACGGTTGGATACCGTCATGAAATCTCTCCCCTATGCCCGTGCGGCATCTTGCGCACCGTGGACCCGCAGCCGTCCTTGCGATTCCGCCGTCCCATTGCCAACCGTTAAACATACGTATTCACTTATCCGATAATATGTGTGGCGGTTTGGCCACACTGGGCTGGCGCGGGAAATTCTTCGTTTGACCCGCCCGGTGATCTGCGGTGATGTCACCGCGGCAGGATCGGATGCATCCGCCGGCAGGAGGGGGTCGGTGAGCCAGCGCAAGGCAACGTCGTTCGACATCGCGCAGGCTGCCGGCGTGTCGCAGCCGACGGTCTCGCGCGCTCTGCGCGGTAGCCCCACCGTCAGCCTGGCGACGCGTCAGCGGATTGAGGCGATCGCCAAGCAGCTGAACTACACCGTCGATCGCGCCGCTTCGAACCTGCGCAGCGGCAACACCAGGACTCTCGCGTTGCTGCTGTTCCAGGATCCCATCCCCGACGATACGCTCATCAATCCGTTCTTCCTGGCGATGCTGGGATCTATGATGCGGACGTGCGCCGATCATGGCCATGATCTGCTCGTATCGTTCCAGCAATTCTCCAGCGACTGGCACACCGATTACGAGGACAGCCACCGCGCGGACGGGCTGATCCTGCTGGGCTATGGCGACTATGCCGATTACCGTGCACGGTTGGATCTGCTGGTCAGGCAGGGGACGCATTTCGTGCGCTGGGGTTCGGTAGAGGCGGACCAGCCGGGCTTGATCGTGGGGTGTGACAATGCCGCCGGGGGTGCGGCGGCGACGCAACATCTGATCGAGCGCGGCTGCACCCGCATAGCGTTCCTCGGCGACGCCACCGACCACTACCCCGAATTTCACGATCGCCACCGCGGCTATGCAGCGACGCTCGCGTCCCACGGCCTTTACGCGGATCCGCGCTTGCAGGTTTCGGCGATCTCGACCGAGGAGGACGGCACCCGCGCCGCCGTGACCTTGCTCGAAGCCGGCGTGCCCTTCGACGGTATCATCGCGGCGAGCGACATGATCGCGCTCGCTGCGATCCAAATTCTGACTGCCGCGGGGCTGCGCGTGCCCGAGGACGTGCGCGTCGTCGGCTTCGACGATATTCCCGCCGCCGGCCTCGCCAATCCACCGCTCAGCACGGTGGTGCAGGATGCGGGGATGGCGGGACGGCGGCTGGTGGAATTGCTGCTCGCGCAAATCCGCGGCGAGCCGGTGGCCAGCATCATGTTGCCGACGCGGCTCGTGGTGCGGGGGTCTTCAGGGAATTAAGATGGCGTCGACGCTTCACGATCCAACCTGCGAAAAGCCGCGCCAGGGCTTCGGCGGCTTGTGGAACATCTCCTTCGGCTTTTTCGGCATCCAGATCGGCTTCGCGCTCCAGAACGCGAACATGAGCCGCATCTTCCAGTCGCTCGGCACCAGCCTGGACGATCTGCCGGCACTCTGGGTGGCGGCCCCGCTCACCGGGCTGCTCGTCCAGCCGATTATCGGCCATATGAGTGACCGTACCTGGCTGGGCCGACTCGGGCGGCGGCGACCGTATTTTCTCGCGGGCGCCTTGCTCGCCGCCTTCGCGCTGCTGGTGATGCCCGAAGCACCCGTGCTGCTGTTCGCCGCGGTGATGCTGTGGGTACTCGATGCCTCGCTCAACATCTCGATGGAGCCGTTCCGCGCCTTCGTCGGCGATATGCTGCGCAAGGACCAGCACGGCGTCGGCTATGCGGTGCAGACCGCTTTCATCGGAGCGGGTGCGGTGATCGGCTCGATCTTTCCCTGGCTGCTGGAGCGCTGGGGCGTATCAAACGACGCGGCCGCAGGTGCGATTCCCGATACCGTGCGCTATGCTTTCTGGTTCGGGGGTGTCGCGCTGTTCGCTGCGGTGCTGTGGACCGTCGTTTCTACCCGCGAATATTCGCCGCGGGAGATGACGGCGTTCGACGGTGTCGCAGCGGATACCGAACACGGCCACACGCTGCGCGTGCTGGCTGCGCGCAGCTTCGTCTCGAGCATCGTCTGGATAGCCGCCGGCGCAATCGTGGTCGCCGCGGTCTGGCAGTTCGTACTCAAGAAGGAGGTGTATCTGCTGGGCGCGCTGCTCGCGGCCTACGGCTTGGCCAGCATCGTCGCGATTGCGATGGCAAGGAGCGGAAAGCCAGCGGGCATGCTCAGCCATATCGTCGGCGACTTCTCTGGCATGCCGGATCTGATGAAGCGGCTGGCGCTGGTGCAATTCTTCAGCTGGTCGGCGCTGTTCATCATGTGGATCAACACCACGCCCGTCGTCGTCCAATATTTTTACGGCGCACCCGCCGCCGGCACGCCCGCCTTTCAGGACGGCGCAAGCTGGGTGGACGTGCTCTTCGCCACCTACAACGGCGTCGCCGCAATCGTCGCTCTGACCCTGTTGCCGCTGGTCGCTGCGCGCATCGGCCGCGCGCGCACGCACACGCTCGCGCTGCTGTGCGGCGCCGCGGGATATGCCAGCTTCTTCGCCTTTCGCGACGCACGCATGCTGCTGGTCAGCGAGATCGGCATCGGCATCGCCTGGGCCTCGATCCTGGCCATGCCCTACGCCATTCTCGCTTCGAGCCTGCCGCAGCGCAAGCTGGGCATCTATATGGGGCTGTTCAACGTCTTCGTCGTCGTACCCCAATTGCTGGTCGCTACCGTAATGGGATCGATCATGCGCGCGTTCTTCCCAAGAGAGCCGATCTGGACGATGGCATTTGCCGCAGGCGTGATGGCGCTGGCGGCACTGGCTATGCTGCGGGTGAAGGAGCCGGCGTAACCTCTCCGAACGCGGGGAGGCGAGAAATCACCGGGGCAGGGTGATCGTCGCCAGCAATCCGCCCTCTGCCCGGTTCTCCAGCGTGACGTCGCCCTTCGCTTCGCGCACGATCGCGCGAGCCAGCGCGAGGCCCAGGCCGATTCCCCCGGTATCCCGGTTGCGCGAGGTTTCCAGCCGGGTGAACGCCTCGAAAACGTCGCCTAGCCGATCTTCTGGGATACCCGGTCCGCAATCGGCGACCTTGATCGCGACCACTCGTGCGCCGGCCTCCACGCTCACCACCGCGCCGTGGCCATATTTGATCGCATTTTCGATCAGGTTGCGCACCGCACGGCGCACCAGCGAAGGCCTAAGCCTGAGCGGGAGCCGCTCCGCCTCGACAAATACCACGTCGTTGCCGAGATCGCGAAAATCCTCGACTACCGCATCCACCAGCGCTGCGACGTCCACTTCGGTGATGGGTTCGCTCGGCCTGCCGAGCCTGGCGAGGGATAGAATGTCGTCCAGGGTACGGTTCATCTCCGCGATCGTGTCCGCCATCTTCGCGCGATCGGCCTCGTCCTCGACAGACTCGATCCGCACCCGCAGGGCGGCCAGAGGCGTGCGCAGATCGTGGCCGATCGCGCCGAGCATGCGATCCTTTTCGTCGAGCATCGCGGTCACGCGCAACCGCAGTGCGTTGAACGCTGCGATCAACCGCGCGACATCGTGCGGTCCGCGTATGGCCAGCGCGGCACCGCTGTCGCCGGGGCCGAAATCCTCGGCCGCACGGGTCAGGTCGCGCAACGGCCGCGCTATGCGTCGTACTGCCCAGAGTACCGGCAGCAGCACCAGCACGAAGAGAATTGCGGTTTGCCCCATCAGTCGCCAGACCAGACCGAAGTCAGCACGCGCCCAAGGCAGCCGCTGCACCAGCCAGCCACCGCCGGGACGCTCGACCGCAATGACCAACTCGTCGGCATCGCGTACTAGCCGCTCGGCCCGGTGGCGCGGCATGCGGCGCAGCATCGGGTCTTGCGGGTCGAGTGGCCCCAGCCCGCTCTCGATTCGGCCGACGCGCACCCCCGCCTCCGCCAGCGCACCGCGCAGGCTGGCCTCCACCGCAGGCTCGCCGAGGCGGGAAGGCGGTATGGGATTGGAGGGGAGAAGGCGTACCCGCGTCCGTTCGCGCGGGCCAGCTGGCCGCGGCTGCAATTGTCCGGGTGGAAGCCGTCGCTCGCGTTCGATCGCGTCGATGAAGCGGGTCGCGGCCGGGCCGGCGATCTGCTCGAGGGCGAACGACCGTCGCTCGCGGAGCAGCAGACCGAAGTTGATCGTCTGCGCCGCGAACAGCGCGCAGGCGATCAGCAGCGTCAACTGCGCGGCCAGGTTGCGTGGCCACAGCTTAGCGATCGGGCCGATCACAGCCGGGTGACTTCGGCCGACAAGGTGTAGCCTCCGCCCCAAACCGTCTTGATGATGTCGGGGTTCTTCGGGTCGCTCTCGATCTTGCGACGCAGGCGGCTGACTTGGTTGTCGATCGCGCGATCGAATGCCGCCGCCCCGCGCCCCTGGGTCAGATCGAGCAACTGGTCCCGGGTCAGCACCTGCCGGGGCCGGGTGACGAGTGCATGGAGCAAATTGTATTCGCCGGTCGACAGCGGCACCGATACGCCCTCGCGATCTACCAGCGTGCGCTCGCCCGATTTCAGCACCCAGCCGGCAAAGGCATAGGAGCCGCTTTCGGGGGCATGCTGGCGCGCGCCTCCCGCCTGGGTTCGCCGCAGCACCACCTTGGCGCGCGTCGCGAGTTCACGCGGAGAGAAAGGCTTTACGACGTAATCGTCGGCGCCCATCTCCAGCCCGACGATCCGGTCGGTCTCCTCGGCCCGCGCCGTCAACAGGATTACCGGCACGTCGCTGGTCGCAGCGATGTGGCGGCAAAGGCTCAATCCGTCCTCGCCCGGCATCATGATGTCGAGGATGACGAGGTCGATCGCATAGGCCGCCAGCCGCGTCCGCGCCGCTTCTGCATCGCCGACCTGGGTGACACGGAATCCCTGCTTGCCGAGATAGACCGCCAGCGGCTCGCGGATCGATCGCTCGTCGTCCACGAGCAGGATGTGCGGCATTTCTCCGACGCCGTCGGACTGGATCATGGTGCGCCGCCTTGCAAGAGGGTGATCCGCGAGGCAGCCGGACGGCCGCCCCGCATGACCGGATCGTTACTGCTGCTGCTGCGGCGGCGGCGGCATGTCGCCGCGCGGGCCGCCTGGTCGGCGCCCGGCGCGCCACTGCTCGCGCATCTGTGCGAGTTCGGCGGCGTCGACGCGTCCGTCGTGGTCCGCATCGAGGCGGTCGAACTCCGCCATCGCTCGCTCGCGCAATGCTTCGCGGGTCATCGGCGGGCGAGGGCCGCGCTTCTCGCCGGCCTTCGGACTGCGGTCGCGATCCGCGGCAAGGCGCGCCCGGTCGCCCGGCGGCGGTGGCATCTTGCCATCCGCGATCGCGCGGTCGCGCATCGCGGCGCGCATCTGCTCGCGACGCTCACGCATCTCCTCGCGCGCGTCGCGCACTTCATCGGGAGTCACGTTGCCGTCTCCGTTCGCGTCGAGCCGGGCGAAGCGCATGTCAGCCGACGCCACGGCCTCCTCGCGGGTGATGACGCCGTCCTTGTCGGCGTCGGCGCGCATCATCATCGCGCCGTGTCCCCCGCGCATCGAGCCGCCGGGCGGCGGAGGCGGCATGTCCGGCGTCTGCGCCATTGCGGGAGCACCGCTGGCCAGCAGCGCCAGCGCCAGGATCGTCCTTCGCATCGGGAAATCTCCATTGCGGCCGGGCCGATCCCGCACCGCATGGGCACCTTTATCGCTTCGTGCGGTCACAAGCATGTGTCAGGAGGTTGAAAACTTGTCGCAAATTGTACGAAGTCTCAGGCGAAGATCGCGACGCTCTGCATTCCCTCGGCCACCAGTTCGCCATCGCTATTCCAAAGCCGCATCGACTGGCTCGAACAGCCGGCTAAGGCATAATCCGACTGCGCCGAGAGCAGCCACCAGCCGTCACGGGTGCGCGGCGTCGCGCTTAGGAGGTTGACCATCCACGTCAGCGAACTGATCGGCGCAAGCTGCTTGCCGAGCAGCCGGAAGGCGGCGGGCGGCAACGCATCCCCTATCGCCATCACCTCGACCATCGGATGAAGCCCGTCACGTGCCCGCAGCCTCGCCCAGCGCAGCCATTCCGCTTCGCCTAACGGGCGGCCGTCTGACGCCTCCTTGACGTCGAGGAAGTCGAAGTTGCCCGTGAAGAATTCCTCCGGCCCGGTGTAGAGCCTGGCGTCGGGCGCGGGGGGAGCAATCCCCGCCGGGGGACGTTGATCCAGCACGACCCGTGATGTCTGGTCGGTCATGAAAACGAACGTCGCACGGTAGCCCAGCCCAGCATCCGACGTGATGTCGGCCTGAATGAAAGCCGCATTGCGCCCGCGTCGCAGCCGGGTCGCGGACACTGCCACGTTCCCCGACAAGGGTCCGATGAAGCTGACCTGCGCAGACCGCAGCGGCGGCAGATCGGTGTCGCAGGCGTGGGCAGCATGCAGCGCCAGCGCGCTCGACAGTCCGCCGTAAGCCGTGCGCCCTTGCAACCAGTCCATCGGAATAGTCGCGCGAAAGCCGCCATCGATCGTCGCTGCATTTGCCAAAATTTCTGCGATGGGCGTCATGTGCCTGTCCTCAGCGTGTGGCGCAATTCGCGTTTCAAGACCTTGCCAATCGCATTGCGTGGTAGTTCCTCGACCGGGTGCAGGGCTGACAGCCGCTGCGTCTTGCCCAGCTTGGCGTTGGTCCACGCCAGGATCGCGGCGTCATCCGCTACTTCCCGATCCATCGGGCGCGTGACGTAGAAGCCGACCGGCGTCTCGCCCCAGGCTTCGCTCGGCACGCCAACGACCGCGCAATCCGTCACATTCGGATGCTGCGCCAGAACCGCCTCCAGATCAGATGGATAGATGTTGAAGCCGCCCGAGATGATGAGATCCTTCTTGCGATCCATCAACACAAGAAAGCCGTCCTCGTCGAAGCGCGCCAAGTCGCCGTGACGAATGTAACGATTGCCGTGGTCGTCGAACCATTCCGCCTCCCGCGTTGCCTCGGTCCGCCCGTGATAGCCGGTCATCATCGTGGGCGAGCGTCCGACGACCTCGCCCGTCTCGCCCGGCGCCACTTCCGCACCGTCGTCGTCGATCAGGCGTATCTCGTGTCCCGGCAGCGGCTGGCCCACGGTGTGGAGTTTGTCAGGATGCGCAGTCGCGTTTAGCGCACACGTGGCGCCGCCCTCCGTCATGCCATAATATTCCACCAGCAATCCCGGCCACCGTGCGACGATATCTGCCTTTAACGCCGCAGAGAACGGCGCGCTGGTGCACGTCTTGAAGCGGAACGACGACAGGTCGAACGCGTCGAAATCGGGCAACGCCATGATCCTTTGATATTGTACCGGCACCAGCATCGTGTGCGTCGCCTGATAGCGTTCCGCCAGTTCGACGTATCGGCGCGCATCGAACTTCGCCATCAGCACCGCGGTCCCGCCCCAGCCGATCGTCGGCAGGAAGCTGACCAATGTCGTATTCGAATATAGCGGCGTCGCGATCATCGTCACCGCGGTGTCGAACCCTGCCGCCGCATTGCGCGACAGATGCTGCCAGCGCATCGCGTGGCTCTGCACGATGCCCTTGGGAATGCCGGTGGTGCCCGAGGAATAGATGATGTTGAACCCGTCCTCGGGCGCGATGGTCATAGGCTGGGGCCTGGCGTCGGGTGCCCATGTGGCGAGCGCTTCCAGCCGGACGACCTTCGCTACTATGCCATCCACGGCGGGGGCGTTGGCGGCGTCAACGAAAACAATCGGTGCCCCGCAGTCTGCAATCATCGACGCGATTGCTGCAGGGGTGGCCGACGGTGCGATCGGTGCCGCGACGCACGCTGCGCGCAACGCACCAAGGAAGACGCTTGCCTGCGCAACGCTGGGATGACTGAGAATTGCGACGGCCTGGCCCTGGGCAAGACCTTCCTGCTGAAGCCCCGCCGCGATCTGGTCCATAACCCGGTCCAGCGTCCCATAGTCGATCGCACCCCGATCGTCGGCAACCGCGATCTTCCTGGGACGCTCCAGCGCATGCGCCGCCACGAGTTCGCTGAGGGTCGCGAACTCGGTCGCGAGCAGGTCTTGAGCGGTGAACATCCGCGGAGAGCTAGGCGAGCCGTCTGGGAAATACCATACGCGTTATTCTAAGAGAGAAATAGAAGAGGAGCGCTATCATGGACTGCACGGCGCCCGCCTGCTGACTCCGGACATCCGCGTCAACACGGTCGCGCCGACTATGCGCCACCGGCTGTTCCGGTAAGCACCTCGGAGCCGCAAAGTTCGTTGGAGTCGGGGAACGTTAAGCCGCGGCGGGCGATGGCTGTCGCGTCAGGGGCAGCCGACATTGTGGCAGCGCGCACATGAATATCGTTCTCCCGCGCCGCTTGCGTGCGAGGTGCAAGAACCGCCGATTAAGCGATCAAACATTTCTGTGAGCGTACCACATCTTCAGACCGCGCTCCTACCGCCCGCCCTGAACGCAGGTCAGGTAGGGGCTTTGTGCCATCACCGATTTAACCCGGCGGCCGATGATTTCGAAGTGATCCGAAACCAAGATGGGCTTCATCTTGCAAAAGCCGGTTTTGATTAGCAACGCGCTGGCCGGCCGCGTCGAACTTCAGAAAATACAAGCGGTGGAGATCTCCTCCGACCTTGACGGGGCATCTAGTTCAGGGTCTAATCGAACATAGGGTACGGAGCCGCGAAGCGTTCTGGCCAAGGGAGAGGAAGTTATGGGCAAGCGGTATTTCCTGTCGGCATGTGCATTGTCGGTGCTTGCGGCAGCCAGTGCACAGGCGCAGGATGCGTCGGGGCAGAGCACGCCGCCGCCCGGCCAGACCAGTGCGAGCGGTCAGGAGCAGACTGCTTCGCCGTCCGGCGCGCTCGACGGTCAACCCGCGGGCGAAATCCAGACGTCGGCTGGCGACATCGTCGTCATGGCGCAGGGCCGTGCACAGGCGCTGGCCGACGTTCCGGTTGCGATCTCGGCGGTCAGCGGGGAGACGCTGGCACTGTCCGGTGCCAATGACATTCGACAGCTTAACCAGCTTGCGCCGTCGCTGCTGGTTTCTTCGACGGGTTCGGAGGCCAATGGTTCTCCCCGTATCCGCGGCATCGGTACGGTCGGCGACAACGCCGGCCTCGAAAGTTCGGTGGTCGTCTTCATCGACGGCGTCTATCGGTCACGATCCGGTATCGGCCTCAACGAATTGGGCGAGATCGAGCGGATCGAGGTATTGCGCGGCCCGCAGGGCACGCTCGGCGGTCGCAATTCGTCGGCCGGCCTGATCAGCATCGTCTCGAAGCGACCAGATTTCAATTTCGGAGTCACCGGAGAGGCGACCTACGGCAATTATGACTTCATCCGCCTGGCTGGCGGGGTGACCGGCCCGATCACCGAGACGCTCGCGGCGCGGATCGACGGCGTCTATGTCGAGCGCGACGGCTTCTACCGCGATCCCGCCAACGGCATCCGCGTCAACGATCGAGATCGCTACTTCGTGCGGGGGCAATTGCTGTTCGAGCCATCTTCCGATCTCAGCGTCCGTCTCATCGGCGATTATACCAAGCGCAAGGAGCAATGCTGCGCGGCGACCTATGTCGATCAGACCGTCAACCCGTCGATCGGCAACCTGAACAATCTCGCAACGCCTTTGACCACCGGTTTGCCGAACGGCAACAACATCATCAACGTGTTGCGTGATCTGGGTCAGAACGTCGGCGCATTCAATCAGGGTTACGATCGCACGCTCTCGGTCACGCCCGGCCGCTTCTTTGGCGGAACGACGACCGATTATGGCTTCTCGGGCCAGGTCGACTGGGATCTCGGTGGCGTCAACGTGACGTCGATCACCGCCTATCGCGATTACAAAAGCACGCAGGGCGCAGACATCGACTACGGCACGGCTGACATCCTGTATAATGCCGATAACGGCAATAACTTCCGTCAATTTCAGACATTTACGCAGGAACTGCGCCTACAGGGCAGTCTGTTCGACGATAAGCTCGATTGGCTCGTCGGTGGCTTCTATGCCGATGAGAAATTCACCGGCCGCAGCAATTTGCGTTTCGGCAATCAATATGGACGATTTGCGACCTGCCGCATCATCTCCGGCGGCGGTCTCGCGGGGCTTTACTCTCCGACCAGCCCGGGTTGCGTTGTCCCGGGCGTAGGTCCGGCGACGCTGACGGCGGCTGGCGGCGTCGACGTGGCCAACGGCTTCGCGTTGCTCGACACGCTGAACGACAAGGGATCGACCGCGGACCGCTACGGGCAGAAGAGCCGCAGCTTCGCGGCGTTCACCCACAACATTTTTCACATCACGAACACCCTCGATCTGACGCTGGGCGTTCGCTACACGAACGAGCGTAAACGCTTCAACGCGACCTTCGGCAACGACAATACCGTTTGCACGGGGCTGCAAAGTTCGCTGACCAGACCCGCGGGCGATCCCACGGCCAGCGCAACGCGCCGGGCATTGGCGCAAGCCCTCATCGGTCTAGGCTGCCAGGGAAATTCCACGGCAGAGCTGAACGGCGTGTCCATCGCCGACGAGCGCAAGGAAGACAAGTTCACTGGCACGGCAGTCTTATCGTGGAAGCCGATCGACGATCTGCTGGTCTATGGCAGCTTCTCGCGCGGGTATAAGGCGGGCGGGTTCAACTTCGACAGGTCCGCGCTCAAGGCGCCGCTTCAGCCGACCGCCGGTGGCTTGACGACGACCTTTGCTGCGCTCGGCGGCGCTCAGGCTTTGGTGCAGAATCTGCAGTTCGACGCCGAGACGGTGGATTCGTTCGAGATCGGCGCGAAATACGCGACCGGCCCGTTCACGCTCACCGTCGCGGCGTTCCGCCAGCAGTTCGAGAATTTTCAGCTCAACACGTTCGACGGCACGGTCTTCATCGTGCAGAATGTCAACGGCTGCTCCAGTTCGCTGAACGGCGCCGACCGCGATCAGAGCAAGTTCGCCGCCGCGCCCAACTTCAGCGCTTCGGCAGCGACGACGGGCAGTTGCGCTTCGGGCGACGTCGGCTACGGCGTCGTGTCGCAGGGCGTCGAACTTGAGGCTCAACTGGTCCCCGCGCGGGACTTCCGCGTCGGTCTCGGCCTTACCTATGCCGATACCAAGTACCGCGACAATCTTGTCGGCAATGCTGCCGGAGCGCCGCTCAACCAGGCGCTGCGCAAGCTGCCCGGCGACAATCTGTCGAACGCCCCCGAACTGGTCACCACCGCATCGGTCGCTTGGACTCCGCCGATCGGCGGGTCGGGTCTGTCGGCCTTGTTCTACGCCGACACCCGCGTGTCCAGCGACTACAACACCGGCTCCGATCTATTCCCGCAGAAGGAGCAGGACGGATTCGCGGTGGTGAATGCCCGCGTCGGGCTTCGCGGACCCAAGGAAGCGTGGTCGATCGAACTCTGGGCGCAGAACTTGTTCGACAAGAACTATGCGCAGGTCGCCTTCAACTCGCCGTTTCAGGAGGGGGCCACGACTGCCGCGTTCCAGGATCCGCAATATCCCGGTGGCCGCCAGATCTTTTCGCAATTCCTGGCTGAACCGCGCACTTACGGCGTGACGCTGCGCGGCAAATTCTGATGGACCGATGCGGCGCTGGTCCGCCGGCGCCGCATAGTTATGCGTAACTTGAGTAATTGATGACCAACGGCTTGGCTCCGACACCTACGACCGGCTTCGTTATCGCGGATACGCTGGCGATGCACAGGCGAGGCCCTACGCTTGCGTTGCTGACGATCGCCTATTTCTTCAGCTATATGGATCGACAGATTCTGGCGATCCTTCAGGAACTGATCCGCGCCGATCTGCACCTGTCGGATACGCAACTCGGGCTTGTCGCAGGCTTCGCCTTTGCCTTGTTCTACGCGACGTTGGGCCTGCCCGTCGCGCGGCTGGCGGATCGCGGCAACAGGGTGAACATCATCGCGATCGCGCTGGCGGTATGGAGCTTGATGACCGCGGTCTGCGGCCTAGCGCAAAATTTCGTCCAGCTTCTCGCCGCCCGCATTGGTGTCGGAGTCGGGGAGGCCGGGTCGGGTCCTCCGAGCCATTCGATCATCGCCGATCTCTACCCGGCGGAGAAGCGTGCTGGGGCAATGGGTATCTACTCGCTCGGGGTCGTGCTCGGTGCCGCGGGCGGCAGTATCATTGGCGGGTGGGTAGGGCACCATTACGGCTGGCGGATCGCGATGATGGCGGTGGGACTGCCGGGCGTCGCGCTGGCGGTGCTCATCAAGATGTTCGTGGTCGAACCCCGTCGCGGGCTGTCCGACGTCAGCCGGGTCGCCGAGCAGCAGGATGCGGGTATCGCGCCGAGCCTGGCCGACGGCTTTCGCGCGATGCTGGCCAATCGTGCGGCCATACATCTGGTCATGGGAGTCACGCTAACGTCGCTGATCGGCTACGGTCAGACTGCCTTCGGACCCAGCTTCCTCCAGCGTTCGCTTGACGTCCGGATGATCGACATCGCCACCTGGGTCGCGCCGATCGCCGCGGTCATGGGCACCGTATCGGCGCTGACCGGCGGCTGGATCGCAAACCTGGTTGCCGCGCGCTACGGCATCCATGCGCAGGCATGGCTGGTGCTGGTGCTCAAGGCGATTGGCCTGCCGCTCAGCTTCGTCTTCTACGCCGCGTCGAGCGCGGACATCGCCATTCCCTTCTACTTCGTATCGCTGCTGTTCACGAACAGCTATCTCGGCCCCACCTTCGCGCTGATCCAGGGTCAGGCGCCGTTGCGCTTGCGCGCGCTCTGGGCCGCGATCACATTGCTGGTCATCAACCTCATTGGCCTTGGCCTCGGTCCGATGCTGATTGGCATCATCAGCGACGCGCTCCGCCCCACGCTAGGTGAGGAATCCCTGCGTTACGCCATGCTGACCTTTGCCGCTGCGACGCCTTGGGCACTGTTCCATTACTGGCGCGCAGGGGTGTGGCTGAAGCGGCAGGAAGCACGCCCCGCCTGACGTGGCGCGAAGCCGAAAAGATCGGAGGTCGCCCGGACGACGATCAGAGGCCGAAATTCGCGGCGCACCATCCGGCAGCGCGCGTGCTTACTGTCGGGTCGCTCACGGAGGCGTCGCAATCGCGACGTCCGCTCATCGGCCGTCACTTAGCGAGCAATACCATCAATCATATCAGTACGGATATTCTCAACTCCGACGTCATGCGCTCGATGACACCGGAGATGGCGACAAGCATCGCCATTCGTGGTCGGGGCTTCACTTACCTCGCCGCGCGATCGTCGAACATTCCGAAGAGCAATGTCGACGCATACATCGCAATCGCGCGCTCCCGCGGCATCGTGCCTGCCCATTTGCGCATGTCGAACGCGGCATTCTGAAGGGCCATCAGCGACTGCGCCGCGATTAGTGCATCGACCGGGCGGCACGATCCTTCCGCGATCCCGTCCATGATCGTACCTGCGTACCGCCTCGCGATCCGGTTCGAACGATCGACCATCGCCGCGCGCACGTTAAGAGGCAGGCCGCTGAGCGCGGTCGTCCGCAACAGCGGCCCGCGTTCGGCGAACTGCACGTCGAGCAGGGTCGCGACCGCGCTCGACAGGCGATGCCAGTGCGTGCCCCCGGCCTCGTCAGCCAGGCGCTGCGCGTCCGCAATCGTGTCGAAACTGCGCTTGTAGCAGGCGATGACCAGATCGTCCTTGGCATCGAGATGATGGTAGAAGCTGCCCTTCGTCACGTTCAGTTCGGATGCGATCCGCTGCACGCTGGCGCCTCGATACCCCAATTGATTGATGAGCCGCGTCGCCGCCAGCAAGAAGGCGGAGCGCCCCGGTTCGGCTTCGGCATGCGCCAGGTCGAGCATCGCCGGCGCCCATGCCGCCCCCGGCGCCGCAATGCCGCGCGCGAAGACGTCCATCAGTCTCGCCTCGACCCGCGCATATTGTTCGGGTTCGTAGCGCGGCAGCCAGGCGGTGAGCCAGAAGCTGTTCTCCAGCAGCACATGCGCGCGCGCGCCGTGCAGATCGGTCTGCGCACGGGAGCGCGGCGTGCCCCAAAGCCCGCGAGTCGTCCGGAACACCTTCTGCCAGCTCGCCATCAGCCGCCCACGGATGGGGTCTTCGGTCGCGCGAAGGTCCGACAGAACTGCGAACGGCCGCTCCTCGCCACATTCGACCCGCGCCAATCGTACCATGTTGAGCGCCAGAAAGCGCGCCACGCGGGCCTGTGGATCGGACTCCTGCATGGCCTCGACCAGCATCGCCAGCAGCCGGTCGAGCGTGTTCTCGAACGCCGCGGCGGCCAGCTCTTCTTTACGTTTGAAATAATAGGTCACGCTGGTCGTATTCAGGCCGACCCGGCGCGCGACATCTGCGAAGGTCATGCCCTTCGCACTTTGTTCGTTTATCGCCTCGGCCGCTGCGGCCAGGATCGCGTCGCGCTTCTGACGAAAGCGCTTGGTTCCCTGCTCGCCACCCTGTTCGCCAGGGTTGGCCGTCCCCTCCGTTACATTCATGATGGGAATGTATCAGCTTCGTTTAGAAGGAACAGTGTTATTTGCATGGCACATTACCCGTGATTTACCCAACGTCCGTGCAGGCATCGCGGGGCTTTACCGAAAAAGCGGTACGGTCTAAGTCGCCTTCCATCCAACGACCAGACACCCCGAGAAACGATCAGGAGCAGATGCGGTGGACTTCACCCTTAACGAACGCGAAACCCATTTCCGGGACCGGGTGAGGGACTTCATCGACCGCGAAATCCGACCGCGCCAGCACGAATACGATCAGCAGAGCCGCGATGGCGAGCGCTGGAAGGTGATCTCGGTGATCGAGGAGGTCAAGGAAAAGGCGAAGGCTGCGGGCCTGTGGAACCTGTTCATGCCGCCGCACTCCGGCCAGACCCATGTCGACGACACGTTCGCTTTCGAGGGCACCCAGCTGACCAACCTCGAATATGCGTTGTGCGCCGAGGAGATGGGCAAGATCGGATGGGCATCGGAATGCTTCAATTGCTCCGCACCCGACACCGGCAACATGGAGGTGTTTCACCGTTACGGTACGCGCGAGCACAAGGAGCGCTGGCTCCGCCCGCTGATGCACGGCGAAATCCGCTCTGCTTTCCTGATGACCGAGCCGGCGGTCGCCTCATCCGACGCAACGAACATCGAGACCCGCATGGAGCGGGACGGCGACGAGTATGTCATCAACGGCACCAAATGGTGGTCGAGCGGGGTCGGCGATCCGCGCTGCAAAATCGCGATCGTCATGGGCAAGACGTCGCTCGAAGGCTCTCGCCACCAGCAGCAGAGCCAGATCCTCGTGCCGATGGACACGCCAGGCGTCACCATCAAGCGGATGCTCAGCGTCTATGGCTACGACCACGCCCCCCACGGTCACGGCGAAGTGGTGCTCGAAAATGTTCGGGTGCCGATCGAGAACGTTCTGCTTGGTGAAGGCCGCGGTTTCGAGATCGCGCAGGGACGGCTCGGGCCGGGCCGTATCCATCACTGTATGCGCACCATCGGAACAGCGGAAACCGCAATCGAAGCGATGGCCAAGCGCCTGCTCAGCCGTGTCGCCTTCGGTAAGCGGATCGCGGATCACTCGGTCTGGGAACAGCGGATCGCCAAGGCACGCATCGACATCGAGATGACGCGTCTGCTGTGCCTCAAGGCCGCCGACATGATGGACAAAGCGGGCAACAAGGCCGCCCAGCTGGAAATCGCGATGATCAAGGTCGCCGCCCCCACTATGGCGCTCCAGATCCTCGACGATGCTATACAGGCGCACGGCGGCGGTGGCGTTTCCGGCGACTTTCACCTGGCGCACGATTGGGCAGGTATCCGCACCTTGCGCTTCGCCGACGGTCCCGACGAAGTTCACAACCGCTCGATCGCACGCAACGAATTCGGCAAATACGGCGACTGGAAGACCGAAGTCGCTGCACGGTAAACGCATCACCCTCACCCTGTCGCCACTGCGTGCCTCCTCCCTCTCCCGCCGGGAGATGGAGGGAGTGGCGAAGCGGCGGAAGGGTGAGGGCGACACCCCTTGAGGTTGATCCCATGAAAGCCGCAATCCTCTTCGAAGCCGGAACGCCCCTCAGCATCGAGGACGTCTCCATCTCCAAACCGCAGGCGCGTGAAGTGCTGATCCGCACCCATGCGGTTGGCGTGTGCCGCAGCGACTTGCATTTTGTCGACGGCGCCTATCCGCATCCGATGCCGACGATCCCCGGCCACGAAGCCGCTGGAATCGTCGAGCAGGTCGGCGACGAGGTCACCTCGGTCAAGGTCGGCGACCATGTCGTCACCTGCCTTTCCGCTTTCTGCGGGCACTGCGAATTCTGCGTCACCGGGCGGCTGTTCCTCTGCATCGACGCCAGCGTGAAGCGCGCGAAGAAAGCGCCGCCGCGGCTGATGCTCGGCGACCGGCCCGTCGCGCAGATGCTCAATCTGAGCGCCTATGCCGAGCAGATGCTGGTCCACGAACATGCCTGCGTCGCGATCGACCGCGACATGCCGCTCGACCGCGCCTGCCTGCTCGGGTGCGCGGTGACGACGGGCGCGGGGGCGGTGTTCAACACCACCGACGTGACGCCGGGCGAGACGGTGTGCGTCGTCGGCTGCGGCGGCATCGGCCTGGCCGCGGTCAACGCCGCGCGGATCGCCGGGGCGGGCAAGATCATCGCGCTCGATCCGGTCGCGGAAAAGCGCAGCCTCGCCGGAAAGCTGGGTGCCACGCACACGATCGACGCCTTGTCCGAAACTGCGGCAGAGGAGGTGATCGCGATCACCAAGGGCGGCGTCCACCACGCGATCGAGGCGGTCGGTCGTCCGCAATCGGCGGCCACCGCGGTGAAAGTGCTCCGCCGCGGCGGCACCGCGACGATCCTCGGCATGATGCCGCTCGCCGAAAAGGTAGGGCTGTCGGCGCTCGACCTGCTCTCGGGCAAGCGGCTGCAGGGCGGCTTCATGGGATCGAACCGGTTCCCCGTGGACCTGCCGAGGCTTGTCGACTTCTACCAGCGTGGGCTGCTCGATCTCGACTCGATCATTGGTGAACGCATGCCGCTGGATCGGATCAACCACGCCTTCGACGAACTGCGCAAGGGCGACGCGACCCGCAGCGTCGTGGTGTTCGCGTGAGCAAAACATTTCATTCCTCCCCGGCACGGGGAGGGGGACCAGCCGCAGGCTGGTGGAGGGGGCGATCCACAAGCGATGCCCCCGCGGAGAACCCCCTCCACCACCGCTTTCGGCGGCGGTCCCCCTCCCCCTGCGGGGGAGGATTGCAGATCGCAAGGTTCAACCAATGAGTGAAGCGTCAGCCGGCATGGAAGGCACTATCGCGGTCGCCGAAAAGGACCGCCTCGACCTCGATCGCCTCGCCGCCTGGATGCACGCGCATGTCGATGGCTTCGCAGGCCCGCTGACCTATGCCAAGTTCGCCGGCGGCCAGTCCAATCCGACGTACCGTCTCGAAACGCCGACCCGCGCCTATGTCCTGCGGCGCAAGCCGTTCGGCCCAATTCTGCCGAGCGCACACGCGGTCGATCGCGAATATCGCGTCATCGCCGGGCTGCACCCGACGGGCTTTCCCGTGCCGCGCCCCTATGGCCTATGCGAAGATCCCGACGTCCTCGGCTCGGCCTTCTACGTCATGGAAATGGTCGATGGCCGGACGATCTGGGACGGCAGCATGCCGGATCACGCGCCAACAGAACGTCGGGCTCATTACGAAGCGATGATCGACACGCTTGCTGCGCTCCATTCGGTCGATCATGTCGCTGCCGGTCTCGGCGAATATGGCAGGCCCGGCAATTACTTCGAGCGGCAGGTCGCGCGCTGGACCAAGCAATATCGTGCGGCCGAGACGGAGACGATGCCCGCCGTCGAGCGCTTGATCGAATGGCTGCCACGGACGCTGCCCGAACAGAACCGCACGTCGATCGTCCACGGCGACTATCGCATCGACAACATGATCTTTGCCCCCGACGAGCCAAACGTCATCGCGGTGCTCGACTGGGAACTCTCGACCCTCGGCGATCCGCTCGCTGATTTCTCCTACCTTCTGATGAGTTGGGTCACCGAACCCGAGGGCCGTTCCGGCGTGAAGGGACTCACGGGGCCGGCTACGGGCATCCCGACGATCGATGAGGTCGTCGCCCGCTATTGCGTTGCTACCGGCCGCGATGGCCTTCCCGATCTCAACTGGTATTTCGCTTACAACCTGTTCCGCCTGACCGGCATCGTCCAGGGGATCAAGAAGCGGATCGAACTCGGTACCGCGTCAAGCGCGCAGGCGGAAAAGTCGGCGGCGGGGGTGTACCGACTAGCGGATGCCGCCTGGGGCTTTGCCGTGAAGGCTGGGGCTTGAGCCTGGCGTTCTACATTTGGCTTCCGCGGAACAGGGGCAGCAGTGGGCTGACATTGGACATTGGCACAGGGCTTTCATTGACCATATCTACTTTTGGGAAGACCGATGAAATTGTTCGACCTGACCGGTAAGGTCGCGATCGTGACCGGTTCCTCGCGCGGCATCGGCCGCGCCAGCGCAGAGGCGCTGGCCGAACATGGTGCGAAGGTCGTCATCTCCAGTCGCAAGCAGGACGCGTGTGACGCCTTCGCCGCAGAATTGAACGGACGTTACGGCCCCGGCACCGCCATCGCGATCGCCGCCAGCATCTCCGACAAGGCAGCGCTTCAGCATCTCGTCGACGAAACGCGCGCAACCTTCGGGCGCATTGACGTCCTCGTCTGCAATGCCGCCTCCAACCCTTATTACGGGCCGATGGAGGGTATCGCCGACGACCAGTTCCGCAAGATCCTCGACAACAACATCGTCTCGAACGTGTGGCTGATCGCCATGGTCGCGCCCGAAATGCGCGAGCGCCGCGAAGGTTCGATCGTTATCGTCTCGTCGATCGGTGGCCTGCGCGGATCGCCGGTGATCGGCGCCTATTGCGTTTCCAAAGCTGCCGACATGCAGCTGGCGCGCAACCTGGCGGTGGAATATGGACCCCACAATGTTCGCGTGAACTGCATCGCGCCCGGCCTCATCAAGACCGACTTCGCCCGCGCTCTGTGGGAAGACCCCGACCGCATCAAGGCCGCCAACGAAAGCGTACCTTTGCGCCGCATCGGCGAACCGCATGAGATCGCAGGTGCGGTCGTCTATCTCGCTTCGCCGGCATCCACCTTCATGACCGGACAGACGATGGTCGTCGATGGCGGCGTCACGATCTGACTTTCAACCATCCGTTCGCCATGAGCGAAGTCGAAGGGCTGGTCCGTTGCCCAAGTGCTTCGACTTCGCTCAGTTCGAACGGCAATCAGGAGAGTGATATGCGCTTCGCAGACAAGTCGATCATCGTCACCGGCGCCGGATCGGGCATCGGCCGCGCCGCCGCGCTGCTGTTCGCCCGCGAAGGCGGCCTCGTCGTCGCCGCCGACAGGAGCGATGCGGTCGAGGAGACCGTCGCCGCGATCGCCGCCGCCGGCGGCACCGCGCGCGCGATCCGCATGGACGCGGGCGTCGAGAATGACGTGATTCGCACCGTCGCGCTCGCCTGCGACGCGCATGCCGGGCTTGACGTGATGTTCGCCAATGCCGGTATCTCGGGCGGCATGGCCAACATCTTCGATACCGACGTCGCGCTCATCACCGAGGTGCTGCGCGTCAACCTCATCGGCCCGTTCCTTGCGATCAAGCATGCGGCTCCGAAGATCGCCGAACGCGGAGGTGGGGCCATCGTGCTGACGGCCAGCGTCGCCGGCATTCGATCGGGCGCCGGATCACCCGCCTATTCGGCATCCAAAGCTGGAGTTATCAATCTTGCCCAGGTTGCCGCCCAGCAGCTTGCCGGATCGAACGTCCGCGTCAATGCAATCTGCCCCGGCCTGACTGAGACCGGCATGACCAAACCGACGTTCGATTACGCCCGCGAAGCCGGCAAGTCCGACCGCATCGGACGCCTCAATCCACTTCGCCGCGGCGCACAGCCCGAGGAACTGGCAGAAGTCGCCGCCTTCCTCGCGTCCGACGCCGCCAGCTACGTCAACGGGCAGGCGATTGCGGTCGACGGTGGCCTGTCGTCGAGCCACCCGGTTACTCGGCAGGATTACGGACGAACGGCCGTCTAGGCAGCGGCTTGGGTTTCGGCAAAACCGGTGAAGTAACCGCGCAGGGTTGGATCGGTGATCGGCGCGACAAGCTCCGCTACGGCCGTCGCCACTTCGCCCCCACCACCGATTAATGCACCGGGCTGGAATCCCATGGTCCATCCCGGGAAACTGCGCTCGCCGATCGCCTGGTCAGCCAGCACGACCGCCGCGAAATGTCTGGTATCGCCACGAATGCGGTCGAACGTTGCACGCACCGCATCTTCCGGGCCTTCAAGCGCCTGCAGAAAGCGTCGGCCGCCGGCAATGAGCAGTCCTGTGATGCCCGCTGCGGCGTTGTTGCGGCGCGAAACGCGCAGGATGCTTTCCAGGTCAGAGGGCGTGATCGGGTTCCGAGCGGTACTTATGTAGAGAAGGCGACGCATGCCTGCGATCCTTTGTGAGGCTGACCGTCCGTGCTTAACGCCCGTCCGCAAACAAGGCGTAAACGGACGTTTAATCCAGATCAGGCGCGCAGTCGGATCAATCCCTCCTGGGCCACGCTTGCCACCAGCGTTCCGTCGCGCGCATAGATGCTGCCGCGATTGAAGCCGCGCGCATGCCCCGCCCAAGGGCTGTCAGTCGCGTAGAGTAGCCAGTCGTCAACGCGAAAGTCTTCGTGGAACCAGATTGCGTGATCGAGGCTCGCGGTTTGGAGGTTGCTCGTCATCCAGTTGACGCCGTGTGGTAGCGTGCAGGTGCCGAGCAACGTCATGTCCGAGGCATAGGCCAGGATGGCGCGGTGCATCGCCGCGTCGCCGCCGATTTGCGAAGATAGCCGAAACCAGCTGGCCTGGCGCGGCTCGCCGGGTTGCGGATGCGCCCATGATCGTTGCTCGACAGGACGGATCTCGATCGGGCGGGCACGCAGCATGTGGCGGCGATACTTTTCGGGAATTTCATCCACAGAGGCTGCGCGCAGGTCGCGATCCGATACGAGCGACTCTGGCGGGGGCACGTCTGGCATCGCGTCCTGATGCGCCAGCCCATCTTCAGGCACCTGGAACGATGCCGCAAGGTTCAGGATCGGTGCGCCGCGCTGCATGGCGATCACCCGTCGCGTCGCGAAACTGCGTCCTTCGAAATCGCGTACCACCCGATAGACAATCGGCAGAGTCTCGTCACCCGCCCGCATGAAATAGGCATGGAGGGAATGTGCGACTTTCGGTTCGTCGACGGATCGCTGAGCTGCCTGCAAGGCTTGCGCAATCACCTGCCCGCCGAAAACGCGCCCCACGCCGCCGGGCTGGCGCGCGCCGCGATAAAGATCGGTGTCGATCTCCTCGACATCCAGCAGATCGACCAGCGCCTTGGTCAATTCTTCCGGAGCGGCATCGTGGGGCGTGTTGAGGTCCATCAATATCCAGCCGCGACTGCCAGCCGATCCGCGTGGAAATTGGCGTCGCCGAACAATTCGGTCAGCACGCGTGCGCGTTTCATGAAGAAGCCGATGTCATATTCGTCGGTCATGCCGATGCCGCCATGCATCTGCACGCCCTCCTGCACCGACAGGGTGGTTGCCAGCGAGGTCATCGCCTTGGCCACGGACACCGCCGCATCCGCCTTGTCCGATCCTGCGTCGAGCAGCTGCTGCGCTTTCAGCACCGCCGCACGCGCGACTTCCATCTCGGCATAGAGGTGCGCGGCGCGGTGCTGGAGCGCCTGGAACGATCCGATCAGCTGGCCGAACTGCTTGCGTTCCTTCAGGTAGTTGACCGTTCGGTCCATCGCCCCGCCGCCCACGCCCAGCATCTCCGCCGACGCACCAGCGCGGCCGGCACGCAGCAGCCGGTCCAGCCCCTCACGTCCGCCATCGATTTCCCCGATGACGGCATCGGCATCGACCTCGACCCCATCGAACGTCATTCGCGCCGCAATACCGGAGTCGGCCAGCCGCTCCGCCGATGCGGACAGACCGGCCGCTTTCCTCTCGACCGCGAACAGCGTCACGCCGTCCTGCTCGTCGTCTGCACCGCCGGTCCGCGCCGCGACGATCAGCAGGTCGGCGACGTGGCCATGCACGACGAAGCGCTTGGCGCCCGACAGCCGGAATCCGTTGCCCGAACGCTCCGCTTTTAACCCGATCGCGCCGCCATGCTTGGCACGCTCATCGATGGCGAGTGCCGCCACGATCTCTCCGGCGACGATGCCGGGGAACCAACGATCGGCCAGGCTGCTGCCCTCAAGTGCCGCGACCGTGACCACCGAGGTCGTCAGGAAAGGCGAGGGCGAAAGATTGCGCCCGATCTCCTCCATAACGATCCCGGCCTCGACATGGCCCAGCCCCAACCCGCCGTGATCCTCGCCGATCATCAGGCCGGTGAAGCCCATTTCCGCGAACTGCTTCCACAGGTCGCGGCTGAAGCCGGCGGGATCGTCCGCATCCCGCAGCGCGCGCATGTGGCTGACGGGGGCGGCATCGGCGACGAAATCGCGGATCGTATCCTGGAGCGCGGTCTGGTCTTCGTTCAGGTAGAGCGGCATCTTCTTCTCCATTTCCTCTCCCTTAGGGAGAGGGGTGCGCGATCAGGCCGGTAGCGCCAGGATGCGCTTGGCGATGATGTTGAGCTGGACCTCGCTTGTCCCGCCTTCGATCGAATTGGCCTTGGTCCTGAGCCACGATCGCGCGGCCGCGCCGCCGTGCGACGCGTCGCTCTCCCACTCGAGCGCCTCGGACCCGCCAGCCGCCATCATCAGCTCGTGCCGCGACTTGTTCAGTTCGGTGCCATAGTATTTCATCATGCTGGGCTGCGCCGGATGCGCGCGCCCAGCCTTCAGTTCGTCGATGAACCGCTCGCTCATCGCGCCGAACGCATTCGCGCGCACCTCGAACATCGCGATGGCGGCACGCAGGAGGGGATCGGCCAATCGGCCGTCATGCCCGACGCCGACGGTTGCCAGGGCGCCTGCGACCAACGGGTTCTTGCCTTGCCCGCCAAGGCCCATGCCCGAGATCATCTCGCGCTCGTGACCCAGCAGGTATTTGGCGACGTCCCAGCCCTTGTTCTCGTCGTGGATGCGATTGGCCTTGGGCACCTTCACGTTATCGAAGAAGGTTTCGCAGAAGGGCGAATTGCCGCTGATGAGCAGGATCGGCCTGGTCGATACGCCCTCGCTGGCCATGTCGAACAGCACGAAGCTGATCCCGCCCTGCTTGGACTCTTTCGAGGTACGGACGAGGCAGAAGATCCAGTCTGCCTGGTCGGCGTAGCTGGTCCAGACCTTCTGTCCGTTGATGACATAATGATCGCCGCCATCCTCCGCCGAAGTGGTGAGGCCTGCCAGGTCGGAACCGGCGTTCGGCTCCGAATATCCTTGGCACCAGCGGATTTCGCCGCGGGCGATTTTGGGCAGGTGATCGAGCTTCTGTTCCTCGGTGCCATATTTCAGCAGTGCTGGCCCGAGCATGGAGATGCCGAAGCTGTTCAGCGGGTTGCGCGCGCGGATCGCCGCCATCTCCTCGCGCAGCACCTTGGTTTCGGCGGGCGACAGTCCGCCGCCGCCATAAGCCTGGGGCCAGTCGGGCACCGTCCAGCCGCGTGCGGCCATACGGTCCAGCCAATCCTTCTGCGCCGGGCTCGAAGGCTGGAAATTGCGTCCACCCCAGCAGACGTCCTTTTCGGACTTCAACGGCTCGCGCATCTCCGGCGGGCAGTTTTCGGCGAGCCATGCGCGGGTTTCGGTGCGGAAGGTGTCGAGGTCGGTCATTCTGGTCTCCTCCATTCCTCACCGGCACGGGGAGGGGGACCGCCGGCGGAGCCGGTGGTGGAGGGGGGTGGGCCACGCGCCGGCCGCTCGCGGCGCTCCCCCTCCACCATGCTTCGCATGGTCCCCCTCCCCGCGATCGGGGAGGATCAATCGGTTACTTGATCGTGCCAGTCTTCAGGCTCTGCGCCACCGTGAAGCCGTGCTTCTCCAGTCCCGCGACGACCTTCTCATACCCCTCGGTCTTCGCCCAGAACATCGGGCCGCCGCGATAAACCGGCCAGCCGTAGCCGTAGATCCACACCACATCGACGTCGGATGCCCGCTGTGCCTTGCCCTCTTCTAGGATCAGCGCGCCTTCATTGACCATGGTGTAGAGCGTCCGTTCGACAATCTCCTCGTCGCTGATGGTGCGTACCGTCGCGCCCGACGTCTTGCGGAAATCCTCGATGATCTCGGCCACCCGCGGCGACGGAGAGGGGTTACGCTTCTCGTCGTAATCGTAGAAGCCGGCCTGCTTCTTCTGCCCCCAGCGGCCCTCGGCGGCGAGCGCGTCGCGGATGTTCTCGATGCGCGTCGGATCGCGGTGCCAGCCGATGTCGACCCCGGCGAGGTCGCTCATCTGGAACGGTCCCATCGGCATGCCGAATTCGACATGGACGCGGTCGATCTGCTCGGGCGTCGCGCCCTCCATCAGCAGCTTGTTCGCCTCGACCTGGCGCGGCATCAGCATGCGGTTGCCGATGAAGCCATAGGTGACGCCCGCGACCACCGCGACCTTCTTGATCTTCTTGGCCAGCGTCATGACGGTGGCCAGCACGTCGCCCGCGGTCTTTGCGCCGCGCACCACTTCGAGCAATTTCATCACGTTGGCGGGCGAGAAGAAGTGCATCCCGACGACGTCCTGCGGGCGCGACGTGACGCTCGCGATCTCGTCTATATCCAGATAGGAGGTGTTCGACGCCAGGATCGCCCCCGGCTTGGCGATCGCGTCCAGCTTCGTGAAGATCTCCTTCTTCACGTCCATCTGCTCATAGACCGCCTCGATGATGAGGTCGCAATCGGCGAGATCGTCGAAGCTGAGCGACGGCTTCAGCGCGCCCATCGCCTGTTCGACCTGTTCGGGCTTCAGCCGCCCCTTGGCCGCCGACGCCTCGTAATTCTTGCGGACGACGCCGGTGCCGCGGTCGAGCGCCTCCTGCTGCATCTCCACGATCGTCACCGGAATGCCTGCCGAGAGGAAGTTCATCGCGATGCCGCCGCCCATCGTGCCCGCACCGATCACGCCGACGCGCCTGATCTCGCGCAGCGGCGTATCGGCCGGCACGTCGTCGATCTTGGCGGCCTGGCGCTCGGCGAAGAAGATGTGGCGCTGGGCGGCGGACTGGACGCCCATCATCAGCCCCATGAACGACTGGCGCTCGAACTGGATACCCTCTTCGAACGACGATCCGTCGGCGGCCTTCTCGACGCAGGCGATGTTCGCGGCGGGGGCGTCGAAGCCGCGGAAGCGGCGCCCGTTCTCCTTCTTGAAGGCGGCGACCGCGTCCGGATCGGCCTGCGCGGTCTTGTGCGACGCGCGCGGGATCGGGCGCACCGCGCTCACCTCCCGCGCGAAGGCGATCGCATCGGCTTCCAGCGACGCTTCGCCCGCCAGCCGGTCGATCAGCCCGGCGTCGAGCGCCTTTTGCGCGGCGATCGGATCGCCCTTGGCGGTCATTTCCAGCGCCAGCTTGACGCCCGCGATGCGCGGAATCCGCTGCGTCCCGCCCGCACCCGGCAGCAGCCCGAGCTTGACCTCCGGCGTGCCGATCTTGGCGGAGGGCACCGCGATCCGGTAATGGCACCCCAGCGCCACTTCGCAGCCGCCGCCGAGCGCGGTCCCGTGGATCGCCGCGACCACCGGCTTATCGCTCGCCTCGATCATGTCGACCAGGGTCGGCAACGCCGGCTCCTGCATCGCCTTGCCGAATTCGGTGATGTCGGCGCCCGCGAAGAAGGTGCGCCCGCCACAACGGATGACCATCGCGGTGACGCCCGCGTCGGCGGCGCCTTCCCAGATCGCGGCTTCCAGCCCCTGGCGCACCGCGGCGCCCAGCGCATTGACCGGCGGATTGTCGGAGATGATGACGAGGACGTCGTCATGGCGTTCGGTGCGGATCGGGGACGTCATGGGAATACTCCTGAAGGATCAGTTGAGGGCCGCGTAGATCATCGTCTTGAGTTCGCGGCGGATGGGATAGAGGTTGCTGGGCGAGACCTGGGTCATGAACACCATCGTCACCCGTTCGGCCGGATCGACGAAGAAGGCGGTAGAGAACATGCCGCCCCAGTAGAATTCACCCTCGCTGCCCGGGATCATCGACTTGGCGACATCGTCGTTGATCGCAAAGCCCAGGCCAAAGCCGGTGCCCGCATTCGCTGCCTCGCTGAACAGCGACTTGGAAAGGCTCGCAAGGTCCGACTTTCCGGGCAGATGGTTGCGCGTCATCAGGTCGATGGTCTTGCGCCCGACGATCCGCACGCCATCGAGTGTGCCGCCGTTCAGCAGCATTGTCGCAAAGCGGTGGTAATCGAGCGTTGTGGACACCAATCCGCCGCCGCCCGAGAGCAGGGTGGGCGGGCGCAACCACGCACTTTTCCCGCCCGTATCCAGCATCACGCGGTCGCCGCCCTCAGAGCCGGTGCGGGGCTTGAACGTATAGCAGTCGGTCAGCCGGTCCGCCTTGTCGGCGGGCACGGTGAAGAACGTGTCGCACATTCCAAGCGGCGCGAAGATGCGCTCCTCGAAGAATTGGTCCAGCGGCATGCCGGATACCCGCTGTACCACCGCGCCGAGCACGTCGGTTGCCACCGAATAATTCCATGAGGTGCCGGGCGAGAATTCCAGCGGCAACTTGCCCAGCGCCGCGACGAAGCCGTCGAGGTCCAGATTGTTGTGCCACGCCTCGATTTTGCCCTCGCGATACGCCGCATCGACGTTGCTGCGATTCTGGAAGCTGTAGGTCAGCCCGGCGGTGTGGCGCAGAAGGTCCACCATCCGCATCGGCTCGTCGCACGGTTTCGTGACGAACGGTACGCCCGCGCCGCCTCCTGCATAGACGCCGATGCCCGCAAATTCGGGCAGGACGTGGTGGACCGGGGTGTCCACCGCGACGCGCCCTTCCTCGACCAGCATCATGAACGCGATCGAAGTGACCGGCTTGGTCATCGAAGCGATGCGGAAGAGCGAACCCTCGTCGATGGTAGCACCGCCTTCGCGTGCGGCGCCCTGATGCGAGAAATGCGCGATTTCGCCGCGGTGTGCGACCAGCAGCTGGGCAAACGGCAACTTGCCCGTGTCGAGATAGCGTGCAGCGACGAATGCGTCGATCGCCGCTAGCCGTCCCGCATCGAAACCCGCCATCCGCACCATACCCCTGTTTCGAACCTCTGCGCCCCTATTGCCTTGAGCGCGGTGTGAATCAACACTAACCTGCACAGGTTCGGGGCCAAACCAAAACCCGAAAACCGAATACGGAGAGCAATACGTGGCCAGCGAACCGATTATCGCCGTCAGCGAATCATGGCCAGCGATGAGCATAGATGCAGCGCGCGATCTGCTCACCGCATCCGGCGCGAAGTTCGAGATGGAGGAGGTCGTCATCCGCGGCGTCACCACCCGCGTGTGGAAGAACGCGCCGCCGTCGCTCCCCTGGCTCTTTACCGCGGCGCGCGCACACGGCGATCGCCTGATGACGATCTACGAGGATGAGCGCGTCAGCTATGACGCTGCGTTCCGGGCAGCGGCGACGCTTGCCGCGCATCTCACGGGCCTTGGTATAGGTAAGGGGGACCGGGTCGCGCTGGCCATGCGCAACCTGCCCGAATGGCCGGTCGCCTTCTTCGCGGCCACCGCGATCGGCGCCATCATGGTGCCACTGAACGCGTGGTGGACCGGCGGCGAGCTGGAATATGGCCTGCGCGATTCGGGCGCGCGGGTGTTGATCCTCGACGACGAGCGCCACCAGCGGATGGGCCTTCATTATGCCGGTCTGCCCGCGCTCGAACGCGTCATCGTATCGCGCGCCTCGGCGCCGCTGCACGGCGTTGCGAGCCGGCTGGAGGATGTGATCGGCACGCCCGCGGACTGGGCGGCGCTGCCCGATCGCGGCTTCCCCGCGGTCGATATCGCGCCGGACGACGATGCGACGATCTTCTACACCAGCGGCACCACCGGCGCGCCCAAGGGTGCGCTCGGCAGCCACCGCAACATGACCTCGAACATCCTGTCGGCCGGCTATGCGGCCGCGCGTACCTATCTGCGCCGGGGCGAGACGCCGCCCGATCCGGTGCCGCGGACGATGCTGACGGTGATCCCGATGTTCCATTGCACCGCGTGTTCGGCCGGGATGATGGGCGCGGTCGCGACGGGAACTACGACGATCTTCATGCGTCGCTGGGATGCGGTGCGCGCGATGGAGATCATCGAGCGGGAGCGGGTGCAGATGACCGGCGGGGTGCCGACCATCGCGTGGCAGCTGCTGGAGCACCCCGATCGTGCGAAATACGATCTCTCCAGCCTGGATACCATCGCTTATGGCGGCGCGCCCTCTGCCCCCGAACTGGTCAAGCGCATCCACGAGGAATTCGGCGCGCTACCGGGCAACGGCTGGGGCATGACCGAGACGATGGCGACGGTGACCACCCACGGCGGCGAGGATTACCTCAACCGCCCGACCAGCGCCGGCCCGCCGGTGGCCACCGCCGATCTGGAGATCCGCGCCGACGACGGCGTCACCGTGCTGCCGACCGGGGAAGTAGGCGAATTGTGGGCGCGCGGTCCGATGATCGTCAAAGGCTATTGGAACAAGCCCGAAGCGACCGCGGCGACGTTCGTCGACGGCTGGGTGCGCACCGGCGATCTGGCGCGACTTGACGACGAAGGCTTCCTCTACGTCGTCGATCGCGCCAAGGACATGGTCATTCGTGGCGGGGAAAACATCTATTCGACCGAGGTCGAGAACGTGCTCTATGCGCATCCCGCAGTCACGGATTGCGCGTTGATCGGCGTGCCCCACCGCAGCCTGGGCGAGGAACCCGCGGCCGTCGTCCATCTGGCCCCCGGCATGTCGGCGACCGAGGAGGAATTGAAGGTCTGGGTGCGCGAGCGGCTCGCGGCGTTCAAGACTCCCGTCGCCATCCGCTTCGTCGCCGACACGCTCCCGCGCAACGCGAACGGCAAGATCCTGAAGAAGGATCTCAAGATATTGTTCGAAGAACCCGCACAGACGAGCGACGCACGGTGAAGATGCGCCAAGCCTGATCCATGCTGGTCTATGGCGATCACGAGAGCATCGAAGACCCGCGCGCGCGGCTCATGGACATTGGGCAGCAGATCACCGCTTTGGAAGGCCGTCGCGGCATCGACTGGCATGCCGGCGCGGTCGCCAGCTTCATCGAGGTCGCAGGTCTGCTGCAGGGTCTGGCCGATGCGGCGTTCCATGCGGCCGGGGCTGACGATCTCTCAGGGGACCAGGACGCCGTCATAGCGGTGCTGGTCGCCTTGGCACGCGCAATCGACGCGTCATGGACCAGCGGGTTCAGCCGCCAGTCGCTCGATCCAGGCACTCTCGCCCCGCTCGGTCGTGTCGCCTGGCCGTCGCGGCTCAAGGTCCGGCGATGCGAAGGCTATGCCTATTACGCGCTGTACCCCGAATTGTACCTGCATGCCGCCCGAATGGTGCCCTCAGGGGCGATCGTCATTGGCCTGCGCAGCATCGGGACCGGGCTGGCCGCGCTTGCGGCGGCGGCGTGCGACGCTCGTGCGATCTTCACCGTCAGGCCGACCGGCGACGCTTTCGCCCACCGCGTGGTCGCTACCGACGCGCTGGAAGCACAGGTCCGTACGGCGGCGTCCGAAACCTTCGTGATCGTCGATGAAGGGCCCGGCCTGTCGGGAAGCTCGTTCGGCGGCGTCGCCGACTGGCTCGAGGGGCTGGGCGTCGAGCCTCAGCGGATCATGTTCCTGCCCGGGCACGGCGGCGATCCGGGACCGGAGGCAAGCCAGGGCCACCGGGATCGCTGGGATCGCGCGCGCCGCCCGGTGGGCGACTTCGATGCGCTGCTGGTGCAGCGCTCGGCCGTGAGTATCGCCGACTGGTTCGCCGACCTCACCGGTCCACCTACAGCGCCTTTGCGCGACGTGTCAGGCGGCGCGTGGCGGTCGGGGTGCGATCGTCCCGCCGATCCGGCGCGAGAAGCGCGGAAGTTCGTGCTGACCACGGCGCGCGGCGACTTCCTCCTGAAGTTTGCTGGGCTGGACCGGGCGGCCCGGGCCAAGTTCGCTCGCGCCAAGGCGCTGTTCGAGGCAGGCTTCGGCCCGGAACCGCTCGGGTTGCGCTATGGCATGTTGTGCGAGCGCTGGGTCGTGCCCGTACAGCGCAACGACGTGCCGCCACTCGCGCGCTATATCGCCTTTCGCGCCGGTGCTTTTCCCGCAAAAGTACAAGGTGCGTGGCTTGCCAGCCTGGTCGACATGGCCCGCTACAACATCGGCAAACTGCTCGGCACCCGGGCGCACCGGCTCTTTGTCGATGCCGATGCGCAAGCCCGATCGCTCCAGAACTATGTCCGGCCAGTCTATGTCGATGCCCGGCTGCATCGCTGGGAATGGGTGCCTACTGCCGGCGGCTGGCTGAAGACCGATGCGGTAGATCATGCCGAGGCCCATGATCTGGTCGGCTGCCAGGACATCGCCTGGGACGTCGCCGGCGCGATCGTCGAATGGGACTTGCCCCAGGGGGGCGCCTCGGCACTTGTGGGCGAGGTCATGCCCGGACGTGCAGAAGCCGCCGATCTGACGCGGTTGATGACGTTGTGCTACCTGGGCTTCCAGATCGGTTGGTGGAGCTATGCGAACGATCCATCGGCGCCCATTCAGCGCGATCGTTATGCTGCCCGTGCCGCATCGCTGGCGGAACTGCTCTAACCTTCCATGCCGGTGACCGCGCGAACTGCCGCCGTCCACCCCTTCAACCGCGCGGCTCGCACATCCTCGCCGATGGCGGGTTCGAAGCATTCCACGTCGCCGCGCATGGCGCTCGCCGCGTCCAGATCGGCGAACACCCCTGCACCAATGCCCGCCAGCATCGCCGCGCCGAGTGCGGTCGTCTCCGCAAAACGAGGACGTTCGACGGTCAGGTCGAGCATGTCTGCCAGATCCTGTGCCATCCAGTCGTTGGCCACCATCCCGCCGTCGATGCGCAGCAGGTGCCAATCCTGCCCGTCCGCCGCAAAGGCCGCTTTCAGGTCGCTCGCCTGGTGGGCCATCGCCTCAAGGGCGGCGCGCACGACATGTGTCTTTCCGGCCGAGAAGCTGAGGCCAGAGATCGCGGCGCGCGCGTCCGGCTCCCACCACGGCGCGCCCAGCCCGCTGAGTGCCGGCACCAGATACACGCCCCCGTTGTTTGCGACGCTGCGCGCTAGCGCGTCGGTCTGCGCCGCATCGTCGATCAAACCAAGGGAGTCGCGCAGCCATTGGATCAGGCTCCCGGCGACGAATACCGACCCCTCGAGCGCATAATGCCGCCGGCCGTCCAACTGCCATGCCACGGTGGAGAGCAGCCGGTGAGAGGAGGTGGGGGCGACCTGGCCCGCCTGGGTAAGCACGAACGCACCCGTCCCGAACGTCGCCTTGGTCTGACCCGGTGCAAGGCACGCCTGACCGATGCTCGCCGCCTGCTGGTCCCCCGCCAGTCCGCAGATAGGGATTGCCGCGCCGAACGCGGTGGTCGTCCCGAACGTGCCGGCGCAATCTACGATCTCGGGCAGCGCCGCCAGCGGCGCCCCGAACATCTCGGCCAGCCCGGCATCCCAGGTGCCGCTCGCCAGGTCCATCATCGCGGTGCGCGACGCGTTGGTGGCGTCGCTCAAATGCGCGCCGCCGGTCAGGTTCCATACGAGCCAGCTTTCGACCGTGCCGACCGCCAGCCGCACCCCTGCTGCGGCGACCTCCGGCCATGCACGCATGGCCCAACCGATCTTGGAGCCCGAGAAATAGGGATCGAGCAGCAAACCGGTCTTGGCCTGGACCGCGTGCTCTTCGCCTGCTTCGCGCCACGCTCGGCATTCGGCAGCGGTACGTCGATCCTGCCACACGATCGCCGGGCTGAGCGGCTCGCCGGTCGTCCGATCCCAGAAGACGATCGTCTCGCGCTGGTTGGTGATGCCGATTGCCGCGATTCGCTCCGCTCCGCCCGCCTGCGCGACCATCGCCGCGGTCACCCGCAGCGTCTTGCGCCAGATCTCCGCGGCGTCATGTTCGACGCGGCCTGGTTCGGGGTAATGCTGGGTCAGCACGGCGGCCTCCGATGCGATGCAGCGCCCGTCGAGCGCGAACAGCATCGCACGGGTCGAAGTCGTGCCCTCGTCAATGACCAGGATGTGATCGCCCATCAGGTTCCTCTCTATCCCCATCTATGCGGGATTACACGCATCGGGAAAGCCGCTACGCTGCGACTTATGGCAGATGGTTCCGACAATACGCCCGCGAGCACCCCCGACAGCCTTCTGGGCGTTCCCGCCGGCGTGGGGGTGGACGATGCGATGCGGATCGCGATGCGCCGCGATCGCCTGCTCGCCGCGCTGACGCTGATCGCGGGCGTCGGGTTGATCCTGGCGCTCCCCTTCGCTTTGAAGGCGGGAGCGGAGTTCTTCCTGCCGCTGACGGTCGCGCTGGTGATCGCGGTGGCGCTGATCCCGCTGCTGGAGTGGCTCGAACGTCGCGGGTTGCCTTCGCCGTTGGCGTCGCTCGTGTGCGTCCTGCTGTTCCTCGTCGCAGCGAACATCGCGATCGCCGCGATCGTCATTCCAGCGACCGATTTCTTCCGGCTGCTGCCGACCCGGATCGACCGCATCCAGATGAACCTGGCGCCGCTGCTCGACCTGTACTCGAGCCTGGAAAAGTACGTGAATAAGACGCTTCGTCAGATTGCGTCGACCCCGGTACGGCCGCAGCCGGCGAACGCGGTCGCGCCGCCCACTTCGATCCTCGAATTCGCGGCCACCTCGGCGCCGACCGTCATCGTGCAATTCTTTTTCTGCGTGCTGGTGGTGTTCTTCTTCCTCTCCGGATGGACGCGCCTCCGCAAGAAGACGATCACTGGCAGGGTCAGTTTCGATGGCGCAATGGCGACGGCGCGCGTTATTCAGGATGTGGTCGACGACGTCTCGGCCTATCTCGGCACGATCACCGCGATCAACATCATGCTCGGGGTCGTCGTCGGCATCGCGTTGTGGGCGGTCGGGATGCCCTATCCCGCGATGTGGGGGGGCATCGTCGCGTTGTTCAACTATATCCCGTACTTCGGCCCGGTCATCGCGGCCTTCCTGCTGGCGCTCGGCGGCCTGATGACTTTTCCCGACATCTGGGTCGCCATGCTTCCGCCTGCCATCATGATCGGATGCCACCTGGTTGAGGCCAACGTCATCACACCGTTCGTGGTCGGCCACCGGCTGACGATCAATCCGGTTCTGATCCTGGTGTCGCTCAGCTTCTGGGGCTGGGTATGGGGCACCGCGGGCGCCTTGCTGGCGGTGCCCCTACTCATCATCCTGCAGACGGTGATGGGGGCCGCGGGCAAGCCCGACATCGCCGGGTTCCTTTTCGAACACGGCACGCTGGTGGATCAGCGGCGGGACCGGCGGCGGCGCCGGTCGGACGATCCAGACGCTTGAGGCCGCGGCGGGCCGGGACGCTGGTGGCGTACGGACAAAGCAGGGGGTTGACGCTTCGGAGAGCCTCGCCTAGTTCGCCGCCCACGCTTTCAGCGGGTGTAGCTCAGTTGGTTAGAGCGCCGGCCTGTCACGCCGGAGGTCGCGGGTTCGAGCCCCGTCACTCGCGCCATGCGCACCTCACATCTACAACTTGTCCGGTGGTTGGCGATAGCTTGCCGATAGGCACCTAATGCTGCGCCGAGTCGCCTCTTTTTGGCATTCTGAATGACCTGGATCAAGCCGGGGAACTCCCGCCGAAGGCACGACGTTGCTCCTCCGTTCATATCAACGAAGGCTGCTAGCGTTGCCAGACGACGCTCGGCGTGCGGCCAAAGATGGAGATTATTATGTGTAAGATGATGCTGCTGGCAGCCGCTTCGGGGCTGATGATGATGGCGCCTGCAACGGCGCAGAATGCCGCGCCGATGGCTGGAACGATGACCGCCGAGCAGGTCGGCGCCGGCCCGATGGTGGGTACGCCGTCCGCCAACTACGTCGCTTGGGCGGCGAACAGCGACATGTACGAGATCCAGTCGAGCAAGCTGGCGCTGAGCAAGGCGAAGAGCGATCAGACCAAGGATTTCGCGCGCGAAATGATCGCGGATCACATGACGACCACCAAGTCGCTGATGGCTGCACTGCCGAACACCGAGCCCAAGATCCCGAAGCCGGGCAAGGCGATGTCCGAGGACAATATCGCCAAGATCGCGGCGCTGAAGGCGGCATCGGCGGACGAGTTCGACGCGATGTACATGCAGCAGCAGATGCAGGCGCATCAGGCCGCCTGGTCGCTGCACAAGGGCTATTCGCTCGATGGCGCCGATCCCGCGCTCAAGCAGGTTGCGACCAGCGCGGTGCCGATCATCGAGAAGCATCTGGCGCACCTCAAGACGGGCGCCGGCGGCATGAGGGCCATGTAATTTGACTCGGGGCGACGTGTTCGTCCCGGACCGTCAGCAGGGCTAGATCAACGGAGTCGCGGTTCGCCGCGGCTCCGTTTCCCAGTTAGCCTGGGCGTCAGCGAAAGCGTCCGGTCTCCATCCAAAGCAGCAGTGGCTTCATTGGCATGATCCAGACGATGCCGGTGAAGAGATAGAAGGCCAGCTGCGCACTCCAGTGCCAGCCACCCACCACGCCGGACAGGCTCGCGACCACGATGCACCAGAATGCGATCAACGCCAGGATCGCGAGCGTGCCAGCGGGTTTGCGCCAGGTCGGCGTCATGATTTTGGAGCCACAGGTTCGATCCATTCCGTTTCGGTAACGATGGCGTGAAGCGGTACGTCCCAGGCCTCGGCTGGCAGCGCGTCCACTTCCTGCACGGACCATGCGACACCGACGCGCCAGGCATGTGGGTGATCGACAAAGGCGCGGTCGTAATGACCAGCGCCCTGGCCCAGCCGGTTACCTGCGCGATCGAAGGCGACGAGCGGGGTCAGGACGATGTCGGGCGCCAGCACCGCGGCTTCGGCATGCGGCTGGCGTAGTCCCAACGGTCCGGGGTGGAGCACCGCGCCGGCGGCCAGGAAGCGCAGCGGCGTCGCCCGGTCGATGACATGAGGCAGCGCTATCCGGCATCCCGCGGCAACCGCCGCCGCGGCCAGCGCAGCGGGGTCGATCTCGCCGCCGGTGGGCGCATAGGACGCGACGACCAATCCGGGCCGCAACCGATCGCGAAAGGCCCGCGGAAGGGCCAATGGCGGCCCGGCGAAGCCGTCGCGGATCGCCCGCATGCGGGCGCGGAGCGCGCGTTTGTCGCTCATCGCGAACGATCGACGCGGAGCCGCCGGGGCGACCCGATCCGGGAGGGGCGGGTGGCGGGACCGCCTTGGCCGTGTGCCGGGTTATCCACTGACGCATGGTACGTCAGGTGGGGACCATATACGTCGGACCAGGATCCGGGCAGGGACAGCCCCCTTTGGATGATGAATAGCCTCAGGGATAATAAAGGCTCGTACCGGGCAGAACCCGCCGCAACCTATTTAGGACGTCGAAGGCGGCTGCTCAAGGGCTGCAGCCAACGATTCGAGACGATCGGCGATGCGGCCTAGTGCGTCCTCGCTCACTGCTGCGCCTTGGGGCGGGCGCCGCTGCGCCTCGTCCAGGTCGTCGGCGAGCATCAGCGCGATCAGCAGCATTGCGCGTTCCGCACTTCCCCCCGCGACGCGCGCCGCGGAAGTCCAGCGCGAATCGAGCATTTCGCCGAGCATGCGAACCCGGGTTTCTTCGCCGTCGCGGCATGCGACCGCATACGCGCGTCCGCCGATCGAAAGTGTCACCTCGGCCATCAGGCGGCACTCTCGCGCGCGATGACGTCGTCGAGTGCGGCGACCGCTTCGGCCATGCGTGCCTTTAACGCGGCATGACGATGGGCGAGCGCATCGCCCGCCGCGGCGCGCGCCGCGATCTGCGTCTCGATCCGCGCGATGGCGGCATCGATACGGTCGACTGCCGATGACGAATTCCTGTCCATCGGCGGTGCGATAGCATCCTGCCCGACCGCGGCAAGCCCGCATTGGGGCAACTGCGCCGACGCGTGTGGTTGACAGGGGGGCATGCGCGCTCGAAAGGCTCGCGCGACTTTTCAAACGGGAGCGCGCAATGACGGTCAAGGTAGCGATCAACGGCTTCGGGCGCATCGGCCGCCTTGTCGCACGCGCGATGCTGGAGCGCGGGGGCGAGCTGGAGCTGGTTGCGATCAACGATCTGGCGGATGCCGAGTCGAACGCCTGGCTCTTCGCGCGCGACAGCATCCATGGCCGTTGGCCGGGCACCGCGGTTGCCGAGGGCAATGACCTGGTTGTCGACGGCAAGCGCATCCGCGTGACGGCGGAGCGCGACCCTGCGAAACTGCCGCATGCCGAATTGGGCGTCGATCTGGTGCTGGAATGCACGGGCTTTTTCACGGATAAGGATGCGTGCCAGAAGCATATCGACGCAGGCGCCAAGAAGGTGCTGATTTCCGCGCCCGGCAAGGGCGTCGATCTGACCGTTGTTTATGGTGTCAATCACGACAAGCTGACTGCCGAGCACGCGATCGTTTCCAACGCATCGTGCACCACGAACTGCCTGGCGCCGGTGGCCAAGGTGCTGAACGACGCGATCGGCATCGAGCGCGGGCTGATGACGACGATCCACGCCTATACCAACGATCAGAAGATCCTCGACCAGATCCACCCCGACCTGCGCCGCGCGCGCGCCGCGGCGATGTCGATGATCCCGACGACGACCGGCGCCGCGCGTGCGGTCGGCGAAGTGCTGCCGGAATTGAAGGGCAAGCTCGACGGCTCGGCGATCCGCGTGCCGGTGCCCGACGGCAGCTTGGTCGATCTCACCTTCACGCCATCGCGCGACACGACGCGCGACGAAGTGAACGCGCTGCTGAAGGCGGCATCGGAGAGCGGGCCGCTGAAAGGTGTCCTTGAATATTCGGACGAGCCGCTGGTTTCGATCGACATCGTCCACACGCCGGCATCATCCACGGTCGACAGCTTGGAGACCGCGGTGATCGACGGCAAATTGGTGCGCGTCGTCAGCTGGTACGACAATGAATGGGGCTTCTCCAACCGCATGGTCGACACCGCGACCGCGATGGCGAAGTTCCTCTGACGCGGTGAGCGGCGCGGGCACGCTGGCCGGTATCGCGCGGCATGCGCGCCCGCGCGGGGGCATGGAGACGCTTGAGCGCGTCACGGTGACGCTCGATGGCGGGCTGGACGGCGATTTGCGCGGGCTGGTGAAGCCGGGCGGGCGTGGCCGGCGGCAGGTGACGCTGATCGAGCGCGGCGATTGGGACGCGGCGACGCGCGAACTCGGCGTCGATACCCCGTGGTTCGCGCGGCGTGCCAACCTGCTGGTCGATGGCCTGGACTTGCCGCAGACGCCCGGCACGCGGCTGAGGATCGGTGCGACCGTGGTGCTGGAAATCACGTGCGAATGCGATCCGTGTAGCCGCATGGATGCCCTTGCGCCCGGGCTGTTCGCCGCGCTGGTGCCCGATTGGCGCGGCGGGGCCTGCGCGCGGGTGAGGGCGGGCGGCGAAATCGCGATCGGCGACCGCATCGAAATCGACGTTTGAAGGACCGCAGAAGATGACCAAGCCGTTCAGGACGCTCGACGACATGGGCGATATCACGGGCAGGCGCGTGCTGGTGCGCGAGGATCTGAACGTGCCGATGGCCGAGGGCGCGGTGACCGACGACACCCGGCTGCGCGCGAGCGTGCCGACCGTCACCGAACTTGCCGACCGTGGCGCGATCGTGCTGGTGCTGGCGCATTTCGGGCGGCCGAAGGCGCCGACCCCCGATCTGTCGCTGGCGCTGGTCACCAAGGCTTATGAACAGGTGCTCGGCCGCCCGGTCCGCTACATCGACTGGGAGGGTGCGGCCGAGGCGGTGGCGACGCTGCGGCCCGGCGATATCGCGCTACTGGAGAATACGCGCTTTTTCGGTGGCGAAGAGAAGAACGATCCCGCCGTGGTCGATCGTTTCGCCGCGCTCGGCGATCTGTACGTCAACGACGCCTTCTCCGCGGCGCACCGCGCGCACGCCTCGACCGAAGGCCTCGCGCACCGGCTCCCCGCCTTTGCGGGCCGCGCGATGGAGGCCGAACTGGAGGCGTTGGCCAAGGCGCTGGGTTCGCCCGAGCACCCGGTCGCGGCGGTCGTCGGCGGCGCCAAGGTGTCGACCAAGCTCGACGTGCTCAAGCATCTCGTCGGCCGGGTCGATCACCTCATCATCGGCGGCGGCATGGCCAATACCTTCCTGGCGGCGCGCGGCGTGAACGTCGGCAAGAGCCTGTGCGAGCATGACCTGGCGAGCGTCGCCGACGAAATCCTGGCGGCGGCGGAGCGCGCGGGCTGCACCGTCCATCTGCCCTATGACGTGGTGGTCGCAAGGGAGTTCAGGCCCCATCCGGCGACCCGCACCGTCAACGTCCACGAGGTCGCCGCCGACGAGATGATCCTCGACGTCGGCCCCGCCGCGGTCGAGGCGCTGGGCGATGTGCTGAAAACCTGCCGCACCCTCGTCTGGAACGGCCCGATGGGCGCGTTCGAGACGCCGCCGTTCGACACCGCGACGGTCGCGCTCGCCAAGACCGCGGCGGCGCTGACCCAGGACGGCAGCCTGGTCTCGGTCGCGGGCGGGGGCGATACGGTCGCGGCGCTCAATCATGCACGCGTGGCGGACGCCTTCACCTTCGTCTCGACCGCGGGGGGCGCGTTTCTGGAGTGGATGGAGGGGCGGGAGTTGCCGGGGGTGGCGGCGTTGATGCGTTGACGCATAACCGGTGCCGGCCTATGTGTTGAACACGTTCAACAGAGGCTCCGATGATTGGTCTCCGACTCGAAGAAGAACTGGAACAGCGGGTCAGGCGGATCGCGCGTGAGCATGGGCGTTCGGCGAGCGATGTCGTGCGAGAGGCGATCCGTCGCTTTCTGGATCAGACGGGTGACGATCTGGAGCGCGACCGGGAACTGCGCCTGATCGCGGCACGGGCCGGGGACGATGATATGGACGATCTCGAAGCATTCGCGGCGGACCTTGCCGACGACGAGGATCAATCTTTGGCGCCGCCACGCGCGGCATGAAGCGTGGTGACGTCGTAATCGCTGCGGCAAAGGGGCAGTTCACGGGCAAACCTCGTCCTTATGTCGTCGTACAGGGTGATTGGACTCTGAACGCCGCGGCCACGGTGACGCTTTGCCCGATCACGACCCAGCCTGTCGGGATCGGTCGCATTCGGGTGCCGGTGCAGGCGGCAGCGGCAACGGGCCTGGATACGGATGGCGAGGTGGAGATTGATCGCATCACCACGGTCCGCCGCACCAGCATCGGCCAGCGGGTCGGTGCCCTGCCGGACGATATCATGCGGCGGGTCGATCGGTCGCTCAAGAATTGGCTCGACTTGTAACTGATGAGGTTCTCATGATTACGACACCGGCCGTAAAGGCCATTCTCGACAAATACGAAGCCACCAGCCCGGCGGTGAAGGCCAATCTGTCGCGCATCCTGATGCACGGGGCGCTGGGCGGCACCGGCAAATTGGTGATCCTGCCGGTCGATCAGGGTTTCGAACACGGCCCCGCGCGCAGCTTCGCGATCAATCCGGCGGCGTATGATCCCCATTATCACTACCGGATGGCGATCGACGCTGGACTCAGCGCCTATGCCGCGCCGCTCGGCATGCTTGAGGCGGGCGCCGACACGTTCGCCGGGCAGATCCCGACGATCCTCAAGGTCAACAGCTCGAACAGCTGGGCGACCAGCGTCGACCAGGCGGTGACGGGCAGCGTGTCGGATGCGTTGCGGCTGGGCTGCGCGGCGATCGGCTTCACCATCTATCCGGGCGGCGAGAACATCTTCGAGCAGATGGAGGAAATCCGCGAACTGTCCGAAGAAGCCAAGTCGGTCGGCATCGCGACCGTCATCTGGAGCTATCCGCGCGGTGGCGAATTGTCGAAGGAGGCCGAACTCTCCCTCGATGTCGGCGCCTATGCGGCACACATGGCCGCGCTGCTCGGCGCGCACATCATCAAGGTGAAGCTGCCGACCGCCTTCATCGCCCAGAAGGACGCGCAGAAATGCTATGAAGGCACCGACTGGTCCAAGCAGTCGGATCGGGTGAAGCATGTCGTCCAGGCCAGCTTTGCAGGACGGCGGATCGTCGTGTTCTCGGGCGGCGCGGCCAAGGGATCGGACGCGGTGTATCAGGAAGCACGCGACATTCGCGACGGCGGCGGCAACGGCTCGATCATCGGCCGCAACACCTTCCAGCGCCCGCGCGACGAGGCGCTGGCCATGCTCGCGAAGCTGGTGGCGATTTATAAGGGCGAGGAATAAGCGGCGCACCGGTGGTCCGCACCTTCACCTACGCCCGCGCGGTCGCGCCGATGCTGTGGGTGATGGTCGGGCTGTCGTCGGTGGAGCTGGTCGTGGTCCACGGATTGCTGGCGTTCTGGCGTCCGTGGATCGCGGCGGCGGCCTCCCTCGTTACCGGCGGCAGCGTCCTATGGCTGATCGCGATGATACGGTCGTTCCCGAACCTGCCGGTGATCGTCGGACCTGATGGAGTCACGATGCGCGTCGGGAGGTTCCGAGCGGCGCAGGTCGCTGCGGCGAACGTGGCGGGTCTGCGCGGCGGCTGGAGCGCCGAAACGCTCAAACAGCGCGACGTGCTGAACATGGCGCTGATCGCCTACCCCAATGTCGTTCTCGAACTGCGCGAGCCGCAGCGGATCGGGCGGAGAACGGTTCGTGCCGTCGCGCATCGCCTCGACGATCCCGCCGGTTTCGCCGAAGCCATAGAGGCGCTAGGGCAGCGGCATGATTGAAGACGATCCCCTCGGCCCGCTCGACCCCGATTTCGCCGAATCGTTCACCCGCAGCGTGCGACGGCCACCGTGTCAGCTCTACCTCGTTTCGCCGCTCGATGTCGGCGGGAACTTTCCGGACAGGCTGGTGCGTGCATTGGCGGCGGGGCCAGTGGCGGCGTTTCAGTTTCGGGTGAAGGAGGTCGACCAGCATGACGCGGCGAAGCTGGCCGAACCGCTGCGACGCATATGCGCGGATGCCGACGTGGCGTTCATCGTCAACGATTCGGTTTCCCTGGCCAAGCGGCTAGGGGCCGACGGCGTGCATCTGGGGCAGGATGACGGCGATCCCCGCGAGGCGCGCGCGGAGCTCGGACCCGAGGCGCAGATCGGCGTGACGTGCCACGACAGCCGTCATCTGGCGATGGAAGCCGGGGAGGGCGGGGCGGATTACGTGGCGTTCGGCAGCTTCTTTCCGACGACGACCAAGATCGTGGCACACCGGGCCGAGCCTGTGCTGCTGTCGTGGTGGGCGACTTTGTTCGAGATCCCCTGTGTCGCGATCGGCGGGGTGACGCCGGAGAATGCAGCGGCGCTGGCCAACGCCGGTGCGGACTTCGTCGCAGCGAGCCATGCGGTCTGGAGCGGGGATGAGGCCGCGGCAGTTCGCGCCTTTGCCACCGCCTTGGCGTGATGGCTCGTTCCGGCAGGGAAACAACGGCAGGCTGATCCGTTTGCCCCTCCAGCGTACCCGTTCTGGAGCCTGCCTTATGCGAATGTCCCTTGTCCTTGCCGCTGCCGTCATGATGCCGGGAGCCGCGATCGCGCAGAAGCCCGCGCAGAAGTCCGCGGCGGTGCCTGACCGCAACGTGCTTCATGTCCAGGTGATCCTCGACATGCTCGGTTTTGGTCCCGGCGTGCTGGACGGCAAGGGCGGCCAGTCTCTCGTCGCAGCGCTGAAGGGTTTTCAGGAGGCCAAAGGGCTGCCGCGGACGGGCAAGCCGGACGCCGCGACGCTCCGCGCGCTCTATCCCTATCGTCAGAAGCGGCCGACCGCCCGCGTGACGCTGGACCAAGCGATGATGGCCGGCCCCTACGTCAACCCGTTGCCCAAGGATTATGGCGAGCAGGCCAAGCTGCCATCGCTCGCCTATCGCCGGCCGCTGGAGAAGCTGGCGGAGATGTTCCACACGACGCCCGCGGTGCTGGTCGCGCTCAATCCGGGCGTCACGCGGATCGCGGTGGGTTCCAAGATCGTGGTGCCGAATGTATTGCCCGCCTCGCGCGAATATGACGGATCGCTGCGCCCCGACTGGCGGCAGACGTTGGCCATGCTCAACGTCGATGCCCGGCAGCCCAAGGCCGATCACGTCGTCGTCGACAAGTCGGACGGCGTGCTGCGGGTGATGGACGCCAACGACAAGCTCGTCGCGCAATTCACCGCGACGATGGGATCGGAGCACGATCCGCTGCCGCTGGGATCGTGGAAGATCTACGGCGCCGACTATAATCCCAAGTTCCATTACAATCCCGACCTGTTCTGGGATGCCAAGAAGGGCGACGACAAGGAACTGCTCCCCGCCGGCCCGAACGGCCCGGTCGGCGTGGTGTGGATCGACCTGTCGAAGGAACATTACGGCATCCACGGCACGCCGAACCCAGAGACGATCGGCCGCGCCGAGAGCCACGGCTGCATCCGCCTGACGAATTGGGACGCCGCGCGGCTGGCGATGATGATAAAGCCTGGCACGAAGGCCGTGTTCAAGGCGTGAACCGGCTGGGCTGGTTCATCCTCGGGATCATCGTCCTTGCCGGGGCGGCGTTCCTGGCGATGACCAGCTTCGGCACCGCGACCGCACCGGTCGAGCGCGCAGCGGCGCGGCCGGCGCCGTCGGTGCCGCTGCCCGGTGAACTTATGATCCCGGTCGCCGGCGTGGGTCGATCGGCGATCAGCGACAGTTGGGGCGATACTCGCAGCGAGGGGCGGGGGCATCACGGCACCGACATCGCGGCGCCCGCGCGCACCCCGGTGGTCGCTGCGGCGGCGGGAACGATCGAGAAACTCTTCCAGAGCGAGCGTGGCGGCACGACGCTCTACGTGCGATCGGCGGACGGACGATGGCGCCATTACTATGCGCATCTGGCCGGGTATGCCGCCGGGGTGCGTGAGGGGCTGCGGGTGCAGGCGGGTGATCGGATCGGCTATGTCGGCGATACCGGCGATGCCGGGGCCGGCAATTACCACCTGCATTTCGGCCTGACCCGGGTCACACCGGGACAGCGCTGGTGGGAGGGGGAGGAGATCAATCCCTACCCGCTGCTTGCGACAGGCCGGATGCCGGAGTAGAGCGCGGCGCTCAAGCTCTTTCCAGCAGGTATCCCATGAAGATCAGCGGCGTGGACATTCGTCCCGGCAACATCATCGAGTATGAGAACGGCATCTGGCGCGCGGTCAAGATCCAGCATACCCAGCCGGGCAAGGGCGGCGCCTATATGCAGGTCGAGTTGAAGAACCTGATCGACGGCCGCAAGAACAACGTCCGTTTCCGCAGTGCCGAAAGCGTCGAGCGGGTCCGGCTCGACACCAAGGATTTCCAGTTCCTGTTCAAGGACGGCGACGCGCTGACCTTCATGGACAAGGACAATTACGAGCAGATCACGCTGGACACGGGTATCCTCGGCGATGCGGCCGCCTTCCTGCAGGACGGCATGGACGTGGTGCTCGAACTCTGGGACGAGCGGCCGATCTCGGTACAGCTGCCCGACACGATCGAGGCGATGATCGTCGAGGCTGACGCGGTGGTGAAGGGGCAGACCGCCTCGTCGAGCTACAAGCCGGCGATCCTGGAGAATGGTGTCCGCGTGATGGTGCCGCCGCATATCGGGGCGGGGACGCGGATCGTGGTGGACGTGTACGAGCAGACGTATGTAAGGCGCGCGGATTGATCTTCATCCCTCTCCCGGCGGGAGAGGGTGGCCGAGCGTAGCGAGGTCGGGTGAGGGCAGGGGCTCTTTACCCGCCCTCACCCTCCCACCCGGCTGCGCCGGGCGGGCCCCTCCCTCTCCCAAAGGGAGAGGGGTTTTGGAAGCATTACTCATGCCCAGCCATTCCGGCCTCTTCACCGTCATCGAACGTGCCGCACGCAAGGCTGCGCCGCGGCTGCGGCGTGATTTCAACGAGGTCCAGCAGCTCCAGGTCAGCCGCAAGGGGCCGGCCGATTTCGTCAGCATGGCGGACCAGCGCGCCGAGCAGACGATCTGGGAGGAACTGTCCAAGGCACGGCCCGATTGGGGTTTCCTGATGGAGGAGCGCGGCGAGATCGCGGGCGATCCTGCGAAACCGCGCTTCATCGTCGATCCGCTCGACGGCACCAGCAACTTCCTGCACGGCCTTCCCCATTTCGCGATCTCGATCGCGGTCGAGGAGCCGATGCCGAACGGCAAGCGCGAGATCACGACCGGGCTGATCTATCAGCCGCTGACCGACGAGAGCTTCTGGGCCGAAAAGGGCCGCGGCGCCTGGGTGCAGTCCGAGCGGCTGCGGGTATCGGCGAGGCGCGACCTGTCGGAGGCGCTGGTCGCCACCGGTATTCCGTTCCTGGGGCACGGCGATTTCAGCCAGTGGAGCCGCATATTCGGTGCGATCGCGCCGCAGGTGGCGGGCATCCGGCGGCTGGGTGCGGCGTCGCTCGACCTGGCGTGGCTGGCGGCGGGGCGATACGACGCGTTCTGGGAATCCGACCTGAAGCCGTGGGACGTGGCGGCGGGGATGCTGTTGATCCGGGAAGCCGGCGGCTTCGTCACCGACTTCCGCGGCGGCGACAAGCCGATCGAGCGCAACGAGTTCCTGGCTGCCAATGACGCACTCCATTCCAAGCTGCACAAGCTGGTCGCAGGCGCGCTGCGCTAGAGGCCGGAAGGTAACGAAGGTAACGCGAATTCCTGCGGGAACGTACCCCGCGGCGACGGAGAAGTTCCGGGCGGATGACGCAGGCAGGCGGCGGCCGGCGCGGTGTTCTGGCAATGGGAAAGAGCGCCAATCCGCATAGGCTCGATGCGATCCTGTAGGACAGCGGGAAAGCCTTTTTGCGAGTGATTCTCACCCCATCGTACCTTGCCCCTCTCCGGGGGCCGGCCTAAAGCGGTCACCATCCGTTCGCACCTGCGAGAAGCCAATTGGTCGATCTGTCGCACTATCTACCGATCCTGTTGTTCCTCGGCGTGGCGCTGCTGCTGTCGAGCGCGTTCGTGTTCCTGCCGATGATCGTCGCGCGGGCTACGGGGGCGCACAAGCCTACCCCTGAGAAGCTGAGCGAATATGAGTGCGGGTTTCCGGCGTTCGAAGATCCGCGCAGTCAGTTCGACGTGCGTTTTTATCTGGTCGCGATCCTGTTCATCATCTTCGATCTCGAAGCGGCGTTCCTATATCCTTGGGCGGTCAGCGTATTTTCGCTGGGCTGGACCGCCTGGATCAGCATGATGATCTTCATCGGCGAACTGGCTTTGGGCCTGGTCTACGCCTGGAAGAAGGGAGCTTTGGATTGGGAGTAGAGGCACATTCCGGCCCGATCGGCCTGGTCAACAATCCCGAAGGCACGGTCATCGCGCCCGATCAGGCGTTCTTCGACGGGCTGAACGGCGAACTGACCGACAAGGGTTTCCTGGTCACCTCGACCGAAGACCTGTTCCAATGGGCGCGAACCGGGTCGCTGTGGTGGATGACGTTCGGGCTGGCGTGCTGCGCGGTCGAGATGATCCACGTCAACATGCCGCGCTACGACCTGGAGCGGTTCGGCGCCGCGCCGCGCGCGTCGCCGCGCCAGTCGGACGTGATGATCGTCGCGGGCACGCTGGTGAACAAGATGGCGCCCGCGCTGCGCCGCGTCTACGATCAGATGTCCGAGCCGAAATACGTGATCTCGATGGGATCGTGCGCCAATGGCGGCGGCTATTATCATTACAGCTATTCGGTGGTGCGCGGCTGCGACCGCGTGGTGCCGGTGGACATCTACGTCCCCGGCTGCCCGCCGACCGCGGAGGCTCTGCTGTACGGCATCATGCAGTTGCAGCGGAAGATCCGGCGTAGCGGGAGCATCGAACGGTGAGGGGGGCATGTCAGTCCTCCCCGCGCGCAGCGGGGGGAGGGGGACCGCTCGGCGATAGCCGAGTGGTGGAGGGGCAGCCACGAGCGCTGCATCTGCGGCGGCCCCTCCACCACGACGCTTCGCGTCGCGGTCCCCCTCCCCAAGCGAGCTTGGGGAGGACTGGGCTGTGAGAGCACCCGCACCCGCCTACGCCGCGGACCTGAACGGCGAGACGATCGACCGGGCGCGCGGCGTGCTCGGCACCTCATTGCTCGATGCGATCGACCGGGTCGGCGAAGTCGCGCTGCACGTCCGGCGCGATGCGCTGGTCGATGCGCTGGCCGCGCTGCGCGATACGCCGGGGCTGGAATATCAGCAGCTGATGGAGATCGCCGGGGTCGATTATCCCGATCGCGGCGTAGAGCGGTTCGAGGTCGTCTATTGCCTGCTGTCGCTGACCCGCAATCACCGCATCCGCGTGCATGTGCAGACCGACGACGTGCAGCCCGTGCCGTCGGTGACCGGGCTGTGGCCGGTGGCGGGGTGGCTGGAGCGCGAGGTCTACGATCTCTATGGCGTGCTGTTTTCGGGCAATGCCGATCTGCGACGCATCCTGACCGATTATGGCTTTCGCGGCCATCCGCTGCGCAAGGACTTCCCGATGACGGGCTATACCGAAGTGCGCTATTCGGAAGAGCATAAGCGCGTGGTGTATCAGCCGGTGAGCCTGACGCAGGATTTCCGCAACTTCGATTTCCAGAGTCCGTGGGAAGGCGCCGCCTATGTGCTGCCCGGTGACGAGAAGGGTGCGTTGCCCGAGGCGAAAGGCGCGCCGACCCCGTTGAAGGCCGACGATCTCCAGAAGGCGGGAGCGGCGCGTTCGCCCACGCAGGCGCCGGGGGCGCCGAGCCAGCCTTATGGCAAGACCGCTGAGAGCACCGCCGAGACCGGGGTGGGCAGGAACGGGCCGCAGAGTGGCCCCAAGCCCGCGGATCCGGACGTGATTCCGGGCTCCAGCGCCGAAAAGACCGGAGGGCAGAACCAGTGAGCGAATATATCGACGAGGTGCTGCACCGCCAGGACGCTGCCGATCCGGAGGCGGGCGACGTCACCATCCAGAATTACACGATCAACTTCGGGCCGCAGCACCCCGCCGCGCACGGCGTGCTGCGGCTGGTGATGGAGCTGGACGGCGAGGTCGTCGAGCGTGTCGATCCGCATATCGGCCTGCTCCACCGCGGCACCGAGAAGCTGATCGAATACAAGACCTATGCGCAGGCGATCCCGTATTTCGACCGGCTCGATTATTGCTCGCCGATGTGCATGGAGCATACGTTCGTGCTCGCGATCGAGAAACTGCTCGATCTGGAGGTGCCGGTCCGGGCGCAATATCTGCGGGTGTTCTTTGCCGAACTGACGCGGATCATGAACCATCTGCTGAATCTGGGCAGCCACGTCATGGACGTAGGCGCGATGACGCCCAACCTGTGGCTGTTCGAACTGCGCGAGGACACGTTCAACTTCTACGAACGCGTGAGCGGCGCGCGGATGCACGCGAACTACTTCCGGCCGGGCGGGGTGCATCAGGACGTGCCGCTGAAGCTGCTGGCCGATATCGGCGACTGGCTCGACACGCGGCTGCCGCAATTGTTCGAGGATGCGATCTCGCTGGTCGCGGACAATCGCATCTTCAAGCAGCGCAACGTCGATATCGGCACGGTCAGCCGCGACGATGCGATCGCCTGGGGCTTTTCGGGACCGATGATCCGCGCGGCGGGCATCCCCTGGGATCTGCGCAAGTCGCAGCCTTATGACGTCTATGCGAAGATGAACTTCGACGTGCCGGTCGGCACGCGCGGCGATTGCTATGACCGGTTCATGGTGCGGGTCGAGGAGGTGCGGCAGTCGGCGCGGATCATGAAGCAATGCCTCGCCGAAATGCCCGAGGGGCCGATCGCATCGCTCGACCGCAAGGTGGTGCCGCCCAAGCGCGCGGAGATGAAGCAGTCGATGGAGGCGCTGATCCATCATTTCAAACTGTATACCGAGGGCTATCACGTCCCCGCGGGTGACGTGTACGTCGCGACCGAAAGCCCCAAGGGGGAGTTCGGGGTGTATCTGGTCGCGGACGGAACCAACAAGCCGTATCGCTGCAAGATCAGGCCGACCGCGTTTTCGCATCTGCAGGCGTTCGACTTCATGGCGAAGGGGCATATGCTGGCGGATACGACGGCTATTCTGGGGGCGATGGATATCGTGTTTGGGGAGTGTGACCGGTGAGCGAGGCTTCCGACACGATTGGAACACTCATTGTTCCGGCTTTGACGGCGGTAGGTACTATCGTCGTTTGGAGCCGTAGATCGGGTCAACCAGTGACTACAGGCTTCCTGGTTGCTACGGCGGTTGCGGGCGTAGTGGCACTAATCGCGGGCTTCTTCGCAACCTTCACGGTGGCGTGGACCATCTCCGCTTCAACGTTTGCAATCTGGGGAACAGCGATCCTCGTTGGGCTAGTGGTGGCACTCGGCGCCTTGGCAGGCCAAGCGGCACCATCGCATGGAAACGGAAATGGCTGACGCAATCCACATCCCCGACGAGGCCGAGACCCGCGCGCGCTGGGGCGACTTCCGCTGGTCCGAAGAGAATCAGCGCAAGGCGAACGAGATCCTCGGCCGCTACCCCAAGGGCCGCGAGCAATCGGCGTCGATCCCGTTCCTCGATCTCGCCCAGCGGCAGGTCGGCGAGGAAACCAGCAC
>NZ_DASVTL010000096.1:0-62106 GCF_036387595.1 Sphingomonas sp.
GCTCTCGTTGCGTTCGGGGCGCAGGAAGTTCCAGCCGCGCTGGAGGTGGCGGATCAGGCTGTGCGCCTTGTATTGCGTCGCCACGCCGATGCGGCGGATGCCCGAATTGATCGCGTTGGAGAGCGCGAAGTCGATGATCCGGCTCTTGCCGCCGAAATACACCGCGGGCTTGGCGCGGGTGTCGGTCATCTCGAACAACCGGCTGCCGCGGCCGCCGGCCAGCACATAAGCCATCGCGTCGCGCGCGAGCGGTTGGCCGCGTTTGTGGTCCATGTCTCTCTCTCCAGGTCGTTCTTTTGTCTAGCCTTCGAACTCCAGCATGACGGTCGCCAGCGGCGGGAGCGTCACCCAGGCGCCGCCGTCTTGCGCGTCCACGCCGCCAAGGTTGCCCAGCCCTGAGCCGCGATAGTCGTGTGCGTCGGAATTCAGAACCTCGCACCATCGCCCGTCATGCGGCAGCGGCACGCGGTAAGGCGCGCGCGCGACCGGCGTCATGTTGCAGATCACTGCGATCGGCGGTTCGCCCGGTGCCTTGCGCAGCCAGGCAAAAACCGAATTGGCGGCATCGTCGGCGACCAGCCATTCGAAGCCCTCCGGCTCGCAATCGCGGGCGTGGAGCGCGGGCCGCGCGGCGTAGAGGCGGTTGAGATCGCGGACGAGATTGCGGACGCCCTCGTGGCTCTGGCTGGCGCGCAGATGCCAGTCGAGCGCGCGCGCCTCCGACCATTCGGCGCGCTGCGCGAATTCCTGCCCCATGAACAGCAGCTTCTTGCCCGGATAGCCCCACATCATCGCGTAATAGGCGCGCAGATTGGCGAATTTCTGCCAGTCGTCGCCCGCCATCTTGGTGAGCAGCGATCCCTTGCCGTGCACCACTTCGTCGTGGCTGAGCGGCAGGATGAAATTCTCCGACCAGGCATAGGACAGGCCGAAGGTGACCTCGGCGTGATGATGCCGCCGGTGCACCGGCTCGCGCGCCATATATTGGAGCGTGTCGTGCATGAAGCCCATGTTCCACTTGAAGCCGAAACCCAGATTCGTTTTCGGACCATCTTCATGCGCCGGGCGCGAGACGCCGGGCCAGGATGTCGATTCCTCGGCCACGGTGAAGATGCCGGGATGCGCGGCATAGACCGCCTTGTTCATCGCGCGCAGGAAGGCGACCGCTTCCCAATTTTCCCGCCCGCCGTCTTCGTTGGGAATCCATTCGCCGGGCAGGCGGCTGTAGTCGCGGTAGAGCATCGAGGCCACCGCATCGACGCGGATGCCGTCGACGTGGAAACGCTCGGCCCAGAAAAGCGCGTTGTTGACGAGGAACGACGACACCTCGCGCCGCCCGAAATTGTAGATCGCGGTGTTCCAATCGGGGTGGAAGCCGAGCCGCGGGTCTTCATGCTCGTACAAAGCGGTGCCGTCGAAGCGGGCGAGACCGTGGGCATCATAGGGGAAGTGGGCTGGCACCCAGTCGATCAGCACGCCGATCCCGGCCCGGTGCGCGCCATCGACGAAGCGCGCGAAGCCGTCGGTATCGCCGAAGCGGGCGGAAGGCGCATAGAGGCCGGTGGTCTGATAGCCCCAGCTGGGGTCGTAGGGATGTTCGCTGACCGGCAGGAATTCGATATGGGTGAAGCCCAGATCGACGACATAGGGGATCAGCCGGTCGGCGAGCGCGTCCCATGTCAGGAACCAGTCGTTCTCGTCGCGGTCCCACGAGCCTGCGTGAACCTCGTAGATCGAAACCGGCACGCGGCGGGGATCGACCTTTGCCCAATGCGCGCGGTGATCGGCGTCGCCCCATGCGCGCACCGCGGGGGCGGTGGTGATCGAGGCGGTGGCGGGACGGAGTTCGGAGGCGAAGGCGTGAGGATCGGCCTTCAGCGGCTGGAGCGCGCCGTCGGGACCGATGATCTCGAACTTGTACTTGCGGTGCTCGGCGATGTCGGGGACGAAGATCTCCCAGACGCCCGTGTCGCCGCGCCTGCGCATCGTGTGGCGGCGGCCGTCCCAGTCGTTGAAGTCGCCCACCACCGCGACGCGCCGAGCGTTGGGCGCCCAGACCGCGAAATGCACGCCCGACGCGCCTTCGTGCGCGATCAGATGCGCGCCCATCTTGTCGTGCAGGCGCAGGTGATTGCCCTGGGCCATCAGCAGGTCGTCGACCGGGCCGAGCACGGGGCCGAAGGTATAGGGGTCGCTCACCCACCATTCGACGCCATGCCGCCGCGCCTTGTAGCGCAGCGGCTGGGCTGCGCCGTCGATCGTGCCTTCGAACAGCCCGCCGTCATCGACCCGCGTCAGTGCGCCCAGCGAGGTGCCGCCGAGGTCGTGGGCCTCCGCGGTCTCGGCTCCCGGTATCCACGCCCGCGCGAACGAGCCGTCCGGCCCCGCAAATGCGCCGAGCAGCGAGAAAGGATCGTCGTGGCGCCCCTCAAGCAGAGCCTCGATGGCGCCACGCGGCGGCGTCACATGACGCCCCAGATGTCGCGCGCATATTCGGAGATCGTCCGATCGGAGGAGAACCAGCCCATCTGCGCGACGTTGCGGATGACGCAGCCGTTCCATCCGGCACGATCGCTCCAGCGCGCGTCCACCTCACGCTGCGCGCTCGCATAAGCGTCGAAATCGGCGGCGACCATGAACCAGTCGTGGTCGTACAGACCGTCCATCAACCCGGCATAGCGGGCAGGATCGTCTGGCGAGAACACGCCGTTTCGGATCGCGTCCACCGCCTGGCGCAATTCGGGCGATCCTTCGATCACCGCGCGCGGAACATAGCCTTCGGCGCGTTTGGCGGCGACTTCATCGGCGGTCATGCCGAAGATGACGATATTGTCCGCGCCGACGTGATCGCGGATCTCGACATTGGCGCCGTCGAGCGTGCCGATGGTCAGCGCGCCGTTAAGTGCGAACTTCATGTTGCCGGTGCCCGACGCCTCCATGCCCGCGGTGGATATCTGTTCGGACAGATCGGCGGCGGGGATGATCTTCTCCGCCAGGCTGACGTTGTAATTGGGAACGAACGCCACCTTGAGCAGCGGCCCGACGGAAGGATCGGCGTTGATCCGCCGGGCGACGTCGTTCGCCAGCTTTATGATGAGCTTGGCATTGTGATAGCTGCCCGCGGCTTTCCCTGCGAACAGTTTTACCCGCGGCGTCCAATCGCGTTCGGGGTGGCGCCTGATCTGGTCGTAGAGCGCGACCGTCTCGATGATGTTGAGCAGCTGGCGCTTATATTCGTGGATGCGCTTGATCTGCACGTCGAACATCGCGTCCGGGTCGATCCGGACGCCCGTCACGTCGCGAAGATGCTGTGCCAATGCCACCTTGTTCGAACGTTTCACCGCGGCGAAACGCTCCCCGTAAGCCGCGTCCTCCGCGAAGGGGAGCAGATCGGCCAGGCGGTTGGTGTCGTCGAGGAAGGCGGGACCGATCGCCTCGCGGATCAGCGCGGTCAGGCCGGGATTGCATTCCTGCAGCCAGCGCCGCGGCGTGATGCCGTTGGTCTTGTTGTTGATGCGGCCGGGGAACTGGCGATGGAGATCGGCGAACACCGTCTGCTTCATCAGATCGGTGTGGAGCGCCGCGACGCCGTTGACGCTGTGCGATCCGGCGAAGGCGAGATTGGCCATCCGCACCCGCCGCTCGCCGCCTTCGTCGATCAGGCTGATCGCGGCGATCGCACGGTCGTCGGTGCCGCTCTTGCGTGCCTCGCGCAGCAGCCGGGCGTTGATCTGATAGACGAGCTGCATGTGGCGCGGCAGCAGCCGTTCGAACAGCGGCAGCGGCCAGCTTTCCAGCGCTTCCGGCAGCAGCGTGTGGTTGGTGTAGCCGAAGGTTCCCTGCGTGATCTTCCACGCTTCATCGAAGCCGACGTCGTGATGATCCATCAGCAGCCGCATCAGTTCGGCGACCGACACCGCGGGATGGGTGTCGTTGAGCTGGATCGCGGCCTTGTCGGGCAAGGTGCGGATGTCGCCGAAATACTGGATGTGGCGGCGGACGATGTCCTGGATCGAGGCGGAGGAGAAGAAATATTCCTGCCGCAGCCGCAGTTCCTGGCCGGCGGGGTTGCTGTCGGCGGGGTAGAGGACGCGGACCAGCGTCTCGGCCTTCAACTGCCCGGCCAGCGCGCGCGAATAATCGCCGGCGTTGAACGCGTCGAGGTGGATCGGATCGAAGGCGCGCGCGGTCCACAGCCTGAGCGTGTTGACCCGCTTGCCACGCCAGCCGACGACCGGCGTGTCGACCGCCACCGCCTCGACCGCCTCAGCGGGCTTCCAATGGACCGCGCCGTCCTCGGTGCCGATCACCTCGCCGCCGAAGCCGATGAAATAGGCGCTCTCGCGCCGTTCGAATTCCCACGGATTGCCGTGGGTCAGCCAGGTCTCGGGCAATTCGACCTGCCAGCCGTCGTCGATGCGCTGGCGGAACATGCCGTTCACGTAGCGGATGCCGTAACCGTAAGCGGGCAGATCGAGGCTCGCCAGGCTTTCCATGAAGCACGCCGCGAGCCGGCCGAGGCCGCCGTTGCCGAGCGCGGCGTCCGGCTCGATCTCCTCGATCTCCGCCAGATCGACGTCGAGCGACGCCAGCGCCGCGGCGACTTCGGGGGTGCGGCCGAGATTGGCGATGGCATCGCGCAGCAGCCGGCCGATGAGGAATTCCAGGCTGAGATAATAGACGCGCTTGGCACCGGCGGCGTGCGCCGCCTTGGTCGATGCCATCCAGCGGTCGATGATGTCGTCGCGCATCGTCAGGATCGTCGCCGCCAGCCAGTCGTGCGGGCGCGCGGCTTGTGCATCCTTGCCGATCCGGTGGATGAGGGTGTCGAGGATCGCGCCGGCGAGGGGATTCGCCTGAGTGGCGACGGGCGAAGCAATTGTGCTGGTCACATCATGTCCGGTCTGTTCGAGGGTGATCCTAACGCGGCGCCGCACGATGTCACGCGGGCATTCACCATCCCGCGCGCAAGCTGCGACCGCCACGCCTTGGCAGCACCGTCCTTCGACTTTCCTAATCGAATGTTCCGCAGTGTGTCGATCGACGGGATGACGCGGCATCTTGCCGGATCGATCCGGGCACGACAAACGGGGCGCGCGCGGGTCATCGGCGGTTCACCGACACCGGCCCATGTCACCAGCTTCCATCCGGAGACGACGATGCGACACCTGCTGCCCGCCCTGGTCCTGCTGGCCGTTCCCGCCGCCGCGCACGCAGCCACGCCGATCACCGGACGCTGGCTGACCGAAGGCGGCAAGGCGATCGTGGCGATCGCGCCGTGCGGGGGAGGGGGGCAATCGCTGTGCGGGCGCGTCGATCGCGTGCTCAAGGCGCCACCGGGTGCGACGGGGCGCGATTCCAACAATCCCGACCCGGCACTCCGGACGCGGCCGATGGTCGGCGTGCCGATCCTGTCGGGCTTCGCGGATGCCGGCGCCGACTGGCGCGGCCGCATCTACAATCCCGAGGACGGCAAGAGCTACAAGGCGATCGTGACCCGCGAGCGCGACGGATCGCTGAAGGTAAAGGGCTGCATCTCCTTCTTCTGCAAGACCCAGGTCTGGACGCCGGCACGGTAAGTATCAGCGCGGCGGCGGGTCGGCAGGGATGCGGTCGAGCACCCATTCGTTGTCGCGCACGACATAGCCGAGGACCGGGCGACCGCGTGAGTCGCGCCAGGGTTCGTAGCGGAAGCGCTGTTCGATCAGGCGGCAGGTCGTCTCGTCGAGCGCGAAATTGCCGCTGGATCTGGTGATGACGCAGTGGCTGACGCGGCCGTCCAGCTCGATCAGATAGCGTACCGACACGATGCCGCTCGCGCCGGCCGCCGCCGCCGCGCGCGGATAGTCCGAATCGCGGATGCGGCCCTTCTTCAGCCGTGGCGGGGTGTCGAAACCGTCGCCGTCGCCGTCCCCCGCGCCGCCGCTGCCCGTGCCGTCGCCGGTCCCGCCGCTGCCGGTGCCCGGGCCGGGGAGGGCGGACGTGCCCTGTGACGCCTGCGTGCCGACCCCCGCGACCGGCGCGGCGATCACCGGCGAGACGATGGGGAGCGGCACGATCGGCGGTGGCACGACGACTTCGGTGGCCTGCGCGCGCAGGCTGCGCGGGGCGGCGGCGCCTTCGCGGTGGTGGCTTCGCTGGCGTTCGGGGATAGGTCGCTCGCGCTCAGGCGGCGGCGGGGCGACGGTAAACAGCGCCAATCCCTCGTCCACGCTGGCCGGCAGGTGGAAGGCAAGGCCCATGACGAGCGCGTAGATCAGGAGCGCCTGCACCGCACCCGCGCCGATCGCCGCGACGATGCGGCTACGCTTGTCCGATTGCCCGAATGCCATGCCCCCGCCATTGCATCGCGGCGATGAACTGCCGCCGAACGGCTATACCGGCGCGGCGTCCGAGGCGGCGCCATAATGGTGCCAGGTGAAGATGGCGAGCGCGCCGCGGTGCGGGCGCCATGCCTCCGCCAGGTCGCGGGTCAGCTTTTCCGATGGCCGCGCTTCGTGGCCGAGGATGCGGCCGAGTTCGATCTGTACCGCCAGGTCGCCCGCGGGCCAGATATCGGCGCGGCCCTCGGCGAACAGCAGGTAGATTTCCGCCGACCAGCGGCCGATGCCCTTAACACGGGTGAGCTGCGCGATCGCTTCCTCGTCGTCGGCAGGCAGGCGGTCAAGATCGAGGCGGCCGCTGGTCACCTCCTCGGCCAGGCTCTTGGCGTAGCTCGATTTCTGGCGCGAGAAGCCGCAGGCGCGTAGGGATTCGTCGCTGGCGGCGAGGATCGCGTGGGGATCGGTCGCGTCGCCGACCAACGCCTCCAGCTTGCGCCACACCGCGTCGGCGGCCTTTACGCTCACCTGCTGGCCGACGATGGTGCGCAGCAAGGTCTGATAGCCGCGCTCGCGGATGCGCGGCGCGGGGTAGCCGGCGCGCGCCAGAGCGGTGGCGAAGGCGGGTTCGCCGGCCGCCAGCGCATCGAGCGCGGTGCGCAACTGCTCCGCCGTCAGGCCCACGGTTTTTGGGCCCATGCTTGATCCCCGCCGGAAGGCGCGGCATGGGCGCGGGGACTTAGCAAAGGATGAGCCATGCCGACACTTATCGTGACCACGCGCGAAGGGGAAGAACGCGCGATCGACGGTGAGGCCGGGCTGTCGGTGATGGAGGTGATCCGCGACGCGGGGATCGACGAGCTGCTGGCGCTGTGCGGCGGCTGCTGTTCGTGCGCGACGTGCCACGTCCATGTCGATGCGGATTTTGCGGACTTGCTGCCCAAGATAAGTCCGGACGAAGACGATCTGCTCGATTCGACCGCGGACCGCGACGCGACCTCGCGCCTGTCGTGCCAGGTGCCGTTCACCGATGCGCTGGACGGACTGCGGGTGCGGATCGCCGCGGAGGATTGACGAGCGCAGGCGCGCCACGCCCGCGCCGATGCGCGATAGCGCAGCGCTCGGCACGGCCGACGGGTCGGCGCGCCGAACCCGGTCGACGGCGGCTTTGCCGACGTCGGGCCTTTGCGCCTCGGCAGGTCATTGGAAAGTCACATCCTACACGGTGTCGCGCGATGCTGGGGAGCGCGGACGTTGATGTTGATTGGCGCGTGAGCGGGTCGATTTCGCAGCGATGAGAAAGAGCGATCGGGCGCCGTGAGCGGGTCGTGGCCGCCGTGGCACGAAATGGGGTCTGTAGGACAGAGACGATGCGGCCGTTGTCGCCCAGTTGCAGACGTTACGCCGCTTGGTAAGCTCACCCATGCAAACTGGACCCTACCCTTGGGACGCAGCCGCGACTCTGGTCTGGCTATTCCCCGGCGACAACCTCGACGAGGACGACTTCGACTGGTCGTGGGTTAGCTCACCTCCGGAGGAGAACCCGCAATCGTGGGCCTCTTTTCGAGAGGTGGTCGAATACGCTTCAAGCGCGGACGGCTACCATGGGAAGGGTGCATGGATCACCGTGGACGAGCGGATTTTCAATCCTGTGGATGTGTTCGAAGCCTATCAGCTACTGAAGACCTGACCGTCCGCGTTCCACCAATCCTAGGCATTCCGCTTCCGCCCACTTGCCGACGTTCCCGGCAACGGTAAACTCGCACCTATGCAGAACGAAATCTCTTGGGATGGCGACTGGTATGGCATCGAGAGTGCTACGGAACGCGAATGGGCCGCAGTCGAACTTCAGCGCGAACTTTGCGCTGAGCACGTCCTTTTCGGACTCGAAGCCTATGCCATAGGCCGGCGCTGGCGGAGAGACGATCTGCTATTTCGACTCAGCGACGGGGCGATTGGCGCAAGTTCATCTTACCAGACGGACCGAGACTAACCCGGGGTGGCCTGACACACAGGTTTATTCGACCTTTGGGGACTGGCAGGCTGTGCCCGTTGAGGACCGCTAAACGACCGCTTCCCACTAGGTATAGCGATCTGCCGAACGTCACTCCCTTCCAGCCAACCCCCTCGCTGATCTACCGCGCCGCCACTGCATACAGCGCAATTGCCGCGGCGTTGGATACGTTCAGGCTCTCGACCTTCGCCGAGATCGGCAGCCGCGCCAGTTCGTCGCAGTGGGTTTCGGTATTCTGGCGCATGCCTTCGCCCTCGGCGCCCAGCACGATCGCGATGCGTTGCTGGCCGATCGCCTGCGCGAAGGTCTGGCTGGCGTGGCCGGTAAGGCCGACGCGCCAGAAGCCGGCTTCGGCGATCTCCTCCAGCGCGCGCGCCAGGTTGACGACGCGGACCCAGGGGGTGGTCTCCAGCGCGCCCGATGCGGCGCGGGCCACGGTGCCCGATTCGGGCGGCGCGTGGCGATCCTGGGTGACGATGCCGAGCGCGTCGAAGGCGGCCGCCGAACGCAGGATCGCGCCGACGTTGTGCGGATCGGTGACCTGGTCGAGCACGATCAGCGGGCGCCGGTCGTCACGCCCGGCGTGCAGCAGATCGGCCAGCCACATCTCCTCCAGCGGATCGACCTCCGCCACCAGCCCCTGGTGTGGGGCGTCGGAGGGGACGAGGCGGCCGAGGTCGGTGACCTCGGCGAAGGTGACCGGCAGGATCGGCGGCAGGTTCAGGCTCGCCAGCGCCTCTCGCGTCCCCCACAATTTGCGGACCGTGCGCGCTTCGTTGGCGAGCGCGGCGGTGACGGCATGCCGCCCCCAGAAGCGCGGGCGGTTGGCGACGCCGGTGCTCGGGCGATGTCCCTTGCGTGCCATCAATCGTCATCCACCGAATAGGCGAGGGGATCAGTGACGACCGGCTTCGTCGGCAGCGGCCCGCGCGGCAGCGGCTTTTCCGCGTTCGCGGCGCGCAGCAGCACGCCGGCGAGCACGATCGAACCCTGGCGCATGTCGTCGGCCTTCAGGTGATCGAAGGTGTCGATCGAGGTGTGGTGGATGCGGCTGTCGTAATCGAGCGGATCCTGGATGAACTGGAAACCGGGCAGGCCGATGGATTGCAGGAAGACATGATCGGTGCCGCCGGTGCGGCTCGCCACCACGTTCGCCGCGCCCATCGCGTCGAAGGGCGCCAGCCAGTCGCGAAAGATCGGCACGACCGCGGCATTGCCCTCCGCATACAGCCCGCGCAATTTGCCCGATCCGTTGTCGATGTTGAAATACGCCGCCAGTTGCGAATAGCCGGGCTTGGGGGTGATCGGCCAGCGGTTCGGCCAGCCGTAATAGGCGTGGTCGCCGTTCAGTCTCGGCTCGCCCGGCGCGCCGCGCGTCGCCAGATGCTGGTCGATATAGGCCAGGCTGCCGAGCAGGCCCTGCTCCTCGCCGGCCCAGAGAGCGAAGCGGATCGTGCGTTTCGGCCGCACGCCGGTCGCGGCCAGGATGCGCGCGGCCTCCATCACCATCGCCGAGCCTGCGGCATTGTCGGCGGCGCCGTCCGCCGCGGCCCAGCTGTCGAGGTGCGCGCCCGCCATGACATAGCCGGCCTTCGCGTCGGTGCCGGGGATTTCGGCGATGATGTTGTACGCGTTCATGTCGCTGTCGTCGAAGCGCACGTCGCTGGCGATCTCGACCGTGGGGGCGGGGCCGATCTTCGCCAGGCGGGCGAGGCGGCGGTAATCCTCGGCGGCGATCTCGATTCCGGGCATTTGCGGGTCGTCGGCACGCTCGAAGAGAGAGCCTTCGCCGTGGACCAGCTTGCCGTCACCGCGCGACCGGGTGGCATAAGCGACCGCGCCCTCGGCCTTCAGGAAGGTATCGAGCGCCTTGGGAAAGCCCAGGCGCTTGAGGCGACGGGCCTGCGCCTCGGGATCGTTGCGCGGCTGATCGAAGGCGTCGAGCTTGGCGATGTCCTCGCCCGACAGCCGCTGGAAGGGTGCCTCGCCCGGCTCGTCGCCGGTGCCCGGCAGCGAGATCATGACGATCTTGCCCTTCAGCTGTCCGCGCCATTTGTCGAAATCGCGCTCGCGGCGGATCGGCGCGACGATCACCGGCGCGCTGACCTGCGCGGCGGGGGTCCAGGCGATCGGGATCGCGGTCAGCTGAATGGCGCGGGGCGTGACCATGCGGACGCTGGACCGCTCGATCGACCAGCCGCGGCCGAAGGGAAAGCCTTCCTTGTGGACGTTCTTCAGCCCCCATTCGGCGAATTTCGCCGCGGTCCAGCTTTCCGCGCGGCGCATTGCGGGCGAATTGGTCATCCGCGGGCCAATGACGTCGGTCAGCTGCTGGACGGTGGGCATCACCTGGCTGTGGTTCGTGCCCTCGTCGATGATCCGCGCGGTGGCGGTTTCCCGATCCTGTGCGACCACCGGTGCGCAAAGTACCGGCGCGAACATGGTGGCGGCGAACAATAAGCGGCGCATGCGAAAACCCCGTTTCGATTGAACCGGCTTGCTAGGCGGGAGGGGGCAAGGTCCGCAACCCCGTGTCGTCCGAAAACCTGGCCCGCCCCGTGCCCGAAGACGTGCGTCGTTGACAGGGCGGGCGCGCTTGGGCATTGGGCGCGCCTGCTAACGAAGCACCTGGACAGGTGGCCGAGTGGTTAAAGGCAGCAGACTGTAAATCTGCCGGAGTTTCTCCTACGTAGGTTCGAACCCTACCCTGTCCACCATGCCTCTCGCTTCAGCGCGTTTCGAGGCCCGCCGGCCGGGCTTCGGCTGCAAGAGCTGCATCGTCAGCGATTCTGAAACACGCAAGACGACGGGAAGAGGGAGCGCCGCGGCAATGCGGCGTCGTCGGCCCCCGGTGCGCCAGGCCGGCCTTGCACGTTTCCCGCCATAGGCGCGTGCACGCTGCGGCGAGCGGGCCACGGAGCACGCCGTTGCCGTGAGTGGCTCATCCTCCGCCTGGTAGCACGGTCGCCATCTCGCGATCGTCGCGCTCCGCCTCCGTGCTAGGTCGCATTGCGCTGACCGATGCCGCCAACAGGCCCGGTCGGGTCAATTGTCATACATCAACATCGTCCTTTACGCAGTTTTAACGGGTGCAAGCCTAGGAATTCATTCTGAATTGCGCTGCGGCAGCAAACGCGTGTGCGGTTCGACAATGCAGAGGCAGACGTTTTTGAACGACGCTCAGATGCGTTCTGCGCGCCGCGTTCAAACTTATAAAATCCTTGGGGGGGAATATTGTGAAGTACCATCGTTTTCTGACGACCGTCGCACCGGTTGCCTTATTCTGGTCCGCCGCGGCACAGGCTGCCCAGTCGGTATCCGCGCCTGAGGACGCGGCCGCGGCATCTCAGGCACAGGCTCCCGCCACCCCCAGCAAGGCGCCTGCCGAGGAGGTGTTCTCGACCGGCGTCGCCAAGGGCCGCGACCGTCTCGACAGCGCGACGTCGACCAGCACGCTGCGGGGCAGCGAGATCGAGAAGTTCAGCGCCCGCTCGCTCGGCGAGGTTCTGCGCAACATCCCCGGCATCCGCGTCGAATATGCCGGCGGCGAAGGCAATGCCAGCTATTCGATTCGCGGCCTGCCCCTGGCAGCAACCGGCGCCAAGTTCCTGCAACTTCAAGAAGACGGAATGCCGGTACTGGAGTTCGGCGACCTGCAGCCGGTGGCCCCGGACACGTTCATGCGCTTCGACCTGAACGTCGCGCAGATCGAAGCCATCCGTGGCGGATCGGCGTCGACCTTTGCCTCCAACTCTCCGGGCGGGGTCATCAACCTGCTGTCGAAGACCGGAGAAACCGAGGGTGGTGCCATCCAGGCTACGGTGGGCCTCGATTACGGTGAATATCGCGTCGATGGTGATTACGGCCACAAGATCAGCGACACGCTCCGCTTTCACGTCGGCGGCTTCTATCGCCAGGGCGAAGGGCCGCGCGCCGTGGGGTTCGACGCCTACCGCGGCGGCCAGATCAAGCTGAACGTCACCAAGACCTTCAGCAACGGCTACATCCGGCTCTATGGCAAGTATCTCAACGACCGCACGCCGTCGTATCAGGCAGTGCCGATCCTGGTGTCGGGCTCGAACTCCGACCCGGTGTTCACGAGCGCGCGCAACTTCGACGTCAAGACGGACACGGTCATTTCGCCCAACACCGTCAACCTCGTGACGCTCGACAGCGCCAACGTCATCAAGCGCGACGACGCGCGCATCGGCCAAGAGGCGATCGTCAAGGCGGCCGGTTTCGACGCGCAGTTCGACTTCGGCGAATGGACGGTCACCGAAAAGTTTCGCTTCGCCGATATTTCCGGGGACAATTTCAAATATCACCCCACCGCGGTAGCCGCGGCCCAGACCCTTGCCTCTTCCAGCGGCCTGGGGTTTGCCAATGGCGGACCTGGCGCGACGATCAGCTATGCCAATGGTCCGCTTGCCGGACAGAGGATCACCAATCCCTCTACCCTGAACGGCAACGGGTTGCTCGTATCTACCCGCGTACAGGATTTCGTCTTTCGCAGTCTGAACAATATCACGAACGATCTTCGCGTCAGCCGCGTCTGGCAGGTCGGTAATGGAAACCTGACGACCACTGCCGGATTCTATAAGTCGTCACAGGATTTCGATGTCGACTGGGCAATCGTCAACAACTTGTCGGATGTTCGCGGCAACGGGCAGACGGCGCTCATCAACGTGACGACAGCAGCGGGTGTTCCCGTGACGCAGGATGGCTACATCAGCTTCGGCTTCAATAATGGAAGCTTCAGCCGCAAATACGATGTCAATTACGCGATCAATGCGCCCTACGGGTCGATCAACTACCATGTCGGCAGGGTCGCCATCGGTGGCAGCCTTCGTTACGATATGGGCGACGTAAAAGGCACCTTATATGGTGCCGGACTGGGTGGCGGTCGCGTCGGCACCGCACCCGTCGATCTTAACGGCGACGGCAGGATATCGGTCGCCGAGCGGACGACCGGGGTGTTACCGCTTGGAACTCCAGGCAGGGTCGATTACGACTACGGGTATCTGAGCTACTCGGCGGGCATCAACGTGCGGCTCGCCGAACCGCTGGCCGTGTTCGCGCGCAACAGCCGCGGCGCACGTGCCGCCGCAAGCAGGTTGCTGTTCTCAGCGGCGCACAGCCCGGTGTCCGGTGCTCCGTTGGAAGCGGCCAGCGCGTTCGATACCGTCAAGCAAACCGAAATCGGGCTGAAGTTTCGGCAGGCAGGCATGACGTTCAACGTAACCGGTTTCTCGGCCAAGGTGGGCGAGCGCAACGTCCAGTCCGTTGGAGGTTTGCCCCAGGTCATCGTGCGCGGCTACAAGGCCAAGGGTGTGGAAGTGGAAGGTGGTGCCCGGCGCGGCGTGTTCAGCCTGACCGCGGGCGGCACCTATACCGATGCCGAGATCGCCAGCGACGTGGCAAATCCGCAGTTGGTCGGCAACACGCCGCGGCACCAGGCGAACTTCATCTTCCAGGCGACACCGCAGATCGACACCCGCTACGTAACTGTCGGCGTCAACGTCATCGGCACGACGAGCAGCTTTGCCCAGGACGTCAACCAGCTCAAGATGCCGGGCTACACCCTGGTCAACGCCTTCGTGCAAATCCGCCCGATCGAACGCGTGCAGCTGATGCTGAACGTCAACAACGTCTTCGACACGCTGGCGTTCGACGACATCGTTCAGGGCGCCCTTCCTGCCAGCGGTTTTGCGCTGGCACGCGCGTACAACGGCCGCACGGCTTCGGCGACCGTGCGTTATGCGTTCTGAGGGCGGAGAGCAGCGAGCGGGTGAAGGGAACACGCCATAACCGTAGGTGGCTCGTGGCCGAGGTATAGGCCCGACCTCTGCGAGTATGCTGCTGGCGGGGCGCCGACGCTGCGTCGGGTATTGGACCGTAAGGCCGGTCGCAAACATCAACCGCGGCGAGTCAGTGCGATGCACGCGATGCTCGATGCGAAGGGTGCGGCAATGGCCACGATCAGGATGATCGGGCCTTGCTGCATTCCGTAGGCCTGGCCCCAGGACAGACCGAAGGCGAGGATGCCCGAGCCGATCCCGGCAGCGCATTTCAGGATGGCGAGGAACAGGCCGACCGGCAGGGCGTGGAGGTTCGCCTGAACCACGGTCATGTTCCTGACGATCAGCGCCAGGTTGGCCCAGACCGTCATATTCATGCCGGACAGCCCGACACCGATGCCGACCAGCGCCACGGGCGCGAGCAGCGGCACGTACATCGCACTTATCGGCAGACCGATCAGCGAGAGCGCCGTCAGCGCGTGCGATCCTTGGGTCAATGTCCGGGTCGATACCCCCCGGCGGCCCAGCATCATCAGTACGGGCAGGGCGGCGACCTGTGCGATCGTCATGACAATGATCGCATCGCCGGCCCATGCCGCTTCGCCGAAGAAGGACGCTCCGAAAAAGGGCAGGCTCTTCATGAACAGCGACGTCACGCCAGCCTGAAGAAAGATGATGAGACACAGCCTGCGATATGACGCGGTTGCGGCCAGCGCCGCGAGTGCGGTTCGCAACCGCAGCGTTCCCGCATGCCGCTCGCTGCCCAGGCTTGCGTCCTTCACGCCGGTCGCCGCCCAGAGCGTCGCGGTATAGGCGATCCCGCCCATGATGGCGCACACGACGAATACGGCCTGCTGCCCGGCCACCGTCGGCGGGGCCAGCCCGGCCTTCAATGCCAGGCCGACCGCTGCTGCGCCGGCGGCACTGAACATCAGCCTCAGGCCCGAAACGATCGAGGCGTCGCGTTCGTTGGCAGACATGGTGACCAGCATCGCGTTGTGGGCGACGTCGCAGAGCGTATAGCCGATCCGGCAGATCCAGCAGAGCAAGGCGACGGCGACGATCCGCCAGCCGGGAGCTGCGGCGGCGACATGGAACACCGCGGCAAAGGCCGTGCCGCAGATGGGCGCACCCACCACCAGCAGGGTCCGAAGGAAGTCCTTGCGTCCCGTGCGATCCGCCCAATAGCCGATGACGAGGTCGCCGAAGCCATCCCACACCAGCGCCGTCATGATGATGGCGCCTGCGAGCGCCAGGGGAATGCCGGCGATGCTGGTCAGATAGAAAAACAGCACCGTGTCGAACGCCGCCCACACCAGGCTCTTGCCGAAATTCCCGGAGGCGTAGAGCAGTTGCCGGGTGCGGCGATGGACTGGTCCGGCGAGATCAGGGGGCGACATGCAGCTTCCCATCGGCGACCGCCTCCTATAACCGTAATTTAGTTTCAATATATAAACTAATCGGTGGGCATGCGCGCTGCACGACGTCACATGATTTCGCTGTCCGATTTGCAGAAGCGGATCATCTGGCATCTGCGGGTGTACGGCCCGACGCCCCGATCGCAAATCGCCGAGGCGCTGGGGCAGAGCAACGCCGCGATCACGCGCTTTTCCAGGGAATTGATCGGACTCGGTCTGGTCCAGGAAGAGGAGCAGTTGCTTGGCCAGGGTCGTGGCAGGCCGATGGTGCCGCTGGGCGTATCCGGGGACGGTGCCTATGCCGCCGGCGCGACGTGCCATCCCGGCTGGCTGGAAGTCGTACTGATCGACTTCGCGGGCAAGCTGCTGGCGCAGGATGTCACGCCGTTCCACAGCGCCGAACCCCTGGCCTTCGCCACTGCGGTACGGGACCGGCTGGTCGCGCTGGCGGGCAGGTTGGGCGTCACCCAGCGCCGGTTCCTCGGCCTCGGCGTCGCGGTGCCCGGCTATCTGATCGGTCCCGACGAACGCCGGTCGGTGGTTACCTGGCTGAAAGGGTGGCACGACGTTCCGCTCGCGTCCTTCTTCGACGACGCGCTGGGCCTGCCGGTCTGGATCGAGAATGACGGCACCGCCGCGGCGCTTGCCGAATATTATCAGGAACGGATCGTCAGTGCGTTTCGCACCGCGCTGGTCTTCTTCCTCGGGCACGGCGTCGGCGGCGGTCTGGTGGCGGAGCGAGATCCCTATCGCGGCGAGTTCGGCAATGCCGGTGAAATCGGCCGACTGTTCCCCGGCACGATCGACCGTCCGTCGGGGATCGACCTTATCGTCACGCTGCAAGGTCACGGCGTGGACGCGAACGATCTTGCCGGACTCGACGAACTCTTGGCGGAGCATCACGCGATCTTTTCGGGCTGGATGGACCGGGTCGCGCAACAGCTCCAGCACGCCATCGCCAGCGGCGTCGCCTGGCTGGATCCAGGCGCGATCGTCATTTCGGGATCGTTGCCCACACCGCTGCTCGACGGCCTGGTCGATCGGCTCGGACGATGGGAAGACGCCGCCTATCGTGCGCCCCGCCCGAAACTCTTTGCATCGACGCTGGGAAGTTCGGCGGTGTGCATCGGTGCCGGCCTTGTGCCGATTCATGCCGTGACGAGCCGGAGATAACATTAAATCCTGATATTCGATTTATTTCCGATAAAATAAATAAGACTGTCTTGATCCCCACGGATAGCCGTCGCATCCAACTCCCAGACCTTTGGGAGAGGGTCGCTGCTTGAAAAGGGACAATCATGAAAAGGCTTCTCCACGGGGGTACTGCCCTCGTCGCGCTCATATGGGCGAATGGCGCAACGGCGCAGAATGCGACGACATCGGCACCGGCTGACCCGCAGCAGGCGGAAGCCTCCGACGCGCAGGACATCATCGTCACGGGCACCGCGATCGGCCGGACCAAGCTCGACGCGCCGTTCGCGATCAGTACGTTTTCCGAGGACGCCATCGCCCGGGCCGCGCCGCTCAGCACCGCCGATCTGTTGAAGACTGTCCCCGGTTTCTCGGCCGAACCCTCGGGCGGCCAGGGCGGCGGTCAGAATCTCTACGTCCGCGGGCTTCCCGCCGGCGGCTGGTTCTACGTGCAGTTGCAGGAGGACGGGTTGACGCTGTTCGACGAACCGCAGGAAAGTTTCCTCAACATCGACACGCTCTATTCGCTCGACCTGATGACCGAGCGGGTCGAGGTGGTGCGCGGCGGCACGTCGCCGATCTTCGCGAACAACGCGCCAGGCGGCACCGTCAACGCGATCACCAGGCGCGGGACCGCGACACCCGAAGGCCAGGTAAAGCTGACCGGCGGCAACCACGGTTTCGCGCGCGGCGACGCCTATGTCGCCGGCCCGATCAGCGATTCGGTCCGCTACAGCCTCGGCGGCTTCTATCGCCGCGACGATGGCTATCGCGAACCTGGTTTCACGGCGGACAAGGGCGGGCAGATCCGCGGCAGTCTGTCGTTCCTGCTGGGTGACGTCCGGCTCGACATTGACGGCAAATATCTCAACGACCGCACCGCCTTCTACAATCCGATCCCGCTGGCCGATCCGCGCAACCCGTCCATCTCGCTCGCCGGGCTGATCGATCCGCTCGAAGGAACGCTCGCCTCCAATTCCTTCCGCAAGACGACGCTGCGCAGCTTCTTCGGCAGCCAGGCGACGACGACGACCTCCGATCTGGCCGATGGCATCCACAGCAAGGTGTTGGAAACCGGCGCCTTTATGACCTGGGACGCGGGCGATGGCTTCACCGTGACCAACAAGACGCGCTTCATGGATGCCAAGGTTACCTACGACGCGATCTTCTCAGGCGCCGCGCCGACCGCCGGGACGACCTATCTCGCGTCGGGGCTGACGCGGGCGCAGGCTGGGTTCACCGGAGTGACGCGTGTCGGCTTCACCAATGCAGCCACTGGAGCGACGTTCGACCCGGCAACGACGGGCGGGCTCGTGCTGGAAAGCGGGCTGTGGACGGCGAGCACCCGTGTGAAGACGATCGCGAACGATTTCCGCGTCAGCAAGACGTTCGACGACGGTCTGCTCGGCGGCGTACTCGGCAGGCACAGCCTGTCGTTCGGGGTGTATTACAACCACTTCGATTTCGACCAGGACCGGTTGCAGAACACGATTCTCACCAGTCTGAAGAACAACGCGGACCTATTGAACGTCGTCGCCTACAACGCCGCCGGTCAGGTGGTCGGTTCGGTGACCGAGAACGGCTTCGTTCGCTACGGCAGCGGCGTCACGCGCGGCCATGCCGAAGGCTATTATCTGTCGCCCTACATTTCGGACGCGGTCAGCTTCGGCAAGTTCGGCATCGATGGCGGCCTGCGCTACACCTATTATGATGCCAAGGGTGGCGTATACGCCAACACGACGCGCAATCTCGGCAATGCCGCCACCCTCGCCGACGACAACGTCGGCGGCCTGAGCGGCGCCTTTGCCGAGCGTCGGGACAGCCGCCGCGCCCTGCAATGGACGGTCGGCGCGGAGTTCAAGATCGACCCACGCGTCCAGCTGTTCGCGCGCTATACCGCGTCCGAGCGCCTCCCGCGCCTCCAGAACGTCTACCAGACCCAGGCCGTGCCGGTGACGACGATCGCGCAGGCCGAAGGCGGCATCCGCACGGCATTCCGGAACTTGAGCTTCGGCGTGGTCGGGTTCTGGAGCAAGTTCGACAATCTCAGCACCAACGCGATCGTCCTCGATTCGGCGGGGAATGTCGTGAACCTGTCGCTGGCGGGCGCGACCGAGACGAGGGGAATCGAGGCCGACCTGAACTGGCGGCCGGCGCGCTTCTTCAGCCTGGCGGGCACGGCGACGGTGCAGGACCCGACGACCAAGAGCCTGGTCAACACGGCGACGGGCGTCGCGTATGACGGCCTGGACGGCAAGCAGTTGTCGCGCATCCCGCGCTATATCTTCACGGCGACGCCGACCGTGTATTTCGACGTCGCCGGTCGCCCGATCGAACTGTCGGCGCAGGGCTATCATCTCGGCCGCCGGTATGTGGACTATACCAACGCCACCGCGCTGCCGGCCTTCACCACGCTCGACCTAAACCTGTTGGCACGGGTCACCGATCGGATCGACGTCCAGGCGCACGTCAGCAACGTGACCAACGCGGTCGGCCTGACCGAGGGCAATGCGCGGGTCGATCAATTGACCGGGCAGGGCACGGCCGAGGCCATCTATGCGCGACCGATCTTCGGTCGCATCTTCACCGCTTCCGTCAGCTACCGCTGGTGAGTTGGAAATTGCTTGCGACGGTGGCGGCGGCGATGGTCGCCGCCGCCGCTCCTCCGGCCGATGCCCGCACAGGCGACACGCCGCTGGAACGGTTGCTCCATGACGATCGTGCCACCGTGCTCGTCGCGTCGCACCGCGCCTGCTGGAAGAAGGCGCCCGAGAACTCGATCGACGGCATCCGCGTCTGTATCGCCGACGGCATCGACATGGTCGAGATTGATCTACGCACCACGCGCGACGGCGCGCTCGTGCTGATGCACGACGAGACCGTCGACCGCACCACCGACGGTCACGGTGCCGTCGCCGACCTGACGCTCGCCGAATTGCGCCGGATGCGGCTGCGCGATCACGGTGGCGGCCCGGCGGAGGCGCTGACGGATCGCCGCATCCCGACGTTCGCCGAAGCGCTGACGGCCGCGCGCGGTCGTGTGCTGGTGAACATCGACGTCAAGGCCGCCGCGCTCGACCGCATCATCGACGCAGTCGTCGCGCAGCGCGCCACCCGCGCGGTCGTCCTGAACGTCCCGATCGCGGTCGATCCGGCGATCATGCGCCGCGCGCGCAGGCTGGGCATCGCCACGCAGCCCGTCTATCTCCAGCGGCAATCCCCGATTTCCGCGGCGATCGCGCTGCGGCGTGCGGCGGCATTGCAGCCGACCGCGATCCAGCTCATCTTCGACGATCCTGCCATCCTGGACGATGCGCGGCCGGCCGCCGCCAACGTCCGCCTGTTCGTGAACACGATGGGGTCGGATATCGAAACCGGCAGGCCGATGAACCTGGCCGGCCCGTTTCTCGATTCGCGCGCTGTTGGCGATCCGGGGGCCGTCTGGGGCGTGCTGATCGGCAAGGGCGTGACGATCATCCAGACCGATGAGCCTTGGCGCCTGAAGGCGTGGCTGCATGCAAAGGGGCTGAGGCGGTGACAGCGCCTGGCATCGCCGATCGGCTGAACCGATCCGGGCCAGGCCTGAAGCGCCAGCTCGAACGCCTTTATAGCGGTGTCGCAGACATCGAAGAACTGTTCGCCCGCGCATGTGCGATCGTGACCGAACGTGCCGCCGCTCGCCCCGCGGCGCTCGTCGCGCTCGATGACGCGCGGTGCACCGATCCAGACTGGTTCGTTGCGCCGGACATGATCGGCTATTCGGCCTATGTCGATCGCTTCGGCGGCACTATCGACGGCGTCTGCACGCATGTGGACCATCTCGAATCGCTTGGCGTTCGCTACCTGCACCTGCTCGCCCTGCTGAAAGCGCGCGACGGCGACAGCGATGGCGGCTTCGCGGTCGCGGACTATCTCGCGGTCGAGCCCCGCCTCGGCACGATGGCCGATGTCGGGCGGCTTGCCGCGCGCCTGCGCGACGCCCGGATCAGTCTGTGCGTCGATCTCGCACTTAACCACACGGCCGACGATCATCCCTGGGCGCGCGCGGCGCGCGCCGGGAACCCTGAGTTCCGCGATTTCTACATCGTTCTCGATCCCGCCGAGGCGGCGATGCGCGAGGCCGATCTGACGGAGGTCTTTCCGAAAACGGCACCCGGAAACTTCACCCCTGTACCGGCGATGGGCGGATCGGTCTGGACGACCTTCTATCCGTTTCAGTGGGACCTGAACTGGGCGAACCCCAAGGTCTTCCTTGCGATGCTGGAGGTGATGCTCCGCCTCGCCAATCATGGTTTCGAGGCGTTTCGGCTCGATTCCACCGCTTTCCTGTGGAAGCAGGCAGGCACGGACTGCCGCAACCTGCCGCAGGCACATTACATCGTCCGCGCCTTGCGCGCCGCGCTCGATATCGCCGCGCCGGCCACCCTGCTGAAGGCGGAGGCTGTGGTCCCGACCGCGTTCGTGTCGCCGTATTTCGGGGCCGATGAGGGGGACGGCTTCGAATCCGAATGCCATCTCGTTTATAACAATTCCCTGATGGTCGCGGGCTGGGTCGCGCTCGCCGAGCAATCGGCCCCGCTGCCGACCGCGATCCTGGGCGCGAGCGACGTGCTGCCACGCGGTGCCAACTGGCTCAGCTATGCGCGCTGTCATGACGATATCGGATGGGGCGCGGTCCTCGCCGACCTGGAGGATATCGATCCCGACCCCGTCGCCCGGCTGTCACACGTCGCGCGGTGGCTGGAAGGAACCGGCGGCAGCTGGGCGCGCGGGAAACCATTTCAGTCGGACGGTGCCGCGCTGCACGGCATCAACGGCACCTTCGCGTCGCTTGCCGGCCTTGAGGCGGCAATGGACGACACCGATCGCGAAATGGCGTTTCGCCGCGTCGCATTGCTCAACACGCTGGCGATCGCCTCGGGCGGGCTCGCAACGACCTATATGGGAGACGAGGCCGGAATATTGAACGACGCGTCCTATCTGGCTGATCCCCAGAAGGCGCATGACGGTCGGTGGATTCACCGGCCGGCGATGGATTGGGGCGCGCTGACGACACCCTCCGCGCACATCAGCGTCCTTTGGGCTTCCTGACCCAGTCGGCGTTCACAGGCCTCGCGCAGACATTGTCGTATCTTTCGCCGACGCTGCTTGTCCTGATCGGCTTCGACAAGGATGTCATCGATACGAACGGCATCCCGCAGATCACGCGTGCCGCCTTCCAGATCGGCGCGGTGCTTTCACTCTGCACCATCCTGTGGTCGGTGTGGCGGGTTCCCGAACTGCCGATGTCTCCGGACGAACAGCGTCAATCGGTCGCCGAACCCCTGACCCTGCGTGGCAGTCTGCGTGACCTCAGGATCGCAATCATCGAAATGCCGCGGCCGATGCGCCAGCTGGCGTTTCCCATGCTGTGCCAATGGTATGCGATGTTCGCCTATTGGCAGTTCATCACCTTCGCGATCGCACGCTCGCTTTACGATACGACCGATGCCGGGAATGCGGCGTTCCGCCAATCCGTATTGACGGTCGGCCAGCTCGGCGCCTGCTACAATGCCGTTGCCTTCGTCGCGGCGCTTGCGCTTGTTCCGCTGACTCGTCGATGGGGTGCGAAGGCGGTCCACGTCCTGTGCCTCGCCGCGTCGGGCCTCGCGTGTCAACCGGCGCGGGATATTGACCCCGTATCGGCGTCCAACATTGACCCCCGGCTATTGAGTTTGCCGGGCGCGCGCTGGTCCTGACCGGCATGGGGATGTGACGGCGGAGGGCGTAGCCCGGAGCGGTCGCACCCCCATGCCGGTTGCGCGTCTCGTCGGGGTGGGGTTCAGGCGCCCTCGCGGCTCTGGAAGCGCCAGCTCTCGTTGCCGGTCTCGACGATGTCGCAGTGGTGAGTGAGCCGGTCGAGCAGCGCGGTGGTCATCTTGGCGTCGCCAAACACGGAGGGCCACTCGCCGAACGCCAGGTTGGTGGTGCCCACGATGGAGGTCTGTTCGTAGAGTCGGCTGACGAGGTGGAACAGCAGCTGGCCGCCCGACAGCGCGAACGGCAGGTAGCCGAGCTCGTCGAGGATCACGAGGTCAAGCCGAGAGAGGTGATCGGCGATGCGGCCCGGCTTGCCGGCGCGCGCCTCGGCCTCGAACCGCTTCACCAGGTCGACGGTGTTGTAGAACCGGACCCTGGCACCGCCGCGCACGCAGGCGCGCCCGATCGCGATGGCGAGGTGCGTCTTGCCGGTGCCGGTGCCGCCGACCAGCACGACGTTCCTCTGGCTGGCGAGGAAGCCGCCGGTGGCGAGATCCTTGACCAGGCCCTCGTCGATGGGGGTCGCGGCGAAGTCGAAGCCGGCGACCTCTTTCGCCAGCGGCAGCTTGGCGATGGTCATCTGGTACCTGATGGAGCGTGCCTGCTTCCCGTCGATCTCCGCCTTGAGCAGGTCGCCGACGACGCGTTGCGCCGAGTGCTGCCGCTTCACGGCGTCGGCGACCACCTCGTCATAAGCATGCCGCATGCCGGCGAGCTTCAGCGTTCCCATCATCTCCAGGATCGTGTGGCGTTCCATAGGATCTCCTCAGGCTATCGTAGCGGGCGCAGTCGGCGACGGGTTCGTGGCGCAGCCGCAGTCCCTCGGGCGTGGCGATGGTGGCGGCACCGGCGGCTGGCGCTGGCGGGTCAGGATGTTGAGCACGACGTCGCGACTGACGGCACCGCCCGACAGCGCCTCGGCGCACGCCGCCTCCACCGCGTCCAGCCCGTCGGTCGTCACCGCCGACAGGATGCCGACCATCTGCCGGTCGCCGTCGGCATGGCTCGCCAGGCGTCGCCGGACCCGCTCGACGGAAGGCGGCAACGCCCAGTCCTTGAACGGCGCCCCGTTCCTCAGCGCGCCGGGCTTCCTGGCCAGCACCGGCAGGTAGTGCCACGGGTCGTAGACCACCTGGTCGCGACCGAAGCGCCGCACATGCTCGGCCACGACTTCGCCATCTTGGCGCACGACGATACGGGTCGCATAGGCTTGGATCTCGACCGGGCGGCCCGCAGCCTGCGCGTGGACCGAGTATTTGTTGTAGTCGAAGCGGACCAGCAGCGTCTTCGACACCGATGCGGGCAGTGCATGGAAGCCGTCGAACGCGCCGCGATAGGCAATGAGCGCGGGGCGGTCGGCCGCCTCGAACACCTCCCACACGGTCCGGTCCCGCATTTCCGGGTGCGCCGCATGCCGCGCGTGCGCGACGCAGCGGTCCTCCAGCCAGGCGTTCATCTCCTCATAGCTCTTGAACCGCAGCCTGGGCGTGAAGAACCGCTCGCGCACGAGGCCGACCTGGTTCTCGACCTGCCCCTTCTCCCATCCGCTCGCCGGCGTGCACGCGACGGGCTCGACCAGATAGTGCCCGCACATCTGCTCGAAGCGCCTGTTGTACCGCCGCTCGCGGCCGACGAAGATCGCGTCCACCGCGGTCTTCATGTTGTCGTAGATGCCGCGCTGGCAGGCGCCGCCAAAGAAGGCGAACGCCCGGTCGTGCGCGTCGAACACCATCTCCTGGCTCTCACGCGGGTAGGCCCGGACATAGAACATGAGGCTGTGGCAAAGGCGCATGTGCGCGACCTTGATCGTGGTGGTCACGCCCGCGATGAGCACCACCTCGTGGCTCCAGTCGAACTGGTACGCCTCGCCCGGCGCAAAGGAGAGCGGGACGTACGCCGCAACGGTCGTCGCCGAGCGCTCGCGGTGCCGCCCGGCCGCATAGCGCCGCACTGCGTCGTAGCCGCCTCGGTAGCCCAGCCCCTGCAGCTCCTCGAATACCCTGACCATCGTCAGCCGCTCGCGCCGCGCCTTGCGCTCGTTCGCCTCCAGGAGCCGCTCCAGCTCGGCCGCCCACGGCCCCAGCTTGGGCAGCGGCTGAACGCTGCGCTCATATGCGAACGCCGTCTCGCCCGAGCGGATCACCTTGCTCACCGTATTCCGCGACACGCCGAGATCGCGCACGATCTCCTTGATCGACTTGCCCTTGACGAAGAACTCGCGCCGGATCCGCGCCACAGTCTCCACGACCAGCATCCCCCGACCGCCCCCGCCGCAAAGGACAGAAGCGTGAACCACGCCAGTTCAGGGGGTCAATTTTGGAAGCCCATCAGCCCCGAACGGGGTCAATATTGCAGGCCGATTCACATCTTTCAGGACTACGCCAATGGCCGAAGCCAAAACAAATCGCTGAACGGCTGAACGCCGACGGCATTCCTGGCCCGCGCGGCGATCGCTGGCGCGCGACAACGCTGCGGCCGGACCGCACACGCGGCAACGGCCTGCTCCAGAACGAGCTTTATACTGGACGCATCGTCCACAACCAGACCTCCAAGGTCGTCGAACCGATGACTCGTCGCGTTCGCATCCGGCCCAACCCGCCGGACCAGTGGGTGATTGAGGAGGTGCCGCAGCTGCGCATCGTCGATCAGGAATTGTGGGACAAGGTCCAAGCCGGATTGCGTCGTCGCGAGACTGGCGCGCCCGTACAGCATCGCCGTGCCCGTCACATGTTGTCCGGACTTGGCGTTTGCGGAATCTGCGGTGGCTCGTGGAACGTCAGGACCGCTACCTATTGGGGCTGCGGCAGCCGGATGGAGGGTAGTGGCTGCACGAACAACCGGACGATATCGACCGATAGTTACGAGCGGCGGGTCATCGTCGGTCTGCGCGAGCGTATTCTGGATCCGGAGCTGGTTGAGATCTTCGTCGCCGAGTATCGGGCCGAATACGCCAAGCGGGCGAGCAGAATGCGTCGGGAGCGCGGCTCGGTCGAGCGCCGCATTGCCACCGCCAACGCCAGTATCGAACGGCTCGTCGTGCGATCGCCTCCGGCGGCGGCACGTTTGACGAGGTTCGCGATGCTCTCGCCAAGGCCCGCAGCGACCGCGATGCGGCGACGGCGGAACTGCAGGAGCAGGATGCCTTCCCCGTCGTGGCGCTCCATCCGGCGATCGCGGCTGATTACCGCCGACAGGTCATCAGGCTTCAATCCGCGCTGGCAGATGCTGACGGCAAGGCCGAGGCCGTCGCCGCATTGCGCGCGCTGATCGATCGGATCGTACTCACGCCAGACCCAGATGGTCGCGGCGTGTCCATCAAGGTGCAGGGTAGGCTGGCAGGCATCGTTGCCCTCGCCACCGGGCGTGAGCCACCAGAGTCACTTACTGCAAAGGTGGAGCGGGTGAAGGGAATCGAACCCTCGTCGTAAGCTTGGAAGGCTTCTGCTCTACCATTGAGCTACACCCGCGTGCCTGATCCGGGTGCCACAGGTGGGTGGGCGGGGTCAACCGTGTGGGTGCGGTTTACCGGATGCTTACCATCGTTCGCCTAACCCAGACCGATGTATCGCGACACCAGCCTGGGCGCGGCCGCACGCGCCGATCCACGGCCGGGATCGGCGGTCGGGCACGGCGTCGGCCTGGCCGGGTTGGCAGGCGTGGTGTTGTGGATCGCGGTGGCGCGCGCGCGGGGCTTGGACGGGCCGTATGCGGCGCTGGTCGCGCTCGCGGCGTGCGGGGTGCCGATGGTGCTATGGTCGCTGCTGGCTGACAAGGTTCACCACGCGCCGTCGACCGGTATCGACTGGACGGCGGCGCGACCTTGGCGCGAGATGCGCGCGATCAGCCTTACCAAGATCGTGGGACTTTGGACGACATGGGGCGGCATTGCGCTGATCTATGCGACCGGGCGGTTCTATTGGCAGGGCAATTTCGCCTTTGCGATGTGGTGCTTGGGCTATGGTGCACCGCTGCTGTTCCTTGCGTCGATTCCCTATGTCTTCTGGATCGACCGGCGGCTGATCGACCCGCGCGACGGCGCCTGGCATCTGGGCGCGTGGCTGAGCGGGCAGGCGGGGGCGGCGCCCGAGGCGATCTTCGCGCATCTGCGCAGCTGGGCGGTGAAGGGGTTCTTCTTGGCCTTCATGCTGGCGATCGTGCCCGCCGGGTTCGGGGCGCTGATCCGCTGGGATGGGTCGCTGCGCGATCCGGTTGCGGTCGCTAGTGGGCTCATCACGCTGATGTTCGTGATCGACGTGGCGTTTGCGAGCGTGGGCTATCTGCTCACATTTCGTCCGCTGGATTCGCACATCCGCTCTGCCAGCCCTTATGCCGCCGGGTGGGCGGCGGCGCTGATTTGCTATCCGCCGTTCATCCTGATGGAGGCGGGCGGCCCGCTGAATTATCATCCGGGCACCGCGGACTGGGTGCATTGGTTCTCTGGGCATCCGCTGCTGCTGTTGGTTACGGGGGCGGTGCTCGTCGTGCTGACCGCGATCTATGCGTGGGCGACGGTCGCGTTCGGGATGCGCTTTTCCAACCTCACCAACCGCGGCATCCTCACGCATGGGCCTTACGCCTGGTCGCGGCACCCGGCGTATCTGTCGAAGAACCTGTTCTGGTGGGTGTCGACGATTCCGATCCTGTCGACCGGTACGCTGGTCGATGCGGTGCGCGCGACCCTGATCCTCGGCGCGGTCTCGGGCGTCTATTGGTGGCGCGCGAAGACCGAGGAGCGGCATCTGTCGCTCGACCCCGATTACCTCGCCTATAGTACGTGGATGGAGCGCAACGCGCCCGTCCCGCGGTTCTTCGCATGGCTTAGAAGCTGAGTTCGCCATAAACCTTCGCGACGTCGCCGTTCCATGCGTCGTGATAGCGTTCCAGCAGCACCTCTGCGGGCACTTTGCCGCCGCGCACGATCTCGTGGAGCGGATCGAGGAACCCGGTTTCGTTGTCGCCCGAGCGGTTCATGCGCGCGCGCGCCGCCAGCCCGGCATGCGCGATGTCGAGCACCTGGCCGGCGATGTCGCGCAATCGGCCGCCGCCGGGCAAGGGGGCGTCGAGCGCCATTTTCGGCACCGCGTCGCGCAGCGCCTGACGCTCGTCGATCGTCCAGTCCTTGACCAGATCCCACGCCGCATCGAGCGCTTGGCTGTCGTAGAGCAGACCGACCCACAGAGCGGGGAGCGCGCAGATGCGGCTCCACGGCCCGCCATCGGCGCCGCGCATCTCCAGGAAGGTCTTCAGCCGCACCTCGGGGAAAGCGGTCGAAAGATGGTCGGTCCAGTCGTCGAGCGTCGGCAGTTCGCCCGGCAGAATTGACAGATTGCCGCGCAGGAAATCGCGAAAGCTCAGGCCCGCCGCGTCGATATACCGGCCTTCGCGATAGACGAAGTACATCGGCACATCGAGCGCATACTCCATATAGCGTTCGTAGCCGAAGCCGTCCTCGAAGACGAAGGGCAGCATGCCGGTGCGCTGCGGATCGGTGTCCGACCAGATGTGGCTGCGATAGGAGAGCATGCCGTTGGGCTTGCCCTCGGTAAAAGGCGAATTGGCGAACAGCGCAGTGGCGAGCGGCTGAAGCGCCAGGCCGACGCGGAATTTCTGCACCATGTCGGCTTCGGAGGCATAGTCCAGGTTCACCTGGATCGTGCAGGTGCGCAGCATCATGTCCAGCCCCATGGTGCCGACGCGCGGCATGTGGCGGCGCATGATCGCGTAGCGGCCCTTGGGCATCACCGGCAGCTCGGCGCGCGCCTTGTCGGGCCACATGCCCAGACCCAGGAAGCCGAGTCCCAGCTTTTCCCCCGCGGCCTTGACCTGTTCGAGGTGGCGGCCGGTTTCCGCGCAGGTCTGGTGCAGATTGTCGAGCGGCGCGCCCGACAGTTCGAACTGGCCCGCCGGCTCCAGGCTGACCGATCCGTCGTCGCCATTCAGCGCGATCACGTTGGTTCCGTCCGGCCCGGTCTCCTCGACAGGGCGCCAGCCATATTCGGTCATCGCCCCCAACAGATCGCGGATGCCGCCCGGTTCGTCATAGGAGGGCGCGGCCCGATCGGCGGTGCGATAGACGAACTTCTCGTGCTCGGTGCCGATCCGCCAGCGGTCCTTGGGCTTCTCGCCGCGCGCGAAGCTGGCGATGAGCTGGTCGCGCGACTCGATTGGAGGCGCTTTTTGGGTCGGAGCCGTCGGGATCGTCATGACCGGCGCATTACGCGGGGATGAACGGCCGCGCCATAGGGGTTGAACGCCGCCTAGCCCGGCGCGCTCAGTCCTTCGCCGCGCTCGCCCGGCCGCCGATGCCGCGCTCGCGTGCCCAGATGACCGCGGCGCTGCGCCGGTTCACCCCGATCTTGGCATAGAGCCGCGACACGTGGTTGCGCACGGTGTTGCCCGACAGCGCCAGGCGCGCCGCGATGCCCTTGTCGTCCAGTCCTTCGCAGATCAGTTCCAGCACCTCGCGCTCGCGCCGGCTGAGTTCCAGCGCCGCTTCCCCCCCGCCTTCGCCGCGCCCTCCTGCGCCGCGTAACGTCGCCAGCTTGTCCATGATCGATCGGCTGAACCAGCTGGCGTCCTTCATCACCGCCTCGATCGCATCGACCAGTTCCATCTCGGTGTGCCGTCGCGCGCTTATGTCCTGATACAGCCACAGCACGCAGGCATCGCCGCGCATCGACACCGATTCAGCCGACACCAGGCAATCGGCGGCGGTTCCGTCCTTGTGCAGCACGCGCACGTCGCGGTTGCGGATGCCGCCGCGCCGCGCGATCTCCTGCTCCACGTCACGGCGCTGGTTCGCGTCGTTCCACAATTGCAGGTCGTCGGCGACGCGGCCGAGGATTTCCTCGCTCGCTCGTCCGGCCAGGCGGCGAAAGGCTTCGTTCGCCTCGACGATGCGATGATCCTTACCATTCGTCACGACCATGGCTACCGGGGCCATGCGAAAGACGGTCGCGAAATGCCGCTCGCTGGCACGCAGGGCACCTTCCGCGCGCCGTCGAGGTTCCAGATCGGCGAAGGTGAAGAGCATGCAGCGTTCGTCCGCCAGTTCGATCGGTTGGCCCGCCAAAATCACCAGCTTGGTGCTGCCATCCGACAGCGGCAGTTCGGATTCGACCTGCGGGATCGTCTCGCCTGCGGCCAGTCGCGCGGCGACCACCGCGTGCCGCTCCGCCCTGGCGAGCACGTCAAGATCGCGCAGCGGCCGTCCCAGCACCTCGGCACGCGTATAGCCGGCGAGTTCCAGGAACCCGGCATTGACCCGCACGAAGCGCTGATCCGACAGGCGCAGGATGGCGGCGGGCGCGGGGTTGGCCTGGAACATGGCTTCGAACCGTGCTTCGGCCTCGAAGCGTTCGGACACGTCCTGGATGACCAGCGCCATGCAATCGGGGTCGCCGCCATCGATGTCCATCACCACGTCGTGGATCTGGTGCGTCCAGCGCGGCTCGTTCTCGCCGACGGGCGCGACCTCGACGATCATGTCGGGAAAGCTCTCACCCGCCAGCATCCGCATGATCGGATAATCGCGCCGCGCCAGACGGTGATGGTTGCGATGGCGCAGGCAGAAGCGCTGGCAATATTCGTCCGCGGTCGCCCCCAGCCCGGACGCGTCTGCGACGCCGTGCATCCGGCAGGCGGCCGGGTTCGCGCTCAGGATCGCGCCGGCCGGATCGACCAGAATGATGCCGGCGGTCAGTCCGTGTATCAGCTGTTCGAGATGCTGCAGGGTCGGTGTCCCGACGGAGCGCGCGTTCGTCTTTGCCATGAGGCAGAAGCGCTCGCACACCGTGCGGGTTCTGGGTGCTGGTGTTTGATCTTGAGAAAAGTACCAATCGTCTGATGATCTGCGCACCAACCCCGTCGATGCGCCGTTCCCCCGTTTCTGAACCCGGAGGCCGCTGCGGGGTTGATACAGCCATACCAACCCGCAGCAATCGGCTGGCGGAGCGGTAGCCACAACGTGAAAGGCTATATCATGGGCATCATCATTCTTCTCATCGTGGGTGGCATCGTCGGCTGGCTGGCCAGCCTCATCATGCGCACCGACGGGCAGCAGGGCATTTTCCTGAACATCGTCGTCGGCATCGTCGGCGCGGTCCTTGCCGGCTTCATCCTGACCCCGCTGATCGGTGGCGCGCCGATCACCAGCGGAGAAATCAGCATCCAGTCGGTGCTGGTGTCGCTACTCGGCGCAGTCGTGCTGCTGGGCATCATCAACCTCTTCCGTCGCGGTTCGGTCCGCTAAGACCGGCGGGTGCCGCCGCCACGCGTGATGCGGGGTAAGAGGCGGCGCCGTGCAAGGGCCGATCGCACGATGTGGCGCGTGCCGGAGCGATCCGGTGCGCGCCACACGCTCATCTGCCGCACGCTGGGCAAGGCCGGATACGCGATGCGTGCGAAGCGGCTGCTCGCGGCGCTCGTCTCGCGGTTGCTTGGTCTGACGCGGACGGCAGCGAATCGGCGGGTCAATGCGTTCGATGTCGATAACGAAGGCTGACGGGAACGGGCGTGCGCAATATCGATTTCAGTTCGTGGCAAAGCGTACTGGCGACGATCCTCAGCCTGCTGCTGGTGACGCTGATCGGGGTCGGCATACGCCTGCTGACCCAGGTGACGATCCAGCAGCGACGCGAACGGATGAACCGTCAGATCAACGAGCGGCTGCGCACGCTGATCGCCGCCTACAAGGTGCTCGGCGGGTCGTTCACCGGCGACATGACGGTCGATCCGCGCCACCTGCGCGATGCGCGCGCGCAGATCAGGCCCGGTGAGGGGGAGCAGGCACTCGACCTCAGCCCGGCGAGCGCTGCCGGGTCCGACCGCACGCGCCGCATCCGCGATGCGGTGGAGGCGGCGCTGTCCGACATCATTCTGCTCGGCACGGAGGCACATGTCCGCCTGGCCGAACGCGCCGCGCGCGAACTGGTCGCGGGGCGCCCCGTCCACACACACGAACTCGTCGTCGCCTTGCGAGACTTCATCCGCGACGCGCTCGATCTCGATCCGATCCCGGACGATCTGGTGCTGCCGATGCAGGGGCCGACCCGGCCCTCCGGGGGCGGAGGCGGCGGGCGGGGGAAGGGGGAAGGCGGCGACGGTGCGCGTGGTGGGGGCGGTGGAGCCGGCGGTGGCGGCGGCATGGGCATGGGTATGGGCATGGGCGTCGGCATGGGAGCCGGAACCGGGGCGGTGGCCGACGATCATCTTCCGCCGCACGAGGACACGCCCGCGACCCGGTGAGTGGGGCGGGTTGCGCTTGTCGCGGATCAGCCCGTCAGCCGATACCCGACGCCAGGTTCGTTGCGCAGCAGCACCGGTGCGCCGGCATCCTCCTCCAGCTTCAGCCGCAATCCGCGCATCGTGACGCGCAGATATTCGACATCGTCGGCATGCGCGTCCCCCCAGACGGACCGCAGCAGTTGCGCGTGCGTCACCACGCGATCCGGGTGGCGGGCGAGTTCGGCGAGGACCGCATATTCCTTGCGGGTCAGCTTCACCTCGGCGCCGTCGCGCAGCACCCGCCGCGCGGGCAGGTCGATCGTCACCGCGCCGAATAGCTGCGCACCGCCGTCCCGCGCAGGCCCGGCGCGGTGGCGCAGCCCGGTGCGGATGCGCGCGACGAGTTCCTCGGTATCGAAGGGTTTCACTACGTAATCGTCGGCGCCGAGATCGAGTGCCGCGACCTTTTCCGCCGTTGCGTCGCGTGCGGTGAGGACGATCACCGCGCGTTCCATCGCCTTGATGAGCGGGACCAATTCCATGCCATCGCGGTCGGGCAGGCCCAGGTCCAGCAGCACCAGTTCGCATCCTTCGCGTCGTGCGGCGACCAGCGCCTCGGCGGCAGTCGCCGCTTCGCCGACGGCGAAGCCCGCGCGCTCCACCGCGCCGCGAACCAGCCGGCGGATCGCGGGTTCGTCGTCGACGATCAGGATTCGTGCGCTCATGCGGCGTGTTCGGGCAGCGCGCGCAGGATCGCGGATTCGGGCCATGCGATCTCGAACACCGCGCCGCCCTCTGCCCGGTTACGCGCGACGACGCTCAGGCCCATCGCATCGGCAAAGCCCTTGACGATCGCCAGGCCCAATCCCGTGCCGCCGTTCGTGTCGTCTCCGTCGACGCGCGTGAACCGGTCGAACAGGATCGTCTCGCGCCCCTCCGGCAGTCCGGGGCCGGAGTCGATCACCGCGAGTGTGACCGCACCGGGCGTGCGCCGGGCCTGGAGCGTGATCGCCGTACCGGGGCCGGCGAACTTGGCGGCATTGCCGAGCAGGTTGATGAGGACATGGTGGAGCATCCGCGGATCGGCCTCGACCAGCGGCAGCGTCGGCGGCACGTCCAGCACCACCCGGTGGCGGGCGAGTTCGGCACGCAGATCCTGCGCCGCGGCGGCCACGGCATCTGTCAGGTCGGTCGCCTCGCGGCGCACCACCAGCGCGCCGGATTCGATCCGGGTCATCTCGACAAGATCATCGAACACCCGCCGCAATCGCCGGGCCTCGCCCTTGAGCGTCTCCGTCGTGGTCGATGCGCCGTGTTCGGCCGCCAGCGCATCCGCCGCGGCGACGACCGCGGTAAGGGGGGTTTTCAGATCATGGCCGATCGACGACAGCAGCGTGGCGCGCAAGTCGTCGCGTTGCTTGAGGGCGCTGACCTCGCGCGCATTGGCCTCCAGCTTCAGCCGCTCGTGTGCCAGCGCTGCCTGGCCGATCAGCGTCGTGAACAACACGCGCTTGGCGGCTGGCACCGGATCGCCGCTTCCCTGGCGGGCGATGCCCAGCACCCCCAGGATGCCGAGCGCGGTCTGCAGCGGGTGGAATTGCCAGTCGCTGGCGGTGAGCGTGCCGCTGTCGCGCCCGGCAGGTTCACCGCGGTCGAACGCCCATTCGGCCGCGGCGGCGTCGATCGCGCCGATCGACGGGTTCGCCGGCGTCGCGCCGATCACCACCAGCCTGCCGCCGTCGCGCGCGAACAGCATCGTGTTGACGTCGAGCAGATGCGCCACCTCCTCGCACACCGCCGCCGCCGTGCCGGCTTCGTCCGACACCGCCGCGAGCCGCTGCCCGAAGGCGGCGAGTGCTGCGTTTTCGGTGGCGGTGCGCGCGCCGACCGTGGCCTCGCGCTTCAATCGTCCGGCAAGCTGGCTGGCGACGACCGCGACGACGGTCAGCACCCCCAGCGTCACCGCATTCTGCGGGTCGCTGATCGTAAAGGTGTGGAGCGGCGGCAGGAAGAAGAAATTATACGCCAGCGCGGCCGCCACGCTGGCGGTCAGCGAAGGCCGCAAGCCGAACAACGTCGCCGTCGCGATCACGGGAAGCAGGTAGAGCAGGTCGATCGGATTGGAGCCGAGTACCGACTGGATCGCGAGCGCCGCCGCGGTGGTCACCGCCACCAGCCCCAGGCCGATCGCGATGCCGCGCGTGGCGGGTGGTTTCGCGGTCGCCGGCTCGGCGGCGACGGGCGCTGTCGTGTCGGTCACCGGAACGACATGGACCGCCACGCCGTCGAGCGCGCGCACCAGCCGATCGACCACCGATCCGTGGCGCAGTTCGAAAAACCAGCTGCGCCGTGATTTGCCGACGACCACTGCGGTGGCGCGCGTCTCGATGATATGCGCGCACAGCCCGTCGAAGACCGAGCGCGCGGGCACCGTAGCGATGGTCGCACCCAGGCTGCTCGCCAGCTTGAGCGAATCGGCCATCCGCGTGCGCGCGGCCGATCCCAGCGTGGCGTTGCGCGGCGTTTCGACGCTGACCGCGGTCCACGACGCGTGGAGCGCATCGGCCAGCCGCTTGGCCGCGCGGATCAGCGCGTCGCCGCCGGGCTGGTCGCCGATCGCGACGACCACGCGCTCGCCCGCCGCCCAGGTGCCGCGCTCGCCGACGCTGGCGACATGTTCCAGCAGGTGACGGTCGACCGTCTGCGCCGCACGCCTGAGCGCCAGTTCGCGCAGCGCCGACAGGTTGGATTTGGAGAAGAAATGCCCCAGCGCCCGCGTCGCCTCCTGCGGCACATACACCTTGCCCGCCTTCAACCGCTCGATCAGCTCGTCCGGCGGCAGATCGACGATCTCGATCTCGGCATCGTCGAGGACCGCGTCGGGCACCGTCTCGCGCACCCGCACCCGCGTGAAGCCCGCCACGACGTCGTTGAGGCTTTCGACATGCTGGACGTTCAGCGTGGTCAGCACGTCGATGCCGGCGTCGCGCAGTTCCTCGATATCCTGCCAGCGCTTGGGATGGCGGCTGCCGGGCGCGTTGGTGTGCGCGAATTCGTCGATCAGCGCGACCGCGGGGCGGCGCGTCAGCATCGCGTCGATGTCGAATTCGGGGAGCGTGTGCGCGCCGTGCCGGATGGGGCGTCGCGGCAGCATCTCGAACGGCGCGACCAGCGCCTCCGTCTCGGCGCGGCCGTGCGTTTCGACCACGCCCGCCACGACGTCGAGCCCGGCACGCATCAGGTCGGCGCCTTCGCGCAGCATCTCGAAGGTCTTCCCGACTCCGGGCGCGGCGCCGAGGAAGATCTTCAGCCGCCCGCGCGCCTCGCGCCGCGCCGCCTTCAGCAGCGCCTGCGGGGAAGGGCGAAGGTCGTTCATCGCGCCGTTTTAGGCGCAATCCGGTCGAGCTGTCGATTGAGCAGGAGCACGTTGACGCGGGGCTCGCCGATCAGGCCGAGGATAGGATGGGCGACGCTGCGATCGACCAGCGCACGCACCGGCGCCTCCGCCAGCCCGCGCGCACGGGCGACGCGGGAAATCTGGGAAAAGGCCGCCTCGGGGCTCAGATCGGGATCGAGCCCCGAGGCGGAAGTTGTGACCAGGTCAGCGGGAACGGATCCCCCGGTCATCCCGTCGGCGCGCGCATCCGCCACGCGGGTGGCGATCGCGTCGCGCAAATCCTTGGAACCAGGCGCCAGATTGGTGCCGGCCGAAGCCGACGCGTCATACCCCTTGCCCGCCGCCGACGCGCGCGGGTGGAAATAGCCCGGCCCCGCAAATCCCTGCGCGATCAGTTCGGACCCGACCACGCCGTCGCCGTCGCGCACCAGGCTGCCGTTCGCCTGCGCCGGCATCGCCACCTGCGCGACGCCGGTGACGAGCGCGGGATAGGCCAGCCCGGTGACCGCGGTCAGCAGGACGAGCAGGACTAGGGCAGGGCGGAGTGCGGTGCGTAATTCGGTGAACATGGGTTCGGTCCTTTGAAGCTGTTGGGGGCGCGGTTGATCCCCGTACCCCGTTCGCCCTGAGCGCAGTTGAAGGGCATATCCCCGGGCACAGGTGCTTCGACTGCGCTCAGCACGAACGGGGGTGCAGCGTTCATGCCTAGGCGAGGTGGAGGCCGGTGACGGCCAGGTCGATGATCTTGATACCGACGAACGGCGCGACCAGTCCGCCGATGCCGTACACGGCGAGATTGCGGGCGAGCAGCGTCCCCGCGGGCGCGGGCCGGTACTTCACGCCCTTAAGCGCCAGCGGAACGAGCGCGGGGATGATGAGCGCGTTGAAGATGATTGCCGACAGGATCGCGCTTTCCGGGCTGCCCAGCGCCATGACGTTGAGCACCCCCAATCCCGGATAGAGGACGACGAAGATCGCGGGCAGGATCGCGAAATACTTCGCCACGTCGTTGGAGATCGAGAATGTGGTCAGCGCACCGCGGGTCATCAGCAATTGCTTGCCCAGCCCGACGATCTCGATGAGCTTGGTCGGATCGCTGTCGAGGTCGACCATGTTGCCCGCCTCGCGCGCCGCCTGCGTCCCCGTGTTCATCGCCACGCCGACGTCGGACTGGGCGAGGGCGGGAGCGTCGTTGGTGCCATCGCCGCACATCGCGACCAGCTTGCCGCCCTCCTGCTCGCGGCGGATCAGCGCCAGCTTGTCCTCCGGCGTCGCCTCGGCCAGGAAATCGTCGACCCCGCTCTCGGCGGCGATGCTGGCCGCGGTCAGCGGATTGTCGCCGGTAATCATCACGGTGCGGATGCCCATTCGGCGCAACTCGCCGAACCGCTCGCGGATACCCGCCTTGACGATATCCTTGAGGTGAACGACGCCGAGCAGCCGCGTGCCGTCAGCCACCGCCAGCGGGGTGCCGCCCGATCGTGCGATGTCGTCCGAGATCTTGCGCATGCCCGCAGTTGCCACGGGGTCGGCAGCGGTGCCGAGCCGGTTGAGCACCGCATCCACGGCGCCCTTGACCAGCGAACGCTCGCCGATCTGCAAGCCGCTGACACGCGTCTGCGAGGTGAATTTGATCGGCACGGCGTCGGCCGGCATCGCGTCGCCTTCTCCGGCGAGCACGACGATCGAGCGCCCCTCCGGCGTTTCGTCAGCCAGGCTGGCAAGCCGCGCCGCCGCGATCAGATCGGCCGGGCGAACGCCGGGGACGGGCAGGAATGCGGTCGCCTGACGGTCGCCGATCGTGATCGTGCCGGTCTTGTCGAGCAGCAGCGTGTCGATGTCGCCTGCCGCCTCGACCGCGCGTCCCGACTTGGCCAGCACGTTGAACCGAACCAGCCGGTCCATCCCCGCGATGCCGATCGCCGACAGCAGCGCGGATATGGTCGTCGGGATCAGCGTCACGAACAACGCCACCAGCACCGGCACCGCGAGCGCGCCGCCCGCATAGGAGGCGAAGGCGGGCAGGGTGCCGACCGCGATCAGGAAGATCAGGGTCAGCCCGGCGAGCAGGATCGTCAGCGCGATCTCGTTTGGTGTCTTCTGGCGGCTCGCGCCTTCGACGAGTGCGATCATCCGGTCGAGGAAGCCCTGCCCCGCCGCGGCGGTGACGCGGACCTCGATACTGTCGGAGATCACCCGCGTGCCCGCTGTGACCGCGGAGCGGTCGCCGCCGGCCTCGCGGATCACCGGCGCGCTTTCGCCGGTGATCGCGGCTTCGTTGACGCTCGCGACGCCACCGACCACTTCGCCGTCGGCAGGGATCAGGTCGCCGGTCTCCACCAGCACGACATCACCCACGCTCAGTCGGCTGGCGTCGACCATCTCCCAGGCGCGACCGCCGCCGCCGAGCAGCTTGGCGCGCAGGTCGGCCTTGGTCGCGCGCAGGCTGGCCGCCTGCGCCTTGCCGCGACCCTCTGCCAACGCCTCGGCAAAATTGCCGAACAGCACGGTCAGCCAGAGCCAGAACACCAGCTGCGCCTCGAACGCCGGGTTGCCGGTGCCGGTCGCCAGCCCCTTGACGAGCAGCACCGTCGACAGGGCAGCCACGGTCGCAGTGACGAACATCACCGGATTGCGGATCAGCACGCGCGGGTCGAGCTTGATGAGGGCGTCGCGCGCGGCACCCGCCATCAGCGGCGCGGTGAAAAGAGAGGTACTTTGCGAATCTTGGGCGGACATGCTCTCGTCTCTCAAAGAAGGGTGCCGGCGGCGATCTGCGCCTGGTCGGCGATCGGGCCGAGTGCGAGGGACGGCAGGAAGGTGAGGCCACCGACGATCAGGATGATCGCGATCAGCAGGCCGATCCACAGCAGCCCCGTGGTCGGGAACGATCCCGCGCCGGGCGGCACGTGCCGCTTGGCCGCCAGACCGCCCGCGATGGCGAGCACCGGCACGATCACCCCGAACCGGCCCACGAACATGCCGAGCGCCAGCAGCAGATTGTAGAACGGGGTGTTGCCGGTCAGTCCGCCGAACGCCGACCCGTTGTTCCCGACCGCGCTGGTGAAGGCATAGAGGATCTCGCTGAACCCGTGCGCGCCCTTCGCCAGCGGCCCGGCCAGCCCCGCCTGGGTGACGGTCGCGATCGCGGTCAGCCCCAGGATCATCAGCGGCAGGATGGCGATCGCGATCACCGCCAGCTTCATCTCGCGCGCCTCGATCTTCTTGCCGACATATTCGGGGGTGCGCCCCACCATCAGCCCGGCGATGAACACGGCCAGGATCGCGTAGATCAGCATGCCGTACAGCCCCGATCCGACGCCGCCGATCACGATCTCACCCAGCTGGATGTTGAACATCGTGACGAGCCCGCCGAGCGGCATGAAGCTGTCGTGCATGCCGATCACCGCGCCGCACGACGCGGCGGTGGTGACGACCGCGAACAGCGCGGTCGCGGCGATGCCGAAACGCACCTCCTTGCCCTCCATGTTGCCGCCGGTCAGGCCCAAAGCGTGATGGATCGGATTGCCCGCGGCTTCCGCCCAATAGGTCACCGCGACGCCCATCAGGAAGATGGCGACCATCGCCGCCAGCAGCGTCCACCCCTGCCGCACATTGCCGACGGCCTTGCCGAAGGTGAGCGTGAGGCCCGCACCGAGCACGAAGATCGACAGCATCTGGATGAAATTGACCAGCGCCGAGGGGTTTTCGAACGGATGCGCCGAATTGGCGTTGAAGAATCCGCCGCCGTTGGTGCCGAGCATCTTGATCGCCAGCTGCGATGCGACCGGGCCGATCGCGATCACCTGCTGCGCGCCCTCCATCGTGGTCGCGGTCACCGATGCTGCAAAGGTCTGCGGCACGCCCAGCGCGACATAGACAAGCGCCAATACGATGCTCGCCGGTAGGAGAAGATAGAGTGTGACCCGCGTCACATCGACCCAGAAATTGCCGATCCCCGATGTCTGGCGTCGTGCGAATCCGCGGATGAACGCGAAGGCGACCGCGATGCCGGTGGCGGCGGACAGGAAGTTCTGCACCGTCAGGCCAAACATCTGCGAGAGGTACGACATCGTCGCCTCCCCGCCGTAATTCTGCCAATTGGTGTTGGTGACGAAGCTCACCGCGGTGTTGAACGCCAGCAGTGTCTCGACGCTGCCATAGCCTTGCGGGTTGAGTGGTAGGTCACCCTGCAACTTCAGGATCGCGAACAGCAGGACGATGCCGGCGATGTTGAACGTCAGCACCGACGCGGCGTATCCCGCCCAGCCCTGCTCGGCCTTCGCGTCGATCCCGGCCAGTCGATAGAAGCCGCGTTCGATCCCGCCGAGCGGCAGCGTCTCACGCCCGTACAAGGCATAAAGCCATGCACCCGCCGGTTTGGCGAGCAACACGAACAATGCGGTGAAAAGGAGGATCATCCCCCATCCGGCGAACGTCATGCTGTCGACTCCCTCAATATCGCTCGGGCTGCGCCAGCACGGCGAGCAGATAGACGAGCACGATGGCAGCGACGATCGCGCCGAGAATCAGGTCGAAGGACATGGGCAGCCTTTGATGAACGAGGCGCGTGTCTGGCCGCGAAGCGCGTTACGGCGCGCGGTGAAAGCGGCGGTGCGCGCATAAGGTGCGCGTTAAATGCTGCATTGCGGGGCGGAAAGGATTGCCGTTCCGGACGTTCGGCATCCATCGCAAGCAATTGGACGGGTCGTCATGAGCATCGCATCGGCATTCGGGTTCGGGAAGAAGGTCCGCTATGCGGCGGTGGGCCTGGGGGACATCACCCAGCGCGCTATGCTGCCGGGCATCGCACACACCGGCAATTCGACGTTGGCGGCACTGGTTTCGGGTGACCGGGAGAAGGCGCGGGCGGTGGGCAAGCGCTACGGCGTCGATGCGATCCACACCTATGACGAATTCGACGCGCTGCTGGCGTCGGGGACGATCGACGCCATCTATCTGGCGACGCCCAATTGGCGGCATGCGGAATTTGCCATCCCCGCGCTGAGGACGGGAATCCACGTTCTCGTCGAAAAGCCGCTGGAGATATCGTCCGAACAGGCGCGCGCCATTCTGGCCGCGGAGCGTGCGTCGTCCGCCAAGCTGATGGTCGCCTATCGCCTGCACTTCGAACCCGCGACGCTCGATGCGATCCGCCGCATTCGCGCCGGAGAGATCGGCGACCTGGTGTGCTTCTCCTCCTGTTTCACCCAGCGGGTCGATCCGGCCAACCACCGCGCAGGCAACGGTGTGCTGGCGGGGCCGCTGTTCGACATGGGGCCGTATCCGATCAACGCCGCGCGCTACCTGTTCGGCGCCGAACCGGTCGAGGTCGTGTCCGCGGTAGCCACGCGCATCGCCGGCCTGGGGCTGGACGATACGGTCGCGGTGACGCTGCGCTTTCCCGGCGACCGGCTGGCGCAATTCACCGTGTCCTATGCGGCCAATTCGGTGGACTCTTTCGTCATCGTAGGCACGAAGGGCAGCATCGCGATGAGTCCAGCCTACGGCTATGGCGAACCGCTGGAGCAGCAGCGCATCATCGGCACGGAGAAAACCTCGCAGAGCTTCAAGGCAACCGACCAGTTCGGCGGTGAGATGCGATATTTCTCGGATTGCATCCTGCACGGCCGCGACCCCGAACCCGATGCCGAGGAGGGGCTGGCCGACATCCGGGTGATCGAGGGCATTTTGCGCGCGATCGAGACGCAGGGGCCGGTTACGCTGGAGGGCTTCGTGCGGAGCCGGCGGATCGATCCGGATGCGCAGGAGCAGACGCTGCGCGCCGTCAGCGCGCCGTCGCCGGCCGAGGAGGTGCGCGCCGGGCCGCCGTCGCTGGAGGAATAGCGGCGGTCGCCCTGCTGCGGGAATGCCGCAGAGTCATCGCCCGAGCGCCTGGGCGATCGCGGCGAGTGCCAGCGGGCGCATGACCGCATAGCCTTGCGGCGTCGGGTGGACGCCGTCGCTGGCCAGCCCCGGTCGCATACCCCCATCGGCAAGCGCCATCGCCGCGTGATAATCGACATAGGTGAAGCCGTTGGCGTGTGCGTAACTTCGCACCCACGCGTTCAGCCGCGCGATTTGAGGCGCGGGCCGCTTGTCCGGTGCCCAGGGAAAGCGGATCGCCGGCGGGATCGAAGCCAGGATCACCTTGATCCCATGCGCGCGGGCGAGTTCCGCCATGCTCGCGATGTGCCCCTGCACCGTCTCGAACGTCGCCGCGCCGGTGTTGCCGGCCAGATCGTTCGTTCCCGCCATGATGTGAACCGCGCGTGGTTTAAGCGCCAGGACATCCTGGCGAAAGCGCACCAGCATCTGCGGTGTCGTCTGTCCGCCGATGCCGCGATCGACGAGCCCGTCGGTGAACAGCGACGGGTCCGCGCCGATCCAGCCCTCGGTGATCGAATCGCCCATGAACACGACCCGCGGGCGTTCCCTCAGCATACGGTTTTCCGCGGCATAACGGCACAATTGGCCGAAATCGCGGGTGAACATGTGACGCTGGCGCGCCTGCCATTCGGCATCTGTGCGCGGCGTCGGATGGGGCGGGCAGGGGTCGGCGATGATGCCCACGGGGTCGGCCGCATAGGCGTCGCCGGGCAGGGTTTGGCCGCCGGCGGTGGCCGCCGCGAACAAACCCGCCGTCAGCGTCGCACAGCGTGCGATGGCCCGCCCAATGGTCGGCACCGGCTTTCTCCCTGTGTCTGCGACTCTATTTCGCTGCGGCATAGACCTTGACGAGATCGTAGAGAAAATCACGTCCCACATAGACCGATCGCACCTCCATCCGTTCGTTCAGGCCATGCGCGCCGTTGCCGTCCGGGTCGCCCCAGGGCCCGGGCACGCCGTAGGTGGGGATCCCGATCGGCGCCAGATAGGTCGCGTCGGTCGCGCCCGTCGACATCGTCGGGATCAAGGGCGCGCCGGGGAAATAGCGCGCCACCAGTTGCTCGGCAGGCTTGACGATCTTCGCGTCGAGCGGCGGCGGCACCGCCACCGGACGCAGCCGCCCGACCATCGTCACGCTGACCTTGGGGTCGCCGATCGCCTGCATCAGGGCTACGCGCGTGGTATCGCCGTCATCGCCGGGTGCGATCCGGCAGTTGACGGTCGCCTTGGCGCGCTGTGGCAGCGCGTTCACCGCATGCCCGCCCTCGATCATCGTCGCGACACAGGTGGTGCGCAGCATCGAATTATAGCCGCGATCGACCGACACGATCGCCTCCGCCGCGCGATCCGCCGGATCGTTCGCCAGCCGCACCATCGCGCGTCCGATATCGTCGGCGCGGCGGCGACCGACCTGCGTGAAGAACGCGCGCGTGGTCTCGTTGAAGCGTACCGGGAAGGTGAGAGCGCGGATCTTTCCCAGCGCATCGGACAATTGGTAGATGGCGTTGTCGGCGATCGGGATGGAACTGTGGCCGCCCGGATTGGTCGTCTGGAGGTCGAAGCTGCGGTTCGATTTCTCCCCCACCTGGAGCGATTGGCTGACCAGTTTGCCGCGGCCGTCCGTGTCGCCGCCACCCCCTTCGTTCAGCGCGAATTCGGCGGCGATCAGTTGCGGCCGGTTCTTGGCCAGCCACTCCACCCCGTTCATGCGTGCGCCCGATTCCTCGCCGCAGGTCAGCGCCAGCTTGATCGTGCGGACGGGGCGGTAACGCTCCTTCTTCAGCCGCACGAACGTGTCGACCCAGATCGCGACCAACGCCTTCATGTCGGCGGTGCCGCGGCCGTAGAAATAGCCTTTTTCCTCGACGAAGCCGAACGGGTCGCGCTGCCAGTCCTCCCGTCGCGCGTTGACCACGTCGAGGTGGCCGAGCAGCAGCATCGGCTTGGCCGTGCGGGAACGACCCGGCAGGATGGCGACGAGCCCACCGTCGAGCGGGAAACCGTCGGCGACGAAGGGCGTGACTTGGTCGTCGGCATAGCCGGCCGCCTTCAGCCGGGCGGCGATCTTCTGCGCCGCCAGCGTGCAGCTGCCCGTCGCGACCGACGTGTCGGTTTCCACCAGCTCCTTCAACAGGTGACGATAGGCCAGTTGGTCCGGGCGGGGTGCCGCGCCCTGCGCAGATGCCGTGCCCGAGGAAAGAAGCGCCAGCATCATGGCGGACACGGCGGTGGATCGGCTCACGAAGGTCTCCCGGCGGCGATGCGCACGACGAGGCTAAGGGACGCTGACGCGGAGTGTCAAACGTAGCGATGTCCTGCGCCATCCGATACTTGCACCCATCGCCAGGTTCGCCATGAAAGGCATGATGAAAATGTCGCGGGCAAAGGGGCGGACGGCGGGATTGTTCGGCTGGCGCGCGAGCCGGCATGACGACCGTTTGCTCCTGCTTCTGGCTGTCGCCAACGCAGGCGGCGTTATTGCCTATGTGCCGCTTCTCACCCTGCTGCTGCCCGCGCACATGGCCGAACTGGCGGGGGACGACCGTATCGCATGGCTTTCCGCCGCCACGTTGGCCGGTGCCATCGCGGCCAGCCTTGCCAACGTCGCATTCGGCTGGGCGAGCGATGCCCGTTGGTCACGCCGCGGCTGGGCCGCGACGGGATTGTGCCTGACGATGCTGAGCTACGCGCTCGTTCATCGCGCCGCGTCGCCTCAGGCGCTGGTGGTCGCGATCGTTGCCTTTCAGATCGCGCTGAACATGTTGCTCGCGGCGCTCACCGCTTGGACCGCGGAAGCCGTGCCGGACAGGCGCAAGGGCCTTTTGGGCGGGCTGCTCGCGGCAGGGCAGCCGGTCGGGGCGCTTGCCGGCGTCATCGCCACCGCCCCGATCCTCACCACGGGTTGGATGCGGCTGATGGCGGTCTGCGTGCTGATGCTGATCGCGATCCTGCCGGTCCTGGCCTTCGGCGCCCGGCCACGCATCCAGGCGACGGCCGTAGCCGAACCCGCGAGGTCGCCCCCCGCCGCGCGTCGCCGCGATTTTCTGCTACTCTGGGCGGCACGCCTCCTCGTTCAGATCGCGGGGGTTACCGTGTTCGGATTCCTCCTCTATTATCTTGCCACCCTGCCAGCGCCGCCATCGGACGCCGGGGTCGCCCGACTGTCCGCAATCGCCTCGATCCTCGCCTTTCCGGTCGCATTGCGTTTGGGGGTCGTGTCGGACCGCATGGGGCGGCGTCGCCCCTTCCTGGTGACCGCCGCCGCGGTTGCGGGGGCGGGGCTGGCCATGATGGGGTGGACGGTGGATTTCGCGGCGCAGGCTGTCGGTTTCGTGGTCTTCGCTTGCAGCGCCGCGGTATTCTTGGCGCTTCACGCCGCTTATGCGATGGAGTTGCTGCCGTCGCCTGCGCGCCGCGGCCGCGACCTGGGTATCCTCAACCTGGCGAACACGCTGCCATCGGTCGCGGCGCCGCTGCTGACGCTGTGGCTGGTGCCGCACTATGGTTTTGCGATGCTTATCAGGCTGCTGGCTCTCGCTGTCCTCCTCGCGGGTGTGTGCGTGCTGCTTGTCCGCCGGGATGGTGTGCCCCTCAGCGCGCGACGAGCGCCACCGCGCGGGCCGTGATCGCGGCGAAGGCGGTGTCGTCCACCGCCGCGTCAGTCCGATGCCAGTTGCCGGTGACGGCAAACCAGCGGCCATCGCGGGTGTTGAGCAGATGGTTCATCGCGATGACACCCGGCTCCGATCCACCCTTGTACCCCGCATAGCCGAACGCGCGCGCGCTGCCCGGCGCGATGCCGGGATTGATCGCCAGCATCGCCTGCGCCGCATCGTCGCCGTGCAGGCGCAGCCAGTCGAGCGTGCGCGCCATGTCGCGGGGGGAGGCGAACCACTCCACACCATCGGGAGCAATCGGCGCGCCGTCGAACATCGCCACGTCCAGCCGCGCCGACGCCAGCTTCGCGCGATTGACGAGCAGCAGCGCGCGTCGACTGCTGAGGTTGCTACGCGTCCATGCGGTCAGCAACGCCGGGTCGGCCTTGATCGCGGCGGCCTCACGCGTGGTCAGCACGGGCAACGTCCGCGCCGGATCGGCGACGCCTACCGTGGCGACCATCGCATCGACGCGGGCGCGGGCCAGTGTCGTCATCAGCGTGTCGGTTGCGGTGTTGTCGCTGATCGACACCATCATCGTGGCCAGCGTCTGAAGCGTCACGGGGGCGCCTGCAGGCCATGCCTGCATCTGGCCGCTGGGCAGCGAGCGCGGGCCCAGCGCCACGACGTCGCTCCAGCGACGCATGCCGGTGCGCACTTGGCGCACGGCCTCCGCCAAGACCCACAGTTTGAACGACGATCCGATCGGTGCCACCGCCGCGGCGTTCACCTCGATCACCGGCCGCGGCCCGCGGGGTTCGAGTGCATAGACGCCGAACCCGACCGATCCGGGGAGCGCGCGCAAGTCTGCGGCGACATGTTCGAACGTGTCGTTGCGATATTGCGTGCCCGTGATCCGCAGCCCGATGATGCGATGGGGCGCGGTCGGCTCGATCTGGAGCGTGACCGAGGCGGTGCCATGATCGAAGCCGATAACGACATCGGCCAGCCATGCGCCGGTCGCCTGCACCCGTTCGATCGCGATCGGCTTGCCGAACTGGTCGCGCAACTTGGCGGTCACCACCGCCATCTGTTCGGGGGAGATCGCGGCGCGGAAACGGTCGGCGAAATCCGCCTGGAAATCGCCGCCGCCCGCGAACAGGCCGACCAGCGCATCGACGCGGGTCTGGAGCGGGGTGGCCGGCGCCTTGACGACCGGCACTGGCGCCTGCGCCTGCGCGAGCGGGGCTTGGGCGAGCGCGAGAAGGGCGAGCGGGCGCGCCCTCAATTCTTCAGCTTCCAGCCGCTCTTCAGCAGCAGATAACAGGCAATGGCCAGCACCGCATCGACGGCCAGGATCACGATGCTGCCCAGCAATACCGGCGAATCCGCGGCGCCCAGAAAACCGTAGCGGAAGCCCGATATGACGTAGAACACCGGATTGGCATGGCTGACCGCACGGAACGCGGGTGCGAGGCGATCGACCGAATAGAAGGTGCCCGACAGTAGCGCGAGTGGGGCGACGACGAAATTGGTGACCGCGGCGGCATGATCGAACTTCTCCGCCCAGATCGAGGTCAGCAGCCCGAGGAGCGCCATGAACACCGATCCCAGCAGCCCGAACCACGCGATCGCAGGGATCATCCGCGGCGTGGCGTGGACCCCCGGCCACAGCGCCATCGCCAGCCAGATCGCCGCCCCGACGCAGAACGCCCGCGTCACCGCGCCGCCGACGAGCCCGGCGAGCAGTTCGGCGGTGGACAGCGGCGGCATCAGGTAATCGACGATCGTGCCCTGCATCTTGCCGACCAGCAGGGAGAAGCTGGCGTTGGCAAAGGCATTGTTCAGCATCCCCATCACGATCAATCCGGGCGCGATGAAATCCGCAAATGTGACCGTCGTGCCGCCGACGTGCACCGCGCCGCTTGCCCCCAGCGCGGTGGTGAAGACGACCAGCAGCAGCAGTTGCGAGATTGCCGGTGCCCAGATCGTCTGGAGCTGCACCTTGAAGAAACGGCGAACCTCCTTGATATAGAGGGTGCGAAGACCGCCCCAGTTCACGCTCCTGATGGTGGGAACGCCGGGGGCGGAACGGATCGCCGATGGTTTCTCGATCCTGGGGGACTGGCTGCTCATGCCGCACCGCGGTAGCCGCTGGCCGCCACGGGTGCAACGAAGGATGAAGTATGTCGTGGACCGACGAGCGGATCGATACGCTCAAAGGCATGTGGGAAGCGGGCAAGACCGCCAGCCAGATCGCCGAGGAACTGGGCGGGGTCAGCCGCAACGCGGTGATCGGCAAGGCGCACCGCCTGGGTCTGCAATCGCGCCCGTCGCCGGTGAAGCCGAACGAGCCCGCGAAGGCGGCCGAACCCGCCAAGATCGAAGAACCAGCCGTCGTCGCGGCCGCGCCGCCTCCTCCCGCGTCGCCTGCCCCCGCACCAGCACCGATCGCCGCACGCGTGGCCGTGCCGGAGCCTGTCGTCCGGGCCGAACCTGCGCGTGAAGCCGATAACGACGATGATGACGACGATGACGATGACGACAGCCCTGCCGTCGTTGCGGCACCGGCGGCGCCCCCGCCACCGATCCTGCGCTCGGTCGGCCCTGGTGGTTTCCTCCGCCAGGCGCCGGGCGAGCAGCAGCCGCCAAGCACGCCCGCACCGCCGCGCCGTCTGGTGCCTGCCAAGCCTTCGGCGGAGATCGCGGGCAAGACCAGCCTGCTCGACCTGAACGATCGCATCTGCAAATGGCCGCTGGGTCATCCGGGCGAACCCGATTTTCACTTCTGCGGTGAAAAGGTGAACCCCGGCTTTCCCTATTGTGTCGCGCATTGCGGGCATGCGTATCAGGCGCAGCTGCCGCGCCGCGATCGCCGTCCGCCGCCACCGCTGCCGTTCGGCGGCCCGCGGGTTCGCTGACGGCGCGCGGATCGGGAAACCGGCTCTTTACCTGACCCGTCCTAAAGCGCGTCCTCCCCGGAGGCGCAGCCCTTGAAGATCCTCGTCCTGTCCACGCTGTATCCCAACGCCGTCCAGCGGCGGCACGGGATCTTCATCGAGCACCGCGTCGCGCATCTCGCCGCCGCCGGCGGGGACTCGGTGCGTGTGGTCGCGCCGGTGCCGTGGTTCCCGTTCACCAGCCGCCGCTTCGGCGCGTGGGGCGAACATGCGCGCGTGCCGCACAAGGCAGAGCGACGCGGCTTCCCGGTCGTCCACCCGCGTTACCCCACGATCCCGAAAGTCGGCATGACGCCGGCACCGCTCCTGATGGCCGCCGCGCTCGCCGCGCCGATCGCCGCCATCCGCCGCGATTTCGACTTCGACGTGATCGACAGCTATTATCTCTATCCCGACGGGGTGGCCGCGGCTCTGCTCGGCCGAATGTTCGATTCTCCGGTCGTCATGTCCGCGCTCGGCACTGACGTCAGCCTGATTCCGCAATCGCGCCTGCCCCGCGCGATGATCCTTAAGGCGATCGAGCGCGCGGCGGCCGTAACCACCGTCTGCGGCGCGTTGCGCGATGGCCTGATCGGTCTCGGCGCCGATCCGCGCAAGCTGACGGTCGTCGAACATGGCGTCGACCTGGACCTGTTCCGTCCGCCCGCCGATCGCGCGGCGTTGCGTGCGGCCATGGGGGTGGATGGCCCCACCTTGCTGTCGGTGGGCCACCTGATCGATCGCAAGGGCCATGATCACGCGATCCGCGCCCTCGCCAGGTTGCCGGGCGTGCGGCTGATGATCGCCGGAGACGGCCCGCGCGACGCCGCGCTGCGCGCGCTGGCGAAGGCGCAGGGGGTGGACGACCGGGTCCGCTTCCTCGGCCATGTCGATCAGCACCGGCTTCCCGACCTGTATGGCGTCGCGGACGCGACGCTCAGCTGTTCGGACCGGGAGGGCATCGCCAACGTTCTCCTCGAATCGCTCGCCTGCGGAACCCCGCTCGTCGCGACGCCGGTCTGGGGCTCGCCCGAGGTGATCCGGGTGGCCGAGGCCGGGCTGCTCGTCGCGGAGCGCTCCGACGATGCGATCGCGCAAGGGACCGCCGCGCTGCTTGCCAACCTTCCAGACCGCGCCGCGACCCGGGCTTACGGCGAACGCTACGATTGGGCGGAAACGGGACGCCAGCACCGCGCACTTCTGGTCGAAGCCGTGGCCGGATACCGCCCGCGATCCGCGCGCGCGCGCGCCACCATCGAAGTTTGATCGCGGCCCCGGCGGTGCTATCCCTCACCGCACATGGCCACCGACATCCTGATCCCCACCGACGCGCCCTTCGACAGCGCGCTCAGCGAACGCTATCTCGTCTATGCGCTGTCGACGATCACCGCGCGGTCGCTGCCCGATGTCCGCGACGGGCTGAAGCCGGTCCACCGCCGCCTGCTGTGGGCGATGCGGCTGCTGAAACTCGATCCGGCGCAGGGGTATAAGAAATGCGCACGCGTGGTCGGCGACGTGATCGGCAAATATCATCCGCATGGCGACCAGTCGGTCTATGACGCGATGGTCCGCCTCGCGCAGACCTTTTCGCTGCGCTATCCGCTGGTCGACGGGCAGGGGAATTTCGGCAACATCGACGGCGATAACGCCGCCGCCTATCGCTATACAGAGGCGCGGCTGACCCAGGTCGCCATCGACCTGATGGACGGGCTGGACGAGGATGCCGTCGGTTACCGCCCGACGTATAATAATGAGGATCACGAGCCGGAGCTATTCCCCGGCCTGTTCCCAAATCTGCTGGCGAACGGCGCGGCGGGGATCGCGGTCGGCATGGCGACCAGCATCCCGCCGCACAATGCCGCCGAACTGCTGGAGGCGGCGATAGCGCTGGTCGACGACCGCAACGCCGACGTGCTTCACTATGTCCGCGGGCCGGATTTCCCGACCGGCGGCCTGGTCGTCGATCCGGCGGCGGTCATCGCTGAGAGCTATCGCACCGGGCGCGGCGGCTTTCGTGTGCGGGCGCGCTGGACTATCGAGCGCGAGAAGGGGGGGGGCTGGTGCGCGATCGTCACCGAAATCCCCTATGGCGTCCAGAAGGGCAAGCTGATCGAGCAGATCGCTGCGCTCGTGAACGATCGCAAACTGCCGATCCTGGCCGACGTCCGCGACGAATCGGACGAACTGGTCCGTATCGTCCTGGAACCGCGCAGCCGCACCGTCGATGCCAGCGTGCTGATGGACGGGCTGTTCCGGCTGACCGATCTCGAGATACGCATACCGCTCAACCTCAACGTGCTCGACAAGGATCGCACGCCGCGTGTGATGAGCCTGGGGGAGGCGCTGGCCGCCTGGGTGGATCACCAGTTCGTCGTGCTCGACCGTCGCACGCGCCACCGGCTGGCCAAGATCGCCGACCGGGTCGAGCTGCTCGACGGCTATCTCGTCGCCTATCTCAACCTGGACCGTGTGATCGAGATCATCCGCACCGAGGACGAGCCGAAGGCGGTAATGATAGCCGAGTTCGCGCTGACGGACCGGCAGGCCGAAGCCATCCTCAACATGCGGCTGCGCTCCTTGCGGCGGCTGGAGGAGTTCGAGATCAGGACCGAGCGCGCCAAGCTGGAGAAGGAGCAGGCCGGCCTCGCCGCGTTGCTCGCCGATCCCAAGAAGCAGCGCGCCCGCATGAAGCGCGACCTGGCCCGCATCCGCGACCGCTATGGTGAGGATACGGCGCTGGGCAAGCGGCGCACGACGATCGAGGAAGCGCCGCCGACCCGCGACATTCCGTTGGAAGCCATGATCGAGCGCGAGCCGATCACCGTCATCCTCTCCCGCCGCGGCTGGATACGGGCGTTGCGCGGTCATGCCGACCTGGCCTCGGCAGACATCGCCAAGTTCAAGGAAGGCGACGGCCCCGCTTACGCCTTCCACGCGCAGACCACCGACAAGCTTCTGCTCGCCGCCGAAAACGGGCGCTTCTTCACGCTGGCCGCGGACAAACTGCCCGGCGGCCGCGGCTTCGGCGAGCCGGTACGCGCGATGATCGACCTCGGCGGCGATGTCGGCATAGTCGCCTTCCTGACTGCGCGTTCGGCCACGAAACTGTTGATCGCTGCGTCGGACGGGCGTGGCTTCGTCGTCGCGGCTGCGGAAGTGATCGCCGAGACCCGCAAGGGCAAGACCGTGCTCACCCCGCGCGACGGCGCGACCCTGAAGATCGTCAAGCGGATCGCCCCGGACGCGGATTACGTTGCCGCCATCGGCGACAACCGGCGGCTGGTCGCCTTTCCCCTGACCGAATTGCCTGAACTGTCGCGCGGCACGGGTGTTCAGCTCCAGCGTTTTCGCGACGGTGGCCTGTCCGACGCAACGACCTTCGTCATGGCGGCAGGGCTCAGCTGGGCGATGGGCGGCGAGACCGGGCGGACCCGAACGGAGGCGGACATGAGCCCGTGGCGCGCGGCGCGGGGTGCGGCGGGCCGCATGCCGCCGACCGGATTTCCCAGGAACAACCGCTTCGACGCCTGACTCCTCTTGCACAATCCCGAACGTTCAAGCGTCTTTAACCAGTTGCGCCTACCACGGCTCCCAATGACCTGCGTCGCCAAGACCCTGCCGTTGATCGCGGCGACGATCGCCATGCCGGCGGTCGAGATGCTGCCGATCCCGGCGGCGGTGGTTGAACGCGATGGCGAGGCGCTGTCAATGGCGGCGACCAACCGCCCGTTTCGTCAGGCCGGGCTCGGCACGGAACGTGGCCGTTCATCGCTGCTGGAACTGATGGGCGCCCAGATCAAGGCGTTCCTCGATTCGACCGACGACATCCGCAGTTTCGCCTGGACGATCGGCGAGGCGATCGACTGCCGCTATTTCCAGGCGACGGTTGCGCGATCGTCCGCGGCTTCGGATGATTGCTGCCTGGTCACCCTGATCGACGAGACCTCGCGACGCCACACCGAGCGCAGCCTGCACCGTGAGATGACGACTGACAGCCTGACCGGGCTGCCCAATCGGCAGGGCTTCGGCGATCTGATCGAGACCGCAGGCGAGGACCGGGTCCGCCACGCGGTGCTCGTCGTCGATCTCGATCGCTTTGGGCGCTTCAACGCGTGTCTGGGTTCGCTTTCGGGGGACGAACTGCTCATCAGCGTGGCGCGCCGGATCAAGGGTGCTTTGCGCGCCCGCGATGCCCTGGCGCGAATCGGCGGCGACGAATTCGGCATCTTCATGGCGATCGACGAGACCCGCGCGGAGGCCGATCACGTCGCCCGGCGCATCCGGATCGCATTGCAGGCGCCATTTCGACTTTCCGACTACGAAATACAGGTCGATTGTTCGATCGGCATCGCGTTTGGAGAGGACGAGCAGGGAGACGAGTGCGGCGAGGAACTCATCCGCCACGCCCAGTTCGCCGTGAACCGCGCCAAGGCGACCGGCAATGCCGAAGCCTATCAGAACCAGGCGTTCGCGCTCGTCCGCGAGCAATTTGCCCTCGAAACACAGCTGCGCCGGGCGATCGAGAATGGCGACCTCCGCCTCAATTTCCAGCCGATCTGCGATCTGTCCAGCGGCCGGATCATAGCCTTCGAGTCGCTGGCGCGGTGGCAGGCCGCTGATGGCCGCCAGATCTCGCCGGTGGAGTTCATCCCGGTGGCCGAGGAATCGGGATTGATCGTGCCACTCGGCCGCTGGGCGCTCGACGAGGCGACGCGCACGCTGGCCGCTTGGGACGAAGCCGCCGGGGGCGACTGTGGAGTCCAGGTGGCGGTGAACATATCGCCGATCCAGCTCCAGCGCGACGGCATCGTCGATCTCGTCGGCGCCGCGCTGGCACGGACCGGGTTGCGGGGAGACCGCCTGAAACTGGAGTTGACCGAAAGCGCGCTGGTCGCCGATCCCGATCGCACCGCGCGCACCATGCGCGCACTCAAGGAACTCGGCGCCTGCCTGGCGATGGACGATTTCGGCACCGGCTATTCCAATCTCGCGCACCTTCAGGCGCTGCCGATCGACATCCTCAAGATCGACCGCAGCTTCGTCACGGGCATGCTTGCCGATCGCGACAAGATCGCGATCGTTCGCGCGATCCTCAGCCTTGCGCAGGCGCTCAACATGCGCACCGTGGCAGAAGGGATCGAGACGAATGCGCTTGCTCAGACGCTGTCTGCGCTGGGCTGCAACATGGGGCAGGGCTTCCTCTATGCCCGCGCGCTGGAACCCGCGGCCGCCTATGCGATGATCGCGCCGCCCAGCGCCTGAGCGACGAGTTCCGCGGCAATCGCGCGGGTCCGTGCGGCATCGGGAAACCCCTCCGCGATCCAGCGCGTCTCCACCGCCTTCAACGTGCGCGCCACGTCCGGCCCCTTTGTCATGCCCATCGCCACCAAGGTGCCGCCGCCGATCGGCAGCGCTGGCGCTGTCCAGGCGAGCGCGGGTGCCGGGTCTTCGCCCGCGACCAGCAGCCGATCACAGGCGATCTGCGGCCCGAATCGGTAGGCCAGACCCTGCGGCCCTTCGCAGCCCGGACCTGCAGTCGCCGCCTCCAGCCGCCGGCGATCGGCGTTCGACAGCCTGAGCCGCGCACCCACCGCAGTCGCGGCCTGTGGCGGCATCAGCACCGCGAGCCGCCGAATCGCATCCGCCGGGATCCCGTGTGCCGCCTCCATTTCCGCCAAGGCCGCCAGCCGACCGGCCGCGGCCGTGTCGATCTCGGGCAGCACTGCGCGCAGGATGTCGTGCTCGATCATCAGCGCCATGACCGCGACCGCATGGCGCGCGACCAGCAGCTTCAGCAATTCGGCCGCGATCCGCTCGCGCGACAAGGCCATCAGGTCGTTGGCGCGTTCTGCACAGGCGGCCAGCCCCTCCTCGTCGATCGAGTCGTCCTGGCCGAAGCGCGCGTGGAAGCGGAAGAAGCGCAGGATGCGCAGGTGGTCCTCCGCGATCCGGCTGCGTGCATCGCCGATGAAGCGCACGCGGCCCGCCGCCAGATCGTCCAGCCCGCCGAAATAATCGAATATCTCGCCGCTTGCCGGGTCTGCGTAGAGCGCGTTCATGGTGAAGTCGCGGCGGCTGGCGTCCACCTGCCAGTCGCCCGTGAAGGCGACGACGGCATGGCGCCCGTCGGTGGCGACATCACGGCGCAGGGTCGTCACCTCGACCGGGCCGCCCGCGGTCACCGCCGTGACCGTGCCGTGCGCCAGGCCGGTCGGCACGACGCGGATGCCGGCGGCCTTGAGCAACGCGACGACGCCATCGGGCGCGTGGCGGGTGGCGATGTCGACGTCGGAGACCGGCAGCCCAATCAACGTGTCGCGCACCGCGCCGCCGACGAAGCGCGCCTCATCGACGCCCAGAACCGCGGTCAGTGCGTCGAGGCCTGCACGCGTGCGCCAGTCTGCCGATGGCAGCTTCATCGCGTCGCCAGCCGGTGCGACAGGTTGACGATGATTCCCGCGGTCGCGCCCCAGATGCGGTGATCCGGCCAGGGGATTTCGTAGAAGCGCCGCATTCGCCCCTGCCACTCGCCGGTCCCTGCATGGTGGTTCGTGGGGTCGAGCAGGAACGCCAGCGGCACCTCGAACACTGCCGCGACTTCGGCTTCGGCGGGGATCAGCGGCAAGTCGGCGGGCACGACGCCGACGACTGGCGTGATGTCATAGCCGGTGCCCGTGCGGAAACGGTCGGTCGTGCCAATGATGGTGACGTCGGCCGGAGAAAGCGCGATCTCCTCATGCGCCTCGCGCAAGGCGGCGGCGACCGTATCCGCATCCTCGGGATCGACGCGACCGCCGGGGAAGGCGACCTGACCCGCATGGCGGCGCAGCGTGTCCGTGCGCCGCGTCAGGATCACCCCTGGCTCCGCGCGATCGGTGATCGCGATCAGCACCGCCGCGGCGATGGTCGCCTCGGTCGCGGGCATGTCGTCCCCGGTCAGGGGGGGTGGCCCCGCACCCGCCGTCAGCGCTGCCGCCAGCCGATGGGTCAGCGTCATGCGACCGCCAGCGGGAAGAACGCGCCTCCACTCCACACCCCCGGCGGAGTCGTGTCGCCGGCCAGCGCCAGTTCGGCCAGTTCGTAATAGACCGGCCGCGCGACGAGCGCTTCCAGCCCGCCGCGCACGTGGAGATAGGGGCGCGGCCCGTCCTCGCCATCCGCAAAGCGCAGCGGATGATCGGCGCCTGCGGTAACGAGGTCGCCGGTATTGAGCTGAAATGCCAGCCGCGCGTCTTCGCCTTCCCCTTCAGCCTTCAGCGCGACTGCCAGGAACGGCGCATCGTCGACCGCGATGTCGAGCTTTTCGGCGGGTGTGACGAGAACATGGCGTCCGTCCGGCTCGCGGCGGAGGATCGTCGAGAACAGGCGGACCATTGCCGGGCGGCTGATCGGCGATCCCTGATGATACCATGTTCCGTCGCGCGCGATCCGCATGTCGCTGTCGCCGCAATGGGTTGGGTTCCACTGGTCGACCGGAGGGAGGCGGCGTTCGGCGGCGGCGCGCACGATCTCCTCGAGCGTCATCGAGGTGAGGTCGGGGAGGGCATCCATCGGCATGACGCCATCGCAGGTAGGCGCGCACGCCGGTCGCGTAAACCCTTACGCGGGTACCGTCGCGCCAGCGTGGACGGCGGGGCCAAGGTCGCCCGCCGCGTCGGGGATGCCCGCGCCGCGCGCCAGCAGCCGGTGCCGTTCCACCGGGCCGGCCAGTCGCCACAGCGCCGTGCGATCCGCGGTGAAGCCGAAGAAGCGGCCATAATATTCGGGATCGCCGATCAGCATCAGCCCCGCGCCTGTGTCGGCCGCCCCCTCGTCTGCCGCAGCCAGCGTGCGCGCCATCAGCCGGCGGCCGATGCCGTCGCGTTGCCGATCGGGCGCGACCGCCACGGGACCGACCATCACCAACGGCACCACCGGGCCGTCGTCCATGTCGAGAGCGATCGGCCAGCACTGGATCGAGCCGATCAGCACCCCGTCGTCGACTGCAGCGAAGCTCAGTGCCGTGATCGCCTGCGCTCGACCGCGCACTTTATAGGCGGTGCGCGCATGCCGGTCGCTGCCGAACGCCCGGTCGAGTAGCGACTCTACGGCTGCGGGATCGATCGAGGCGAGCGGCTGGAGGACGATCACGGAACGGCACCTTCGATCGCGCGCCGCGAAATCGGCGACGGCGCCGCGCCATACGCGCGAGCGGGCGGAACGCAAGCGCAATGGCGGGTTTCGCAGCCGCGCCCGTCTGCTACGGGGCGGCAATGGAAGACACGCTGCAACTGGAAGTCCACGACATCGAGGTGCCGGTCCTGACCGGCATCTATTCGGAGGAGACCCACCTGCCGCAACCGCTGCGCATCTCGCTCACCGTCGATCTCGCCTGCGCCGCGCGCTTTGCCCCCGATACGCCGCTGGCGGCGTCCAAGAACTATCTCGACCTCAAGCACGCGGCGACATCCGCACTCCCGCCGGGCGTGCATTTCACGCTGATAGAGGCGGTTGCGGACCATATCTGCGAGACCTTGTTCCTTCAGGACGCACGGGTTTCGCGCGTGAAGGTCAGGATCGTCAAACTGGCGATTGCGGAGGCGGGCGAATCGATCGGCATCACGCTCGTGCGGCACCGCCGGTGAGGTTGGCCGCGGGCGACGACATCGTCGCGATCGTCCGGACGGCGACGGGGGAGTGTATCACTCTGGTACACGAAGACGGCGATTCGCTGGCCCACGCCCTGACACTGGCGGCGATCGCGCCGCTGGCGATCGAACGCGCGCCGATGCGCGTCAACCTGGTCGTGGCGGGGGACGATGCCGATCCGGCGGACGTCGCCGCCGCGGTCGCCTTTCTCGATGGCGCATGCTCGACGACCGGGCAGATTGTGCGCGTCGGTCAGCCCGGCGTCCGGTCGCAGGGGCCAAGCTGTTCCAGCACGAACGCATAGTCGGTCCGCGCCTGTTCCGCGTCACCTGCGTCGAGCGTCGCGGTCGCGCTTTCGGGCAGCGCGGCCGGCAATCCGCACGCCAGCCGATACCATAGCAACGTCTCGCGCGCTGGCGGCCCGGCGGCCTCGTCGACCACCTCGCTCAGTGCCACCGCCCAGCGCGGCTGTTCACCGGGACGCCGCAGGATGGAGAGCGACATGGGAACGTTCCCTTCGGTCGCGACGAACACCTGGGTTTCGCCCTCACCCGGCAGCGCGCCGGGGACGTGGAAGGCATTACCGATGCCGGTCACCCGCGGCGGGGCGTCGGGTGCCACCACCGCCTGCGCGATCGCGCGGACACGCGCGTCGGCCTCGGGTGTCCAGGCGATGTGCGCGTCCGGTGCGACCAGCTGCAATTGTCCGGGTGCCCCCGCCGGCCGCGCCAGGATCAGGAAACGCATCTTCTTCAGCTTGGCAAACCGGCCATCGGCGTCGGGCGACAGGTCGACCAGATAACCGATCCGCGGTGGTGTGCCCCCGGCACCACGCACCAGCGCGGTGACATCCGCCTCGACATAGACGCGCTGCCTGCCCGGTGCGACTCCGGCCGCCTCGGCGCCCTTGATTCGCGCCGTGGAGCGCACCGTCGCGTCCGCGATCACGGGGGCGGCGAGCACCATGTCAGCCAGATCGGCATAACCGGGCACGGTAACGGCGGCGGTCGGCCGGGCCACCTGTGCACGCGCCGGAAGTGGCGCCAGGAACGACAGTAGCAGGCAAAGCCCGATGACGGCAGGATAAAGGCGGAGCATGCGAGTCTGCTAGCGCTGCGGACATGAACGATACAGAACTAAATCGGCGCCCGTGAGTTTGAACGTTTGTTGCGTCCGACAAAGCGTTTGCGTGTGGGTGAACGGGACGATAGGAATTGGGCCTGCCCGGATACGCATGAGTTCGGGCAGACGGTTTATGGGCGACCGGCGCTATCGTCCGGACCGCGCAGGATTGAGGGAGTGTCTTTGCCGCATGGCCTATACCGACCAGAAGATGTCCGGTGGCAAGGTGATCGCGATCGTTATCGTCGCGCTGATCCACGCCGCCCTGGGCTACGCCTTCGTCACCGGCCTGGCGTACAAGTACGTTAAGGCGGTCAACACCGAGCTGGACGTGTTCGACGTCGAGCCACCACCCCCGCCGCCGCCGCCGGAGGATCCGCCGCCGCCGCCGCCGGATCAGCCGAATCTGCCGCCGCCACCGACCACGGTCGTGACGCCGCCGCCGATGGTTGTGACGCCGCAGCCGTCGTTCATGAACACGACGCCGGTCATCCCGCCGAGCCAGCCGATCTCGCCGCCTGCGCCGCCTGCACCGCCAGCGCCGCCGGCGCCGCCTGCAGTCTCGAAGGCAGCCGGGCTCAAGGGCAATCCGGGTCAGTTCTTCGGGCCTGACGCTTATCCGCCCGCGGCACAGCGTGCCGAGGCGCAGGGCAGGGTAGTCGCGTCGCTGACGGTGGGTACGGACGGCCGGGTAAGCGATTGCTCGGTCACCACGTCTAGCGGCAACAGCGATCTCGACAACACCACCTGCCGGATCGCCAAGAGCCGGGTGCGCTTCTCGCCTGCCCTGGACCAGGCGGGAAATCCGATCACGTCGCGATACACCTTGCCGGTCCGCTGGGTGCTGCCACAAAACTGATGTGAGGCGTCCGGCCGGAGCATGACTTCGGCCGGCGCTTCAGAAACGTCCCGATCCCCCGATCACTCCACCGTTGCGACATCCAATCAATTCAGAGGGAACCTGCCATGATCATCAACATTCTCGCCGCGGGCGGCGCCGCCGCCAAGGGCGACAACCCTTACGGCCTCGAAGCGGCGCTGCGTGAAGGCGGCCTGATCTCCCAGTCCGTGTTCGCGATCCTCGTGCTCATGTCGATCGTGTCCTTCTACATCCTCTTCTCCAAGCTGTTCGAGCAGCAGAAGATCATGAACCAGGCCAAGCGCGTCCGTCAGCAATTCTGGCAGTCGAACTCGCTGCGTGAAGGGTCCGCCAAGCTCGAGAAGAACTCCGCCTACAAGCAGATCGTCGACGACGGCCTGGCTGCGCAGGAGCAGCATTCGAAGCTGACCGATCCCGTCGAGGCGCATGACTGGCTGCACGGTTCGCTGGCGCGTTCGGAAGCGTCGATCAATTCCAAGCTGGGCGGCGGTCTCGCCTTCCTGGCGACGGTGGGTTCGACCGCGCCGTTCATCGGCCTGTTCGGCACCGTGATCGGTATCTACCGCGCGCTCATCAAGATCGGTTCGTCGGGCCAGGCGTCGATCGACGCGGTCGCAGGGCCGGTCGGCGAGGCGCTCATCATGACCGCCCTCGGTCTGGTCGTCGCGGTTCCCGCGGTGCTCGCCTACAACTGGCTGCAGCGCCGCAACAAGTCGATCGCCGAGGATCTGTCGGCCTTCTCCACCGACGTTCTGGGCTTTCTCGCCTCGAATGGTGCGGTGAAGCCGGTCGTCGTCGGCGGCAGCACGGTTGCTCGCCCGGTGGCGACGACGACGGTCAAGACCAATCCGGGTGCCACGGCAACTGCCGGCCAGACCGGAGGCGTTCCGCGCGCATAACGAACGAAGCGGCGGGGTCGCGACGGTCGCGACCCCGCGATACCTCGGTCCATCAATTCGCCATGCGTGGCGGGACCGGGAATGACATAGGATGGATCGCGCATGTCGATGAGTGTTGGCGGCGATGCTGCCGAAGAAAAACCAATCACCGACATCAACACGACGCCGCTCGTCGACGTCATGCTGGTGCTGCTGATCATCTTTCTGATCGCGGTCCCGGTGGTGCTCCAGAGCGTGAAGCTCAAGCTGCCCGACGTCCGTTTCGACCCGACGACGACGAAGCCTGAGAACGTGCTGCTGTCGGTCACCGGCGACGGCGCCAATTGCAATGTCTATTGGGGCATGTCTCCGGTGACGTCGACCGAGTTGCTCAACCGCGGCGTCGAAAAGCTGAAGGCCGAGATCGAGCGGCAGGGCGGTGTGGGCAATCCGGCCCTCGAATTGCCCGAGGCGCATATCCGTGGCGACGTGAATACCCCGTATCGCTGCATCGGCGGTGCAATCTACACGATGCAGCGCGCAGGCTTCGCCAAGGTGGGCTTCATTTCCGAACCGCCTCCCGGCGGCAACCCTCGGCCGTCCTAAGCTGCCGGTGACGCGCCGCTGGCGCATATAAGACCCAGGAGTATCCCGACATGTCCATGAGCGCCGGTAACGACGACGGCGAACCGATGATGGAAATGAACACGACGCCGTTGATCGACGTCATGCTCGTGCTCCTCATCATGTTCATCATCACCATCCCGATCCAGACGCACGCGGTGAAGGTCGATCTGCCGCAGAACAGCAAAAGCAACCAGCAGGTCATCGACGCGCAGAAGAACAAGGTGACGATCGACGCGGCCGGTGTGACGGCGTGGAACGGCACGCCCGTCGACGAGGTGACGCTGCGGCAGTATCTCGATCAGACCAAGGGTATGACCCCGGAGCCCGAACTGCATTTCCAGCCGGATCCTCAGGCGCGCTACGAGTCGGTCGACAAGATCCTGGCGGTCATCAAGCGGTCGAACGTTGGCAAGCTGGGTTTCATCGGCAACGAGCAATATCGCAACGACTTCTAGGCAAGTCGGCAGCGTCGGCTTTCAAGGGCGGTCTCGAAAGGGGCCGCCCTTTTTCGTCTTAAACTGGAGTGCGCCGCCGAGTGCGGATGGTGCTCGGGGGGCTCCCGCAATCTCAAATTCAGGCATGACCGCTCGCTTCGGTGCTTGCGCCATTGTCTCAAAAGTGACACTCACCTGTCACAAATCTGAAACGTTGAGCGGGAGGTGGTAGCGATGCGCAGGATCATTTCGGGCCTTGTGGCAATTCTGGCGGTTCAGACGGGCGCTCAGGCGGCGGATCGCAACGCCACGGCGGCGATCGTGGCGGGTGACCTGCCGCAGGCGGAGCGCATCCTGACGACCGAGCGTCGCATATTTCCCAACCGCCCAGAATTGATGCTTAACCTAGCCGCTGTCTACCGCCAGACCGGTCGCGAGGCGGAGGCCAACGCGCTGTACGCTAGCGTCCTCCGCCGGCCGGCCGCACTGATGGACCTGCCCGATCAGCAGATCGTGTCCTCACACGTCCTGGCCCAGGCAGGTCTGCAGAAATCCACCCAGATCGCGTCCCGCTGAACCGCTGCTTGCGTCCTCGGGCGCTCGCGGAGGAGGACGTGAACCGGGTCCGGTTCGGGGCAGCCATAACCCCTTGTAGTCGTGAGCCACGCATGACGCCCTCCGATGCAGCTCTTGCGTGGATAGCGTGGTCGTTGGGCTTGCTCTGCTTCGATCCCGCCTAGGCAGCCACTGAGAGCAGGCGAAGGCGAGGCTCGCAACAGGAGGCAGTCGACCAGTCGTACGCGGCACCGCTTCGAATGCGTTGGACGGGCGTTCGGCACGAACGAAAGCACCGATCCTCGCGGTTGCATCCGTCGCGATCAGGCGCCCTTAGCCCATGCTGGGTCGGTCCCGAGAGGCCGTTTGCAAACATGGCACGCTGCGCGTGCACGACTTCGACATACGCTGTTCTACAGATGTTAGAGTATCAGTGATGGTCAAGCGCGTGCTGGCGTCCAGAGTCGGTCTGCCTTGAGCTGGGCATTTGCGGTGACGACGAGCTTTCGCATGACGGCGGTGATAGCGATCTTGGCTGGCTTTCCGGCACCAAGGAGTTGCTGGTATTTGGCCTTGAGGTGTGGATTGAAGCGGGCGGCGACCAGGGCCGGCATGTAGAGTGCTTGGCGGACGTTGGCCCTGCCGCCGCGGATGAGGCTCTTGCCTTTCCACTGGCCGGACTGGCGGGCGACGGGGGCAAGGCCGGCCAGCGAGGCGGCCTGCTTGTTATCGAGCGATCCGAGTTCGGGCATGGTAGCGATGATCTGGTTGGCGGTGAGCGTGCCCAGGCCTGCGATGCTGGTGAGGATGTCGTGCCGCCGGGCAAGCTTCTCGTCGGCGGTGATGAGGCCTGCGATCTCGGCGTCGAGCGCGTCGATGTGTCGGGCGATCTATTCGAGACGCTGGCTGCACTGCCGCTTGAGCAGCGTGACGGTAAGGTTCTTCTGGCGGTTCTTGAGCGCGGTGCGATCGCGGACCAGTCCGTCGCGTGCGTTGACGAGTTCGGCCAACTGGTTCTGCTGCGGGCTTCGTGCGGGCCTGACCGGCGGTTGCAGCGCGACCGCCATCCGGGCGAGCAGCCTGGCGTCGATGCGATCGGTCTGGCAAGCGTGCCCGTCGCCTGGGCGAAGCGCCTTGCGCGTTCCGCGTTGAGCTTGACGCAGGGCAGATGCCCCAAGCGCAACCTCCAGCGCGCGGTGGTAAGTGCCGGTCGCCTCATAGGCGATCCGCTCGACCTGCCATTGCCCGGCCCATGCGATCAGCGCCTTGTGACCCTTGGCGGTGTTGGGGAACTGGCGATCGATCCCGGCAGGATGGGCATGGCAGTCCAGCGCCGCTTTGGAGATGTCGATGCCGATGGTTTGTGGTAGGTCATTGCTCATCTTTTCCGCTGTCC
>NZ_DASVTL010000097.1:0-29748 GCF_036387595.1 Sphingomonas sp.
CAGACTCGCGCCCGTATCCGCCGTGCCGCCCGACACCGGAGCAGGTCCAAACTCGAAATCCCCATAGGTCACCGCTTGTGGCCCGCGGGTTCGGGCCTCCAAGACTTTCGGGCGCCTGCCGGCAGCCGAAACTCTTCAGGAGAGCAGTCGGTCTGCTTATGGTTGAACGTCGGTGCATAGCTGCCATGTCCGCGACGATCACCTCATAATCGTCATAGGCCCAGCGCAACTGCCGCTGCGGCATTTGATCGTCCTCGACAATCAGGAGTTTGCGGGGAGAGGTGTCGGTCATGCGAAGTGCCTACAGGCGACGTTTCGGTTTACGGTCACTTCCTCCGGAAATCGAGAAAGCCGAGCTGCTGAGCGAAGGTGGGATTAGCGGTGACGCCCATTGTCGGATCGAGACCGCCATCTGGACCTCGTCCAAGCCAACCCAAGCGCTTTTCGATGCCGGTAGTCACCGGCACGTCGGTAATCTCGACGGTGATCCGCCGCAGCGTCACGCCTGCACCAAAGCTCTTGTCGAGCGCCGCCGGATCGACCCTCTCGACCGATTTCGGGTTTCGAACATCACGGAAGGTAACGAGCAGCGGATAGTCGCCTTGCGAGACCGACGCCGGCGATCGGATACGCTCGCTACGTCCAATGCGGCCAGCGCTCTCGACTATGTCGTTCCTGAACGCAGGATCAAGCGCTGCCATCGACACTTGCGCCAAGTCTTCCCGCATTAGGCTGGTCGTTTTCAGCAGCGCAAAAAGCGTACGCCCGTCCGCTAAGTCAACCGCTGCTGCATCACCCTTCACCGCCCAATCACGCGACCGTTCTTCGGGTAAAAGCTTGAGTGCGTTCCAAGCCGTTATTTCATAAACCGACGATCCTGATTTGATGCCCGCCGGGGTATCTACCTCGATCGTCAGCTTGAACCGGTAACGTTCTCTACTGAGCAGCCCGCAGCCAGACACTAGCGCCAGCAGGCAGCCCAGCGACGCTGCAATCGCGATGCGCCCCCCCATCATCCTGTTGTGCTCCCCTACTACCCTGTCGGCAATCCCGACGTTCAGCTAGCTCCCCTACGTTACGATTACGTCAGTGCTCTCGCGATTTCCGCTATTGGGCGAAACCGGCCTCTACCCTACAGACCGCACTTCGTGCCACCGTGCCTGCGATGCAAAGCGGCCTTCATCACCTGCCGGCACAAAACCAAATGCGAAGCAACAAGCGTCCGATGACGCGGGTTCACGCATCAACCAATGTCAACGTCGTCACGATGCCTAGGTATCTACCCGCCGCGGAACACGACATGTTGTATCCCTTCTATGGGACTGTCGGCAGCCCCACACCTCGGTACGCCCTCCGATCCGGCAATCCCGGCCTTCCACCCCCCGCCTCCAGCCCCCATATTCCGCGGCATGGCCATCCAGATTCGCACCAACCTATCCGAGCCGGAAACCGGCGAGACCTTCATCCCCCATCGCCCAACCCGCCCCGACAAGGTCGAAGGTGGACGCGCGTTCAAGCTGGTCAGCGAATATACGCCATCGGGCGACCAGCCGACCGCGATCCGCGAGCTGGTCGCCTCGGCCAGCGCGGGCGAGAAGGACCAGGTGCTGCTCGGCGTCACCGGCTCGGGCAAGACCTTCACGATGGCCAAGGTCATCGAGGAGATGCAGCGGCCCGCGCTGATCCTCGCGCCCAACAAGATCCTGGCGGCGCAGCTCTATGGAGAGTTCAAGTCGTTCTTTCCCGAGAATGCGGTCGAATATTTCGTCAGTTATTACGATTACTATCAACCCGAGGCGTATGTCGCGCGTTCGGACACCTATATCGAAAAGGAATCGTCGACCAACGAGTCGATCGACCGGATGCGGCATTCGGCGACACGCGCGTTGCTGGAGCGCGACGACGTCATCATCGTCGCCTCGGTCAGCTGCCTGTACGGGATCGGTTCGGTCGAGACCTATTCGGCGATGATCTTCGATTTGAAGAAGGGGCAGAGCGTCGATCAGTCGGAGATCGTCCGCAAGCTGGTCGCGCTGCAATACAAGCGCAACGATGCCGGCTTCGCGCGCGGCAATTTCCGCGTGCGCGGCGGCAATCTGGAGATATTCCCCTCGCATTACGAGGATACCGCGTGGCGGGTGGTGTTCTTCGGCGACGAGGTGGAGGAGATCGTCGAATTCGATCCGCTGACCGGCAAGAAGATCGCCAGCCTGAACTACGTCCGCGTCTTCGCCAATTCGCATTACGTCACGCCCGGGCCGACGCTGAAACAGGCGACCGAGGCGATCAAATTCGAGCTTGCCGAGCGGCTGAAGGAACTGGTCGGCGAGGCCAAGCTGCTGGAGGCGCAAAGGCTGGAGCAGCGCACCAATTTCGACCTGGAGATGATCGCCGCGACGGGATCGTGCGCGGGAATCGAGAATTACAGCCGCTTTCTCACCGGGCGGATGCCGGGCGAGCCGCCGCCGACGCTGTTCGAATATCTGCCCGAGAATGCGCTGCTGTTCGTCGACGAGAGCCACGTCACGATCGGCCAGATCAACGGCATGTCGCGCGGCGATCACCGGCGCAAGATCACGCTGGCCGAATATGGCTTTCGCCTGCCGTCGGCTATCGACAACCGGCCGCTGCGCTTCAACGAATGGGACGCGATGCGCCCGCAGACGACGTTCGTCTCGGCGACGCCGGGGTCTTGGGAGATCGAGCAGACCGGCGGCGTGTTCGCCGAACAGGTGATCCGCCCGACCGGGTTGATCGATCCCCCGGTCGAGATCAAGCCGGTCGAGGAGCAGGTCCAGGATCTGATCGTCGAGTGTCGCAAGACGACCGAGGCGGGCTATCGCACCCTCGTCACCACGCTGACCAAGCGGATGGCGGAGGATCTGACCGAATATATGCACGAGGCGGGGATCAAGGTCCGCTACATGCACTCCGACGTCGAGACGCTGGAACGAATCGAACTGATCCGCGACCTGCGGCTCGGCGTCTATGACGTGCTGATCGGCATCAACCTGCTGCGCGAGGGGCTGGACATCCCCGAATGCGGGCTGGTGGCGATCCTGGACGCGGACAAGGAGGGGTTCCTGCGCTCCGAGACATCGCTGATCCAGACGATCGGCCGCGCCGCGCGCAACGTCGACGGGCGCGTGATCCTGTATGCCGATCGCATCACCGGCTCGATGGAGCGCGCGATGAACGAAACCGCGCGTCGCCGCGAGAAGCAGGTCGCGTACAACACCGAACACGGCATCACTCCCACGACGATCCGCCGCAACATCGGCGACATCATCGCGCATGTCGCGAGCGGCGACCAGGTGACCGTCCCCATTGACGAGGATCGCCCTCACATGGTCGGCCACAATCTGCGCGCCTATATCGAAGGCCTGGAAAAGCAGATGCGCAAGGCGGCGAGCGATCTGGAATTCGAGACCGCAGGCCGCCTGCGCGACGAAATCCGCCAGCTGGAGCAGGAGGAACTGGGCCTGCCGGTGCAGGAGCAGAAGGCACCGATGATGGGGCGGAGCAACGAGGGCAAGCCGGGCACGCGCAAGATTCGGTACGGGAAGAGCCAGAAGATGCGGCTGGGCGATAGCCGGCGGGCGCGATAGCCTGTGCATCCTCGCACCTCAAGCTAAGTGGGAAGCGTAAGTCGGCTGGAGAAAGGGTACGATATGATCCGCAGCTTCGCCGACCCCGAAACCGAACGCATCTGGAACCGTGACCGCAGTCGGCGCCTGCGCGCCGATATGCAGCAGCGTGCGATGCGGCGGCTGACGCTGCTCGACTCTGCGCAGAGTCTGGGCGAACTCGGCAACCTCAAGGGCAATCGGCTTCACGCGCTCAAGGACGACCGCGCAGGCCAGCACTCCATTTCAATTAACACACAATGGCGTATATGCTTCGTTTGGAAGGACGGACACGCACATGATGTCGAGATCACCGATTATCACTGATCCCGATTGGCTCGAGAACGAACACGCTGGCCAATTGTTGGTCAGCGAATTTCTCGAGCCGGAAGACCTGACCGTCGAGCAGCTTGCCGAGGACGTGGGCGCGCAGCCTGAGTACATCGCGTCGGTAGTCGGCGGTTTGCGTCCGATCGACGCCGAACTGGACCTCCGTCTCGCGCGCTACTTCCGTATGTCCGAAGGATTTTTCCTTCGCTTGCAGGAACGATACGAGATCGTAAAAGCCAAGCGCGCGCTCAACGGCGCGCTCGACCGTATCGTCCCGCGCGCCGCCTAACCCTCCGCCAGCACGCCCCTGTTCACACCGTAATAACTCGCCACGCGATCGGCATAGGCCTGGTCGAACGAGGGCGCGTTGTTCGACCAGCTCGGGCCGCCTTCCAGAACCCGGCGGTCGATGGTGACGACATAGGCGTCGCGCACCGGATCATATTGCAGCAGTTCGAACGGCAGCGGGTAGAAGCTCTTGCCCATGCCCAGGAACCCGCCGAGCGACAGCACCGCATGGGTCGCGCGCCCGGTGCCCTTGTGGACCATGAAGGCCGCCACGGTGCCGACGGTATCGCCATCGCGACTATCGACCTTGAGCGTGTGGGCGACATTGGATTGCACCAGCAGCAGCGTGGGCGCGTCGGTAGGGCTAGTCATATGCGCGAATCTCCTCAGCTTCTCCCAACCGTCCGCGACCCTGCAGGGTTCCGCACGCCAGCGGTTGAGGTGCAGGGCGATCGCGCATAGGCTCTCCAGCATGCGCTTACCTATGATCCTGACTGTGCCCCTCGTGCTGGCCGGATGCGTGCCGCCGGCGCGGGTGCCTGCCCCGGAACCGGTGCGCGCACCCCCCGTCATTGCCCCGCCTGCGCCCCAGTCTCGGTCCGCGGACTGGCGCGACTGGCAGGTTACACCCGGCGTCTGGAGTTATGCGCGCGACGCACGCGGCTCCATCGCCTTGTTCGGCATGCCCGGCGCCGACGCACGACTGACGCTGCGGTGCGATGTGGCGGCGCAGCGGCTGTATCTGTCGCGGCAGGGTGCCGTCGCAGCGCCGCTGACGATCCGTACTTCCACCGCCACGCGCTCGCTGGCGGCTCAGCAGACCGGCGGGCAGCCGGCCTATATCGCCACCGCGCTGGCGCCTGGTGATCCGCTACTCGATGCCATTGCATTCAGCCGGGGGCGCTTCGTCGTCGAGCAGGCGGCGGTGCCTGCGCTGGTCGTGCCGGCATGGGCAGAAATCGGGCGCGTGATCGAAGATTGCCGGGGCTGATCGGCTTATCGCAGTTCTGCTATTTTGGTCTTGTGCACGGCGATCCGCCACCGCATATTCGCCGGGCACCCGGTTCCGGGTGCGCTCGTATCAACAAGCGAAAGGAGGTGATCCGATGTCTCATGGTTCAGCAGTGAGTTCGGTTCGGTTCGTTCGGGGGACGCGCCGCTAGACGTCCGCAGGGCTCGCCGCATCGGCGGGCCGGACTGATGGCGGATGCATGGTTTCCCGGGCTGGAGCTCTCCGGCCGCTGACCATGTCAGGAGGTTGTCGGGTCGTCGCGAGACGCCCGGCAACCTCTTTTCACATGTGCGCTCCCGCGGCGGACCCGTTCGCTCACGCGACGCAAGGTTTCAGACTCGCAGGTAGCGGAAATACCAGACCTCGTGTCCCTGCCGCCGGGCCTTGCGCTCGTATCGGGTTTCCGGCCAATCTCCAGGGCGTTTCAGAAAATCGCTTGGTGCCTCCGCCTGCCAGGCGAGATCGCGCCGGGCGTCCATCACCATCATCGCCCAGCGGCAATAGGTCGGATCGTCGGTGCCGAGGCGGAACTCGCCGCCGGGTTTCAGCTTGGCGGCGATCGCGTCGAGCGGGCCATGATTGACCATCCGGCGCTTGGCGTGCCGCGTCTTGCGCCAGGGATCGGGATGGAGGAGGTACACGCGCTCCAGACTGGCGTCGGGCAACCGCTCGATCACGTTCAACGCGTCGCCCATATGGAGGCGAACGTTGGGGAGGTTGCCATCGCGGATGTGCGCGAGCGCGCCGACCACGCCGTTGAGGAACGGCTCGCATCCGATGAAGCCGGCATCCCGATGGGCCGCCGCCTGCGCGGCGAGATGCTCGCCCGCCCCGAAGCCGATCTCCAGCTGGAGCGGCCGGTCGTCGCCGAAAAGCGTGGTCGCATCGAGGGCGCCGGCCTCGGGCACCGACAGCGTGGGCAGGGTCGCTTCGACCAATTCGGACTGACCGGCGCGCAGCTTGTGGCCCTGGCGGCGACCGTAGAGGCGGCGGATGGTGGCAGGATCGTTCATCGCGCGCGGCTCTAGCGGCCTTGCGCGTGGGAGCAAAGCGCCGCGCCGTCCGTTGCGGTCAAAGATGATCCATGAAAATTCAAGCACCGACACGGGCGATGGCAGCAGCGAGGGTGTCGAAGACCTCAAGGCCGCCAACGCCAAGGATCTCCACCAGGCGGTGCGCGAGGAGGGCGAATCCGAACTCGACCGGCCGATCCGGTCGCTGTTCTTCTCCGGCTTTGCGGGGGGCATGGCGATCACCAGCTCGCTGGTGGCGGAGGGCGCGCTGCACGAGGGGCTGCCCGACACGCCCTGGCGCGAACTGGTGGTGTCGCTGGGCTATCCCATCGGCTTTCTGGTCGTGATCCTGGGCCGGATGCAGCTGTTCACCGAAAGCACCATTACCGCGATGCTGCCGCTGTTCACGAAGCCTTCGGCCTGGGCGCTCAAGCGGACGCTGAGGCTGTGGGCGGTCGTGCTCTTCGCCAATCTGCTCGGCACCGCGGTGACCGGCGGCGCCATCGCCGGCGGCGTGCTCGCGCCGGGCCTGCGCGAGGCGATGGTCGATATTTCGATGGGGATCACCGAACTGTCCCCCTGGGCGACTTTCGTCAACGCCATACCCGCCGGCTTCATGATCGCGATCGTCGCCTGGGCGCTGCCCAATGCCCGCGAACAGGGTTTCCTGGTGATCTTCGCGATCACCTATGCGGTGGCGATCGGTGGCTTCAGCCATTCGATCGTCGGATCGGATGAGGCATTCCTGCTGATGTTCGCCGGGCATACAGGGGTCGTGCGGACTTTCGGCGAACTGTTGCTGCCCGCCATCCTCGGCAATCTGCTGGGCGGCGCAGGGGTATTCGCGCTGCTGGCGCATGCGCAGGTGCGCGGCGAGATGAAGGACGATTGATGGGCAAGACCAAGGATACTGCAAAGGCAATCGGCAAGGCGGACCGCGATGCGACCCACCATGCCGCACGGCATCGTGACGCCCCCGCGATCAAAGCGACCGGTTTCCTGGCCGAGATCGCCGATCAGCCGCAACTCATCACGCTGTCGATCGCGACGGCACTTATCGGGCTGTTCGCGCGCAAACCCGCCCTCGCGCGGGGCGGAGCACGGATGCTGGCTGCGCACCTGGCCGCGACAGGGGTGAAGTCTGCGATCAAACATTCGATCGACCGCACCCGGCCGGCACGCGCGATCGAAGACGGCGCGCATCGCTTCGAACCCGGCCACAGTGGCGATCACGAACTCAACAGCTTCCCCTCGGGGCATACGGCCGGGGCGGTCGCGGTGAGCCGGGCGATCGCGCGCGATATGCCGGGCGCGGCGGCACCCGCAGCGCTGGCGACCGTGGCGGTCGCGGCGGCACAGCCGGTGAACGGGAGCCATTATTTCTCCGACCTGGTAGCAGGTGCTGCGGTCGGGTGGGCGACGGAGGCGCTGGTCAGCGCGGTATTCGATCGGCTGGTGCCGGTGATCGACGAAGCGGTTCCGGCGCTGCCCGGCCGCGACGGGCCGGACGGCCGGTTGCAGGCGCCGGTTCAGCCCGGGGCGGGTCTGCGCGACGCCAGATAGAGCCAATCGCCCATGCCCAGCCATCCGCCGACCAAGGCGACCGGCGCGAACAGCGCGGCATAGGCGATCATCTTGGGGCTGCGTTTCCAGTGTTTCGGCGTGCCGAAACTGTAATCGAGACCGATCCGTATGCGGTCGGCGCGGGCGGTGGCATAGCCGGCCTTCTCGGTCAGCGTGCTCAGCGTCCGTCGGCTGAATTGATAGAGATGGTGAGGCGGCTCCGGATGCGGCCAATAGTCCAGCCGATGCGCGAGCCGGTAGGATAGCCGGGGAAACAGTCCGTCGATGTCGGGGGTGGATTGCAGCAGCAGACCGCCGGGCTTCAGCAATCTGCGGATTGCCGCCAGTTCACTGAGCGGATCGGGCAGATGTTCGACCACGTCGAAGAGGGTGATGACGTCGAAGCTGGCGTCCGCATAGCCTGCATCGCGCCAGTCGCCCGCGTGGACGTCCAGCCCGAAATGATCGCGCGCGAAGGCCGCGGTCGATAGCGAAAGCTCGGCGCCGCGAACGTCGAACCCTACCTGCGACGCCTCGTGGAGGAAAAGCCCCGTCGAGCAGCCGATATCCAGCAGTTTCACGCCCGCGGGATCGGGGACGCTCCTCCGCAGGAAGCGCAGGTGCTGACGCGCGGTATCGCGCATCCGGCCGAAGGCGGGGTTCGCCGGATCGAGCAAAGTCCCGTGATAGTCCGGATCGTCGGTATAGAGCGCCGCGATCTGCGCCGCAGACGGCGGGTTTGCGATGAAGGCCAGCCCGCACGCGCAGCACGCAACGAGATCGTAGCCGCCGGTGCTGAACAGCGGCCGGTGATCGCGCGCGCCGCACAGGTTGCAGGCGGGCGTCGGATCGGCGGCCTCGATGGCGCTGAGTGCGTTCATCGCCGCCGATTACGACGGATTATGCAAGACCGGGTTAACGCCCCCCGGCCGTCCGGAGATCAGCCCGCGACCGCAGCCTTCAGTCTCTCCACCAGATCGGTGCGTTCCCAGGTGAACAGGTCGCCGGTCGCCTCGCGGCCGAAATGGCCATAGGCAGCGGTCTTCGAATAGATCGGCGCGTTCAGCGACAGATGCTGACGGATGCCCTTGGGCGTCAGGCGAACGAGCTTGGGAAGAACCTCTTCCAGCTTGGCTTCCGACACCGTGCCAGTGCCGTGGGTATCGACATAGACCGACAACGGCTCGGCGATGCCGATGGCATAGGAAAGCTGGATCGTGCAGCGCGTGGCCAGGCCCGCGGCGACGACGTTCTTGGCCAGATAACGGGCGACATAAGCGGCCGAGCGATCGACCTTGGTCGGATCCTTGCCGCTGAACGCGCCGCCGCCGTGGGGCGCCGCGCCGCCATAGGTGTCGACGATGATCTTGCGCCCGGTCAGCCCGGCGTCGCCATCGGGACCACCGATCTCGAACGCGCCGGTCGGGTTGATGTAGAGCGCCGTCGCATCGGTGACGAAGCCGTCCGGCAGCACGTCTTTCAGCACGCCGACGACATAATCGCGCAATTCGGCATATTTCGCCGGATCGGCATGCTCGCCCTGAAGGCAATAGCCCGGCTTGTGCTGGGTCGAGACGACCAGCGCGACCGCGGCGACCGGCTTTTCGTTCTCATATTGCAGCGTCACCTGGCTCTTGGCGTCCGGCTCCAGAAAGGGTGCTGCGCCCGAGTGGCGATCGGCGGCCATGCGTTCGAGAATCTTGTGGCTGTAATAGAGCGTGGCCGGCATCAGGCCGGGAGTCTCGTCGGTGGCATAGCCGAACATGATCCCCTGATCGCCCGCGCCCTCGTCCTTGTTGGCGCCTTCGTCGACGCCCATCGCGATCTCCGCGGACTGGCCGTGGAGATTGTTGTGGAAGGCGAAACTCTGCCAGTGGAAGCCGGTCTGCTCATAGCCGATGCGCTTCACCGTCGCGCGGACAGCGGCCTCGATCTCGGCGAGCGCGCCGTCGGCCCACTTGCCGTCCTCGTACACGCCCTTGCAGCGAATTTCGCCGGCCAGCACGACCAGGTTGGTGGTCGTCAGCGTCTCGCAGGCGATGCGCGCCTCGGGATCCTTCGATAGGAACAGATCGACCACCGTGTCGCTGATCTGGTCCGCGACCTTGTCGGGATGGCCCTCGGAAACCGATTCGGAGGTGAAGAGATAGGAGCTGCGCATCGGGAGCCTCATAACGATATAAAGATAACTTTATATGACTTCTAGCGACGGCGCCGCCGGATAGCAATCGCGATCGCAAAGAGCAGCACCGCAACGGCCGCCGCCATCGCATTGCCGGTGCGCGAGAACAGGGTCGGCGGCAGGGGCGGTGGTATCGGCAGTTCGATCGCGCCTGCGGTCTCATGCGGGATCGTCGCCAGCAACTGACCATCGGCGGCAATGAGCGCGGAGATGCCGGTGGGGGTGGCGCGCACGATCGGCAGCCCTTCCTCGATCGCGCGCATCCGCGCCTGCGCCAGATGCTGCGGCGGTCCCCAGCGGCCGAAATACGCATCGTTCGACGGATTGAACAGCGCGCGCGGGCGGTGGGCGCGATCGAGGATCTGACCGGAGAAGATGATCTCGTAACAGGTCTGCACCCCGATCGCGCCGAAGCCGGGCAGCGTCAGATTGGCGGGGCCGGGCCCAGGGGTGAAGTCGATATCGCCGGGCACGACCGTCGCGAGGCCTAGCCGCCTGAGCAGCCACGGCATGGGCAGATATTCGCCGTAGGGCACCAGATGCGCCTTGTCGTAACGGCCGACGAGCCGCGCCTGCGCGTCTATCGCGAACACCGCGTTGGTAGCACCCGCGATGTCACCGCCGGGGGTGAAGCTGAGCGCGTTGCCGCCGGTCATCAGGATATCGCGCGGGCCGAGCACGCTGGCGATGCGCCGGCGGGTGTAGCTGGCGGGGCGTTCATAGGCCCATGCGGGGTAGCCGTCCTCGATCAGGTCGCGCACGATTCCTTCCGGCCACACGACGATGCGGGGCGCCGGGCCGGGCGCGCCCGATCGGCGGAGCAGCGCCTGCAGGACGCGCTCGCCATCGTCCTCGCTGCGATCCTCCTGGCCGATGTCGGGCTGAACGATGCGGACGCGGGGCGCATTGGCGGGTCGCGCCCAGGAGGTCGCGAAGCCCCTGTAACCCAGCCACTGGACGACCAGCAGCGCCGCCAGCGCCGCACCCGCGAGGACGGGCAGGCGACGGCGGGGGAGCAGGACCAGCGCCCCGGCGAACGCGATCGTCAGGCCGGAAAGCGCATAGGTGCCGACCCATGCGGCAAGCCCCGCCACACCCTGCACCGGAACCCAGATCACGCCGATCGGATCCCAGGCATAGCCGGTGAACAGCGCGCCGCGCAGCCATTCGGTGGCGATCCACGCCGCGGCGAAGATCAGGATGAAGGCGGCATCGGGGCGTTCGCGGCGGAAGCGCCAGGCGATCCCCGCCGCCATCGCGGGATAGACTGCCAGGTACAGCGCGAGCGCGACCGCGGCGAAATAGCCGAGGACCGGCGGCATCGCGTCCTGAAAGTCGAAGGCGTGCTGGAACCAGTTATTGTTGACCGTGAAATGGCCGACCCCAAAGGTATAGCCGCGCCACAGGCTCGCGCGGAAACCGGGCGCGGCGTGAACCAGCGCGATCCACGCGGCCAGGCAGCCGAGCGTGAGCGGCCACGCTTCGAGCGGCGCGAAGCCGCAGGCGGCGAGCGCGCCGAGAAGGAGGCAGAGGAGGGCGGGGGTCTGGCGTGCGAACATCGGTGACGCGCTACACCATCCTCCCCGGTACGGGGAGGGGGACCGTCCGCCGTAGCCGTAGGCGAAGGCGGATGGTGGAGGGGGTTCGCCACGAGCGGCTCGCTTGCGGCCTGCCCCCTCCACCCCGCTCTACGAGCGCGGTCCCCCTCCCCGTGCCGCGGAGGAATGTGTATGGCCATGTCATGCCACGTCCCTTCCACCTCGCCTTTCCCGTCCACGATCTCGCCGCGGCGCGTGCCTTCTACGGCGGCGTGCTCGGTTGCCCAGAGGGGCGGTCGAGCGATGCGTGGATCGACTTCGACCTGTTCGGGCATCAGATCGTCGCGCATCTGTCGCCCCAGGCTCGCCCAGCCGGAATCACCAACCCGGTCGACGGGCACGCCGTACCGGTGCCGCATTTCGGCGTGGTGCTGGAAATGGCGGACTGGCAGTCTCTCGCCGACCGGGTAGAGGCGGCGGGTGTGGCGTTCGGGATCGCGCCGCATGTCCGCTTCTTCGGGCAGGCGGGAGAGCAGGCGACGATGTTCTTCTGCGACCCTTCCGGCAACGCCCTGGAGTTCAAGGCGTTCGGCGACGACAGTCAAATCTTCGCGACCTGAAAGGCACCTCATGGGCACTCCGATCTCCCTCGATATTCCCCATTCGCTCGGCAAGGAGGGGGTGCGCGCGCGGCTGGACGGCGGCATCGGGCGGATCGGCGAGAAGATTCCCGGCGGCGCGCAGGTCGAGCATCGCTGGGACGGCGACGTGATGCACTTCACCGTCGCCGCAATGGGTCAGCGGATCGCGAGCGAACTGACGGTGTTCGAGGACAAGGTCCACGCGGTCGTCGATCTGCCCGCGTTCCTGGGGCTGTTCGCGAGCAAGGTCAAAGAGGCGATCGCGCGCGAGGCGCCCAAGCTGCTGAAATGATTACCTTCGTTCTGGCCCGCGCGGACAATGGCGTGATCGGCCGCGACGGCGCGCTGCCGTGGCATCTGCCCGCCGACCTCAGGCGCTTCAAGGCGTTGACGATGGGCCGTGCGATGGTGATGGGGCGCAAGACCTTCGACAGCTTTCCGGCGCCGCTCCCCGAACGGCGGCATATCGTGCTGACCCGCGACCCGGCCTGGCGCGCGGCGGGTGCCGAGGTCGCCCATTCGGTCGAGGAAGCGGCGGCGCTGGCGGGCAAGGATTTGGTGGTCATCGGCGGCGGCGAGGTGTTCGCGCTGTTCGCCCCCGACCGCGTCGAACTGACCGAAGTGCATGCGCAGCCTGCGGGGGACGCGTCGGTGCCGCCGTTCACGGAACTGCGCGAGACGTTTCGCGAGGATCATGCGGCGGAGGGCGGGCGCCCGCCTTACAGCTTCGTGACCCTCTTGCGCTAGGGTCCGCTGGCGTCGTCGCGCCTGCCTGCCTATAGACGCCGCCATGCAGCGGCTTGACGGCGGCGCCTCCATCCCTGCCGAGCTTGCCGGCGGGATCGTGGCGCTCGGCAATTTCGACGGGTTCCATCTCGGCCACCAGGCGGTGGTCGGCCGTGCGGTGGCGCGTGCGCGGGCGGAGGGGCGGCCGGCGCTTGTCGCGACCTTCGATCCGCATCCGGTGCGCCACTTCCGCCCCGATGCAGCGCCCTTCCGGTTGACGACCCTCGACCAGCGCGAGCGGCTGTTCGCCGCGGCGGGCGCGGATGCGATGGTGGTCTTCGCGTTCGATCAGGCGCTGGCGGCGCTGACCGCCGAGCAGTTCATTGCCGAGCGGCTGGTCGCGGGGCTGGGCATTGCCGGGGTGGTGACGGGGGAGGATTTCACCTTCGGCCGCGCCAAGAGTGGCGACGCCGCGGTGCTGGCAGCGGCGGGTGCGGCGCATGGCTTTGCGGCGGAGGTGGTCGGCCCGGTCGCGCTCGACGGCGAGCCGGTATCCTCGAGCCGCATCCGCGAGATGCTGAGCGCCGGCGACATGCACGGCGCGGCGCGGCTGCTGACCCGGCCCTATACGATCGCCGGGCGCGTCCAGCACGGGGACAAGGTGGGGCGGACGATCGGCTATCCGACCGCCAACGTCGATATGGGCAAGTATCTGCGTCCGGCCTACGGCATCTATGCGGCGCGCGGGCGGCTGGCGGACGGGCGGATGCTCGACGGCGCCGCGAACCTTGGCGTGCGACCGACGTTCGATCCGCCCAAGGAGTTGCTGGAGCCTCATTTCTTCGACTTTTCGGGCGACCTGTACGGGCAGTGCGTCGAGGTGGAACTGGTGGAATATCTGCGACCCGAGGCGAAGTTCGGTACCCTGGAGGCCTTGCAGGCGCAAATGGCGGCGGACTGCGAACGGGCGCAGGCGGTTCTTCGAGAAAGTTGAGATTCACGCGGAGGCGCGGAGACGCGGAGGAGGTGTATCCAGGACGTTCGTTGCATATCCCAATGTGACTGAATGGACTGGATGCGCGAGCGCCGCAGGCAAGCACTTCCTTTTCTCCTCCGCGTCTCCGCGCCTCCGCGTGAACAAACCTTCTGCCCCGATTTGTGAAACCCGCCCGCCAAAGCTAAAGCGCACCCATCCATGACCGAAGCATCCGAACCCAAGCGCGATTGGCGCGATACCGTCTTCCTGCCGAAGACCGACTTTCCGATGAAGGCCGGCCTCGCCGCCAAGGAACCCGCGATCCTGGAGCGCTGGGCAAAGATCGGCGTGTACGATCGGCTGCGCGAGCAGCGGCAAGGGTGCGAACGCTTCATCCTGCACGACGGCCCGCCCTACGCCAATGGCGACATCCACATGGGCCATGCGATGAACAAGGTGCTGAAGGACATCATCGTCCGCTCGCAGACCTTGATGGGCAAGGATGCGCCCTACGTCCCCGGCTGGGACTGCCACGGCCTGCCGATCGAGTGGAAGGTTGAGGAAGCGTATCGCGCGAAGAAGCTGAGCAAGGACGACGTGCCGGTCGCGCAATTCCGCGCCGAATGCCGCGCCTATGCCGAGAAGTGGGTCGACGTGCAGCGTGCGGAGTTCCAGCGGCTGGGGGTAATGGGCGACTGGGCCGATCCCTATCTGACGATGAAATACGAGGCCGAGGCCGCGATCGTCGCCGAACTGCTGAAGTTCGCCGAGAGCGGCCAATTGTACCGCGGTGCCAAGCCGGTGATGTGGTCCCCGGTGGAGAAGACCGCGCTGGCCGACGCCGAGGTCGAATATGAGGACGTGGTGTCGACGCAGATCGACGTCGCGTTCGAGATCGTGGACGCGCCGAACGCGCCGGAGCTGGTCGGCGCGCATGCGGTGATCTGGACGACGACGCCGTGGACGATTCCGGTGAACCAGGCGCTGAGTTATGGGGCGGAGATTGTTTACATCCTCGTTGACGTTGTTGGCGGTGAAAGCAGCGAAGCGCCACTCCGGTCACTCGGCCGCTTCTTGATCGCGGAGGAGCTTCAGTCGGATTTTGCTCAGCGGGTCGCCATGAAACTGGCGTCTTTCACGGATATTCGGATCCAGTGGAGCGGCAACGGGGCACTACTTGAACGCGCCACCGCCCGCCACCCGATGCACCATCTCTGCGGGTTCTTCGCCAAGCCCCGCCCTTTCCTGCCCGGCGACTTCGTCACCACCGATGCCGGCACCGGACTGGTCCACATGGCGCCCGATCATGGCGAAGACGATTTCCTGCTGTGCAAGACGCATGGCATCGACCCGGTGTTCGCGGTCGATGGCGCGGGGATGTACCGCGCGGACTGGGCCTGGCTCGGCGGGCAGGGGAGCGTCATCAACAAGAAGTTCGTGAGTGCGGACGGGCCGATCTGTTCGGACCTGCGCGCGAGCGGCGCCTTGCTGGCGGCGAGCGACGACTTCGCGCACAGCTATCCGCATTCTTGGCGGTCGAAGGCGAAGGTGATCTTTCGCGCCACGCCGCAATGGTTCATCCCGATGGATAAATCCCTCTCCCCTTGGGAGAGGGAGGGAGCGCCGCAGGCGCGGAAGGGTGAGGGCGACGCCCCCAGCATCCCACACTCACCCTCACCCCGCGCTGCTTCGCAGCTTGCCCAGCGCCAGGTAAATCGTCCCCCGGACGATTTAGATCATGCCGGGGGCATGATCGACCTGACGCTCCCGGGGGGAGAGGGGAACAAGGCCACCCTCCGAGAAACCGCGCTCGACGCCATCGCGCGGACCCGCTGGGTGCCGGCGCGCGCGGAGAACCGGATCACCGCGATGGTGCAGGGGCGGCCCGATTGGGTCATCAGCCGCCAGCGCGCTTGGGGTGTGCCGATCGCGCTGTATGTGGATCGGCGGACAGGTGCGTATCTGAACGACCCTGCCGTTAACGCGCGCATCGTCGCGGCGTTTGCGGAGGGCGGGGCGGATGCGTGGTTCACCGCGGATCATGCAGTGCTGCTCGGCCCCGACTACAACCCGGCGGATTACGAGCCGCAGAACGACATCCTAGACGTGTGGTTCGATTCCGGCTGCACCCATGTGTTCACCGTCGAGGCCCGCTACGGCGCGGACGTGCGCGCGGATCTGTACGTCGAAGGATCGGACCAGCATCGCGGCTGGTTCCAGTCGTCGCTGCTGGAGAGTTGCGGGACGCGGGGCCGCGCGCCGTATGACGCGGTGCTGACCCACGGCTTCGCGCTCGATGCCGCAGGGCGCAAGATGTCGAAATCGCTCGGCAACGTCGTCGATCCGCTCAAGATCATCGGCGAGAGCGGCGCCGATATCCTGCGCATGTGGGTCGCGTCGACCGACTATTTCGAGGATGTGAAGATCGGCAAGGAGGTGCTGGCGACCGCGTCCGACGCCTATCGCAAGCTGCGCAACACCTTCCGCTATCTGCTCGGCGCATTGGACGGCTTCGATGGGAGCGAGCGGGTGGCTGTCGCGGACATGCCCGAGCTGGAACGCTATGTGCTCCACCTGCTCGGCACGCTCGATGCGGAGCTGCGCGCGGCGGCGGATGGCTTTGAGTTCAATCGCTATCTGCGGCTGCTGACCGATTTCGCGCAGGACGACCTGTCGGCCTTTTTCTTCGATATCCGCAAGGATTCGCTTTATTGCGACGCCCACGGCGACGCCAAGCGCCGCGCGTATCGCACGGTGCTCGATACGTTGTTCCACGCGCTGGTCCGCTACGCCGCGCCGGTGCTGTGCTTCACCGCCGAGGAGGTATGGCAGGCGCGGTTCCCGAGCGACGACGGGTCGGTGCATTTCCTGGAATGGCCGGAACTGCGTGCGCTCGACGGCACCGATATGCTCACGACCAAGTGGCGCGATATCCGTGCGCTCCGGACTCAGGTGACCGAGGCGATCGAGCCGCTTCGCCGCGAGAAGATCGTCCGCTCCAGCCTGGAGGCGGAGGTGATCGTGCCCGCACTGCCGGGCGACACCGACATACTGACCGAGGCGTTCATCGTCGCTTCGTTGACGGCCGGTGAGACGCTCGGCGTGTCGCGCACCGACTATCTCAAATGCGGGCGCTGCTGGCGGCATCTGCCCGAGGTGACGGACGACGGCGACCTGTGCGCGCGCTGCTCCGACGTGGTGGGCACGGCGGCGGTCGATGCGTAGCGTCCCCCGTACCGGGCTGATCGCCGCGGCCGCGCTGTTCGCGGGCGACCAGCTGACCAAATGGGTGGTCACCCGGCCGCTCGGCATCGCGCAGGCGGGGGATGTGCGTGAGATCGTGCCGTTCTTCGATCTGCGCTTCGTGCCCAACATCGGCATTTCGCTGGGGCTGCTGCCCGCCGACGGGCATCTGACCCGCTGGGCGCTGGTGCTGCTGACCGGCGCGATCGCGGCCGGTGTAGCGGTGTGGATGTGGCGGGAGCGCAACCGGGCCGACCAGATGGCGCTGGGCTTCGTGCTGGGCGGCGCGCTCGGCAATATCCTTGATCGGGCGCGTTTCGGCTATGTCATCGACTTTGCCGACCTGCACTTCCCAACACCGTGGGATCCGCAGTGGCGCCCGTTTTTGGTCTTCAATCTCGCCGATGCGGCGATTACGATAGGCGTGCTCGTCCTGCTCGTCCGGGCGTTCCTGACCCGCGACAAGCCTGACGCCCCAGTGGAGAATATACATGCGTAAGATCATCGTGGCCGGCGTCGCCGGTGCCCTGCTGCTGTCGGGCTGCGGCACGAGCGGGATCGACCGTGCGCGTCCAGACGAGTTCGCGGTGGCCCGGCAGGCACCGCTGGTGATCCCGCCCGATTTCGCGCTCGTGCCTCCCGCGCCTGGGGCCGTACGGCCGCAGGACAATACCGGCAATGCGCAGACGCTGGATGCGCTGTTCGGCGGCTCGGCTCCGCGCAGTGCGTCGGAGCGGGCGGCGGTCAGCGCGGCAGGCGGCGACAGCGCGGAGCGGGGCATCCGATCGAACGTCGGCGATCCCGATACCAACGTCGTCGACAAGGGTGCGACGACCCGCGACATCGTGGCGGCGCCCGAGGGCGACGGCCAGGATGCCAAGGCGAGCGCGACGCCGAACTGAGGGCCAAACTCAGGGGGGCTGGGTTTCAAACGGCCCGGATCGGCTCGTCCTCACCCTTCCGGCGCGTTCCGCGCCTCCCTCCCTCTCCCGGCGGGAGAGGGAGGGGGCCCGCTGCCGAAGGCAGTGGGAAGGGTGAGGGCGACCCTTACGATCCCATCACCCCTCGGTAGGCGCCCGCTTAGAACGCCGCGGTCAGCGAGAACACGACCTTGCCGTTGGCGATTGAGCCGGTGCCGTCCTGTCCCTCGCTGAAGCTGGGCTGCAGATAGGCGGCATCGCGCTGCGAGATGTCGGTGTCGATATAGGCGGCGCCGAGCGTCAGCGGGGTGCCGGGGATCGTGAAGTCGGCGCCCACCAGCCAATCGACATACTCGCCGGTCGGCGCGACGCTGGTCGCGAACGGCCCCAGGCCCTTGTTGCCGTTCGAATAGCCGATGTGGCCCTTCAACGTCAGGCCTGTGTCGGGAATACCGGTGCTGACGTCGCCCCACACGTACAGGTTGCTGTCCTTGGCGTTCACCCGATCGTACACGCCGGCCGCGGCCGAGGCTCCGTTGGTGAACCAGGGGCCGAGCGCCTGCTGCTTTGGCGCATAGGCGACGCCAGCGGTAAGGTTGACGGGGCCTGCGGTGCCCGACAGCTTGGCATAAGGCTCGAAGAAGTCGGTGTTGTCGAAGCCATTGGGGTACATGTACCAGGTGACGCCGACGTCGAGCGTGCCGCCGCCGACCGGAACCTTGTAGCCCGCGATCAGGTCCAGCTCCATGTTGGCGCCGCCGAACGTGCCCCAGCCCGCCAGGTTGGACCCCCAGGTGCCGATATATACGCCGCTTTCGTGCGCGATCGTGATGCCGCCCTGAATGGCCAGATTCTCGTCCGACTGCGAAACGCCGCGAAAGCGATAGTCGCTGACGAGGCCGACCGTGCCGCTGACGGTAACGGGCTTGGGGGGAGCGGTCTCTTCCTGCGCAAAGGCGGGAGCGGACGCGGCCAGCAGCGTGCCGGCCAGGAGGAAAGTGGTGAAGCGCATCGTGTCCCTTTCGAAGGTCGATGTCCCCGCCTGCATACCGCACCGTGCCGCGTCTGTCGGAGCGATGCTCCCGCGCGATCTTCCTGTTCGGTCGCCGACGCATGCCAGCGGCTGTTGCGGCGCACAAGACGTTTCGGTGACAGCTGGACGTTTGCCTGCTGCCGTGTGGCGCGGTTGCAACAGCCGCGTGCGTCAGCCGCGCGCGGTGCGGAAGCGGGCCAGGCCGCGATCCAGGTCGGCGATCAGGTCACCCGGATCTTCCAGCCCGATCTGGAGGCGGATCAGCGGCCCGGCATCGTCGCGCGTCGTGACGGTGCGATGGCGGCGGGGATCGACCGGCAATGCCAGGCTTTCGAACCCGCCCCAGCTGTAGCCGATGCCGAAATGGTCCAGTCCGTCGATCAGCGCAGCGCGCGCCGCCTCGTCGCCGCCGTCCAGCACAAAGGAGAACAGTCCACTCGCGCCTTTGAAGTCGCGGACGAAATGCGCGTGGCCGGGGCAGGAGGGTAGCGCCGGGTGGAGGACGCGCGAAACTTCGGGGCGGGCGGCGAGCCAGCGTGCGATTTCTAATGCGCTCGCCTGATGCTGGGCGAGCCGGACCGCCATCGTCCGCAGCCCGCGGCTGGCGAGCCAGCAATCGTCAGGACTGGCCACCTGACCCAATGCGAAACTGGTGTCGCGCAGCGCCTTGAACCGGCCGGGCGCGGCGGTGACCGATCCCAGCATGACGTCGCTGTGGCCGACGACATATTTGGTGCAGGCCAGCACGCTGAGGTCGATGCCGTGCGCGATGGCCGGGAACAGCAGCGGGGTGGCCCAGGTGTTGTCCAAAATCGTTACCACGCCGCGCGCCTTGGCAGCGGCGACGATCGCGGGCACGTCCTGCACCTCGAACGTCAGGCTGCCGGGACTCTCCAGCAGGATCGCGGCGGTGTTCTCGGCGATCATTCCGGCGATATCGGCGCCGATCAGCGGATCGTAATAGCGCGTCGAAATGCCGAATCGCTTGAGCAGGCCGTTCGCCATCGACCGCGTCGGATCATAGGCGGTGTCGGCCATCAGCAGTTCGTCACCCGGCGACAGCACCGACAGCAACGCGGCGGCGAGCGCGGCCACGCCCGAGCAATAGAGGAACGTGCCCTCCGCGCCGGGTTCCAGCGACGTCAGCGCGTCGGCCAGGCTCCACTGGGTCGGCGTTCCCTTGCGGCCGTAGAACAGGCGGTGATGGGGATCGGTGCGGCTGCCCTCGCGCAGGGCGGCGACATCGTCGTAGAGTATCGTCGACGCCCGCCACACCGGCGTGTTGACGATCCCCTGCGTCCACTCGGGGCGGCGGCCCGCACTTGTCACCCGCGTCGAATCGCCCTCCGGCGGCTTGCTCATGCGCGTGCTTTCGGGGTCGCGGGGTCGGCGCCCCATTCGCTCCAGCTGCCGTCGTACAGCGCGATGTGATGGCCGAGAAGGTGCGCGGCGAAAACGAGACACGCGGCGGTAACCCCCGAACCGCAGGTGGCGACGACGGGTCTGGCGAGGTCGACACCTGCATCAGCGAAGGCGGCACGCAGCGCATCGCCCTGCTTCCAGGTGCCGTCCGCTTCGAACAATGCGGCATAATGCAGGCTTCGCGCGCCGGGGATGTGACCGGGCTCCACTCCGGGCCGGCTTTCGGGCTCCCGGCCGTCGAAGCGTGCGGGGGAGCGGGCATCGACGACCTGCTCGATCGCAGTGACGAGATTGGCACGCATGGCATCGAAGGTGCGCACGCTGCACAAGGGCAGGCAGGCATCGAACGCCGTCGGGGTGTTGGATACGTCTCCGGACGCGAGCGGGCGCCCATCGGCACGCCATTTGGCCAGGCCCCCGTCGAGGATCGTGACGTCGGCGATCCCGGCCATCCGAAGCATCCACCACGCGCGCGCCGAAGACCGCAGCGGCGATGCGTCGTAGAGGACGATCTGCTCGCCCGCCCCGATGCCGAGCATGGCGAGCCGCTGCGTGATCGCATCCGGCGCGGGAAGCGTCATCGGCAGCGACGACGCGGCGTCGGCAAGCGTCGCGAGATCGAGGAACATGGCGCCGGGAATGTGCGCCGCATCGAATTCGGCGGCGGCATCGCGGGCGTGTTCGGCGAGGTAATAACTCGCATCGACGATGCGCACGGCCCGCGCGTGCTCGGCGAGCCAGTCGGTGGATACCAGGGCGTTCATGGCCAGTGTCCTACGACCCGCAACCGCGGCCGGCAATCGCGACCGCAATGGCGCGGCATGGCGAAGCTATGCTCGGCTTTCCAGGCTCAGCTTTCCGGGTCACCGATCCGACCGTGCACCGCTTTGCGCAGCACGCGCGACATGGCTTCCACCGAATAGGGCTTTTGCAGCAGATCGAAGCCGTGCCGCCCGTTTTCCGCGAGGATATGGCTGTATCCGCTGGTGAGCACCACGGGCAGGCCGGGGTAGCGGCGGCGGATTTCCTCGCCCAGTTCGATGCCGCTCATGCCCGGCATGATGACGTCGGTGAATACCACGTCGAAGTGCAATTCGTCCCTGGCCAGGAGATCGAGCGCGGCGTGCGCGTCGGCAGCCCAGGTCGTTTCGTAGCCGAGATCCTGCAGCATGCTCGTCGCGAACTCGCCCACATCGGCATTGTCCTCGACCACCAGCACACGCGCATTCGCGACCCTGGCAGCGGGTTCGGCCCGCGACGGCCGGCTTGCGCTCTCCCGGTCGGCCTGGACCGCCTTGAGGTAGATGGTGAAGGTCGTGCCGGTGCCAGTCTCGCTCTCGACCACCACGTCGCCGCCCGTCTGCTTGGCGAAACCGAATACCTGACTGAGACCCAACCCCGTGCCCTTGCCGACCGCCTTGGTCGTGAAGAACGGCTCGAAGATGCGCGACAGGTTCTCGGTTGAAATTCCGCCGCCGGTGTCGGTGACACTCACCGCAACATAGTCGCCGCGCCGCTCCGCATGGCGGCGGACGGGCGGGATTGCGGAGGCGGCACGGACGGCGAGCAGGAGCCGGCCCTCGTTGTCCATCGCATCGCGGGCGTTCACGGCGAGGTTGAGGAGCGCGGTTTCGAATTGTGCCACGTCGGCCTCGGCGTGAAGCGGCACGGGGGCGTGCTCGGTCGTCAGCACGATCCGGCTGCCGAGCAGCGATCGCAGCATCTCCGCGACGCCCGTGACCTTTCCGTTTACGGCGAACACTTCGGGCTTGAGCGGCTGGCGGCGGGCGAAGGCCAACAATTGACCCGTCAGCCTGGCGCCGCGATCCGCGGTGTCGGATATCGCGTCGATATATCGGCGCCGCTTTTCTTCGCTGAGATCGGTGCGCCGCAGGAAATCGGCGGCCGAGCGGATGACGGTCAGCAGATTGTTGAAATCATGCGCTATGCCGCCGGTAAGCTGGCCGACCGCATCCATCTTCTGGGCCTGGCTCAGCGCCTCGTTCGCCGCTTTTTCGCTCGTGATATCGCGCGCGACGGCGTGGATCAGACCGTCTTCGGGAACGGCGGACCAGGACAGCCAGCGATAGCTTCCATCCTTGTGCCGATAGCGGTTCTCGAACCGCATCGTGTTGCGCCCGTCGGTCAGGTGCTGCGTCTCGGCGGTGGTCGCGGCTCCGTCTTCGGAATGGACGAAGTCGAGATAGGGCCGGCCCAGCAGTTCCTCGCGCTCCCAGCCCAGCAGCGTCGTCCATGCCGGATTGATCGACACGATGGTGCTGTCGAACTGGGCGACCAGCATGAGATCGGTCGTCAGCCGCCACATGCGATCGCGCTCCGCGGTGCTTTCGGCGACGCGCTGTTCCAGCGTGGCGTTCAGATCGCGCAGGCGCGCTTCGCTTTCGCGAAGACGCTCCTCGGTCGCCTTGGTTCGGGTGATGTTGATCGCGGTGCCGATCGCGCGGACGCACCGGCCGGTCTGGTCGAAGATGCCGCGCCCCTTGGCGGACACCCAGCGGATGACGCCATCTTCCTTGCCGATCGTGCGATATTCGACGTCGTAGGTCGCCCGCTGCGCGGGGTCGAGCGCGCTGGCGAACGCGGCCATGGTGGCATCACGGTCGTCGGGGTGCAGCCCGGCGGTAAAGTCGTCCAGGCTGCATGCGACATGGGGCGAGATGCCGAACATCGCCTTGGTGCGCGGTGGCCAGTTCAGGATATCGGTCGTCAGATCGAGATCCCACGTGCCGATCTCCGCCGCGTCCACCGCCAGTTTCAGCGTTACCTCGTTCAGGGCAAGCCGCTGCTCGGCCAGCGCCCGCTCCGCGGTCAGCACGGCGTTGGCGGCTTCAAGGCCAGCCAGCCGATCGCGTTCCACCGTCACGTCGAGCTGGCTGGCGAAGAAATAGGTCAGCTCGCCCGCCTCGTCATACACCGGCGCCAGCAGCAAGCGGTTCCAGAAGGCGCTTCCGTCACGCCGGTAGTTGCGAAGGTCGATCTCGACCGAATGCCGTTCCCGCACCGCGGTGCGCACGGTAGCGACGTCTTCGAGATTGGTTTCCGGGCCTTGCAGGAACCGGCAATTGCGACCGACAATCTCTTCGCGCGGATATCCGGTCAGGCGGGAGAAGGCGTTGTTGACGAACACGATCGGATTGTCGGGCAGGCGCGGGTTGGTGATGACCATCGGCATGCGCGTCGCGCGCACCGCCGAGATGAAGGGATCGTGCGAGGGAACCTTGCCGACCAGTTCGGCTTCGATCCGGGTGGCGTCCTCGCCGATCCCGGACCCGGGGTGGTCATTCCGATCTGCGCTGTCGTGCATTGCGTTACCCCGGTGCTTATCGGCAAGCCTTTGGAACAGCGGCGAACGCGACGCAATATGCCCGCGCCCAGGCGCCGCGTTTCCTGCCCGCTAATAGGCTCCGCTTGCTTGGTCGAGCGTCTCTAGGAACCGCGCCGCCTGGGCGCGCGTCGCCGCCTGGGCTTCCGGCTCCGCCCGGTCCCAATTGCGATAGGGCATGGCCAGACGCGGGTTGCCGCCGAGCTTTGCCGCATTGCGGTCGAGGAAGTCCCAATAAAGCGCATTGAACGGGCACGCATCTTCACCCAGCCGCTGTTTGGGATCATAGCGGCAGGTCCGGCAATAATCGGACATCCTGTTGATATACGCGCCCGAGGCGGCATAGGGTTTGGACGCGAGCAGGCCGCCATCGCCGAACTGGCTCATCCCGAGCGTGTTGGGCAGTTCGACCCATTCATACGCGTCGGTATAGACTTCCAGATACCAGACATGGACCGCCGCCGGATCGGCTCCGATCAGCAGCGCGAAATTGCCGGTTATCATCAGCCGCTGGATATGGTGCGCGTAAGCGTGGTCCAGCGTCTGGCCAATGGCCAGGGCCAGGCAGTGCATGTCCGTCTCGCCGGTCCAGTAGAAGGCGGGCAGCGGGCGGCGCGCGTTCAGATGGTTGCGGTGGACGTAATCCGGCCCCTCGCGCCAATAGATGCCGCGCATATATTCGCGCCAGCCGATGATCTGACGGATGAACCCCTCCGCGCTGTTCAGCGGCACGGCACCCGACCGGTAGCGCGCCTCCACCTCGCGGCACAGCGTGAGCGGATCGAGCAGCCCCGAGTTGAGATAGGGCGACAGGATGGAATGATACATCCACGGCTCATCCGTGAGCATCGCGTCCTGCGCCTCGCCGAAGCGAGGAAGCGCGTGGTCCAGGAAGTGCGCCTGCTGCCGTAGCGCATCGGCGCTGGTCGTCGCGAAGTCAAAAGCGTCGAGGCGGCCCGGATGACGCGCGAACCGCGCCTCCACCAGCGCCAGAACGTCGCGCGTGATCGCGTCGGGCGCGAAGGATAGCGGACGGGGCATCAGCAGGTCGCGGGCTGCGGGCCTGCGATTGTCATGATCGTAATTCCACTTGCCGCCTGCGGGCTTGGCGCCCTCCATCAGCAGGCCGGTGCGGCGGCGCATCTCGCGGTAGAAATACTCCATCCGCAAGGCGGTGCGCCCCTCCGCCCAAGCCTCGAACTCGCTGTGGGAGCAGAGGAAGCGGGTGTCGGCACGGATGTGGACGGGGATGCCGAATAGCGTCTCCCACGCATCGATCATCGCCGCGACGCGCCATTCGCCGGCTTCGGTGACGACGATGCGCTCGGGTGCGTGGCGCTGGATGGCGCGTGCGACTTCGCCGGTGAAGCTGCCCGCATTGTCGGGATCGTCGAGGGTCACGTAATCGACCGTCCAGCCGGCAGCGCGCAACGCGTCGGCATGGTGGCGCATGCAAGCCAGGATATAGGCGATCTTGCGGCGGTGGTGGCGGACGTAGGTGGTCTCGTCGGCGACTTCCATCATCAGCACAATCGTGTCGGCGGGATCGGCATCCGCCAACGATGCCAGGTCCAGGCTGAGTTGGTCGCCCAGGATCGGTATCAGCGTTTTCATGCCCGGCAATGCGTCCTACATGCGCGTCCATGACTCCCAAGCATCTCGGCCAGGCCAGCACGCTTCCCGCTTCCCCTGAGGAAGCGGTCCTCGATTACGTCGCGAACCCGCGGCCCGCCAGCACCTATCTGGTGCGCTTCGCGGTGCCGGAGTTCACCTCGCTCTGCCCGGTGACCGGCCAGCCGGATTTCGCGCATCTCGTCATCGACTATGCGCCCGCCGAAACGATCGTCGAATCCAAATCGCTCAAGCTGTTCCTCGGCGCATTTCGCAACCACGCCGCGTTTCACGAGGATTGCACGGTCGGCATCGGCGAGCGCCTGTTCGCGGAAATGAAGCCGCTGTGGCTCAGGATCGGCGGCTATTGGTATCCGCGCGGCGGCATACCCATCGACGTGTTCTGGCAGTCGGGTGCGCCGCCCGAAGGGCTGTGGCTGCCCGACCAGGGGGTCCAGCCGTACCGGGGCCGCGGCTGACGACCCTGATCTCCATCAAGAATTATTTGCTGCACTGCACCAAGATGTGCAACCTTCCATTCAGGGTGATCGTTCACCGGGGAAGCGCAGTTTCGCCTTATTGGCGTCTTTGCCGAAACAGGGATAGCAGATGGTGGAAGCGGTCGGCGGAGACGGTATCGAGCGGCTGGCACTGATCGGCAATTTCCTGCCCCGAAAATGCGGCCTCGCGACCTTTACGACCGACGTCTACACCGCGATGCGCGCGCGTTTCCCCGATGTCGCGGTCGATGTCTATGCGATGGACGACCATCCCGGCCGCTATGCCTATCCCCCCGCGGTGACCGCTGCGATCCCGCAGGACGATCTGTCCGCCTATGTCGATGCCGCGCGCACGATCGAGGAAAGCGGCGCCGACGCGATCTGGGTGCAACACGAATATGGCATCTACGGCGGCCCGGCGGGCGACAATCTGCTGGCGTTGCTCGATCGGACCACGCTGCCGGTCATCGTCACCCTGCACACCATCCTGGAAAAGCCGAGCGTCGATGAACGCCGGGTGATGGAGGGGCTGCTCGCCCGTGCCGCGCGGATCGTGGTGATGGCGGAGCGCGGACGCGAGATTCTTCGCCGGGTCTATGGCGCCAACCCGCGCCAGATCGTGATGATCCCGCACGGCGTGCCCGACCGTCCTCTGGTCGATCCGGAAACGATGAAGGATCGGTTCGGATGGGAGGGCCGGGAGGTGGTGCTGACCTTCGGGCTGTTGGCGCCGAACAAGGGCATCGAAACGATCATCGCCGCGCTGCCCGCGCTCGCCGAGCGTCATCCCAACCTGCTCTATGTGGTTCTGGGTGCGACCCATCCCAATCTGGTGGCGCGGCACGGCGAGGCGTATCGCGATTCGTTGAAGGCGCTGGCGGTCGAGAAGGGCGTCGCCGACAACGTCGCCTTCATCGACGAATTCGTCGAATATGACGCGTTGATCGACTATCTCCAGGCCGCCGACATATACGCGACGCCCTATACCAACCCGGCGCAGATCACGTCCGGAACGCTGTCTTACGCCGTGGGCGCAGGCAAGCCGGTCATCTCGACGCCTTACGTGCATGCGACCGAGATTCTCGCGGACGGCCACGGCGTGCTGGTCGACTTCAAGGACGTCGCCGCCTTCGCGCGCGAGATCGACGCGCTGCTGTCGAGCGATCGCGATCGCCGCCGTCTGAGCGAGCGTGCCTATGCGCGCGGGCGCACGATGATCTGGCCGCGGCTGGCGGAGGCGGCGATGGCAGAGGTCGAAGCCATTGTGGCTGCGCGCCCCGCGCGGCTGCCGGTCGCGGCGGTTCCTCCCCGCATCCTGACCCCGGACATGGCGGCGGTCGAGCGGATGAGCGATTCGACCGGTATGCTCCAGCATTCGATCTTCTCGATTCCCGATCGGCGCCACGGTTATTGCATCGACGACAATGCCCGCGCGCTGATGCTGATGAGTGCGATGCCCACGCTGGATGCGGACAGGCGCGACAAATGGACGACGATCTATGCGTCGTTTATCCAATATGCGTGGAACCCCGACGCGCGCCGCTTCCGCAACTTCATGGCCTTCGACCGGTCATGGTGCGAGGACGTGGGGTCCGAGGATTCGAACGGCCGGACGCTGTGGGCGCTGGGCGTCACCGCGCGCGACGCCCGCGACGTCAAGCACCGCGACTGGGCACGCGTTCTCTTCGACACCACGGCGTCGCTCGCGCTCGAACTCGGCTCGCTGCGCGCGCAGGCCTTTGCGATGCTGGGTGCGGCGGCGATGTTGGAGGCGCGGCCTGGGCACGAACTGTCGCGCACGATCCTGTCGCGCTTTCCCGACGTCCACATGGCGATGCTGGCCGAGACGCGGCGGCCCGAGTGGGAATGGTTCGAGATCGTGCTGGCCTATGACAACGCCCGCCTGCCGCAGGCGCTGATCCGCGCCGGCATGGCGCTGGAACGCGACGACCTGATCCAGGTCGGCCTGTCGACGCTGGAGTGGATCGTGTCGAAGCAGACCTCGCCACAGGGCAGGTTTCGTGCGGTGGGCACGGAGAGCTTCAACCGGCCCTACGGCGAACCGCGCAAGTTCGATCAACAGCCGCTGGAGGCGCAAGCGACGGTGGACGCCTGCGTCGCCGCGCTGGACGCGACCGGCGACCTGCGGTGGCTGGACGAGGCGCGCCGCGCCTATGGCTGGTTCCTGGGTGAGAACGACCTGGACATGGCCGTGGCGACCAGCGCCGACGGCGGCTGTTTTGACGGGCTGATGCCGGCGGGACTTAACCGAAATCAGGGTGCCGAATCGATCCTGGCGCTGCAATTGGCCAGTTGCGCCATTTCGGGGCTTTCGCAGGCGGCGTCCGGCGTGGCAGGGAAGACCCGCCAAGCCGCGTAGCTTCGTTCTACGCGGTTCCTTCAGCGGCGCCGGGGGCTACGACTCATGGATTTGTTTACCCACCCGTTGCGGCTGCATGCCGATCCTTCCCGCGTGGTCGTCCGCCCGTTCCACATCGCCTGGGGCGGGCAGGGCAATCCGCCGAGCCGCACTGAGCGGCTGATCGGCGAGGTTCTCCGCATGTCGGCGAACGAAGCACGCGAGCAACTGGAAATCGTGCTCAAGGATTTCGAGGCACGCCACTGGCAGACGCGCCGGGTGTTCATGACCCGCTACGATCAGATCGAGGATATGCTGGGGCTGAACGGCGCCGACATCGGGGACGAGCGCCGTCAATTGATCGGCGCGTATTTCTGCCACGAATACAGCTATGCCGCCGCCGCCCTGATGAACCCCAGCGCGGTGCCGCATTTCGACCAGTCGGGGATGCCGGCCGGATCGCTTCGCGTGCTGATGTCGATGCGCGCGGTGGGAGAGGGACATATCTCCTCGGTCGCCTTTCGCGAGGGGATCATCACCGCCGATCGCCAGATGAAGCTGGCGCCCGAGCCGCCGTTCGCAACCGCGACCGACGCGGTCGGCGGCGCGGAGAACGAGATGCCGGTCGGGCCGGTGACGGTGTTCCGCCACCGCGATTCGACGCTGTCCGGCACGGTCATCTTCCCGATCACCCAGGCACAGTCGAAGGGGCTGGAGGACTTGCGCATCGTCCGCTTCCAGCATGATGATGGATCGTTCGAATGGATCGGCACCTACACCGCCTATAACGGCTCGCAGATTCAATCCGAACTGATGCGCACCCGCGATTTCCGCGCGTTCGATCTGCTGCCGATGACGGGGGGCGCCTCGCGCAACAAGGGCATGGCGCTGTTCCCGCGCAAGGTCGGCGGGCAATATATGATGATCGGCCGGTCGGACGGGGAGAATCTGTTCCTGCTGAAATCGGATAAGCTCGACCATTGGGACGAGGGTGCGATGATCCTCAAACCCACCTTCCCATGGGAATTGGTGCAGATCGGCAATTGCGGGCCGCCGATCGAACTCGACGAGGGCTGGCTGCTGCTGACCCACGGCGTCGGCGCGATGCGCAAATACTCGATCGGGGCGGCGCTGCTCGACAAGGACGATCCGTCCAAGGTGATCGGGCGGACTCGCGAGCCGTTGCTGGCGGCGAAGGACCAGGACCGCGAGGGCTATGTCCCCAACGTGGTCTATTCCTGCGGCGCGATCCGCCACAAGGACACGCTGTTCCTGCCGTATGGGATCGCCGACAGCTCGGTCGGGTTCGCGTTCGTGCCGATCAAGGAACTGCTCGCGGCGATGTGAGCGCGCGGGCTCAAGCCGCCGCGTGTCGCGGCCGCGCGGATTCGTCGATTTCGAAGGGGCTGGATCGAGCCGCGC
>NZ_DASVTL010000098.1:0-1627 GCF_036387595.1 Sphingomonas sp.
AGTGGCGCCCTCATGCGGCACCTTCCAGCATGTCGGCGTCGAACGCGGTCAACACGATCTCGGCATGCGCCAAGGATATCTGACGCATGCCGCCCGGCGGTGCGCCGACGATGCACGCCGCAAAGGCGTCGGCATTGCGCGCCTGTCCCGCGGTGCGTTCGACATCGCTCCGGCTCAGGCCTAGCAGCTCGGCGAGCACCTGGAACTCGCCCGCCGCGAAACTCGCGCGTGCTCGTGCGTGCCGGTGATAGCGCCACGCTTCGTCTTCCGGGTGCGACACCGGCGCGGCAACGCGCGCAGCGTCGTGATCCGCAAGCATGGCCGCGAACCCGCCCTCCGCACGTCCCTGCCGCCGACCCGACGTCCGCACGACCACCCGCGCATCGCGCCGCAGCCGATACCCCTCACGCCACGCTCGATCTGCGAAATCTGCATCCTCGCCACGCGAAAGCGGGAGAAATCCGTCAAGGCTCCGACAGGCGTCCGCGCGAACCGCAAGGCTGGTCGCGGTCCAGTGATGGGTCGCGTCATCCTCCCATGCCACCGGGTCGATGCGACGGCGGTAACGATGAAGCCGATCGTAATAAGCGGCCAGTCGCTCGTGCAGCGATCCGGCGGCGGCGCTTGCGATGACGATCTTGCCCGCGACCAGATCGGCTCCCTCGAGCGCGGCGCAATTCGCTGCCACCCAGTCCACCGCCGGTTCGCTGTCGGCGTCGGTGCTGAGTATCACGCCCGGCGACAGCGACAGGGCAAGCGCGCCTGCAGCCGCCCGCGCCCGTCCGGCGTTGGGCGGCGCGACACCCGCACTGCACCCGATCTCGATCCTGTAGGGCAATGTCGGCGCGAGTTCCCGAACGATCGCGTAACTGTCATCGGTGCAGCTATCGAAGAACAGGGCCACGCCGAAGGTGGGAGCCTCGTACTGACGGGACAGCGCGCGGAGCAGCAGAGGAAGATGAGCGGCTTCATTTCGAACGGGTACGGCGATCCCGCACGCGGGCGTCCCGGTCAGTCTCGGCAATCGCAACCCGATCGATTCCAGTTGTAGCTCACCGACGTCTCCAGCTCATGATCTATGTTAACGAACGACTGGAGCTTTTGGTTTCTCTCGCGCGTATGCGACAACGCGTTCCAAGGCTGCGCAGGATCGGCAGATCGTTTAGGGCAGCCCGGCGTTCCCGCCTGGCGCCCCCCCCCGCCGGAACGGTGTGGTTGCTGCCCTGACATGTCACTTCCGGCCGGCCTGCGTTCGTCGTTATAACCGCCCGACGAACGTGGATGCCGAAGGAGAGCGACGATGCGCGTGATGGTGTTCGTTAAGGCGACCGAGGACAGCGAGGAGGGCATGAAGCCCTCGCCCCAGCTCAGCCAGATGTTCGTGGACATGGGCAAGTTCAACGAGGAACTAGTGAATGCCGGCATCCTGGTCGGCGGCGACGGGCTGAAACCCTCGTCGCAAGGCAAGCGCATCGCGTTCGACGGCCCCGGCCGCACGGTGATCGACGGTCCCTTCGCCGCCACACGCGAACTCGTGGCGGGCTACTGGCTCTGGGAAGTCAAAGACATGGACGAAGCGGTGGAGTGGGTGAAGCGCTGTCCCAATCCGATGTTCGGCCCGAGCGAG
>NZ_DASVTL010000099.1:0-21073 GCF_036387595.1 Sphingomonas sp.
TCAAATGCCGCGCTGGCGGCACCACCCGCCAGCAACTGGTCCAGCAACTCGTTCGGTATCGCAGGCTCTTTGCGTCGTGACATAGGGGGAACTCCTCACACCCATTATGCCCGCCCGCACACGGAAATCCCGACAGTCCCATTGCAGGATCGGCTTGGGCACGCCGCCCGCGACGGTATCGACGACGAACACCGCGGAAGCCTGTCCGGCCATCGGCATGATCATTGCGACATGGGTGCCGTCGGGCGACAGGCTGATCTGCTGGATATTCTCCCGTGCGCCAAACGATGCGGCATCCTTGTTCTGCGCACCCGCCGATGCAGCCGTAGTCGCCATCAGCAACGCTGCGAATTTCGTTGTCTTCATTTGGTTTTCTCCCCCTACCCGCACACTAATCACCCAAGGTAGGGTTGCAAGCACGCCCTTGCGCGGCTCGGACACCGCTGCCAAACCCCGCGCCTGAACTCATCGGGAAGTCAATTCCATGCACCTGTATCCCGCTCTGCCGCTCCTCCTCTGCGCAACCGCCGCACCGGCGCAGAATGCTCCACCTCCCGCCATTCCGGTCGAAACCCTTAAGACCGTCACGCAGACCCTCTCCTCCGACGCTTACGAGGGCCGCGCGCCGACCACGCCGGCGGAGGCAAAGACGGTGGCGTATATCGTCGAACGGATGAAGGCCGCAGGCCTGAAGCCGGGCAACGCTGGCAAATGGACCCAGGACGTGCCGATGGTGGAGGTCACGGCCACCGACGTGAAGCCATTCGTCTTCACTGGCGGGCGGGAAACCGTCAGCCTCGACTATCGCACCGATATGGTTGCCGGCACCTATCGCGTCGTGCCGCGGATCGCGGTGAAGGACAGCGAGGTCGTCTTCGTCGGCTACGGCATCACCGCGCCCGAGCAGGGCTGGGATGATTATGCCGGCCTCGACGTCCGTGGCAAGACCGTCGTCGTCCTGGTGAACGATGCCGACTGGCAGACCGCCGGGCGCGAAGGCCCATTCGAAGGTCGCGCGATGACCTGGTATGGTCGCTGGCCCTACAAGTTCGAGAATGCCGCCAGGCACGGCGCCGCCGCCGCGATCATCGTCCACCAGACCGAGCCCGCCGCCTACGGCTGGCCGGTAGTCCAATCGTCGTGGACCGGCCCGCAACTGGAACTCGACGAGAGGGGCGATCACCTGGATCAAAGTCAGGTGGTCGGCTGGATTCAGCAGGCCGCCGCGCTGAAGCTGTTCGCGAGCGCGGGCAAGGACTTGGCGGCGCTCACCACGGCGGCCCAAACGAAGGGTTTTCGCGCGGTGCCGCTCGGGCTGAAGCTGAGTACCGGTTTCGCCAACACCATACGACGGCAGGCTTCGCAGAACGTCGTCGGCATCCTGCCTGGTACGACGGCGCCGAAGGACGTCGTCCTCTATTCGGCACATTGGGATCATATCGGCCGCTGCGACGCCGTCGACGGAGACGACATCTGCAATGGCGCGGTCGATAACGCGAGCGGCATCGCGGGCCTGATCGCGCTGGCCGAAGCACAGGCCAAGGCAGGCGCCGCCAAACGCTCCATGGTGTTCCTCGCGGTGACCGCCGAGGAATCCGGGCTGCTCGGCTCGCGCTATTACGCCGAGCATCCGGTCTATCCGCTTGCCAGTACGGTCGGCGGGGTGAACATGGACGTACTCAACGTCGATGGCGCGTCGAAGGACTTCGTGCTGGAAGCCGCAGGCAAATCGGAGATCGAGGATCTGGCCAAGCCGATCGTCGCGGCGGGCGGGCGCACTATCAGCCCCGAGCCAAACCCCGAGCGTGGCGGCTACTTCCGCTCCGACCATTTCAGCTTCGCCAAGCTCGGCGTGCCTATGCTGTCGGGCGCGTCGGGGGAAGATCTGGTGAAGGGCGGCACCGCGGCGGGCCATGCCGCCACGCTCGATTACATCGCCAACCGCTATCACAAGCCTCAGGATGAATATCAGCCGAACTGGGACTGGTCCGGGGCGGTGCAGGACTTGCAGGTGTATTACGCACTTGGTCGCAAGCTTGCCGATGACGTCAATCTCTGGCCCACTTGGTACAAGACGAGCGAATTTCGAGCTATTCGCGACAAGAGCCGTCCCGCGCGATGATGCCGCCCCCCGCCGAATGGGCGCCGCATGCCGCCGTATGGATCGGCTTTCCGAGCCACCCGGACCTGTGGCTCGACGATCTCGACGCGGCGCGCGCGGAAGTCGTCGCGTTCGCACGCGCGGTTCATGCCGGTGGGCGCGGCGAGCAGGTACTACTGGTCTGCGCCGATAAAGACGCGGCAAGCGCTGCGCGGATGATGGCGGACTTCGCCGAAATCGTCGTCGCGCCGTTTGGCGACATCTGGCTGCGCGATACCGGGCCGATCCTGCTGTCGGCACACGAGGGGCGGACGTTCCGCTTCAATGGCTGGGGCGGGAAATACGACCTGCCCGGCGACGACACGATCGGTATGCAACTGGCGCATGCGCGCGGGTTGACGATCGGGTCGTACGACTGGGTGCTGGAAGGCGGCGCGATCGAGGGCGACGGCACCGGCTTGGTCGTCACCACCGAACAATGCCTGCTCAACCGCAACCGCAACCCACATCTCAGCCGAGCCGAGATTGAGGAGCGGCTCGCCGCCGATCTCGGTCTGACCAAGGCCGTGTGGCTCGGCGAGGGCCTGTTCAACGACCATACCGACGGCCATATCGACAATCTGGCGCGCTTCGTCGGCGAGGGACGGCTTGCGATCCCTCAGGCGAGCGATGAGGATCCCAACGAGCAGGTATATCGGGACGCACGCACCCGCGCCCACGCCGCCGGGCTGCACTTGGTCGATATCCCGTCGCCCGGCCGCGTGCTGCGCGATGGAGAGGTCGTGCCTGCGAGCTACATGAACTTCTACATCGGCAACGCGACCGTCGTCGTGCCGATCTACGGCGCCCCGAATGACGACGCGGCTGTGGCCGCGATCCAGGCGATCTTCCCCGCCCGCCAGGTCGTCGGCCTGCGCGCCGACCACATCCTGACCGGCGGCGGCAGTTTCCACTGCATCAGCCAGCAGGTTCCGAGGTGACGCAGGCCACCCGCGCCCCTATCTGAACGCCATGACCCAGATCACCGTCGCCGCGATCCAGTGCGGCTTCACCCCCGACATCGACCGCAACATCGCCCACGTCTCACGACTGATCCGCGAGGGCGCCGCTAAGGGGGCGCAGGTGATCCTGCCGCCCGAACTGTTCGAAGGCGAGTATTTCTGCCGGGTCGAGGACGAGGGGCTGTTCGCGCAGGCCGCGCCGGTCACCGAGCACAAGGCGGTGCTGGCGATGCAGGCGCTCGCCGAAGCACTAAAGGTGTGGATACCCACCAGCTTCTTCGAGGCGGATGGCCCGCATCACTATAACAGCCTGGCGATGATCGGGCCGGACGGCGCGGTCCGCGGCGTCTATCGCAAGAGCCACATCCCCGATGGCCCAGGCTATGAGGAGAAATTCTACTTCCGCCCCGGCAACACCGGCTTCAAGGTGTGGGACGGCCCGGTAAAATTCGGCGTCGGCGTGTGCTGGGACCAATGGTATCCCGAAACTGCGCGCGCGATGATGCTGATGGGCGCCGAGATATTGTTCTATCCCACCGCGATCGGCAGCGAGCCGCATGACACTTCGCTCGACACCGCGCGGCTGTGGCGCCGCGCGATGGTCGGCCATGCGGTCAGCAACGTCGTCCCCATTGTCGCGGCGAACCGCATTGGGGTGGAGCACGACCAGACCTTCTACGGCACCAGCTTCATCTGCGACGAACGCGGCGACATCCTCGCCGAACTCGGCCGCGCGGACGAGGGCGTCATCACGGCGACGATCGACCTCGACATCGTCAAGCGCCACCGCGCCGCCTTCGGGTTCTTCCGCGATCGGCGACCCGAACTTTACAGCCGCCTGGTGCAGGACGTCTGACGCCCTTCGACGGCAACTTGCCAAAGACGTTCCCATCCCCCCACCCGCCAGCTAAGGCGCATCCATGCACCGCCCCGCGCTTTCGGTCGTCGTACCCTGCTATAACGAGGCTGCGTGCCTGGAGGTTCTCCACGCGCGCGTGTCTGCCGCGGCGCGCGCGGCGGTGGGCGACGATTACGAGATCGTGCTGGTCAACGACGGCAGCCGTGACGACAGCTGGGCGGTGATGCAGCGCATGGCCGCCGCCGACCCGCGGCTGGTCGCGATCAACCTGTCGCGCAATCACGGCCACCAACTGGCGCTCACCGCGGGGCTGGATCTGTGCGCGGGGGCCCAGGTGCTCATCATCGACGCCGACCTGCAGGATCCTCCCGAACTGCTGGCCGACATGCGTGCGACGATGGCCGCGCAGGACGCCGACGTGGTCTATGCGGTGCGCCGCAAGCGCGAGGGCGAGACACTGTTCAAGCGCGCGACCGCGGCGATCTTCTATCGCTTGCTGGACCGGATGACCGACACGCCGATCCCGCTTGACGCGGGCGATTTCCGGCTCATCAGCCGGCGGGCGCTCGACGCATTGCTGAGCCTGCCCGAACAGGCGCGCTTCATCCGCGGCATGGTCGCCTGGATCGGGTTTCGTCAGGTGCCCTTCGCCTACGATCGGGCCGAACGGCATGCAGGCGACACCAGCTACCCGCTGGGCAAGATGCTGGGTCTCGCCTTCGATGCAGTCACCGGCTTCTCGACCGCTCCGTTGCGCTTCGCCAGCCATGCGTCGGTCATCCTCGCGGGCTGTTCGCTCCTGCTGCTCTTCTACATCGCATGGGGCTTTTTCCAAGGGTCGCCGGTGCAGGGCTGGACATCGACGATGCTCGTCGTGGTCGTGCTCAGTTCGATCCAGATGTTCGTACTCGGGATGATCGGCGAGTATCTGGGGCGCCTGTATATCGAGGCGAAACGGCGGCCGTTATATCTGGTCGCAGATGTCGCGGGGCCGGTGCAGGGCAAGGCGACGCTGGGGTTTCGGGAAAAGGGGATGTCCGTGCCGCCCTCATCCATCCCTCTCCCGCCGGGAAAGCGAAAAGACGGCGAAGGTGGCGAAGCGTGAGGTCAGGCGCGGAATGGCTATTCAGCCACCGCCAACGTCACCAGTGATACGCCGGGCGTCATCGGCACCCTGCCGACCAGATGCCGCTCCAGCCTGAATATCCGCTCGAACAGCGCGTTCACCGGCCCCGGCGGCGGAGAATCGTCGCTATCGTCGCGCCCCGCCAGCCGCCCGGCGATCCGCGCCGCCGCGGCCAGCGGGAACAGCAGCGAATTGAACCAGCGCAGCTTTTCGGGCCGCAGTCCCGCCGCGTGGATCGCCGCCGCCAGCGTCTTCTTGGAATAGCGGCGATGGTGGTGATTGACGACATCGTGCGCGCTCCACAGCCAGGCATGCGCGGGCACCGCGATGAGAATTTTACCGCCGGGCTTCAGAAGCGTCTTCATCGCCGCCAATGCGGCCACATCGTCCTCGATATGCTCGACCACGTCGAGCACCGCGACCAGATCATAGGCGCCGCGCGAAACGCCGGGCAATGCGGGCAGCGGCGCGTCGCCCACCGCGCGCCCCAGCCGCCCGGCGGCGATCGTCCGCGATCCCTCGTCGATCTCGATCGCCTCCACCGTGCCAAACGCCGCCAGCATGCCGAGATTGTGCCCGGTGCCGCAACCGATCTCCAGTATCCGCGCCTGCTCCGGCAAGCCGCCGTAACGGGTCAGATAGTCGCGCAAGATGTCGCGCCGCGCGCGATACCACCAGTGCGTCGAATCGTGCTCCGCCATGCGTTGGTGGACGATCTGATCCATCAGGCGAATACCCAGTTGCGTTGCAGCCCGAAGGTGACGAGCGGCACGAGGAATACGGCGGGCACCAGCGGCCACCATGTCGGCCCATGCAGGAACGGTCCCGTCACCAGCGCCCAGGTAAACCCTTGGTTGAGCAGCAGCCCCAGTCCCTGGACAATGAAGAACTTCACTACCGTGCTGCGGTCGCGCGACCCGTGGCCCTTGAAGCTAACCGCGCCATGCGCGAACCGCCCGACGATGGTGGCGGCCACGAAGGCGACAAGAACCGCCAGATTGGGGTTCATCACATAGGTCGCCAGCGGCCAATAAACCGCTGCATAGAACACTGTCACCGCGACGCCGGTGATCCCGAAGCGCAACAGCTGCCCCAGCACGCCCGACGTTCGCCAGTGATCGATCTTCGCCAGCACCCGCGACCTTGCCCTTTACGCTGCCGGGCCTAGAGCCACGCCCAAGCCCCCGGAGAACGCCGGGGCGTTAGAGCGGGTAGGCGTGTGAGGGAAGCGGAAACGGGCGTTGGTGCGGGCTGGATCGCCGAGATGCGTCGCGATCTCGCCCGCCACTGGATTGGACTGACGCTGCTTGCCTGGGCAGTGATCGCCGCGTGGTTCGTCTGGGATCATTGGGCGCGCATCTACTGGCTCGCGCTCGGGGACACCGACGACAACATGCGCCTGATGCAGGTGCGCGCATGGCTGAACGGCCAGGGATGGTACGACCTGCGCCAATACCGGCTGAACCCGCCCGCGGGCTTCGACATCCACTGGAGCCGCATCGTCGACCTGCCGATCGCGGGGCTGACTCTCTTCTTCCGCCTGTTCACCAGCGATCTCATGGCCGAAAAGCTGGCATGTGGGATCGCGCCGCTGATCCCCTTGTCGCTGACGATGCTTGGCCTCGGCGCCACCGTACGGCGGCTGGTACATCCGCTGGCGTGGCCGCTGGCGATCGTGCTGCTGCTCGCCACCTCCGCGACGATGCTCATGTTCATGCCGGATCGCATCGACCACCACGGTTGGCAACTCGCGATGCTCAGCCTGACGCTCGCCGGGCTCTGCGACCCGCGGGCGGCACGCGGCGGGGCGATGGTCGGGCTGGCCAGTGCGGTCAGCCTGGCGATCGGCCTGGAACTGCTGCCCTATGCCGCGATGGCGGGCGCGATCATCACCCTGCGCTGGGTCTGGGACCGAGAGGAATCGCGGCGCCTTGCGGTCTATGCGGTGACGCTGGGCGGCGGCACCGCGGCGGGCTTCGGCGGCTTCGCGTCGATCGCCAATCAGGCGATGCGCTGCGATGCACTGACCCCGGTGTGGCTATCGGTCGTCGTCGCGGGCGGCGCGCTGCTGCTGGTGCTCGCACTCGCCAACCCGGAGTCCCGCGCTGCGCGTTTGATACTCGGGGTCGTCGCAGCCATCGCGATCGTTGCGGGCTACGTCCACTTCTTCCCACAATGCCTCGGCCGTCTGGAAGGCGTATCGCCCGAACTTCAGCGCATCTGGCTCGACAACGTGCGCGAGGCCAAGCCGATCTACAAACACCCGTTCCGCACGGCTTTCCCGATCGTGACGCTGCCGATCGTCGGGCTGCTCGGCGCGGGGTTGGCGCTGTGGATGGCGCGCCGCGATCCCGCGCGGCTGCGTGGCTGGGCTGTGGTCGCGTTGTTCGCGCTGTTCGCCACGCTGATGCTCCTGTGGCAGGCGCGTGCCGGGCCGGCCGCGCAATTGCTCGCGGTGCCCAGCGCCACCGCGCTGGCCTGGGTGTTGATCCCGCTGGTGCTCAATCACCGCGCGTTGCCGGTGCGGGTGTTCGGCACCGTCGGCGCCGCGCTGATCGTGTCGGGGCTGTTCGCCGGGCTCATCGTCCGCTGGCTGCCGATCGATCGGCCCAGCGCCTATGTGCAACGGGTGAATCGCGCCAATGCACGCTGCGCCTCGCTGCCCTCGCTGTCCGTGCTGAACCGCTACCCGGCGCAGACGATTTTCACCTTCAACGATCTCGGCCCGCGCCTCATCACACTGACCCACCATTCGGCGATCGCGGGGCCGTACCATCGCAACGGCACCGCGATCCTGGACGTGCAGCACGCCTTCAGCCGCTCGCCGGATGAAGCGCGTGCGATCATGAAGCGCCACGGTGCGACGTTGCTGCTGCTGTGCCCCAACATGGCCGAGTCGACGATCTACCGAGCCCGCAACCCCGGCGGCTTCTACGACCGGATGGCGCGTGGGAAGACGCCCGCCTGGCTCACCCCCATGCCGCTGCCGGCGAAATCTCCGCTGAGGCTGTTCCGGATCGATTAGCGCAGGCTCACCTGCAACCCGTCCATCACGAACTGCACCGCAAGTGCGGCCAGCAGCACGCCGAGCAGCCGGGTGATGACCGCCTCGATCCGCGCGCCAAGCACCCGCATGATCGGCCCGGCCGCGAGCAGCGCTACCAGCGTCAACGCCAGGATCGTCGCCAGTGCGGCCAGCACCACGGCCGAGCGCTCCAGCCCATCGTTGCGCGCCATCAGCAGCATTACGCTGGCGATGGAGCCCGGTCCCGCGATCATCGGCATCGCCATGGGAAAGATCGACACGTCCTCGACCTCGGGTGTCTCGGCGATCCTGGCTGCTCGATCCTCGCGGCGCTGGGTACGCTTCTCGAACACCATTTCCAGCGCGATCAGGAACAGCATGATCCCGCCAGCGATCCGGAAGCTGGCAAGACTGATGCCGAGACCTTTCAGCAGATCTTCGCCGAACAAGGCGAACACCAGTAGGATCGCCGCCGCGACGCCGACGGCACGCACCGCCATCGCGCGACGCTGAACGGCGCTCGCCCCCGACGATAGTCCGGCATAGATCGGTGCGCATCCCGGCGGGTCGATCACGACGAAAAAGGTGATGAGCGAGGAGATGTAGAGCTCGATCACAGCCCCTTCTCCACCGCCACACCTTCGCGGCGGCAGGCGGAGACATAGGTGTTGCGGATCAGGCAGGCGATCGTCATCGGACCTACCCCGCCCGGCACCGGCGTGATCGCGCCGGCGATGGCCGCAGCGCTCGCGAAATCCACGTCGCCGACAAGGCCTTCGTCGGTGCGGTTGATGCCCACGTCGATCACGGTCGCGCCGGGCTTGATCCAGTCACCGCCGATGAACCCCGCAATCCCCACCGCCGCCACCACGATGTCGGCGCGGCGGACGTGCGCGCGGGCGTCGCGGGTCCGGCTGTGGACGACCGTGACGGTGCAGCTTTCGGCGAGCACCAATTGCGCCATCGGCTTGCCGACGATGTTGGACCGGCCGACGACCACCGCCTCCAGTCCGGCCAGATGCGAGTGGACGCCACGCAGCAGCATCAGGCATCCCAGTGGCGTGCACGGCACGAAGCCGGGTAGTCCTGTCGCCAGCCGCCCCGCGTTGACGGGGTGGAAGCCATCGACATCCTTGTCGGGGTCGATCGCCTCGATCACGCGTGCCGTGTCGATATGCGCCGGCAACGGCAGCTGGACGAGGATGCCGTCGACCGCCGGGTCGGCGTTCAGCTGTGCGACCAGTGCAAGCAGCACAGTCTCGGTCGTATCTGCCGCCAGTCGGTGCTCGAAGCCGACCATTCCCGCCTCGCGCGTGGCCCGCCCCTTGGATCGCACATAGACCGAGGAAGCAGGGTCTTCGCCGACCAGCACCACAGCCAATCCTGGCGTCCTCCCGCGGGCAGCTACGAACGCGGCCACTCCCCCGGCGACGGTCGCGCGAAGGGCGGCGGCCTGCGCCCTGCCGTCGATGATCGTGGCGGTCACGGCGGCGCTCAGATCGCCGCGGGCGTCGCCGTCACGACGTAGAGATACGGCACGACGCGCGAGCGCAGGAAGAACACCACGAGGAGGACGACCAACGGCGCGAAATCGAGTCCGCCGAAGTCCGGCAGGATACGGCGCAGCGGCCGATAGAGCGGCTCGGTAATGGTGTCGAGCGCGCGCAGCATCGTGCTGACGAAGGCGCTATGGCGATTGACCACGTTGAACGCCACGAGCCACGACACCACAACCTGCGCGACGATGACCCAGTTCAGGATCATCAGCAGGAAATCGACCAGGGATATCACGATGTACATGGGTGCTCGCGTTTGTAGAGGGCGGACACGCCTCTAGCGCAGTTCACCACGGCCCGCCAACCGTGGCGATGATGCGCCAGCGGCGCATGCCGCCGGCGACCGCGGTCATCTGCACCGAAATCGTTCGCAAAGGTCCGCGCGACGGCTTCCGCCCACCTCTCAACCCGCCTAACGAACCCTTATGTGGCAGCTCTACCAATTTCCTCTGTGCCCTTTTTCCCGCAAGGTCCGGCTGCTGCTCGGCGAGAAGGGCGTCGGCTATGAACTGGTGCGCGAATCGCCATGGACGCGGCGCGACGAATTTCTTCACATGAACCCGGCCGGACAAACCCCGGTGATGGGCCACACCGGCCGCCCGGCGAACATGCTGATCGATTCGATGGCGATCTGCGAGTATTTCGAGGAGACGGTCGAAAAGGCGGCGATGATTAACGGCACCGCCGCCAACCGTGCCGAAATCCGGCGGCTGGTCACCTGGTTCGACACCCAATTCTATAACGACGTCACCGGCCCGCTCCTGCACGAACGCATGGTCAAGCGCGTCGCCGAACGCGCCGCCCCCGATGCGCGGGCATTGCGCGAGGCGATGAAGGCGGCGGTCGGCCATCTCGACTATACCGATTACCTGCTCGACCATCGCAACTGGCTTGGCGGCGCGACGATGAGCCTAGCGGATCTAGCGGCAGCGGCACAGATATCTGTGACCGACTATCTCGGCGGGATCGACTGGAAGGGTCATGAGCAGACGGCGCGCTGGTATCGCGGACTGAAAAGCCGCCCGAGCTTCCGCCCGTTGCTGTCCGAACGGATGGAAATGGTCGCGCCACCTGCTCACTACGACAATGTGGATTTCTGAATTAAGGGCAAAACGATGCACGCCATACCCGATCCCGCTGCACCGCCCGCGCCTCTGATCGGGTTCGAGGATTTCCTGGCTGTCGATATCCGCGTCGGCACGATCGTCACTGCGGTGTGCTTCCCCGGAGCACGCAAGCCTGCATACATCCTGACGATCGACTTCGGCGCGCTCGGCCGAAAACGCTCCTCGGCACAGATCACCGAACATTATACCCCCGAAACGCTCATCGGTCGGCAGATCGCGGCGGTCGTCAACTTTCCCCCGCGCCAGATCGGTCCGATGATGTCGGAGGTGCTGACCCTGGGCTTCCCGGATGCCGACGGCCGGGTCGTGCTGATCGCTCCGGATCGACCGGTGCCCGACGGATCCAGGCTCTTTTGACCGTCACGGCCGCGGCCACCAGCCGGAACGGTCTTGCCGCCCGGCGGCGCATCTTTACGCTGCGTTAACCATCCGCCGCGCATCCTCCGGCCGTCCAAGAGGAAGCCCGATGCGCTCAGTCCATCCTTCGCCCGCCATCACCACGCGCCATCCGGCTTTGCTGTCGTGGCTGCAGACGCTGGGGATGCGCATCGGCAGCGGCGCACAGCCCGCGGGACACGACCTGTTCTTGGTCGCCCACGGCGAATACGTCCCGCTTGCCGCGCGCACCCTCGTCATCGGCGAGCCGCGCCGCGGCGACGGCCAGATCGTGCCGTTTCGCAGCGGCAACCCGGCACGTCTCGCCTATTCGCCCAACGATGCAGCGACCGGCGACGCTTTCGCCCACGCACTCATCGCCGGTCTGGAAGCACCGGCCGCATCGGACCCCGAAACGCTGGCCCTGTTCGCCTTGGCGGCGCGCGTCGCACAGACCGACATTCCCGTCCTCATCAGCGGCCCGGCCGGCACGGGAAAGGACGTGCTGGCGCGCTTCATCCACGATCGCTCGCCGCGCTCGACCGGACCCTTCGTATCCGTTAATTGCGCCGCATTGTCCGAGACGATGCTCGAAGCGTTGCTCTTTGGCCATGACAAGGGCGCATCGCGAACGCAGGGAGGCTTTCGCGCCGCGCACGGCGGCACCTTGCTGCTCGACGAGATTGCCGGGATATCGCTTCCGCTTCAGGCCAAGCTGCTCCGCGCGATCCAGCAGCGCGAGGTGGTGCCTCTGGGCGCCGGCGTGGCGCAGCCGATCGACGTGCGCATCGTCGCCTGTGCCGGGGGTGACCTTCAGGCCGCAGTCAGCGCGGGGAAATTCCGCACGGATCTGTTCTACCGGCTCGCGGTCTTTCCCTTGACCACCAGAGCGTTGCGCGATCGCCCCGGCGACATCGCCGCACTCGCCGCGACGATGATCCTGCGTCATGCCGGCGCGCGGACCACGGTTCCCTGGCCCGGCGCGCACGCGATGGAGCTCCTCCGCACGCACGATTGGCCCGGCAACGTCCGCGAACTCGACAACGTCATTCAGCGCGCGCTGCTGTTCGCGGCCGGCGATACGATCGACGCCCACCACATCGTCTTCGATCGCGCCCCCGCACCCCGCGGGCTCGCCGAAGACATCAGCCTTCGTGGCGCCGACGCGGAACGCGCGCGCACCTTGGGCAAGGTCGTGCAGATGAGCGAATTCGCCGCGATCCGGGAAACGCTGCGCGCATGTGGCGGCAGCCGGATCGAAACTGCCCGCCGTCTCGGCATTTCCGAACGCACGCTGCGCTACCGCCTCGCGCGCGCACGCCGCGAAGGCGAGCCGATCGACACCTCTGTCCGCCGCAAGGTTTCGGCATGACGCCGTCGGTCAAGCGAGCCGGCGCCGGTCCCTCGCTCTTTCGCGAAGCCACGCCCGCCGTGCGCACGCCGGGTGGCACCCTCCTGTGGGCCTTGCCTGCCGTCCTGCTCGCGCTGGTGCTGATGCTCCCTGCCGTGGCATAGCCGAGCCTTGCGGCGGGTAGGATCACCGCGCTATGGTCACCACCAGCGTCAGTCCCGGCATGTCCTGCCTCAGCGCGGTCAAGCGCGCCGCATCGGCACGGGCGCGGTCAAGGATTGCCCGCGGCACGTCGGCAGCATGGACCACCCGGTCTGCATTGGCGAGCAACCGCGCCTGACGCAGCGTCAGATCGTCAGGGTCGCCGGAAGCAAGGACGATCCGTTCGACCTCGACCGTCGCTCCGCTCCGCGCGTCCTCCGCGCCGAGCCAGGAATCGACATCCGGGCTGGGGCCAAGCGGATCGAGAACGCCGCCTTGAACCAGCGCCCGGCCCAATGCCCGCCGCCGTTCGGCGCCATCCGGAAAACGCTCGCGCATGGCGCCGCGCGCCGCGAACAGCGCATCTGCCAGCCGCCCGAGCGTGGCGGGCAACTGCGTCTCCAGCCGCTGCCGCAGCGCCGCCGCCAGCCCGGCCGACACGCCCCCCGTACCGATCGCCACCAGCACCGGCGCACGGTCGACGATCGCGGGCAAGGTGAAGTCGCACAAGGCCGGGCGATCGACCGCGTTCACCAGCACGCCCCGCGCCTTCAGCCGCGCGACCGCGGCCACCGCCTCCCCCTCTTCCTCGATCGCGACGATCGCCAGCGCCGCGGCAGCATCCTCGCCCGACACGATCGCGCCTGCGCGCTCCAGCAGCCGCCGCTTGGCGTCCGCGGGTTCGCCTTCACCAAGCAGGATCACCGCACGCCCCGCCAGCCGCATGAACAGCGGCAGGCTGTGCAGAGTCACGGCTTCAGCCACGCGGGCACGCGCTCGGCCGCCAGGATCGTCTCCGGCTCGATCCGGTCGGCGACCACCGCGAATCGGTCCCCGTCGACCATCACTTCAGGCACCAGCGCACGGCTGTTGTAGGTCGAGGCCATCGTCGCGCCATAAGCCCCCGCAGTGCGGAAAACGGCCAGATCGCCCGACACCACGCGGTCGATCTCCCGCCCCATCGCAAAGGTGTCGCCGCTCTCGCACACCGGCCCGGCGATGTTGGCTATCATCCGTTCGCCGTCCGGCTTTACCGCCACGAAGTCGTGATACGCATCGTACAGCGCGGGGCGGGCGAGGTCGTTCATCGCCGCGTCGACGATGACATAGGGGTTCGTCACCCCCGGCTTGACCCACACCACCTCGGTCAGCAGCACGCCCGCATTGCCCGCTATGACGCGGCCGGGCTCGAACATCAGCTCGACGTCCCAGTCGCGCGTCACCGCGGCGACCATCGCGCCGTAATCGGCAGGCGTCGGCAGGACGTCGCCCGGCCGATAGGGCACGCCGAGTCCGCCGCCGAGATCGACGCGGGTGATGGCATGGCCCGCCGCGCGCAGTTCAGCGACGAGTGCGCCGATCCGCCGGTATGCGGCCTCCAGTGGCGCAAGATCGGCGAGCTGACTGCCGATGTGGATCGCGATGCCCTTCAGATCGAGTCCTGCCAGCGGCACAAGCCTTGCGAACATCGCCGGGGCCTGGTCGATCGGCACCCCGAACTTGTTCTCAGCCCTGCCCGTCGAAATCTTGGCATGGGTTCCTGCATCGACATCGGGGTTCACCCGCAACGTCGCGGGAGCGCGCATGCCGCGGTCGGCAGCGAGGCCGGCGAGCACGACGCCCTCCTCCTCCAGTTCCAGGTTGAACTGGCCAATCCCCGCATCTAGCGCCCGTCCCAGTTCGCCGCGGGTCTTACCCACGCCCGAGAACACGATATCGCCAGCCGGCATCCCCGCAGCCAGCGCGCGCGCCATCTCGCCGCCCGAAACCACGTCCGCGCCATAGCCCTCATCAGCCAGGACACGCAGCACCGCCAGGTTGGGATTGGCCTTGATCGCATAAGCGAGATGCTTGCGCGCCACCCCGCTCAGCCCCTCGCGAAACACCTGCGCGTGGCGGCGGAAGGTCGCCGCAGAATAGACGTACACCGGCGTCCCCACGGCTTGCGCGATCGCCGGCAGCGCCACCTCTTCGCAGTGCAGCACGCCGTCCCGATAATGAAAATGGTCCATCGTGCCGTTCAATCGGGAGGAGGAAGGTCGAAGTCGTCGGAGCGCCGCTCCTGCGAATTGCGCAGCAGTTCGTCGCCGCGCTGCGGTCGCTGCTGCGCGGTCGGTGTCAGCAATTGCGCCGGAGTCGGCCTGGCACGCGCGCCGCGCGGCGCCATCGGCAGCGTTTCGCCCGCACGCGGCGCCAGCCCCGCCGCCGAGCCGCAGCCGGTTAGCAGGATCGCCAGGCCAAGGACGCTGCGCTTTATCACCTTTCCCCTCTCGCCGCCCGCACGGCCGCCCGCACGTTGGCAGGCGCCGTCCCGCCGAAGCTCGTCCGGCTCGCGACCGAAGCATCGACCGACAGCACGCCATAGACCCGCGCGTCGATCCGCGCGTCGATCGCGGTCAGATCGGCCAGCGGCACCGCGTCGAGCGCCACGCCGAGTTCTTCCGCGCGCTTCACCGCACGCCCGGTCACATGATGGGCCTCGCGGAACGGCAGCCCGGCCTCGCGCACCAGCCAGTCCGCCAAGTCGGTCGCGGTCGCATAGCCGCTCTCGGCCAGCCCCCGCATGCGGTCGATGCGAAAGGTCGCGCTCTCGACCATCCCCGTCATCGCCGCGATCGACAGCGCCAGCAGGTCGTGCGCCTCGAACACCGGCGGCTTGTCGTCCTGCATGTCCTTGGAATAGGCCAGCGGCAGGCCCTTCATCGTCACGCACAGCGCGGTCATGCACCCCATGATCCGCCCGGCATGGCCGCGCACCAGTTCGGCGGCGTCGGGGTTGCGCTTCTGCGGCATGATCGAGCTGCCGGTCGACCATTGGTCGCTCAACGCCACGAAGCCGAACGGCTGCGACGCCCACAACACGAATTCCTCCGCCAGCCGGCTCAGATGCAGCGCGCATTGCGTCGCCGCGGTCAGATATTCGATCGCGAAGTCGCGGTCGCTGACCGAATCGAGCGAATTGCGCGTCGGCCCGTCGAACCCCAGCGCCGCCGCGGTCGCATCGCGGTCGATCGCGAACCCCGTCCCCGCCAGCGCCGCCGCCCCCAGCGGGCACAGGTTCGCGCGCGCCCGCGCATCCCGAAAACGCCCGGAATCGCGCGCGATCATCTCGACATAGGCCATCAGATGATGCCCCAATGTCACCGGCTGCGCGCTCTGCAGATGGGTGAACCCCGGCATCACGTCCGCGGCATGCTGCTCCGCGCGCGTCAGCAGCGCGTGTCGGAAGCCCTCCAGCGCCGCCAGCACCTGGTCGGTCGCATCGCGCACCCATAACCGGAAATCGGTCGCGACCTGGTCGTTGCGCGATCGCGCGGTATGCAGCCGCCCCGCGACCGGGCCGATCGCCTCGGCGAGGCGCGCCTCGGTCTGCATGTGAATGTCTTCGAGCGCCATGTCCTCGGCGACGCCGTTCGCTTCGTAATCGGCGGCGACCCGGTCCAGCCCGGCGGCGATCATCGCTGCATCCCCGGATGAGACAATCCCTTGTGCGCCCAGCATCGCGACGTGCGCCTTGGATCCGGCGACATCCTGACGCCACATGCGCTTGTCGAAGGGGATCGACGCGTTTATCTCACGCATCACCGCCGCGGGGCCTTCCGCGAAGCGCCCACCCCACATCGAATTGGAGCCACCGCTCGTGCCCAGGACATCGCGCCCGCTGATCGTCTGTCTCCTGCCGCTAGTGGTGCTTGGCGGCTGCGATAGGAAATCGGGAGAGGCGGCACAAGCAAACGTCGTGGCAAACGTCGCGGCAAACGTCGCAGCCGACGAAGTCGCACCGGCGTCCGCCGACGAGGTAACGGGCGCTCCCGTCAAAGCCGCCGACAAGCTGGACCGCAGCCACAAGGGCGAGGCGGCGCCCACGCTCGCCTTCCAGGCCCCCGACGGCAAGCCCGTCACGCTTGCCACATTCGCGGGCAAGCCCGTGCTGGTCAATCTCTGGGCGACCTGGTGCGGCCCGTGCGTCGCCGAACTCCCGACCCTCGATGCGCTTGCCCGCTCGGGCAAGGTCCGCGTGATCGCGGTCGCGCAGGATCTCGACGCCGCCAAGGTCGCCCCCTTCCTCAAGGGCCGCGGCGTCGCGCTCGACGCGTACCGCGATCCCAAGCTCGGTCTCAGCCTGGCCTACCAGGCCAATCTGCCGACGACGATCCTGTTCGATGCGCGCGGTAGGGAGGTGTGGCGGATGACGGGCGGCTACGAGTGGGACACGCCAGCCGCCGCGGCGCTGATTGCCGAAGCGGAAAAAACGGGATGACCCTCGAACCAAATCCGCGCCCGTGCGCTACGCCTTGCGACACTTAGATCAGGAACCGATCATGGCCAAGAAAATGCCCAAAACCGAAGCGCAGCCTCAGTACAACGTCGAATTTCGCGAGATCCAGCCGTTCGGCACGCTCAAGAACCTGCCGATCGCGCTGGAGGACAACGCGCGCGCGCAGAGCGTCGCCATCCTCAACCAGGTTCTGGCCGACACGATGACGCTGCGCGACATGTATAAAAAGCACCACTGGCAGATGTCGGGAGCGACCTTCTATCAGCTCCATCTGCTTCTCGACACGCATTACGAGGCGCAGGCCGCGCTGGTCGACACCATCGCCGAGCGGATCATGGCACTGGGCGGGATCAGCATCGCGATGGCGCACGACGTCGCCGAGATGACCAAGATCCCCCGCCCGCCCAAGGGCCGCGAGGACGTCCCCAGCCAGCTCGCCCGCCTGCTCCAGGCGCACGAACTGATCCTGCGCGAAGCGCACGAAGGCGCCGAACAGGCCGACGAATCGGGCGACGATGGCACTAACGACCTGCTCGTCAGCGAGGTCATCCGCACCGGCGAGCCACAGGTGTGGTTCCTGGCCGAACATCTGGCCGAAACCACGTTGCTGCGTTCGGACAAATAAGACGCCGGTAGGGCGCCCGCCCGCGATTGCCACAGTCCACCGCCCTCGCTAACCCGCGGACATGACGCTGGTCGGCATCATCATGGGGTCCACCTCCGATTGGGAGACGATGCGCCACGCCGCGGGCACGCTCGACGCGCTCGGCGTGGCGTACGAGACCCGCGTGGTCTCCGCGCATCGCACCCCGCAGCGGCTTTACGATTATGCGACGACGGCAGCGGCGCGCGGGCTGAAGGTGGTGATCGCAGGCGCAGGCGGCGCCGCGCACCTGCCCGGTATGGCGGCGGCGATGACGCATTTGCCAGTGCTGGGCGTACCGGTCGAAAGTCACGCGCTCAAGGGCATGGATTCGCTGCTGTCGATCGTCCAGATGCCGGGCGGGGTGCCGGTCGGCACGCTGGCGATCGGCAAGGCGGGCGCGATCAATGCCGGGCTGCTGGCCGCGTCGATCCTGGCGCTTTCTGACGAGGCGCTCACCGAACGGCTGAAGGCGTGGCGGGCCGCGCAGACCGCGGGCGTGGCGGACACGCCGGAATGATCTTGCCAGGTTCGACGATCGGCATCCTCGGCGGCGGTCAGCTCGGGCGGATGCTGGCGATTGCGGCGGCGCAGCTCGGCTATCGAACCCACGTCTATGCGCCTGAGGCCACCGGCCCCGCAACCGAGGTCGCCGCCGCCTGGACGCAGGGGCGGTTTGAGGATGCGGAGGCGATGCGCGGCTTTGCCGATCGTGTCGACATCGCCACCTACGAATTCGAGAATATCGATCCGCATGCGGTCGCGTATTTGTCCGGCCGTACGCCGGTCCAGCCGCCGGTGCGTGCGCTCGACGTCGCGCGCTACCGTCCCAATGAAAAGGCGCTGGTGACCGAACTCGGCGGCCGCACCGCGCCCTATCGCGAGGTCGCGAGCGCCGCCGAACTTACCGCCGCGCTTGGCGAGATCGGCGCCCCCGCGATCCTGAAGACCACGCTGTTCGGCTATGACGGTAAGGGGCAGGTGCGGATCGACGCGGTCGGCGATGCGGACGCGGCCTGGGAAGCGCTCGGTCGCCCCGCCCCGTTCGCCGGCGGCGTGCCCGCGATCGTCGAGCGTCGGGTCGATTTCGCGGCCGAATTCTCGGTGCTGCTCGCCCGTGGGCACGACGGCAGCATCGTCACCTGGGACACCCCCGAAAACGTCCACCACGACGGCATCCTCGCGACCTCGGCCGTACCCGCGCGCGGGCTGGTCGCCGAACAGGCGGCCGAAGCGATCGGCGTGGCCCGCGCCATCGCCGAGCGGCTGGACTATGTCGGCGTGATGGCTGCGGAGTTCTTCGCCTGCGCCGATGGTCCGGTATTCAACGAAATGGCACCACGGGTCCACAATTCGGGGCATTGGACAATCGAGGGCGCCGAAACCTCGCAATTTGAAAATCACATCCGCGCGATCTGCGGCCTACCGCTGGGCACCACGGCGCTGACCGGCACGCGCGTGACGATGGAGAACCTCGTCGGCCACGCTCCCTATACGCCCGCGCTGGCGGAACCGGGCGCACACCTCCACCTCTACGGCAAGAGCGACGCAAGGCCGGGCCGCAAAATGGGTCATGTGACCAGAGTGACAAGATAACGGCGGCGTTTCTCTCCTCAAGAAAGGGAGTTTCGTTGAAAGCGTAATGACTGCGTTTACCCGGTCATCCTCAAAGTTGCCCGTGCTGGTCGGCGTCGATCCGCCCTGTGCCGTACTGCTTGCACCTTTCCGACTGGCAGAAGTCGCTGCGGTTCGAATGCTATTGCAGGACTGAGGGACTTCAGGGCATCCGGTGAGCGGGGGAGGCGGCCGTTGATTACGGAACTACGCGCGACGGATGGGCCGGCCATGGGCATGGTCATGCCGTCGCGCTATCTTGGGATCTTCGCCATTCTCACTCTGCTGTGCGCGCTCGCCAGCCTCATCGCCGGCTTGCAGACGCCGCGGATCGCCCGGTCGATCAACCGGCTCGGCGATGCAATGGTCAGGCTGGCGGGACCGGACGCCACTGTGGCAGCGGCAACGCCGCTGTCGTTCACCGCGCCCGCGGCCGACCCGCTCACCTTTGGAGCCGAGACGATCGCGGACGACACCGACCCGCGCATCGGGCACGCCGCCAACATCGCACACTGGCGGCGCACATCCATGCTGGCGAGGATGCTTGCAACCGGGCAGGCGCAGCTCACCTTCACCGACGCGCAGGGTCGCGCGCGCAAATACACGGTCCCGGCCTCGCCGCGCACGATCGCGACGCTCGCGCCGCATTTCTGGTTGCCCTCGTTCACCGCGATCGTCGCCGGCTTGTCGGGGTTGTGGGTTTGGACCGTCCGTCATCGCGATTGGTCCAGCCGGCAATTCGCGCTGATGAGCGTCGGGATGGCCTTGGCCGCTTTGCCGCTCGCCATAGCGGGCGAAACCCCGTTGGCCACCCCATTCTATCGCTGGCTGCTCGCCGCCAACGGCGTCGGGTCGATGCTGTTCGGCGCCGGGCTGATGGGCATGCTGACGCGTTTCCCACTGCCGCTTCTCTCGCCACGCTGGGGTGCCGGCGGCCTCGTCGTCTGCCTTGCATTTGCCGTCGTGCAGGCGTTCGAACTCGTCGCGCGGGCCTATCAGTTCATCAGTGCCGCCTGCATGGGCATCTTCGCGATCATGCTGGCATTGCTGGCGGCCCAGGTGATCGCCGCGCGGCACGATGCGGTCGCGCGGCGCGCGGCCGTACTGATCGCGACGTCGGTCGCAACGACCATGACCATCATCGTCGGCATCGTGATCCTTCCCGTAGTGCTGCGAACGGAACAGCCGATCTCCACCGCAGTCATATTTCCGCTGATGCTGGTCATTCACCTGGGAGTGGCGGTAGCGGTGACGCGCACTCGGCTCGTCTCGATCGGTGCATGGGCGCGTGCGGCAACGTTATCCGCCGGCGATACTGCACTGCTTGTCGCCCTGGACGTCATGCTCGTCCTAATTGCCTGGTTCTTGGCGGGACCGATGCTCGCACTGGCGGCCGCATCCATGTCCGCGGTCCATATCGGCGTCCGCAACACGACGCGGCAGCGTCGTGAAGCCCACCAGCGTGCCCGCGACCGCGGCTTGCTGCGCCGCATCACCCAGCTCTCGCTCGCGGTCGATCCCGCGGAACGGCAGGCATTGTGGACGGAGGCACTGCGGCTTACTTTCGCGCCGCTGGACATTTCGCCGGATCTGGAACCCGATGCGGATCGCGCGCCACGGACAACCGCGGACGGCTGTTCGCTCCACGTTCCACGCACCGCGGCGACCTACCCGCTAGGTTCTGTCTGCATTTAACGTAGCCAGATCATGGCGCAGGCGAGGTGGACGAAGCCCATGAAGGCAGGCAGTGTCTTTTCGCAGCGCAAGGCGATCCTGCGGAAGCGTTTGAGTTTGTTGAAGAAGCATTCGACCTGA
>NZ_DASVTL010000100.1:0-13039 GCF_036387595.1 Sphingomonas sp.
CGACGCCCGCACTCGTCGCTTGACCGCAGGACACCCGATCACGTCTACTTCAACCGGCCGCTTCTCGCAGCGGCATGAAACCGGCGGACGCTCCACTTAGCAATCGCGCCGAGCTGTGCAGATGAACCGAGCCACCTCTAAGATCGGTGCGTTCGAGTAACATTGTATCATGGCTGGCGCATCGTGACGAATCGCCCGCCGGTAGGACAGAGAGAATGGGCGACGTCATCAACCTGAGGCTTGCGCGCAAGGCGCGGGTGCGTGCGGTGAAGGAGCGCGAGGCCGGGGCGAACCGGGCCAGGTTCGGGCGGACGAAGGCTGCGCGGGCGGCCGAGGCGGAGGAGGAGGTGCGGCGTAGCGCACTGCTTGATGGAGCGAAGCTGGACGATTGACCTGCCCCGAAGAACCGTTAGCTTCCATCTTGTCGGAGTAATGGGAGCGGATGGATGGTGGATCAGGACAAGCGTTCGCTACTGGGTGCGTCGCTTCTCGGGGCCTTGGCGTTGCCCTATGCCGCGCGCGGCGAGGCTGCACCCGCGCAGGCGGACAAGGCGGTGCGCGATCTGCCGATGGCGTCCGGGCCGTTCATGCCCACTCCCGCTTCGCTCAAGACCTATCAGACGCCCGAATGGTTTCGCGATGCCAAGTTCGGCATCTGGTCGCATTGGGGGCCGCAGGCGGTGCCGCGGCAGGGGGATTGGTATGCGCGGCACATGTATATCTATGGCCATCCCCATTACGAACATCACCTCAAGACCTATGGCCACCCGACGAAGCACGGCTACAAGGACATCATTCCACTCTGGAAGGCCGAGAAGTTCGATCCCGATGCCTTGATGGCACTCTACGACGCGGCGGGCGCGAAGTATTTCGTGAGCATGGGGGTGCATCACGACAATTTCGATCTGTGGAATTCCAAGCATCATCGCTGGAATTCGGTGGCGATGGGGCCGAAGCGCGACATCGTCGGCGACTGGCGCAAGGCGGCGCTCAAACGCGGCCTGCGCTTCGGCGTGTCCGAGCATCTGGGGCCGAGCTACAGCTGGTTTTCGGCCAGCCATTTGTACGACCAGGTGTGGCCATTGGGCGGCGTTTCCTATGACGGCGCCGACCCGCGGTTCGCCGACCTCTATCATCCGGCGCACGACGAACCGTTCCGCTGGGGACGATCCTGGTATGCCAAGAATCCGGCGTGGCACCGGCAATGGTACAATCGCGTCCGCGACCTGATCGACAGCTATCAGCCCGATTACCTCTATACCGATGGCGGCATCCCGTTCGAGATCGTCGGGCGGACGATGCTGGCGCATTTCTATAATCAGAACCGCGCGAAGCACGGCGGGTCGCTGGAGGCGGTCTATGCCTATAAGGATCTTGGCACCGGGGAGTTCTACAAGGAAGCCGGGGTCGAGGATGTCGAGCGCGGCGTGATGAGCGGCATCAACCCGCTGCCGTGGCAGACCGACACGTCGATCGGCGACTGGTTCTACAGCGACGGTTTCAAATACAAGACGACGACCGAGATCGTCGCGATGCTGGCCGATGTGGTCAGCAAGAACGGCAATCTGCTCATCAACGTCGTGCAATATGCCGACGGCAGCCTGCCGCCCGAATGCCGGACCTTCCTGAGCGAAATGGCGGCCTGGATGGCGATCAACCGCGAGGCGATCCACGGCACCCGCCCGTGGACGGTCTTCGGCGAAGGGCCGACCCGCACGGCCGAGGGCGCGTTCAAGGAGAACGCGGCCTATACGCCGCAGGACATCCGCTTCACCACGAAGGGCGACGCGCTGTACGCCATCGCGCTGGGCGTGCCGGCCGGCCCGGTGGCGATCGGCGCGTTAGGCAGGGTCGCGGGCCACGAACGGCGGCCGGTGCGCAGCGTCCGGCTGCTCGGCACCAAGCGCGCTTTGCGCTTCGAGCAGACCGACCGGGCCTTGGTGGTCGATGTGGCGGGCGCCGCACCGGTCAGGCACGCCGCCTGTTTCCGGATCGGCTTCTGAGCGTCCGTTTGAGAACACGCTGCGCCGCGTTTCGCGCTTCTGCCGTCCGCAGCCGTTCCAACGATGCTGGGCACCGGAACCGCCTCCGAACTCGCTCCTTAGATCATGATGACGTCACCTTTACCCGTTCGTGCTGAGTAGAGGCCGAGTAGCCGCGCAAGCGGCGTATCGAGGACTCGTATCGAAGCACCGTTGGTACGCGAGTCACCTGTCCTTCGATACGCCCTCTCGATACGCTGCTCCGCAGCTACTCGACGGCTACTCAGGACGAACGGGTGGGTGAAACTGATGTCATTATGGTCTGGCGAGTTTCCAAACAGCTTCCGACGCGGATCGACTTGGGTGCGTGCTGCGCTATGACGCCGGGCATGACCGACCTTACGCCCCCCGTCGCGCAGACGCGCGCGCACAGTTTCACCACGCACGGCATCGCGATCGACGATCCCTATGCCTGGCTGAAGGATCCGAATTATCCGGAGGTCGATGATCCGGACGTCCTGGCGTATCTCGAAGCCGAAAACGCCTATTTCGAAGAGGTGATGGCGCCGCACAAGCCGCTCGTCGACCGGCTTTATGATGAGATGAAGGCGCGGATCAAGGAGGACGAATCCTCGGTGCCGCAAAAGGACGGCGACTGGCTCTACTGGACCGCGTATGAGACTGGCGGCCAGTATCGCAAATGGTGGCGCAAGCCTATCCTGAGCGGAGCCGAAGGGCCGGCGGCGGGCGGCGCGGACGAGCTGTTGCTTGACGAACCCGCGCTGGCGGAGGGCAAGGAATATTTCCGGCTGGGCGCCTTTTCCATCAGCAACAACGCTCGCCTGCTCGCTTATGCGATAGACGATTCGGGCGCGGAGCGGTTCGAGGTCCGCATCAAGGATCTGGAGACCGGTGAGCATCTGCCCGAGGTCATCCCGGGCATGCTGTCGGAAATCGTCTGGACTGCGGACGACAGCGCGTTCCTCTATGGCCTGGCCAACGACCAGTGGCGCACCGACAATGCGCGGCTGCACCGGCTGGGTACGCCGGTGGCCGACGACATCCTGCTGTATCACGAGGCGGACGAGGGATTTCGGGTCGGGCTGGGGGAAACCAGCGCGCGCAACTGGATCGTGATCTCGACCGGCGATCATGTGACCAGCGAAGTACGGCTGGTGCCCGCGAACGACCCGACCGCCGAGCCGATCGTGGTCAGCCCGCGCCGTGTGGGGCGCGAATATGACGTGGACGAGCATGACGGCACGCTGTTCATCCACACCAACGACATCGACCCGCAATTCCGCCTGTGCACCGCCCCGATCGACGCGCCGGATGCGTGGCAGGAGCTGATCGCGCCTTCACCGCATTTCTACATGACCGGGGTCGAGTGCTACGCGAAGTTCTTCGTGGTCGAGGGACGCGAGGACGGACTCGATCGGCTGGCGATCCACCGCTACGACGCCCCTAATGTGGCGCAGCGGATCGACTTTCCGGAAGCGACTTATGCCGCGGGCTTCGGCGACAATCCCGAATACGACATGGACGTGCTGCGTATCGGCTATGAATCGATGGTGACGCCGGGAACGGTGTACGATTACGACGTCGCGACCGGCGGACTGACCGTTCTCAAGGTGCAGGAAATTCCGTCAGGCTATGACGCGGCCAAGTATCGCACCGAGCGGCTGAAGATGGCCGCGCGCGACGGGACGGACGTGCCGGTGTCGATCGTCTATCCGGCGGACCATGTGCGGGGCGGGCCGTTGTTCCTCTATGCCTATGGCGCCTACGGCCATGCCATCCCGCCGGGATTTTCGACCGGACGGCTGAGCCTGCTCGATCGCGGCTTCGCCTATGCCATCGCGCATATCCGCGGCGGCGACGACCTGGGCCAGCAATGGTATCTCGACGGCAAGCTGGAGAAGCGCGAGAACACTTTCAACGATTTCGTCGATGTCGCGCGCGGGCTGATCGCGGACGGCTGGACCAGCGCGGGAAAAATCGCGATCGCGGGGCGATCGGCGGGAGGCGAGCTGATGGGGGCGGTGGTCAATTCCGATCCCGAGTTATGGGGCGCGGTGATCGCGGACGTGCCGTTCGTCGACGTGCTCAACACGATGCTCGACGCCGATCTGCCGCTGACGCCGGGCGAATGGCCCGAATGGGGCAACCCGGTCGAGGACGCCGCCGCCTTCGCGCTGATCCGCTCCTATTCGCCTTACGACAATGTGCGGCGCCAAGCCTATCCGCCGATGTTCATCAGCGGCGGTCTGAACGATCCGCGGGTGACGTATTGGGAGCCGGCAAAGTGGGCGGCCAAGCTGCGCGCGACGAAGACCGACAACAATGTGCTGCTGCTCAAGACCAACATGGGGGCGGGGCATGGCGGCAAATCGGGAAGATTCGAATCGCTGCGTGAAGCGGCCGAAGAGCACGCCTTCGTGCTGTGGCAGATGGGTGTCGAGGGCTGACGTGTTCACCCGCACCTTCACCGCCGCACCAGCCGACATCGACGAGCTCGGCCACGTCAACAATGCGGTGTGGGTGCGGTGGATTCAGGACATTGCGGTCGCGCATTGGGAGGCGGTCGCGCCTGCCGAGCATGTCGCCGCGCATGTCTGGGTCGTGACCCGGCACGAGATCGACTATCGCGGCAACGTGGGCGTCGGCGAGAGCGTGACCGGGGAGACCTGGGTGCCCGATCCGCCCAAGGGCGCGCGTTTCGACCGGCATGTGCGCTTCGTGGGGACCGATGCGCGCGTGAAGGTGGCGGCGGTGACGACCTGGGCGCTGCTCGACCGGGCGAGCGGGCGGTTGTTGAGGGTGCGTCCGGAGATTGCCGCGCCGTTCGTGGGTGCACGCTGACTCACGCGGGCTACTTGGCGGGAACGCTGCCGATGACTAGATTTGGATCAAATACTTTGTCCGTGCGCGCTTTATAGCCGCGCTCTAGTCAAGCCGCGATAAAACGGGAGTAAATAATGCCGGCTGAAAGGCCCGACACCTTCGGATCCGTGATCCGCAAGCTGCAACGCCTTACCCGCCTGGATGATGCGGATCGTGAGGCGATCGCCGCCCTGTCGTTCACGCTCGGACGTGGGAGGGCTAGCCATTATATCGTGCGCGAGCGCGATCAGGTTTCGAACTGCTGCATCCTGCTGTCGGGCTATGCCTGCCGCCACAAGACCACCAGTGACGGGGGGCGGCAGATCGTGTCGTTTCATCTGCCGGGCGACATTCTGGACGTGCAGCATCTGCTGTTTCCGGGGGCCGATCACAATGTGCAGACAATTACCGAGGCGACATGGGCGGTCGTGCCGTCCGAAGCGCTGCGCAAGGTATCGCGCGATCGGCCCGCGATTGCCGAAGCATTGTGGAAGGACTCGCTGATCGACGCTTCGGTTTTTCGCGAATGGGTGCTTAACGTCGGCCGGCGCGATGCCAAGTCCCGGGTCGCGCACATGCTTTGCGAGTTCGCGGTTCGGCGCGAGGCGGCAGGCCTGGGATCGCCCGAGCGATTCGAACTGCCGATGTCGCAGGAGCATATCGCGGACGCCACGGGCCTCACCCCCGTCCACGTCAACCGCATGCTGCACGCGCTGAGCGATGACGGGATCATCGCGCGCGACAAGCGGCGCGTCGACATCCTGGACTGGGCACGGATGCGTCGGGTCGCCGATTTCGATCCGATCTATCTGCACGAGGCGGCTTGATGTCGCACGTCGCCTTCCGGCCCGTGGTGCTCGATGCCGGGCACGGCGATCAGGACGCGATGCTGGTGCTGCGCGACGACCGGCTGACGATGGTGCTGTCGTGCCTGGGCGAGATGCACGGCGAACTGGCGGGCCGGTGGTTCGTCGAGGCGGTCTTCGCCGACACCATCCGCGCGCCGCACGAAACCTTCGCGACGCTGGAGGCTGTCGAGGCATGGCTGGTGGCGCTCAGCTGATTCACGCCCAGGTCGAAAACCACATCCAGCGCTGGAACGCCGACGCCCCGGACAAGGCGGACGCCGAGAGAATCGGATGGAACCAGGCGAACAGCCCGACCGCCAGCAGCACGAAGATTTCATCCCAGTAGCGCAGCCGGCCGTGGCCGTAGCGGTGGAAGGCGGCGGCGATGACGATGCCGAGCCAGATACTGGGCAGGTAGTAATAATAGAAGAAGCCGAGCGATTTCGGGATGATCGCCCACACCGCATAGCTGCCGATCCACAGCAGGGCGATCGCGGCGAGCCTCGCGTCGCGCGCACGTCCCCCCGCCCAGAGGCAGGCGGCGACCGCGATCAGCCCGCCCCATAACACCATCGGATTGCCGAGCATCAGCACGCCGCGCTGCACGCCGTCGACGGGTTCGTAGAGATACCAGATCGGCCGGATGTCGAGCGCCCACGTCCACCAAGGCGACTGATAGGCATGGACCGGCAGCACCTGGGTCTGGCGGGCGTACATTTCCGCCTGAAACGGCAGCAGCGTGCGCCAGGTCAGCGCGTCCTGCGCATAGAAGAAGGCGGGTGCGAAGGTGGCGAGATACGCCGCCGTCGCGCCGCATCCCAGCATCGCCCAGGCCCTGATCCAGCCCAACCCCGACCACGCTAGCGGCCAGCGGTGCTTGACGAAGACGAAGGCGAGCGCGGCATAGCCCAGGTAAGGAACCGCGGTCCATTTGGTGCCGCACGCGCACCCCAGCAGTACCGCGCCCAGCAGCCATCGCCACGCGACCGCGCGGCCGCGGCCGCGCGCCGCCCACAGCATCGCCGCGACCGCCAGCACGACGAAGGCCGCCATGAACCCGTCCAGCATCGCGATCCGCGCCTGGACAAATACCGTAAAGTTCGCGAGCGTCAGCAGCGCGCCGATTGCCGCCGTACGGGTCGATCGAAACGTCTGCCAGAGAATCGCGAAGACGCCGAGCACCACCGCGGTCGCCGCGACAGTGGAGAAGGCCCGCCAGCCGAGCGGATTGTCGCCGAACAGCGCGATGCCGGCCGCGATGATCGCCTTGCCGAGCAGGGGATGTTCGATATTCGCGGGCCCCGACAGCGCGGCCAGCGTGCGGGAGGCGGGGACGTAGTGGATCTCGTCGAACACCAGGATGTGCGGGGTCGTCAGCGCCCAGGAGAACAGCGCCTGCGCCACTGCGCCAATCGCGAGCGCGGCGGCGATGGGGCGGGACAGGCGGCGCATCATCGGCCGTGCCTGCAACGCCCGCGCTCTTGCGGCAAGCCCGCCTTCCCGGCAAAGCGACGGGCATGAAGCGCAAGACCGGGCAGGACCGCAGCATCACGCAGACTTGGCGCCCCGCGACCAAGGCGATCCGCGGCGGCACCGCGCGCAGCGAATATGGCGAGACGTCGGAGGCGTTGTTCCTGACGTCGGGCTATGCCTATGACTGCGCGGGCGATGCCGCGGCGCGCTTTGCGGGCGAGCAGGTGGGGATGACCTACAGCCGGCTCCAGAACCCGACCGTCGAGATGCTGGAGGAGCGGATCGCACTGCTGGAGGGTGCCGAGGCGTGTCGTTCGATGGCGACCGGCATGGCGGCGATGACCGCGGTGCTGCTGTGCCAGTTGCAGACCGGCGATCACCTCGTCGGCGGGCGGGCGGCGTTCGGTTCGTGCCGCTGGCTGACCGATACCTTGCTGCCCAGGTTCGGCATCGCCACGACGGTGGTCGATGCGCGCGATCCGCAGGCGTTCCTGGACGCGGTGCGGCCCGAGACCAAGGTGTTCTTCTTCGAAACTCCGGCCAACCCAACGATGGACGTCGTCGATCTGAAGGCGGTGTGCGACATCGCACGCGAACGCGGCATCACCACCGTCGTGGACAACGCCTTCGCGACGCCCGCCCTGCAACGGCCGATGGAGTTCGGCGCCGATGTCACCGCTTATTCGGCGACCAAGATGATGGACGGTCAGGGCCGCGTGCTGGCGGGAGCGGTGTGCGGGACCAAGGATTTCATCGACAACACGCTGCTGCCGTTCACGCGCAACACCGGGCCGACGCTGTCGCCGTTCAACGCTTGGGTGGTGATGAAGGGGCTGGAGACGCTCGACCTGCGCATCCGTCGCCAGTCGGAGAATGCGCTGAAGGTCGCGACGTTCCTGGAGGGGCGCGTCCCGCGGGTGCTGTGCCCGTTCCTGCCCAGCCATCCGCAGCACGATCTCGCGGTCGCGCAGATGGACGCGGGCGGGCCGATCTTCGCGCTGGAGGTGGATGGCGGACGCGCGCAGGCGCATGCGTTGCTCGATGCGCTGGCGCTGATCGACATTTCAAACAACATCGGCGATTCGCGCTCGCTGATGACGCACCCGGCCTCCACCACCCATGCGAGCGTCGCCGAGGAGAAGCGCCGCGAGATGGGCATCGGCGAGGGGATGCTGCGCCTCAACATCGGGCTGGAAGACCCGCAGGACGTGATCGACGACCTCGACCAGGCGCTCGCCGCGGCGGGCCTGTGAAGGCGCTCTTTCCCTATAGCGAGACCACCCAGGGCGTTACCGTGCGCGTTGCGGTCAGCTATCTGGCCGAACAGTCCGAGCCGGAGCGCGGCCGCTGGTTCTGGGCCTATCACATCCGCATCGAGAACGGCGGCGAGGCGGCGGTGCAATTGCTCACCCGGCACTGGATCATCATCGACGGCCGCGGCGCGCGCCATACGGTGGAGGGCGAGGGCGTGGTCGGCGAGCAGCCGATGATCGCACCGGGCAGCAGCTACGATTACGTCTCCGGTTGCCCGCTCTCGACGCCGACGGGCGCGATGCAGGGCAATTACCGGATGGCCGCGGCGGATGGCACCAGCTTCGACGTCGTCATCCCGCGCTTCATGCTGATCGCGCCTGCAGTTCTCCAGTGAAGCGCACGCATCTTCCCCTCAACGGCTTGCGGGTGCTCGATGCAGCGGCGCGGCATTTGTCGTTCACCCGCGCTGCCGACGAACTGGCGGTCACCCCCGCCGCGGTCGGGCAGCAGATTAGGGCGTTGGAGGATACGCTGGGGGTCGTGCTGTTCCGCCGCACGACGCGCGGGCTGGAACTGACGCCCGAGGCGGAGGCGGGGTTGATCCCGTTGCGCGACGGATTCCTGCAGTTCGAGGATGCGGTGCGTGCGATGCAGGCCGGGCAATCGTCCAAATCGCTGACCATCGCGGCGCCACGCGATCTGACCGAGAAGTGGCTTCTTCCCCGCCTGGCCGCGTTTGCCGCGACGGATCCCGAAGTCCGCTTCGTCCTGCTCGCCGCCGATGCCGACGGGCTGGACTTCGCCCAGGCCAATCTGGACCTCGCGATCCGCTGGGGCGACGGACCGGGCGAGCATGAAGGCGAGGCGATCGAATCCGACGGCATGGTCACCGTCGCGGTCGCGGGCGCGCCGGACACGGTGATCGGCTGGGACGGCGCCGAAGCGCATATCCGGGTCGCCGACGCGGGACTGGCGATCGACGCGGCCGCGGCGGGACTGGGCCGGGCCACGGTGCCGCAGATGCTCGCCGAACGCGACATCGCGGCGGGCCGGGTAGTGGCGTTGGGCGAAGCAATGCCATCGCGCGCGGGCTATTGGCTGGTCGCGCCACTGCCGCAATGGCGGCAGGCCAAGGTCAAGGCGCTGGTCGAGGTGCTGGCGGGTTAAAGCCCGGTCAGTGCCGCGATCCGCTCCCGCTCGTCTTCGGGGATCAGCCCTTCGAGCACTGCCCAGAAGCCGCCGACCGCGGCCTGGCCTGCGCGCGCGTACGCCGCCGACAACCGCTCGCGCAGCGCATCGAAGAGTTCGGCTTCCAGCGCCGCGCCCGCAGGGGTCAGCCGCAGCAGCCGTTGTCGGCGGTCGCGGTCGCCGGGGCGGACCTCGACCAGTTCGCGCTCGATCAGCTCGCCCAGCACGCGGCCCAGCGACTGTTTGGTGATCGCCAGCAGCGCCAGCAATTCGCTGACGGTCAGGCCGGGCTTGCGGGCGACGAAATAGAGCGCGCGGTGGTGCGCGCGGCCGAGCCCCTGTTCGGCCAGCCCGCGGTCGATCGCGCGGGTGATATGGCTGTTGCCGAAGTAAAGCAGTTCCAGGCCGCGCCGCAATTCGGGCTCGCGAAGGAACAGCGGCGACGCGGACGATGCTGTGGCGGCCATGTTGACCCGTCTAGCCATCGGTCCTACCCGGCCGCAACCCATCGCTTGCGAGAATCTGCCCGCCAGCGCCCTTGCGAGAAGAGCCGATGCCGACTGCCGCGTTCCGCTTCGAGCCCAATGCCGCGCCGGTCGCTACCGCGGCCCGTGCCGAGCGATTGATCGATCCGGGGTTCGGGCGCGTCTTCACCGACCACATGGCGACGATCCACTGGTCGGACGCGCAAGGCTGGCACGATCCCAAGGTCCACGCGCGCGCACCGCTGACCATGGACCCGGCGTCGTCGGTGCTTCATTATGCGCAGGAGATCTTCGAGGGGCTAAAGGCGTATCGGCTCGACGACGGCGGCATCGCGCTGTTCCGCCCGGAGGCGAATGCGGCCAGGTTCCAGTCCTCGGCGCAGCGGCTGGCGATGCCCGAACTTCCGCAAGACCTGTTCGTCGAATCGCTCGAAGCGCTGGTGAAGGCGGATGCCGACTGGATTCCGGACCAGGAGGGCGGTTCGCTCTATCTGCGCCCGTTCATGATCGCGAGCGAGGTGTTCCTGGGCGTCAAGCCGGCGGCGGAATATCTCTACATGGTGCTCGCCTCGTCGGCTGGTTCCTATTGGAAGGGCGGTGCGCGCGCGATCTCGCTCTGGGTCAGCCACGATTATACGCGTGCCGCGCCGGGAGGGACCGGCGCCGCCAAATGTGGCGGCAATTATGCGACCAGCCTGGTCGCACAGGCCGATGCGATCCGCCGCGGCTGCGATCAGGTGGTGTTTCTCGACGCGGTCGAGCGCCGCTGGATCGAGGAATTGGGCGGCATGAACATCTTCTTCGTGTTCGACGACGGTACGCTGCGCACGCCGCCGCTGACTGGCACGATCCTCCCCGGCATCACCCGCGATTCGATCCTGACGCTTGCGCGCGCGCAGGGGTTGCGCGTCGAGGAGGCGCCTTATGCCATTGCGGACTGGCGGGCCGATGCCGCCAGCGGCCGCCTGGTCGAAAGTTTCGCCTGCGGCACCGCGGCGGTGGTGACCCCGATCGGCCAGGTGGCGGGGCCGGATTATGCCTTCACCATCGGCAGTGGAGGCACCGGCCAGACGACCCAGCGCTTTCTGGATCAGCTGACCGCGATCCAGCGCGGGCGCGCGCCCGATCCGCACGGGTGGCTGCACCGGCTGGCGTGACGGCGCGGACCGGCAGGGGCTTCCCACCGCCGGCGCGCCCGCTATAAGCGCCCGACCACGCGTTGGGGCGTCGCCAAGTGGTAAGGCAGCGGCTTTTGATGCCGCCATTCGCAGGTTCGAACCCTGCCGCCCCAGCCAACCTTAGAAAATGCTGCTTCATCAAACACCTAGTAACATCGCTGCAGCAGCGGATTGTAGCACGCATTGTAGCACCAGATTGCAGTTGGCCGGCGCGCGCTCGTAGCGGAGCAGTGGCCGAAATTTGTTTGCCAGCCATAGCTGGAGCCGCGCTAAACAACCGCTACGTCGGTCCAGATCAGAATGGTCTGACTGAGGTGGTGCCGGAAATTTGGACAGGAGGCTAAGCTATCCCGGACGTGAGGGATGGACGGAAATGAAGACGACGCGGAAGCGGTATACGGGCGATTTCAAGGCCAAGGTCGCGCTGGAGGCGATCCGGGGTGATCTGACGCTGGCGGAGTTGGCAGCCAGGCACGGCATTCATCCAACGATGATCGCGACATGGAAGCGCCAGGCGACAGAGGGCATGGCGGCGACGTTCTCGGTCGCGAGCGAGGCGAGCAAGGCCGCTGGCGACACCGAGATCGAGAAGCTGCACGCGAAGATCGGGCAGTTGGTGGTGGAACGGGATTTTTTGTCGAAGGGGTTCGCGCGATGAGCGTCGAGCGGCGTCGGCAGATGATCGAACGCGGACATGCCAGCCTGTCGATCGTGGCGCAGTGCCGGCTGGTGTCGATCAGCCGGTCGTCCTTCTACTATGCACCGGTGGCGGAGACGGCCGAGACGCTGGCGCTGATGGCGGTGATCGACGCCTCGTTCCTGGATCACCCGTGGTATGGCAGCCGGCAAATGGCCCGGCACCTTCAGCGGCTCGGGCATAGGGTCGGACGACGGCGGGTACGACGCCTGATGGCGAAGATGGGGCTGTCGCCCATCTACCAGCGCCCGCGGACCAGCGACCCGCACCCGGAGCATCGGATCTACCCGTACCTGCTGCGCGACCTGGAGATCACGAAGGCGAACCACGTCTGGTGTGCCGACATTACCTACCTGCCGATGCGGCGGGGCTTCCTCTACCTGGTCGCCATCATGGATCGGGCATCGCGCAAGGTGCTGGCTTGGCGGCTGTCGAACACGATGGATGCGGAGTTCTGCGTCGAGGCTTTGAAGGAAGCGCTGGCGCGGTTCGGCAGGCCGGAGATCTTCAACACGGACCAGGGAAGCCAGTTCAGCAGTAATGACTTCACCGACGTGCTGCTCGGTGCCGAGGTGCGGATCAGCATGGACGGCCGTGGCCGCTGGATGGACAACGTGTTCATCGAGCGGCTCTGGCGGTCGCTGAAGTACGAGTGCGTCTACCTGAACGCCTTCGAGACCGGCTTCGAGCTGCGTGCTGGGCTCGGCCGGTGGATCAACTATTACAACGGGCACCGGCCCCACTCTCGCTTCGGCGGCCGAACGCCGGACGAGGTCTATGGGCAGACAGGCGCAACGCCATATCCGGGGCATGCCCCGGATATGGCGTTCACCAGAATGGCGGCGTAAACCAACCGGGGTATAGCTTAGCTCAGCCGCCAAACTGTCCAAGAAGGCGGGACCATCTCAGACAGAGGTGGCTCGGCAAATCTGCACAGGCTGGTAAGTGGAGTTTCTGCCTGAAGGCGGCCAGCATGGCTGCCGAACAGGAGATCAGATGACGAAGCGAACACGCCGGAACCACAGCCCGGCCTTCAAGGCGAAGGTGGCCT
>NZ_DASVTL010000101.1:0-3356 GCF_036387595.1 Sphingomonas sp.
GCGGCGCGCAGTATTGCGGCGGTCGAGAGCAGCGGCAGAGCGGCGGCGGTGCGGATCAGGTCGCGGCGGGATGGCGAGTAGGACATCGCACAGCGATACGGTCCTTGACCCCGCGCCCGCAATCCCCTCCCTAGGGGTATCAGTATCGGGAGCGACTGCATGGCCAAGCGGCTGACCTTCTTCATTATCGTCGGGTTGGTGCTCGGGCTGATCGTCGGTTGGGGGCTGCACCTCGCGATCGACGACGGTACGCCGGCGTCGGCCGCGACGCTGACCAAGATCGCGGGCTATTTCTCCATCCTGACGACGCTGTTCTTGCGGCTCATCAAGATGATCATCGCGCCGCTGGTGTTTTCCACCCTGGTCGTCGGGATCGCGCATATGGGCGACACCGGGGCGCTCGGGCGGGTCGGGCTGCGTGCGGTGGGCTGGTTCCTGTGCGCCAGCCTGTTGTCGCTGACCCTGGGGCTGATCCTCGTCAACCTGTTCCAGCCGGGCGTCGGGCTGAACCTCCCGCTGCCGCCGGTGACCGCGACCAGCGGGGTCGACCAGGCGGCGTTCGACATCGCCAAGTTCGTCACCCATGTCGTCCCCGCATCGATGATCGACGCGATGGCACAGAACGAGATCCTCCAGATCGTGATCTTCTCGCTATTCGTCGGGGTCGCGATCACCGCGGTCGGCGAGAAGGCGGCGCCGCTGGTGAAGGCGACCGAAGCGCTTGCGGCGGTAATGTTGCAGATCACCAACTATGTGATGCGCTTCGCCCCGATCGCGGTGTTCGCCGCGGTGACGAGCACGCTGGCGGAGCGCGGGCCCGGGGTGATCGGCGATCTCGGTTACTTCATGCTGACCTTCTATATCGGCCTGGCGACCTTGTGGGCGATGCTGATCGGGATAGGGTTCCTCTTCATCGGCAAGCGGATGGGCCTGCTGGTTCGCTATATCCGGGAGCCCTTGCTGCTGGCGTTCACGACCGCTTCGTCGGAGGCGGCGTATCCGCGGACGCTGGAAGCACTGGATCGGTTCGGCGTGCCGCCCAAGATATCCAGCTTCGTGCTGCCGCTCGGTTACTCGTTCAACCTCGACGGATCGATGATCTACATGACCTTCGCGTCGTTGTTCATCGCCCAGGCTTACGGCATCGACCTGTCGCTCGGGCAGATGGTGATCATGCTGCTGGTACTGATGGTGACCTCCAAGGGCATCGCCGGGGTGCCGCGCGCCAGCCTGGTGGTGATTGCGGCGACGCTGCCGCTGTTCAAGATCCCCGAGGCGGGTCTGCTGCTGATTCTGGCGGTCGATCACTTCCTCGACATGGGCCGGTCGGCGACCAATGTGGTCGGCAACGCGGTCGCCGCGAGCGTGGTCGCACGGTGGGAAGGCACGCTCGACCCGACGGAGCCGGTCGACATCGAACCGCCTCACGCACCGAGCCGCGGCGTCGCCTAGCTATTTGGCATAGGCATAAGGGCCGCCCTTCTCCAGCGCGGTCCGGTAAGCCGGGAGGGCGTGGATCGTCGCCAGCCAGGCGATCGTCGCCGGGCGCGAGTCGTCGAGGCCGGCGCGGCTGCGCGCGGCTTCGAGCGGGAAGCTCATCATGATGTCGGCGGCGGTCATCTCGTCGCTGGCAAACCAAGGGCGGGTCGCGAGTTCCGCCTCGACATAGTTCAGATGGTTGTCGATCATCGGCTGGATCCGCTTCTGCGACGATTTGCCGAGCAGCGGGATGCGGCCGAGGATCAGTTTGAGCACCAGCGGCGGCATCATCGATCCCTCGGCATAATGCAGCCAGAAGCGATAGCGCAGCGCCGCGTCGCGGTGCGCGGGGGCGCCGAGCCGGCCGTCCGCCTTTTCGACCAGATATTCGACGATGGCGCCGGTTTCGGCGATTACCAGCCCGTCATCGTCGATCACCGGCGACTTGCCGAGCGGGTGGACACGGCGGAGCTCGGGCGGGGCGAGCATCGTCGCCTTGTCGCGTTCGTAGCGCTTGATCTCGTACGGCAGCCCGAGTTCCTCGAGCATCCACAGGATGCGCTGCGACCGTGAATTCTCGAGATGGTGAACGGTGATCATCGGCAAGCTCCCTGCTGTCGCCTACGCCGTTGCGCGCCAGAGCCATGCAGCGGCGGGAAAGGCGATCAGGTCGCCCGTCCTATAGCGCTCCAGCATCGTGGCAAGCCGATCGACCATCGCGTGCGGATCGGCCGCGGTGCGGATCGCACTCGCGATCGGACCGATGCGGCGGAGCAGCGCGACCGCTTCGGCGAGCGGATCGGCACCGTCGCCGGCGATGTAGGTGAAGTCGATCGGCTCGGGCTCGGCTGGCTGCCAGCCCGCAGCGGCAAGGAAGGCGGCGGGGATTGCGGGATCGGCGAACCCGAACGGGCCCGGGGCGTAGCCAGTGGTGGTGGCGGCGGGCGCGGCGCCGGTGACGTCGGCGACCAGGGTCGATGCCCAAGGGTTGGCGGCAGCAGCGCGGAAGCAGGAGAACACCAGCGCGGCACCGGGGCGGGCGGCGGCACGGAGCCGGACGAAGGTTGCCCCGGGGTCTGCGAAGAACATGACTCCGTGACGCGAGACGAACAGGTCGACCGAATTGGGATCGGCGATCGGGGTGTCGTGATCGAGATCGGCGGTCAGGAAGGTGCAGTTGGGCGATGCCTGCGCTCGCGATTGCGCGACGGCGACGAGTTCGGGGGAGACGTCGATGCCGGTCACCATCAGGTCGGGGCGGGCGCTGGCCAGGGCGAGGCTGGTGCTGCCGGCACCGCAGCCGATGTCTAGGGCCTTGCCTCCGGCCGGTGGTGCGGCTGCGAGGATCGCGGCGTCGAGATGGGGGGCGAGGCCGGAGAACATGCGGTCTGTGCGGTGCCATTCCTGCGCCCAGGCATTGCCGACGGGGCCAGACCATTCAGCGGCGTTGGTCATTGGGGTCTCCCGTCGATCGCGTTTGTGGCGTTGTGCTCTCGAGGGCGGGGCACTTCACTGGGTCTCTGCCTTTGCGCAGCGGCTTTGCGCGGTAGCGGGCTGGAGCCTTGACGGTGTTTTGCTGGGTGAGCCCCCTCCACCGTCTTCGACGGTCCCCCTCCCCTTGCAGGGGAGGATTGTGGTGGCTGCTGCTCCCTTTGTGCTCCCGCGAAGGCGGGAGCCCAGTACTGGGTCCCCGCATTTGCGGGGACACGAGGAGAAGCGCTGGTGTGAAACGCAAAAGGCCCGCCATTGCTGGCGGGCCTTTTGTTTCCGGCGGGCGGTCGCGCGATCAGAGATCGTCGTCCGCGTCGGGGCCGGCCATCATTTCCTCGGCGACCTTGTCGGTGCGCGCGCGGATCGCCTTTTCGAGGCGGTCGGCC
>NZ_DASVTL010000102.1:0-1546 GCF_036387595.1 Sphingomonas sp.
GAACCGCGCCCAGCCCTCGGTCGCGCCGATTTCGCCCATCATCGCCTCGATGAACTGGTCGGCCCTCGCGGCGAGCGCGTCGGCGGCCTTGTTGAGCGCCGCGCGGCGGGCATTCGGCCCCAGCGCGGACCAGGCGGGGAACGCCGCGGCGGCCGCCTCCACCGCGACGTTGGCATCCGCCACGGTCGCCGCGGCTGCGGTCGTCGCAACAGCGCCGGTGATGGGGTTTACGCGATCGAAGGTCCGACCGATCGGCGCTTGCGCAAGCGTAGCCATGCAACCTCTCCCGTTATTGTTGTACCGCATAACTTATGGCGTGTGCGCGCGCAATGTTTCTTTTGTCGCGTTCACGTTCCGCGTCAGGCATCGGCCGCCTCGATCCGCGCGAGCAGATCGATCAGCTGAATGCGCTCGGCTGTCGACAGCCCGGACAATAGCTGATCCTCATGGGCGCGGATGCGCCCCAAGGTGTGCCGGACCTTCTCCTCGCCCGCCGTCGTCAACGTCAGCGCAAAGGCGCGGCGGTCGTCCGCGGCGGTTTCCCGCAGCACCAGGCCTGAATCGACCAGCTCGTTGACAAGGCTCACCATGTTGGCGCGCTGAATGCCCAGCGCGCGACCGACATTGCCCTGATTGATACCCGGATTGGCGGCGATGACCGACAAGATGCCGAACAGCACCTGTCGCATGCCCGTTCCCGCGATGGCGCGCGCAAAGTCGTTGCCGATAACCGCCGAGGCGCGACGCATGTGGTAGCCCACCAGCTCATCGAGCACGCCCAGCGCTGCAATCGCGATTTCCGGTTCGTCCTGCACGTCGCTAGTCTCCTGAAGCGACGGGCGTTAGGCAGTCCAAGGCCGCGCCTCAAGTCACCCTCGTCCGCCGTCCGAGCACGAACAGCGCGCCCGCCGCGATCGCCGAGCCCGACGCCATCAGGATAGCGACGGTGGACAGGCCGTAGCCCGCGGCGAACAGCAAACCGGCCAGGGCGGGGGCCAGGGCGGACCCGCCGCGCCCGATGCCGATGACGAACCCGGTCGCGGTCGCGCGGACTCCGGTCGGGAAGCTCTGCGCGATGAGCGCATAAAGGCCGACGACCGCGGCATTGGTCGCGAACCCCGCGCAGGCCGCGATCAGCGACAGGGCGGCAAGATCGCTCCAGTCCCGCCCGAAGGCGATCACGAGGACGGTCGATAACAGCATGGCGCCGATCGTCAGCCCGATCAGCCGCACCCGCGCGGTGAGCAGACCCAGTACCAGCGATCCGCTCGCGCCGCCGATGCTGGCCCAGACGAGCACGCCCGCGGCGAGCGGCGCGGGAAAGCCCATGTCCACGACGATCTTGGGAATCCATTTCAGAATGAAATAGAACGTCATGATATGGGTGAGATACGCCAGGGTAAGCAGCCCGGTCACCCGCACGAAGGCGGGTGAGAAGAGTTCGACCAGCGGCACCTTGGCCGCTTTCGGCTCGGGCGCGGGCAGGGCATCGACCGGCAGATGCCCCATTCGCGCCAGCATGGCGTTGATCCGCGCCAGCGCGCCC
>NZ_DASVTL010000103.1:0-11427 GCF_036387595.1 Sphingomonas sp.
TCAGGTCGAATGCTTCTTCAACAAACTCAAACGCTTCCGCAGGATCGCCTTGCGCTGCGAAAAGACACTGCCTGCCTTCATGGGCTTCGTCCACCTCGCCTGCGCCATGATCTGGCTACGTTAAATGCAGACAGAACCTAGAGCGGGTCAGGCCCGCCCGAAACCGCCCGGCCGGCGACCGAAGCCACCCGCCAGGGCATTTGCCACCGGCATCGGGCGTCGTTCGACCAGCGGATTAGACTCGCGCTCCAGCAGCGTCAGCGTCTGTTCGAACAGCGGACGCAGCCGTGCGACCTGCGCGATTGCCTGATCCGGGGTATCGCGGGTCTCGACACAGTCGCGCGCGATAGTCTCGATCGATTCGGCTAAAAGTGCGAGCGGCTCGGCGCCGAATTGCCGGGCTTCGCCCTTCAGCGTATGCGCCGGCAAGACCATTGCCGCCGCGCTGCCGCTGCGCATGGCGGCTTCGATCGCGGCCACGGACTTTACGCCATCCTCGCGGAAATAGCCGAGAATGCGGACGAATCCCGCGCCCAGCACACTGCGCGCCTGGGTGAAGGCGGTCCGATCGACCAGGGTGCTGCTGCCTTCGAACGACACGTCTATTTTCTCCTCCCGTCCGACCCAGCATCGCCGGAGAGGTTCGTCCGTCCGATCTACGCGCGTCTGGTAAACTTTGTGTTGCCGCCCTGTGGCCCGTCCGCATCGAACGGATTTTTCGGTGCACGCAACGTGAGGCGAACCGGGACCGCGCCGAAGCCCAGTTCCTTGCGCATCGAATTAACCAGATAGCGTTCGTAACTGGCCGGCAGGTGATCGACGCGCGTGCCGAAGATCACGAAGCTCGGCGGGCGCGACTTCACCTGGGTGACGTAGCGCATCTTGATCCGCTTGCCGCCCGGCGCAGGCGGCGGATTCGCCTCGATCGCGCGTTCGAACCAGCGGTTAAGCTCGCCGGTGCCGACCCGCTTGGACCATGCCTCGCGCGTGTCGAACGCCGCCTGGATCAGCTGGTCGATGCCCTTGCCGGTCGCGCCCGAGACGGTCATCACGGTCACGCCCTTGACCTGGCTCAGCCCGTCTTCGAGCGCCTTCTTGACGCCGTTGAACAGCGATGAGGCGTTTTCGGCTACGTCCCATTTGTTCAGCGCAATGACCAGCGCGCGGCCTTCTTCCAGCACGCGGTCGGCAATTCGCAGATCCTGCGCCTCCAGTCCGAGGGTTGCGTCCAGTAGCAGCACCACGACCTCGGCGAAATCGACCGCGTGGAGCGCGTCCGCAACCGACATCTTCTCCAATTTGTCCTGAACCTTGGCGCGCTTTCGCATGCCCGCGGTGTCGATCAGGCGGACGCGCCGGGCCTCGCCGCCCGCCGGTTCCCACAGCCAGTCGATCGAAATCGAATCGCGGGTAATCCCGGCTTCCGGCCCGGTTATCATCCGTTCCTCGCCGAGCATGCGGTTGACGAGGGTGGACTTGCCCGCGTTGGGACGACCGACGATCGCCAGTTTCAGGATCGCGTCGGGGCTGTCGTCCTCCTCCTCATCCTCCACCGGCTCGCGGTCGATGAAGGGTTGCAGCGCCTCGAAGAGGTCGCCGATTCCTTCGCCATGCTCGGCCGAGATCTGGACGGGATCGCCGAAGCCGAGCGCCAGCGCCTCCAGCACGCCCTGCTCGCCGCCGCGACCCTCGACCTTGTTGCAGGCGAGCACGATCGGGGTGGTCGATCCGCGCAGCCAGCGGCCGATCTCCTCGTCCATCGGCACCACGCCCGCGCGCGCATCGAGCAGGAACAGCGCGACATCGGCCTCCGCCACCGCGCTCTCGGTCTGGCGGCGCATCCGGCCGGGCAAGGTCTGCGCGTCGTGATCCTCGTAGCCCGCTGTGTCCATGACGCGAAAATCGACGCCGAGCAGGTGCGCGTCGCCCTCCCGCCGGTCGCGGGTCACGCCGGGGCGGTCGTCGACCAAGGCGAGTTTCTTGCCGACCAGGCGATTGAACAGCGTCGACTTGCCGACATTGGGACGGCCGATGATCGCGACCACGGGAAGTTTTGGCATGTGGTGCCCTTAGCGGAAGGCGGTAGCGCCGTCACCTCATACCCCTCTCCCCCGGGAGAGGGGTGAGTCGCGCAGCGGCGAGAGGTGAGGGCGGCCTCCGCCACCCCCCTCACCCTTCCGGCGCTACGCGCCTCCCTCCCTCTCCCGAAGGAGAGGGAGTTTTCATCAACGATAGGCCGAAATCCGGCCCTTCTGATCCAGCACGTAAAGCGTCGCATTGGCAACGATCGGCGGCAGGGTGAAGGGCACACCCGTTTCCACAGTCGATTGCACCGCGCCATCGCCGGGGTTGACCGACACGATCTCGCCGCGCGAGTTGGTCAGCACCAGGCGCCCGCCGGCCAGCACCGGACCGTACCAGGTGATCGCGTCAGATTTCTTCTTCTCGTTGCGGTAACGTGCCAGCTGCGCGATCCAGCGCGCCTTGCCGGTGCTGCGCGCCAGGCAGACCAGCCGCGCGTCGTCGGTGACCACGAACAGCCACTCGCCCGCGATCCACGGCGTCGAGATACCCGCGAAATTCTGCTCCCACAGCCGCTGGCCGGTCGACAGTTCGAGCGCGACCATGCGCCCCCCCTGCCCGACCGCATAGACGCGACCGCCGTCGATCACCGGGGACGCGTCGATATCCGCCAGGCTGGAAACCGAGGTCGAGATCGAGGTGCGCGACAGCGCATCCTGCCAGAGCACGCGACCATTCTCGTAGCGATAGGCGTTCAATTCGCCCGAGGAGAAGCCGGCGACGACCGATCCGGCGCTGGCCGCCGGCGCGGCGACGCCGAATACGCCCTGCGTTTCCAGTGTCGCCGACGCGTTCCACTGGACCTTGCCGTCGCCCTGCCCGATGGCGAACATCTGGTTGTCCTGGGTCAGCGCATAGACGTTGCCGTTCGCAACGCTGGGGCTGCCGCGGAGCGGTCCACCGGGCTTGGCGCGCCATTCGATCTTGCCATCGACGGCCGACAGCGCGACCACGTCGCCCAGACCGTCGGTCGCATACAGATGGCCGTCGTCATAGCTGACCCCACCGCCGAAGCGCGCCGGGCGATTGTCCTCGCCCTCAGGCAGCGGCGTCGTCCACAACGCGGCGCCGGTATCCGCGGCAAAGGCGTGGACGGTCGCATCGACGTCGATCACGAACAGCTTGTTGTCCGCGACGACCGGTGGCGCGGCGAGACGTTCGCGGTTCGAACCGCCGTTGATGACGGCGCTCCACGCACGCGCCGGGCTGGCGGCGAGCGCGAGGTGGCCCATCGACTTGGCCGCATTCCCGCCCGACTGGCTCCAGGCATCGTTGGGCGCGGCGGCGGGAAGCAGGACTTGAACGTCAGCGATGTCCTTGTCGGTCTCGACCGCATTTTCGGACATCAGGATCGGCACGCGATTGCCCACCGTCGGCGTGCGCTTCTGCCCGCCCTTGAATATGCCGCACGCGCTCAGCGCGATCAGGGCGGCCACCGCGGTTGCGCCGCGGAACTGCTTCATCATCGGGTCGTCCGTTCCTGTTTTGCTGGCACCGCGACGGCAGCGGGTGCAGCGGCGTTCAATACGCCCGCCATCTGAACCGCGCGTTGACGGAGCGATTCGGGCACCTGCTTGTCCGCGGCGATCCGCGCAAAGGTCTGCGCCGCATCCGTGCGACGTCCCATCTTCAGATAGGCCGCCCCGACCAGCTCGCCCGCGCTGCCCAGCCACGCGCCGCCCGGCACCGCCAGCGGCCGCAGACGGTCGATCACGACCTGCGGCTTCAAGGTATCGAATTCGGCGACCGTCTGGCGGATCAGCGCGAGATCGCGGAACGGCTGCGCGACCGATGCGTCCCCGGCCACTGCGGCGAACTTGGCCGCCGCACCCTTGAGATCATCCTTCTGGAGCAGGATATCGGCCTGGGTGAAGGCGGCTAGCGCGCGATACGCGCCCCGCGGCGACGCACTCAGCCCCGCCAGCGGTGCCGCGGCCCCGGTCTCGTTGCCCGCCGCCAGTGCATCATAAGCGGCCTGAAGCTGCTCGCCCTCTACCCCGGCCTGCTGGGTCTGGCGATGCTGCCAATAGAGCCACCCACCAAACGCAGCCAGACCCGCGACTATCGCCGCGATGACCCATAGCCCCCATTGCCGCCAGAACCGGCCGGCCCGATCGCGACGCAGTTCGTCATCGACTTCGCGGAAGAAGGCTTCGTTATTGACGGGTGTGACGGCCAAGACTGGCTCCGCAAAGGCTTAAGGAAAGCGCGCAGCCTTAGCCGCGCGCGCATGAAAACGGAAGCGCGGTCACTCCTTGGGGGCGTAGGTCTGGTCCGCGGTCGGGAAAGCACGGCTACGCACTTCGTCGGCGTAGCTTTCGGCCGCCGCCGAGATGCGGCCCGCAAGGTCGTCGTAGCGCTTCACGAACCGCGCCGTCCGTTCGAACAGTCCGAGCATGTCCTCGGCAACCAGCACCTGGCCGTCGCATTGCGCCGATGCGCCGATGCCGATCGTCGGGCACGACACGCCGTGCGTGATCGCGACCGCGATCGGCTCTACGACGCCTTCGATGACGACCGCGAAGGCACCTGCCTTGTCGAGCGCGATCGCGTCCGCCACGATCTTTTCGGCCTCCCCCGCCGTCCGCCCGCGTGCGCCGTAGCCGCCGAGCGCGTTGACCGCTTGGGGGGTCAGCCCGACATGACCCATGACCGGGATGCCGCGTTCGCTCAGGAAGCGCACTGTCGGCGCCATCGCGGCGCCGCCCTCCAGCTTCACCGCCGCCGCGCCGGTCTGCTTGAGCAGGAACGCCGCGCTTTCGAATGCCTTTTCGGGCGATGCCTCATAGCTGCCGAAGGGCATGTCGATGACGACGACCGCATGATAGCTGCCGCGCACGACAGCACCCCCGTGCGCGGCCATCATCTCCAGCGTCACCGGCACCGTCGAGGGCAATCCGTAGATGACCTGCCCCAGGCTGTCGCCGACCAGCAGCAGGTCGCAATACGGATCGAGCAGCTGGGCGGTCCGCACGGTATAGGCGGTGAGCATGACGAGCGGCGTCGCGCCCTTCTGCCGCCGGATCGCGGGCACGGTCAGCCGCTTCAGCGGAGACGGCGTGGGATTGGCGCGGCTGGTGCCGGCATCCATGGTGTAGGTGGTGGACATGCCCGACGTGTAGCGGCGACGCCTCAGCCGATCCAGCCACGCCGCGCCGCATGATCGGCCAGCCAGATCTGAAACGCGCCGATCAGCGCGATGAGCATCGGAAAGGTGACCGCGGTCGCAATGCCCTTGACCGCGATCAGATCGGTCGCGGCAAAGGTCCAGACGAACATCACCACCACCGCGACGAGCGAGGCGATGTAGAACAGCCGCGCGATCCGCCGGCGGAACGCGAGCAGCACGCTGCCGATCAGCCCCGACCAGACGGCGGCACCATAGACCGGCATGTACCATTCGGGCGCATTCTCATACAGCGACCGATCATAGGCACTCATCTGCGCGCGCGCGGCTGCGGACAGGCTCATGTAGAAGCCGAAGACGCCGGACAGACCCCACAGGATCAGCACCGCGGCGGCAACCCAGAACCAGACGGGTGGGCGCATGCGTGTCATGGATCGATCCTCCCTCGGGCCGCGGCGTGACCCGCGCGCCCGCCATATGCAAGGCTCAGCGCGCGAACAGCGCCGCGTAGCGCGCCGGATCGAACCCCAGTTCGATTCCATCGCCATGCACCAGCACCGGCCGCCTGATCGCGGAGGGATGCGCGATCATCAGCGTGATCGCCCGGTCACGGTCCAGCCCCGCCTTCGCCTCCTCCGGCAGCTTGCGAAAGGTCGTCCCGGCGCGGTTGAGGAGCCGCTCCCAACCCGCCTGATCCACCCAGCCGCCGAGCGTCGCGGCGTCGATGCCGCGCTTCTTGTAATCGTGAAACGCCACCGCGATCCCCGCGTCGGCCAGCCAGGCGCGTGCCTTCTTCATCGTGTCGCAATTGGCGATGCCGTAGATGGTCGGGGTCATTCGAATCCTCGGGCTTCGTAGGTATCGCGCGACGATAAGGGGTGCGGGCGGAAAAAGGTGCCCGGTTAGCCGACGTACATAGCTTGCCGTCAAGGGCGCTTTCTCGTTTGGCCTTCCCAGTCGGGATTGCTCAAGCCCCCTCCATCGGAGCTAACGCAATAGGGGTTCTACATCCACCAATGACACGTCGCGCATCTGGCGTAGGTACGCCTCATAATAGGGTTTGTGCGATGCGCCGACGATGGCGATCAATCTTGTTCCGGGCGCCCGGCCGAGAACTTCGCGGATGTTCGCCACCATACGGAGGTTCCGCGTCTCCCAATATGCGACATAGCGCCGCCCATGGGCCTGGGCGGACGGCTCGGTAAGCGCCGCCCCCCAGTCGGATTGATAGGCCTGAGCCGCTAAGGACGGGGCGTTGTACGCCCGGTACAGGTCGAGCAGACCATTCGGTCGTCCAATCGCCGCATAGAGTGCAGCTTCCGCAGCGATGCGCGCCTTGGTCGCCGGATTATCCCACGCGCGCTCCACGGCAGCGCCATAGGCCTTTTCGTCGATGGGTGCGCCCACGAACGATTGGTCATCGACGCTCCAGACACGCTCCAGCCCCGACCGGGCGGCAAGCTGCGCCGCGACCAGTTCCGTCTCGTTCTTCCTCGTAGTGCGAGCTTGCAGATCGGCCGCCAGTTCCTTCGTCAGGTCACCATCGGCCCGGCGCTCTGCAACCGGGAGTCGGAGCCACTGAACCGTCGCCGACGCCGGTTCTCCGGCGGCCAGGAAGACGAGGGCCAGACGGCGGCGCTGCGCGGGCGACGGCTTAGCAGGCCAGCTCGCCAACATCCGCTCGGCCTCCGTATTGGCGGCTGGAACGTCGAACCTGACCGCACGCCCGGCAGCGCCGGGATCATAGCAGTAGGTTTCGACCGCCTCTGCCTGCCGTTCGCGCTGGCGACGCATGGCATCGCATTGCAGGCCGGAAATGTTTTCGCTGGCGACAGCCGTCGGGCGCCATTTCACAAGGCGCTGGAGGAGCGGTTCAACCATTTCCGGCGTGAAGCTGGCTGGCAGCGTAGAAAGGTGCGGAGAACCGACGACAAGCACTTCATTGAGGCGACCGGCAGGGCGGTCTTCAAACGCATCGGGTCGAAAAGACGGCTGATAGCTCTGAGCGTTGACCATTCCCGCGCAACCTGCCGCAATCGCCAGAAGAGCTACTGTGCACCTCACCATCATGTCCAACCCCTACTGTGTTGCTCTACTAATACGGTCAGCGGAGCGTCGTCAATGGCCTGGCTGACGTGCATTGATCGCTCGCCCCTTTCGGATGCGAGACGCGGCCTCGAAGCGGAACACCTCTGCGCGCTCCGCGCCTCCGCGCGAAACACTCTTCGTCTGGCTGAGCGAGCCTCGTCGCCAGTCTGCGCCGGATATCGAGCCGTTCCATACGCGATAGCCTTGGTGTCATGGGGCCGACCGTTAGCGAAGCGCGTTGGGGAGCGTTATGACGGCCGCCATGACCCACCCCTTCTACGACCTCCACCGCCACGGCATGATCCGCGTCGCCGCCGCGACGCCTCCTGCCAGCGTCGGCGATTGCGCCGCCAATGCAGAGGCGACGATCGCCCTCGCGCGCCAGGCGCACGAACGCGGCGTCGATCTGGTCGTCTTTCCCGAACTGAACCTCACCAGCTATGCGATCGACGACCTCCATCTCCAGACCGCGCAGCAGCAGGCGACGCTGGCGGCGATCGCCGCGGTGGCAGAGGCGTCCGCGGCGCTCGATCCCGTGCTGCTCGTCGGCGCCGCGCTCCTGCGCAACGGCCGCCTGTATAATTGCGCGCTGGTGATCAAGCGCGGGCGCATCCTGGGCGTCGTTCCCAAGACCTTCCTGCCCAATTACCGCGAATATTACGAGAAGCGCTGGTTCGCGAGCGGCGCGGGGCTAACCGGGCTGGAAATCGCGCTCGGCGGCGTAGAAATTCCCTTCGGCACCGACCTGATCTTCGCCGCCGCCGACCTGCCCGGCTTCGTCTTCCATGCCGAGATCTGCGAGGATTATTGGGCGCCCACCCCGCCCTCCACCGCGGGTGCGCTTGGCGGTGCGCTGATCTGCTGCAACCTGTCCGCCTCCAACATCGTCATCGGCAAGGCGCGCGAGCGGATGATGCTGGCGGCGGCGCAGAGCGCGCGCGGCATCTGCGCCTATGTCTATTCGGCGGCCGGGATCGGCGAGAGCACCACCGATCTCGCCTGGGACGGCCAGGGCTTCGTCCATGAACTCGGGGAACTGCTCGCCGAATCGCGGCGCTTCTGCCGCGAACCCGAACTGGTCGTCGCCGATATCGACGTCGAGCGCCTCGCGCAGGAGCGCACCCGTGTCGGCACGTTCAACGACGCCGCCGTCGCCGCCGGCCACCCCGAGACGCGCTTCCGCCGCATCGGCTTCGTCCACGATGTGCCCGCGCGCGATATCGGCTTCGAACGCAGCGTGCGGCGCTTCCCCTTCGTCCCCAACGATCCCGTCAAGCGCGACGCCGATTGCTACGAGGCGTTCAACATCCAGGTCGAGGGGCTGGCGAAGCGCGTCGTCGCGGCGGGGGCGAAAAGGCTGGTGATCGGCGTGTCGGGCGGTCTCGATTCGACCCACGCGCTGATCGTTGCGGCCAAGGCGATGGACCGGCTGGAGCGCCCCCGCGCCGACATCCTTGGCTTCACCATGCCCGGCTTCGCGACCGGCGAAGGTACCAAAGGCAACGCCTGGGCGCTGATGCGCGCACTCGGCATCACCGGCGACGAGATCGACATCCGTCCCGCCGCGACCCGGATGCTGGAGGAGATGGACCATCCGTTCGGCAAGGGCGAACCAGTCTATGACGTGACGTTCGAGAACGTCCAGGCCGGCCTGCGCACCGATTATCTCTTTCGACTGGCGAACCAGCGCGAGGGGCTGGTGATCGGCACCGGCGACCTGTCCGAACTCGCGCTCGGCTGGTGCACCTATGGCGTCGGCGATCAGATGAGCCATTATGCGGTCAACGCGGGCGTGCCCAAGACCTTGATCCAGTTCCTGATTCGCTGGTGCATCCGCACCGAGCAATATGACGTAGCTACCGACGCGATACTGGCCGCGATCCTCGCGACGGAGATTTCGCCCGAACTGGTCCCGCCCGGTGAAGACGGCGCGATCCAGAGCACGCAGAGCAGGATCGGCCCCTATGCGCTCAACGACTTCTTCGCGCATTACGTCATCCGCCACGGGCTGGCGCCGTCGAAGATCGCCTTTCTCGCCTGGCATGCCTGGCGCGACGCCGCCGCCGGACGCTGGCCAGAGGACGTGCCCGACGCCGATCGGATCGCCTACGATCTGCCCACGATACGGCGATGGCTGGAGAGATTCCTCCATCGGTTCTTCACGACGAGCCAGTTCAAGCGGTCGGCGATCCCCAATGGCCCCAAGGTTTCGGCGGGGGGCGCCCTGTCGCCAAGGGGCGATTGGCGTGCACCATCGGATGGCAATTCAGCAACATGGCTGGACGAATTGCGGCGAAACGTGCCGTGATGCCGACACTTTTGTTGCATCCGGGCATCAACGCGCGCAAATGACGCGATGATGACACGTCCTCACCCGGATGGATCTCGCGACCTCCGGATCGAGGATCCTTCGAACCTCTGGCTGATCCACCCTGCGGGCCGCGCGCTGCTCCCGCATGCCGTGGCGCTCGGCATTTCCGCCAATGCGGTGTCGGTCGCCGGGCTTGTGCTCGGCGGCGTGGCGGCGGCATGCTTCGCGCAGTGGAGCGACTGGCGCTTCGCCATACTCGGGCTGATGTTTTCGGTCGGCTGGCTGATCGCCGACGGATTGGACGGCATGATCGCGCGCGCGACCGGCACCGCAAGCCCCGTCGGGCGGATGCTGGACGGATTGTGCGATCACGGCGTCTTTGCGCTGATCTACGTCACGCTGGCGTTCAGCATCGGCACCGGGCAGGCCTGGGCGCTCTCGGCGGCGGCGGGGATCGCGCATGCGGTGCAATCCAGCCTCTACGAAGGCGAGCGCACGCGTTTTCATCGCCGCGCGCGCGGCATTGCCCAGCCCGTACTGCCGACTGTCGAGGGCAATGCACTCGTCCGGCTGTACGACACGTTCGCGACGAGCCTGGACCGCGTCGCGCTGCGCTTCGAACGCCGCATGGCGCGCGACGAGGACACCGCCGCCTTTGGCCAACGCTATGCGCGCGCTGCGGCGCCGACGATGAAATGGATGGCCTGGCTCACCGCCAATGTCCGGGTCGAGGCGATCTTCCTCGCCTGCCTCCTGGGCGATCCGCAACTCTTCTGGGGGTTCGAGATCGTCGTCCTCTCCGCCGTCGCCGCGATCACGATCGCACGCCACCGCGCCGTCGAGCGGACGGTGTCGGGCGACGATATTTCGTTCCTCGCGGCCGGTGGTCGGATCGCGAGCATCATCACTACCAAGGAACAGGGTCACCGATGAATAGCAGCATCCGGATCGCCGTTGTGGGCATCGGCAACTGCGCGAGTTCGCTCGTCCAGGGGCTGGAGCATTACCGCGAAGGCACCAACGACGTCATCGGCCTCATGCACTGGGAAGTCGGCGGCTATCGCCCGTGCGACATCAAGGTGGTCGCGGCGTGGGACGTCGATGCGCGCAAGGTCGGCAAGGATGTGGCCGAGGCGATCTTCGCCAAGCCCAATTGCACCGCCGTCTTCGCCGCCAATGTGCCCGCGACCGGCACGATCGTGCGCATGGGCAAGGTGCTCGACGGCGTCGCCGAGCACATGGCGGACTTTAACGAGGATCGCACCTTCATCGTCGCCAACGATGCGCAGCCCACCAAGGACGAGGTGATCGCGCAGCTCCGCTCAAGCGGCGCGGACGTCCTGATGAACTATCTGCCGGTCGGCAGCCAGGAAGCGACCGAATTCTACGCCGAATGCGCGCTGGAAGCGGGCGTTGCGTTCGTGAACAACATCCCGGTGTTCATCGCGTCGAACCCAGTCTGGGCAAAGCGGTTCGAGGATGCCGGCGTCGCGATCATCGGCGACGACATCAAGGCGCAGCTCGGCGCGACGATCGTCCACCGGGTGCTGACCGACCTGTTCGCCAAGCGCGGCGTCAAGCTCGACCGGACCTATCAGCTCAACACCGGCGGCAACACCGACTTCCTCAACATGTCGAACCACCGCCGGCTCGAATCGAAGAAGATCTCGAAGACCGAAGCGGTGCAGTCGGTCGCGGCCGAGCGGCTCGACGACGACAACGTCCATATCGGGCCATCGGATTACGTGCCGTGGCAGAACGACAACAAGATCTGCTTCCTGCGCATGGAAGGCCAGCTGTTCGGCGGCGTGCCGATGAA
>NZ_DASVTL010000104.1:0-1650 GCF_036387595.1 Sphingomonas sp.
GTTCATAGGGTGCCGGACGATCGGCGCTGCCGCGGCTCTCCGCCACCGTCGGGATGAAGCCGTCGCCGCGCGAATAGGCGCCCGACAGCGTCGCGAACCCGGCGCCGCGGACCAGCGCCGCCGATCCCTGCGCCTCGACCGCGTCGCGGCTGCCATAGGACACCCGGCCATCGATCGCGTGGAGCTGCGACGGGGTGGCGCTTTCCAGTTCGATCGTGCCGGCCAGCGCGCCGGGCCCGTAATAGCCGCTGCCGCCGCCGCGGGTGACCCGGATCAGGCCGAGCCGGTCGGTCGCATAGGCGGGGAAGGCGACCCAGCCACCGAACGGGTCGGTCTGCGGCACGCCGTCGAGGATCAGCAACGCGCGGCTCGATGCGTTGCCGCCGATCCCGCGCAGCGACAGCCCCTGGCTGGTGGGATTGGCCGAACGCGAATCCGATCGCCGGAACTGCTGGAGCCCCGCGACGTCGGCGAGCACGCTTTCGAGCCGGCTGCTGGCGTTGGCGGTGATCCGATCGCGGTCGATCGTCACGGCCGTGGCTACCCGATCGGCGGGAGAGGCATCAAGCCCGCGCCCGGTGACGACGATGTCGCCCTCGTCACGCTGGTCCTGCGCGGTCGCGATTGCCGGCACGCCCGCGGCCAGGAGGGAAACGGCACCGATGATGATCTTCATGATAACGCGTCCGATTGGTCGCAGCGCAACGGTCTGCATCGTGTCGATGCCCTAGGAGCAATCGGCGGGCGAAATCCAGTCCGACCTCGGCAGTATCCGCCCGCCAACCCCTTCGATCAGCGCGTCGATGCGGGCAGCTTCATTCCGAGCAGCACCAGTCGATCACCGGTGATCCCGAAATAATGCGGCGTACCCGCAGGGATCAGCATCACGTCGCCGGTCGCCAATTGGCGGGTCGTGCCGCCGACGATCCGGCTGCCTTCGACCAGTTCCGGCTTGGTGGTGCTGGCATCGGCCATCGTGCCGCCGCTGATCAGCGTGCCACGGCCTTCGATGACGATCGCATATTCGGCTTGGCCGGGATGAACCGCAGGGCGCCCCGGCTTCTTCCAATATTCGAGCGCGCCGATGGTCTGCCCGTCACGCACCAGCGGCTGCCATGCAAAGCCTTGGCCCGGCTTCATCGCTCGGCCCATCGCCGCGACCTGCGTGCGAACCTCCGCCGCGGCGGCGAAGCCGGTCGGGTCGGTCGTCGCATCCTGCCCGATCGCCGCTGTGCTCGCCATGGCCAGCGCGATCGACAGCGCGGTGCGCATCGACCCGATCATGCCGCCGAACCCAGGCGGATCGTCCGGCCTTCGCGCGCGGAGCGGTAGATCGCCTCGACGATTCGGATGTCCCGCAGCCCTTCCTCGCCCGACACGATCGGCTCGCGGCCGGCGGCGATACACTCGGGCAGATGATCGAGCTGCCCGACGAACTGGTTCTTCCACCGCGTCGGCGGCGGGGTGACCGAGGTCTCGCGGCCGTCCTTGCCGGTCCACATCTTCTGTCCGTCATAGCGGGTCGCCGGCTCGAGTTCGATGCGGCCGCGCTCACCCATCGTCAGGATGCGGTTCTGGTTGGCGCTGTACATCGAATGGCACATCGCCATCGCACCCGACGGGAACTCCAGGGTCCACTGCATGATATCC
>NZ_DASVTL010000105.1:0-2084 GCF_036387595.1 Sphingomonas sp.
GGGTGGCACGCTGACGATCCAGACGCGCGCGCTGCCCGCGGCGCAGGTGCGTGCGCTCGGCTACGACATCTTGCCGGTGGCGGATTATACGACGCTGATCGTCAGCGACACGGGGACGGGGATCCCGCCCGAGGTGTTGCCCAAGATCTTCGAGCCGTTCTTCACCACCAAGGAGGTCGGCAAGGGCACCGGCCTCGGGCTTTCCACGGTGTACGGCATCGTCAAGCAGTCGGGCGGCTATATCTTCGCGGATTCGAAGCCGGGGCAGGGATCGAGCTTCACGCTGTACCTGCCGGTACATACCGCGAGCACGGCGCCCGCCCCCGCGCGACTGGCGGCGCCGCGTTCGTCGGTGAAGCCCGCGGAGATGTGGGGGACGGGCACGATCCTGCTGGTCGAGGACGAGGACATGGTTCGCGCGGTGGCCGAACGCGCGCTGACGCGGCAGGGCTATACCGTGCTGACCGCGGAGAATGGCGAGGTCGCGCTGCAGATCCTCGACAAGACCGAGCGGCCCGATCTGCTGATCAGCGACGTCGTCATGCCGTTGATGGATGGACCGACGATGGTCAGGCATGCGCGCGAGAAATATCCCGACCTGCCGATCATCTTCATGTCGGGCTATGCCGAGGAACAATTGCGGCGTTCGATCGATCTGGACCGGGTCGCATTCCTGCCCAAACCCTTTTCGGTCCAGCAACTGGCGGAGGCGGCGCGCGACGTGCTGGCGAACCGCTGATCCGGCTGGCAACCGGCGATTTTACGGGTTAAGGCCGGCGCATGACAGGACCAAGGCAGATCCTCATCGTCGAGGACGAACCACTCATCGCGATGATGCTCGAGGATTTTCTCGAGGTTCTTGAGAAGGAGGCAGCCGGGATCGTCGACAGCGTCGCCGATGCACTCGCGCGGGTCGCCAAGGGCGGCATCGACGCCGCGATCCTGGACGTGAACCTGCGCGGCGGCGAGAAGAGCACCGCGATCGCCGAAGCACTGGCGGCCAAGAACATCCCGTTCGTGTTCGCGACCGGCGGCGGCGACGACAGCGTCGATGAACGCTTCCGTGATCGCCCGCGGCTGCAAAAGCCGTTCACGATGGATGGCGTCGCAAAGGCGCTCGACGGCCTGGTGGTCGCCGACGCGTCCTGATCGCGGCGCTTAGATGCTTGCGTGGGACGGCTGCCCGACGCAATAGCCTGTCGCCATGACCCAGTTCGACAAGTCTCGCCTGCCGAGCCGCCACGTATCGGTCGGGCCCGAAAGGGCACCGCACCGCAGCTATTATTACGCAATGGGGATTTCCGAGGAGGATATCGCCAAGCCGTTCGTCGCGCTGGCGTCCGCCGGCAACAATTCGGCGCCGTGCAACACCACGCTTGATGCGCAGGCTGATGCCGCGCAGGCCGGGGTGATCCATGGCGGCGGCATGCCGCGCCGGTTCAACACGATCACAGTGACCGACGGCATCGCGATGGGCCATCAGGGGATGAAATCCTCGCTGGTTAGCCGCGAGGTGATCGCGGATTCGGTAGAGCTATCGGTGCGTGGCCATTGCTATGATGCGCTGGTCGGCTTTGCCGGGTGCGACAAGTCGCTACCGGGCATGATGATGGCGATGCTGCGGCTGAACGTGCCGTCCATCTTCGTCTATGGCGGCTCGATCCTGCCGGGGCGGTTCGCGGGGCGCGACGTCACCGTGGTCGATGTGTTCGAGGCGGTCGGGCGGTTCGCGGCGGACGACAATAGCTGCCCGTTGTCGGAACTGACAGCGCTGGAGAAGGTCGCGTGTCCGGGGCATGGCGCGTGCGGCGGGCAGTTCACCGCCAACACCATGGCGTGCGTCGGCGAGGCGATCGGATTGTCGTTGCCGAACAGCAACATGGTTCCCGCACCCTATAGCTCGCGCGAGCAGATCGCGATCGCGGCGGGTGCGCAGGTGATGGAGCTCGTCGCACGCAACCTGCGGCCGCGCGACATCTGCACGCGCGAGGCCTTCATCAACGCCGCGCGCGTGGTGGCGGCGACCGGCGGATCGACCAACGCCGCGCTGCATCTGCCGGCGATGGCGCATGAGGCGGGGATCG
>NZ_DASVTL010000106.1:0-24788 GCF_036387595.1 Sphingomonas sp.
GGCCGAACCGATCGCGTAGCCCTTGGTTACCGCCTTGGTGGTGTTGCCCACGGCATCGAGCGCGTCTGTGCGGTTGCGGACTTCGCCCTCCAGGCCCGCCATTTCGGCAATGCCGCCGGCATTGTCAGTGACGGGACCGTAAGCGTCCAGGGCGACCACCATGCCGGCCAGCGCCAACATCGCCGTCGCGGCGAAGGCGATGCCGATGACGCCGGCGATCTGGTAGGTCGCGATCACGGCGATCACGATCACCAAAGTCGGCAGGGCCGTCGATTCGAGGCTGATCGCCAGGCCCTGGATGACGTTGGTGCCGTGCCCGGTCTCGCTGGCCTTGGCGATGCTGCGCACCGGGCGGTGATCGGTGCCGGTGTAATATTCGGTGATCCACACCAGCAGCCCGGTGACGAGCAGCCCGATCATCATCGACCAGAACAGATCCATGCCGGTGAAGCTGGCGTCGACGGCCGGCGCGACGCTGGTCGTCAGATCGTCGGTTGCGGCATCGAGGAACCCGGCGCCGCCGATGACCGCGTTCAGATCCCCCAGAACGTAACTGGTGGCGAGGAAGATCGCTGGGATCGACAGGATCGCGGAGGTGAAGAACCCCTTGTACAGCGCCCCCATGATGCTGCCGCGGCCCAGGCGGACCATGTAGGTGCCGATGATGCTGGTGATGATGCACACCCCGCCGACGATCAGCGGCAGGCTCATCAGGCGCAGCAGTTCGCCCGCATCCGCCTGGATCAGCAGCGCGATCGAGATCATCGTGACGCCCAAAGTGACGACATAGGTTTCGAACAGGTCGGCGGCCATGCCGGCGCAATCGCCGACGTTGTCGCCGACGTTGTCCGCGATGACCGCGGGATTGCGGGGGTCGTCCTCGGGGATGCCAGCCTCGACCTTGCCGACCAGGTCGGCGCCGACGTCGGCGGCCTTGGTGAAGATGCCGCCGCCCAGCCGCGCGAAGATCGAGATGAGGGAGGCGCCGAACGCCAGCGCGGTCAGCGCCTCGATGATGATCCGGTCGTTGGGAGCATGGCCCGCCGGGCCGATGAGATACCAGAAGAATCCGCTGATCGCGAGCAGGCCAAGCCCCGCCACGAGCATGCCGGTGACCGCGCCCGATCGGAACGCGGTCGTCAGGCCACCCTGCAAAGATGTGCGCGCTGCCTCCGCGGTACGGACGTTGGCGCGCACCGAGATGTTCATGCCGACATAGCCCGCAACGCCCGAGAGCACCGCGCCGATGATGAAGCCGATGGTGGAAACGAGGCCCAGGGTGACCGCCAGGATCGCGGCGACCGCGACGCCGACGACCGCGATGGTGGCGTATTGGCGACCGAGATAGGCTTTTGCGCCCTCCTGTATCGCGGCGGCTATATCCTGCATCCGTGCATCGCCGGCGGGCTGACTGAGCACCTGCCGGCTGGTGATGAAGCCATATAGTACGGCGATCAGGCCGCACACGATCGCGATATAGACGGTCGTCATCCCGTTCCTCTCCATTTACGCGGCGCCCGTACTTTGCGGGTCGTCGTCGAAGGGTGGAACCTATCAGCCTCAGTCGATCGCGCAAGCGTGCTCGAACCCCAGTTTTGGAGGAATCGGTATGGGCGTGCCGGATTGGTGCAGCGTCAGGCCCGCGCCGGGGGCGAAGCGGCCGACCGCGGTAGCGCCGACGGGTGGCACGAACCCGGTCGCCGCCGCGAAGAGCAGCTCGTAATCGTCGCCGGCGGTCGCGGCGGCAAGGCGCGCGGCGCGGGAGTCCCCTGCATGGACACGGTAAGAGGGGGAAAGCGGCACGGCGGCGAGATCGACGGCGACAGCCAGGCCACTGGCCGCGGCCATGCGCGACGCATCGAGCAGCAGGCCGTCGGACACGTCCATCATGGCATGAACCTGCGGGGCGAGCGCCCGGCCCTCGGCCATGCGCGGGGTGGGGCGGCGATAGGCGGCGAGCAGGGCTTCGGGGCCGGGTGCGCCTTGCGCGATGCTCAGCCCCGCACCGGCATCGCCGATGGTGCCGGTGACCCAGAGCACATCGCCCGCCTGCGCTCCGTCTCGTGCCGGGGCGGCGGCGTCGCTCCCGATGGCGGTGAGCGTCAGTATACGCGGCGCACCGGGCGGCAGCGACACCGTATCGCCGCCGATCAGCCGCGCACCGAAATGGGCAAGCGCCTCGCCGAAGCCCGCAAGAAAGGCGCGATCCCACGCATCGTCGCGCAACGGATAGTTGAGCAGCACGCCCTCGATCGCCGCGCCCTTGGCAGCGATATCGGACAGGTTGGTGGCGAGCAGCTTCCACGCCACATCCCGCGGCGGATCGGCGGCGAGGAAATGGACGCCCTCGACAAGCGTGTCGGTGGTGACGACGAAACCGGCTACCAGGGCCGTGTCATCGGCCAGCCCACGCGCGCCGGGGTGTAGCGGGAGCGCGCGGAGCGTGGCGAGAAAATCAGCCTCGGTCAGCGCGGATGCGATCCATCTCCTCGCGAAACTCGCGATCGTTTCGCCGGCCCATGAGCATCAGGGCACCCATACCGCCCACCCAGGTCAGAAATATCATGCCTGACACAATGAGGACGGCGTCGACGTTGATATTCACCGCTCCGTCTCCTTCAACGCAGCCTCGATCACATCGACCGCGTGCTCATACTCCGCCACGACACGATCCAGCCGAACCAAATACATAGTGCTCCCGATAAACACGAGCAAGGCCAGCAGTGCGGTACCAATCACCGGCCCGGTGACCTGACCGTTGACGAGCAGCAGCAGACTCGCCGTCAGCAGAGAGCCGCCGCCCAATTTGGCGAATGTGTCCGCGAACCGTATCTCGGCCTGTGCGCCTCTCATGCGATGGCGCAAATTGGCGACCTCTTGCCGTTGGCGGACACGCGCAGATCGCCGCTCAGGCTCCGCCAGGGCGGTAAGCTCAGCCGCGAGGTCTACCGCGGAGCCAGGATGCTCCGGCAAGCGCAACCGCCTCACCCCCGCACGCCCTTGGCGATTCCGTCCAGCAGGCCGTTGACGAAGCCGGTCTCGCGGCGGTCGTAGAAGGCGTGGGCGACATCGACATATTCGGTGATGACCGCGCCCACCGGCACGTCGGCGCGCGCGAGCAGTTCGTAGGTGCCGGCGCGCAGGATCGCCTTCATCGGCTTGTCGAGGCGGGCGAGGGTCCAGCCCTTGGCCAGCTTCCCCTCGATCAGGACGTCGATCTCGCCCGCGCGCGCATGCGCGCCGCTGACCAGGTCGTCGAAGAAGTCGATGTCGGCGTCGGCATATTCGACGTCCTCGATCGTGGCGCCGATCCGGTGGTTGTGGAATTCGTGGAGCAGCGACGGGATCGCGGTACCCTCCATCTCATGCTGGTACAGCGCCTGGACGGCGGCAAGACGCGCGGCGGCGCGCGCGGGGGTGCGGGGGGCGGGCTTTGACATAAGTGCGGGCATGTAGGGGAGGGGGGGCGGCGTGTCAGCCCTGCGCGGCTTGTGGCGAGCGGACGGCAGCTAAAGCTCATAGCCGGACGTCCAAGTCCTGCCCCGCTGTCAGCCGGGTTCCCACGATGCAGCGGACAATGTAGATCGGACCGATGAACCCTCGCGACCCCCTCGACCGGCCATCACCTCAGGCGCTCGACGAGGATTTCAAGCGCCGCGCGAGACTGGCCAGCCGCGATGCCGCCGACGGTCTGCTGGCTCGCGGTCGCGCGGTCAGCTACCGTGAGAATGATACGCCCGCTGGGCACGTGATCCGCAGGTATCCGGATGGACGCACGGAAACGGTGAAGATCGACCTCAGCACTGCAACGGCGGGGCGGCAATCGGCTTGATGGCGTCGATCCTGTGGGTCTTCGCCGGACCCAATGGTGCCGGCAAGACGACCCTCTTCAACGACATGCTCAGGGGAGACATCCCCTATATCAACGCCGACGAGATCGCCATGGAACTCGATCCGGCAAGCGGCCCGGTGGACGCTCTCCGCGCAGGGCGGTTGGCCGTCGAGCGGCGCAATGCGATGATCGATCAGGGCGTAAGCCTGAGCATCGAGACTACCCTTGCCGGGAGCAGCGCCCTGGCCTTCATGCGCAAGGCGAAGGTCGCCGGCTTTCACGTCAGCCTTGCCTATGTGGGGATCGATACGCCCGAACTGTCCCGTGCTCGGATCGACGAGCGTGTCGCGGAGGGCGGTCACGATGTTCCGCAAGACGCGGTCGTGCGTCGGCACCCGGACTCCCTGCGCAGACTGGCCGCCGCGATGGAGGTGGCAGATAGCGCCCTCGTGTTCGATAATAGCGGCCTTGAACGCCGCCTTATCCTGCACGTCGAGAACGGTGTCACGAAATACATCGACGATAGCTGTCCCGGATGGTTCAATGCGGCCGTGCCCGGGGGAATGTGGCGGTAGCCGACCTATTCAGCGGTTCAAGCGCAGCCGCAGCGCCACCGACCTCGCATGCGCCGGAAGCCCCTCAGCGTTCGCCAGCGCCACCGTCGCAGGGCCAAGCTCGGCAAGCGCCGTCTCGTCCAGCCCCAGAAAGCTGGTCCGCTTCATGAAGTCCAGCACGCTCAGCCCGCTGGCGAAGCGCGCCCGCCTGCCGGTGGGGAGGACGTGGTTGGGGCCGGCGACGTAATCGCCGATCGCCTCGGGGGTGTGGCGGCCGAGGAAGACCGATCCGGCATGGTGGACGCGGTCGAACAGCGCTTGGGGGTCGTCGACCGCGAGTTGGAGGTGTTCGGGGGCGAGGCGGTCGACCAGCGGCAGCGCGTCCGCCAGCGTCTCGACCATGACGATCGCGCCGTTCGCGTCCCAGGCCGCGCGCGCGGTCGCGGCGGTGGCGAGTTCGGGGATTTGGCGCTCGACCGCGTCCGCCACCTTGTCGGCGAACCCGGCGTCGTCGGTGAACAGGATCGACTGGGTGGTCACGTCATGCTCGGCCTGGCTGAGCAGGTCGGCGGCGATCCACTCGGGCGGGTTCTTCGCGTCGGCGACGACGACGATCTCGCTCGGCCCGGCGACCATGTCGATGCCGACGACGCCGTACAGCTGGCGCTTGGCCTCCGCGACCCAGGCGTTGCCGGGGCCGGTGACGACATCGACCGCGGCGATCCGCCCCGCGCCGTATGCGAAGGCGGCGATCGCCTGCGCGCCGCCGACGCGCCAGATCTCGTCGATGCCGGCGAGATGCGCGGCGGCGAGGACGAGGCCGTTGACTTCTCCATTCGGGGTCGGGGTCGCCATCGCGATCCGGCCTACCCCTGCCACCTTGGCGGGGATGGCGTTCATCAGCAGCGACGACGGATAGGCCGCGCGCCCGCCGGGGACATACAGCCCCGCCGCATCGACCGGACGCCAACGGGCGCCCAGGCGCACACCGGCGGCGTCGGTGTAATCGGTATCCGCGGGACGCTGCTTCTCATGATAGGCGCGGATGCGGTCGGCGGCGAGGACCAGCGCGTCGCGCAGGCCGGGGTCTAGCGAGTCGAAGGCGGCGGCGCAGGTGGCAGGCTCGATCCGCCAGCCGCTGGCGTCGAGATCGTGGCGGTCGAGCTTCAGCGTGAAGGCGCGCACCGCGGCCTCGCCCTCGTCGCGGACGCTGCGGACGATGGTGGCGACGTCGCGCGCGACATCTGCGCTGGTCTCGCGGCGGGCGTTGACGAGCGTGTCGAACTGGGCGGCGAAGCCGGCGTCGCGGGTGTCGAGGCGGATCACGCCGCCACCCCATCGGCCACCGCGCGGCGGAACGCCTCGACCAGCGGCACCACCCGCGCGCGCGTCTTCATCGCGGCGCGGTTCACCACCAGGCGGCTGGTGACCTCGGCGATCACCTCGACTTCGACCAGCCCGTTCTCCTTCAGCGTCCGCCCCGAGGACACGAGATCGACGATCCGCGGCGCCAGCCCCAGCATCGGCGCCAGTTCCATCGCGCCGTTCAGCTTGACGCATTCGGCCTGCACCCCGCGCGCGGCGAAATGGCGGGCGGTGATGTGCGGGTATTTGGTCGCGACGCGGACGTGGCTCCAGCCGCGCGGATCGTCGTGTTCGGCCATTGCGGCGGGTTCCGCCACCGAGATGCGGCAATGGCCGATGCCGAGGTCGACAGGAGCGTAGAGTTCGGAATAGCCGAATTCGGCCAGCACGTCCGACCCGACGATGCCGAGCTGCGCGGCGCCATGCGCGACGAATGTGGCGACATCGAAGGCGCGCACCCGGATCAGCGCGATGCCGGGATCGTCGGTGGCGAAGCGCAGCGCGCGGCTGTCGGGGTCGCCGAACGCGGCTTCGGGGCGGATGCCTGCGGCGGCGAGCAGCGGCAGCGCCTCGCCGAGGATGCGCCCCTTGGGGACCGCGATGATGATGGCGTCTGGCACGCGCGGGCTTTACGCAGGGGGTGGCCAAGGCGCAACAACGCTGGGGGAGGCAGGGTATGGCGACCGAGGCGGAGAACCGGAACTCTTTCCGCATCCAGGCGGGCTATTGCCGCGCGATGGACGCACCGGTGACGACGCGGCTGTGCGAGGCCCTGGCAATCGCGATCGACCGCGACAGCGCGACCGGGCGGGCGGTGCTCGACTGGCCGGGGGAGCCGGTGGCGGATGCGCTGGTGCTGCGGCTGATCGGCGGGCTGCACGCGCTCCACCGCGGCGGCGGTGATCCTGCCTTGTCGCGGGTGTTCGCCGGCGAGACCACCGACCCGCGCGAGATCGAGGCGGTGCTGCGCGCCACGCTGCGCACGCATGACGCGGCGCTGCTGCCGTGGCTCGACGGGCCGCCGCAGACCAATGAGGCGGGGCGATCGGCGGGGTTGATGACCGGGCTGCTGCATCTGGCCGCCCGCTACGGCCCGCGCGTAGAGTTGCTGGAGATCGGGTCGAGCGCGGGGCTGAACCTGCTGATCGACCGCTATCGCTTCGACCTGGGCGGGGTCACCGCCGGCCCCGGGGACGCGCCGCTGACCATTCGCCCGGAGTGGCGCGGCCCGCCGCCGCCCGCCGCGCCGGTCGCGATCGTCGCCGTCCGGGGCGTCGATATCGCGCCGGTGGACGTGCGCGATCCGGCGCAGGCGGCGCGGCTGGAGGCCTATGTCTGGGTCGATAACGTCGAGCGCCAGGCGCGGCTCGCCCGGACGATCGCGATGGTCCGCGAGCGCGGCGCGGCGCTCGACCACGGCGACGCCGCCGACTGGGTCGAGGCGCGGCTGGCCGAGCCGCAGGACGCGGCGGTCACGCGGGTGCTGATGCACTCGGTGGTCTGGCAATATATCCCGGCGGAGCGCCGCGAGAGGATCCGGTTGGCGATGGAGGCTGCGGGGGCGCGGGCGACGGCGGAGCGGCCGATCGGCTGGGTGATGATGGAGCCGAACCGCGACCTCCACCGCCACGAAGTCCGCGTTCGCGGCTGGCCGGGAGACCGACCGATGGAACTGGTTGCACTGACCCACGCGCACGGCGCCTGGGTGAAGGGCCTGGCGCCGCCGTATGAGACTCGCGATTACGTGATGCGGCGAGGAGCTTATGAGGGGTAGATGGTGACGCTAGGGTGGTGGTGCGCGGTCAGGCGGCTATCGGTCGCTACCCACGACGTAACTGCGATTGACGTGTCGGCTAAGTTCGATCCGGCGATGACTCCGCATCTTGAACATATCCGGCCCGACCCGCCGACACTCGCCAAAGCCAAGGGATCGCCAAAAGCGTTCGCCCGCTTCGTTCGCCTCCAGAACGGCCAGCCGGATTTCACTGGCACCTCTCGCAGCGGCCCAATCCTCGATCACCGCATAAATCGACCGGCCAATACCTTGATCCCGCTGGGTAGCATCCACAATCATGAAGCCGATGTACCATGTGCCATCACGCGGGTAATCGCGGAGGATAGCTGCGATTGCGTACAGGCCGTCACCGCCCCTCCAGCCAAGAACGGTTTGATCGTGAGCATCCTTCTCGGGCGGCACTTCGGTAAAAAGTTCGTGTGCGTCGGCGGGAGTAGGCACCACCCCGTCTTGCAAAAGGAAGTAGTCAGCGCAGCGGGCGTACAGGCTCGCGACCTCCGGGGTGTCCGCCTCTGACAGCTCAGTCGGCGAAAAAAGTGAGGGCGTTCGGCGGGCCATGCTCAAGGTATAAGGCGATGGGCGAACATCCGCTTCCGGCAAATTACCGTCGCTCCCCAATGACCGCAGCTAAGCGTGAGAGCCTCACACACCCCAGCGCCGCATCGCCGCGATCACCGCGTCCGGCTTCTCCCACGGCACGAAATGGCCGGCATCGACCTTCTCGATCGTCAGGTCGGGTACGTATTCGGCCAAGTCCAGCTGGCTCGGCAGCAGCGCGACGTCGCGCATGCCCCAGATCACCAGCACCGGCATCGCGGTCGCCGGAAATGGCGCGTCGAGGAAGGCGGGGCGGGGTGGCGTCTCGTCCATCGCGGGCACCTGTATGGCGCTGGCGCGATACCAGTTGAGCATCGCGGTCATCGCGCCGGGCTGCGCCCATTCGTCGAGATAGGCGGCCTTGTCCTCGCCGGCGACCGTGGTGGTCAGCACCTTGGCGAAGGTCGTGGCGAAGAATTTCTCCAACCCTGCGCCGATCAGCCCCTGGTCGATCTTCGTGTCGCGGAAGTGGCGAATGTACTGGCTCGCCTTGCGCTGGGCAGGGTCGTCGAAGATCGTCCGCTGGAAGACGAGCGGGTGGGGCGCGTTGACGATCACCAGTTTCGCCACGCGGTTCGGATGCTGGAGCGCGGCCATCCACGCGACCGCACCGCCCCAGTCGTGGCCGACCAACGTGAAACGGTCGATGCCGAAGTGATCGGCCAGCGCGATCATGTCGGCGACGATGCGGTCGGGCGTATAATGCTCGACGCCCTCCGGCTTGGACGATCGGGCATAGCCGCGCTGGTCGGGCGCCAGGACGAAATGGTCGCGCGCCAGATCGGGGACGATCCCGCGCCACGTCCGATGCGATTCGGGAAAGCCGTGGAGCAGGATGACCGCCGGATGGGCGCCGTGTCCGGCGACCTGGACGTCGAGTTCGACCCCGGTGGGCAAAGCGATGCGGTGGAGGCCGGTCATTCTTCTCTCCTTATCTCCCCTCCCTGAAAGGGACGGAATGTGTCAGGGATAGCTTACCGTATTCGGCACGTCGGGAATGTCGATCCATTCCTTCTCGTCGCCCGGCACCTTCGGGAATTCGCTCGCGGCCCATGCGCGTTTCGCCTCGACGATCCGCTCGCGGCGGCTGCTGACGAAGTTCCACCAGACGTGGCGCGGGGTGGCGAAGGCATCGCCGCCGCACAGCATCGCCCGCCCGCCGCGTACCGATCGCAGTGTCGCGGCGATGCCGGGGCGCAGGACATAGAGCCGCCGGGGTTCGAGCGGCACGCCCTCCAGCGTCGCCTCGCCCATCGCCAGATAGACCGCGCGCTCGTCGGCGGCGGCGTCGATCGGCACGCTCGCGCCGGGTTCGAGCGCAATATCGGCGTAGATCGTGCCGGCATGGGTCGTCGTCGGCGCGGTGGCGCCCCACAGGCTGCCCATGATGACGCGCGCGCGCACCCCCGGCGCTTCGATCACCGGCAGGCGCGCGGCCGCGACATGCTCGAACGCCGGGTCGATCTCCTCGACCGTCTCGGGCATCGCCAGCCAGGTCTGGATGCCCGACAGCATCGGTCCCGCCGCGCGCTCGTCACCGGGCGAGCGTTCGGAATGGACGATGCCGCGCCCCGCGGTCATCAGATTGACCGCGCCGGGCGCGATCCGCGCCTCGGTGCCCAGCGAGTCGCGGTGGAGGATCGCGCCGTCGAAAAGATAGGTGACGGTCGACAGGTTGATGTGCGGATGCGGGCGCACGTCGATGCCGCCGCCCACCTCGAGATGCGCCGGCCCCATCTGGTCGAAGAACAGGAACGGCCCGACCATCGTGCGGGCCTTGTGCGGCAGGGTGCGATGCACCTTGAATCCGCCCAGGTCGTGGGTGACGGGCGTGAGCATTTGCTCCACGAAATCATCGAGCATGCCGCGGCTCCGTGGCGTCGAGCAGCGCGACCAGATCGGCGGGGTAGATGATTTCGTCCCAGTCCGCGATCTCGGCGCGGGTGAACCAGCGCGTGTGCGTCATCAGCCGCCGTTCGAGCGCGGTCAGCGCGCCCGCGGCGACATCGTGGCGGTCGATATCGACGCGGAAATAGCGTTCGTCGGCGGTGACCTCGACCCCCTCGAAGGTCAGGAATTCGGCGGTGCGCTGCGCCACCTGCGGGCCGCAGTCGATGTCGAGGCCGGCCTCCTCCCACAATTCGCGCCGCGCCGCCGCCTCATAGCTCTCGCCGGCATCGACCGCACCACCGGGGGTGCACCACAAGGGCGCGCGATCGTCGGGGGCGAAGCGCATCAGCAGTGCGCGCCCCTGCGCATCGACCAGCAGGATGCGCGCGGCGGGGCGGGCGCGCCGGACGATCAGTTCGGGCACCTCGGGTGCCATCAGGCGTCGCCGGGCGCGCGCGCGGCGATCGCCAGCGCGTGGATGCGGGTGGCGAGCAGATCGGCGAGCGCCCGGTTCACCAGCCGCTGCCGCGCGACGCGCGACAGGCCGGCGAAGGCGGGCGCCTCGATCGCGACGCGGAAATGCGTCTCGCTGGTGCCGTCGTCGCCCATGTGGCCGGCGTGGAGGTGGCTTTCGTTGGTCACCTCCAGCCGCGACGGCGCGAGCGCCTCGGTGAGGCGGTTCGCGATGATCTGGGTTAGCGGTGCGGTAGAAGTGGGTGCCATCGCGCTTATATAGCCCGCTTTGCGTCGAGCGGGGAATGCGTGCCGGACGGTAAGGATGGAAAGACCGCGCGGACGCGGTTCCACGGGCGGGTCGAGGGTTCGCAGCGGCCGTGTGCGGTGGCGGGCTGCCCCGAGCCGGGCGAATTCCGCGCGCCTGCGCTCGAAGCGCCGCTGCCCGGCGAAGGGCCGCGCCCGTTCCGCTGGATGTGCCTGGAGCATGTCCGCGCGTTCAATGCGCGCTACAATTTCTTCGACGGGATGACCGCCGACGAAATCCACACCGCGCAGCGCCCCTATGCCGGCTGGGAGCGCGAGACGCGCGCCTTCTCGGGCACCGGCGACCGCGGGCCGCGCTGGGCCGACTTCGCCGATCCGCTCGACGCCATCGCCGCCCGGCTGAAGCGCGACCGCGAGGAAGGGCGGCGCGACGGCAAGCCGCTGTCGGGGCAGGACCGGGCGAGCCTGAAGGTGCTCGGGCTGGAGGCGGATGCCGATCGCATGGCGCTGCGCAAACGCTACAGCGAACTGGTCCGCCGCTATCACCCCGACCGCAACGGCGGCGACCGCAGCCACGAGGAAGCCCTGCAAAAGGTCATCGCCGCCTATCAACAGCTGCGCGGGGCGGCGGCGTTCGCCTGAGGCGATCTTCGGCTTCGGCGGTCATGCGCCGCCCTTCACCGCTGCTTCGATCGCGGCGACGTCGATCTTCTTCATCGCCATCATCGCCTGGAACGCGCGCTTGGCCGCGGCCTTGTCCGGATGCGACAAAGCGGCGGTGAGCGCGCGGGGCACGATCTGCCACGACAGGCCCCAGCGGTCCTTGCACCAGCTGCATTGGCTTTCGCTGCCGCCGTTGCCGACGATCGCGTTCCAGTAACGGTCGGTCTCGGCCTGGTCGTCGGTATAGACCTGGAAGGATACCGCCTCGTTGAAGCGGAAATGCGGCCCGCCGTTCAGCCCGACGAAGGCCATGCCGCAGACGGTGAACTCCACCGTCAGCACCGCGCCCTCGCGGCCGTCGGGATAGTCCGCGGGCGCGCGGTGGACCGCGTCGATGCGGCTGTCGGGGAACGTCGCGGCGTAGAAGGCGGCGGCGTCGTGCGCGTCGCCATCGAACCAGAGACAGGGTGCGATCTTGGCCATGAGGATGCTCCTATTCGTCGACGATCGCCTCGAAGCCGCCGAAGATCATCCGCTTGCCGTCGAAGGGGAAAGGGGTATCGCCGGGCTGCATCCGCGGGTCTTCCATGACCTTGGCCATCCCCTGATCCCGCGTCGCCTTGTCGGGCCATTCGATCCAGGAAAAGACGACGCGTTCGCCCTCGGCAATCTGCACCGATCGGCGGAAGTCGGTGACGGTGCCGTCGGGCACGTCATCCTCCCAGGCCTCGACGATGCGGGTGGCGCCGTGTTCCTTCAGCACGCCTGCGCCCAAGGCGGCAAAGGCGCGATAATCCTCACGCGTCACCCCTGCACGCACCGGAACCAGAAATCCGTCGATATAGGCCATGCTGGCGCCTCCCCATTCTTGCGGGTTCTTCGCGGCGTCGCTAGAGCCGCAAACCTCGGTTAGCGATGATGGCATGCCACGTCGCGGGAGGCGAGTCTGCGACGATGGGAACCTGGGGACGATGCGGCGGTTCCTGCCCTGTCCCCATTCCCGGCGAAGGTGAGCGGTTGAGTCATCCCCGCGCCTTGCCCTAAGGCACCGTAATGACCGATCTCTCGAACACCAAGCCCGACAGCCGCGAATCGACGATCCTCGACGCGCCCGACAAGATGGTGAGCGTGCGCGACCTGTTCGGCCTGGACGTCGACATGCAGGTGCCCGCGTTCAGCGAGGCCGACGAGCGCGTGCCCGATCTCGATCCGGCCTATGTGTTCGACGCCGACACTACGCTGGCCGTGCTGGCCGGCTTCGCGCACAACCGGCGGGTGATGGTGCAGGGCTATCACGGCACCGGCAAGTCGACGCATATCGAACAGGTCGCGGCGCGGCTGAACTGGCCGTGCATCCGGATCAATCTCGACGCGCATATCAGCCGTATCGACCTGATCGGGCGCGATGCGATCGTGCTGAAGGACGGGCAGCAGGTCACCGAATTCCGCGAGGGCCTGTTGCCGTGGGCGTTGCAGACCCCGACGGCGCTGGTGTTCGACGAATATGACGCCGGCCGCCCCGACGTGATGTTCGTGATCCAGCGCGTGCTGGAGACCGAGGGGAAGCTGACCCTGCTCGACCAGAACCGGGTGATCCGCCCCTCGCCCTGGTTCCGCCTGTTCGCGACCGCCAATACCGTGGGTCTGGGCGACACCAGCGGGCTGTATCACGGCACCCAGCAGATCAACCAGGGCCAGATGGACCGCTGGAACATCGTCGTGACGCTCAACTATCTGCCCGCCGCGATCGAGGCGCAGATCGTGCTCGCCAAATCGGGCGAATATGACAAGCCCGACGGCAAGAAGGCCGTCGACCAGATGGTCCGCGTCGCCGACATGACGCGCAAGGGCTTCGTCAACGGGGATATCTCGACCGTGATGAGCCCGCGCACCGTCATCACCTGGGCACAGAATGCGCTGATCTTCGGCGACGTCGGCTTCGCGTTCCGCTTGTCGTTCCTGAACAAGTGCGACGAGGCGGAGCGGCCGCTGGTGGCGGAATATTACCAGCGGGTGTTCGGCAAGGACTTGCCCGAGAGCGTGGTGGGGAAGGCTTGATCCGCAAAACACGGTGGACTAATAGGGCTTAGTCCATCTGGAGGGTTGGTATGAACGCGCCATCGAACCTGTCCGTGGTCAACGTCCACGATGCCAAGACGAATTTCTCTCGCTTGCTCGACCGCGCTCATGGCGGTGAGGAAATCGTCCTCGCGAAGGCGGGTGTACCTTATGCCAAATTGGTGCCGTTCGAGACGCAACCCAAGCGCAGGCGTGAGCCGGGCGGATGGCCCGAACTCGCCAAGATCGCACATTCGGCGTGGTCCGATCCGCTTCCCGGCGAAGAACTGGACTATATCGACGATCGCCCCGAAGCGGAGCGGCAGTGATTGACGTGTCTGTTGGATACCGTCGCGCTGATCCGTTGGTGGAGCGGTGCTGCCACCCTCGGGAGTGTTGCGCGGGTGGCGATCGAAGAGGGAGAGGCTGTTCACGTCAGTGCGGTCAGCGTTTGGGAGATCGCGAACAAGATCCGGATCGGCAAGCTCGCCGATCTGCCGGAATTCGCGCGTCGGTTTCCAGCGATGATGCGGCAGGATGATTTCAGGTTCATGGACCTGAATGCCGAGCACGCGATGCGGGCCGGATATTTGCCGGGACTCCACCGTGATCCATTCGATCGGCTTATTGCCGGTCAGGCGCTCGTCGAGAATATGACCGTCCTGACCAACGATCCCGAAATCGCCAAATTCGGCTGCAAGGTTCTCTGGTAATGGCGATGGAAACCCCCCTCGACCGGTTCAAGGCGGTCCTCGGCGGCACGGCGCGCGCGATCGCGGACGAGGCGGAGGTGGAGCTTGCCTTCACCGCCGACGCGCCGGTGCAATCGGGCAAGCATATCAAGGTGCCGATGCCGGCGCGCGCATTGCCCGCCGATCAAGTGGCGGAGGCGCGGGGCTTTGCGGACGGCTTCGCGCTCAGGCTGCGGCACCACGACATCGCGCTGCACGCCCGCGCCGCGCCTGCGGAAGCGGTCGCGCGAGCGGTGTTCGATGCGATCGAGGGCGCGCGTGTCGATGCTTTGGGCAGTCGCGGTTACGTCGGTATCGCCGATAATCTGGCAACCGCGCTCGACGTGCGGGTGCGGGCCGACCCGATCACGCGCGCGCGGACCCGTGCCGAGGTTCCGTTGGCGACCGCGCTGGGCCTGCTGGTGCGCGAGACTTTGACCGGTCGTCAGTCGCCGGAGGCGGCTGCGCCCGGCCTGGCGCTGGTCCGCGAGTGGATCGGCGAGCGCGCCGATCTCGGCGGATTGGCGCTCGTGCTGGATGACCAGCGCGGGTTTCAGCAGATGGCGATGAAGCTGCTCGAGGATCTGGATCTGGTCGAGGGCGACCGGGTGCCGGATGAGGCGGACGAAGGCGGCTCGGAGGACGAGGGCACCGACGAGCAGCAGCAGGATGAAGGTGAGCAGAACGAAGACGAAGGCGGGCAGGGCGAAGGCCAGGTCGAAGCGCGCGGCGAGCAAACCGAGTCGGAAGGCGACGACGGCGACGGCGACGAGATGGGCGAGGACCGGCTCGACGACGCCGACGGCGAACCCGGCGACGACGGCGAGGAAGGCATGCAGCCGGTCCGCCCCAACCGGCCGTTCTCCGACCCTTCGGCGCAATTCGACTACAAGCCCTGGACGACGCAGTTCGACGAGGTCGTTGCCGCCACCGAGTTGTGCGATGCGGACGAACTGGTACGGCTGCGCGGTTATCTCGATCAGCAACTGGTCCATCTGCAATCCGCGGTGTCCAAGCTGGCCAATCGTCTGCAACGCCGGCTGATGGCGCAGCAGAACCGGTCGTGGGACTTCGATCAGGAGGAGGGCATCCTCGACGCCGCGCGGCTGGCGCGCGTGGTGGTGAATCCGACGCTGTCGCTGAGCTACAAGGTGGAGCGGGAGACCGATTTCCGCGATACCGTCGTCACCTTGCTCATCGACAATTCGGGGTCGATGCGCGGCCGGCCGATATCGATCGCGGCGATCTCGGCCGACATCCTCGCGCGCACGCTGGAACGCTGCGGGGTGAAGACCGAAATCCTCGGCTTCACCACCCGCGCGTGGAAGGGCGGGCAGAGCCGCGAGACCTGGCTCGCCGCGGGGCGGCCACCGCAACCCGGCCGACTGAACGACATCCGCCACATCGTCTATAAAAAGGCCGACGAGCCGTGGCGGCGAGCGCGCCAGAACCTCGGGCTGATGATGCGCGAGGGGTTGCTCAAGGAGAATATCGACGGCGAGGCATTGCTCTGGGCGCATTCGCGGCTGATCGCGCGGCCCGAGGAGCGGCGTATCCTGATGGTGATCTCGGACGGCGCGCCGGTCGACGATTCGACGCTGTCGGTCAATTCCGGATCGTATCTGGAGCGCCACCTACGTCAGGTCATCGCCTGGATCGAGGGCAAGTCGCCGGTCGAGCTGGTCGCGATCGGGATCGGCCACGACGTGACGCGTTATTATGCGCGCGCGGTGACGATCATGGACGCCGAACAGCTGGCGGGCGCGATCGTCGAGCAACTGGCGGCGTTGTTCGACGCCGAATGATCGGCACGCCCCCAGGCGGCTTTGCAGGCCCGGTCAAGCGCTCCGTCACCATCGCCGGCCACCAGACCTCGATCAGCCTGGAACCCGCTTTTTGGGATGCGCTCGAAAGCGCCGCAATGGCCCACGCATTGCCGCTCAACGCGCTGGTCGCACAGGTCGACGCCCTCAGGATTACCGCGGCCGATCCGCCTAACCTCGCCAGCGCGCTGCGCACGTGGCTGCTATATCTTGCGATTGACGCGCAATAGCACGCGTGCCACGGCGGGCCGGTAGGGTCGGGAGTTATCGAGTGAGCAAGCTGGCGATGCGGCGCGCCTGGTTCCAGGTGCATAAATGGCTTGGGCTGCTGCTCGCGATTCTCATCATCCCGATCTCGCTGACCGGCGCGGCGCTGGTCTGGGACGAGGGGCTGAACCGGATGATAAATCCGCAGCGCTTCGCGGTGTCGGGCGATACCACGCTCGGTCCCCAAGCCTATATCGCCGGGGCGGCGGGCGCGCTCAAGGACGGCGAGCGGGTTTCGATGCTGACCATGCCCGAGGACGATGGCCCGGTGGTGGTCGCGGCCAGCCCGGCGCAGGCGGCCAGCCGTCCGGGACCGCCGGTGCGGACGATGGTGTATCTCGACCCGCCGACGGCGCGCGTGCTGGATACCGCGTCCAGCGCGTCGGGACTGCTGCGTGTCCTGCACGTGCTCCACGGCAGCCTGCTGATCCCCGGCATCGGCCGCACGATCGTCGGCTGGATCGGGGTGGCGATGATGCTGTCGGCGTTCACCGGCCTGTGGCTGTGGTGGCCGACGGTGGGGCGCTGGGCGCGCGGCCTGCGTTGGACGCGGCATCGCAATACCGACACCAATCTCCATTATCTGCTCGGCTTCTGGGTCGCGTTGCCGCTGTTCGTGCTGTCGCTGACCGGCGCATGGATCAGCTTCCCGCAATTCTTCGCGCGGGTAAGCGGCGGCGCGACGCAACAGCGGGGGCCTGACCGGGCGGCGCTGATGCGCGCCAAGCCGTTGGCCAGCCCCGTGCAGCCCGTCGGCACGGTGCTCGCGCGGGCCGGCACGCTGGCGCGCGGCGGCGAACTGCGCAGCATCGCGTGGCCGACCGACCTGAAGCCCGAGTGGACCGTCACCTATGCTGGCGGCGATGCGCCTCCGCGCCCGATCACCGTCACCGATGCATCCGGCCGGGCCGCGGTCGCGCCGCCGCGCCAGCAGGGCAATCCCACCGCCCAGTTGATGCGGCAAATCCACGACGGGCACGGGATGGGGATCGTCTGGCAGATCGTGATCTTTCTCGGCGGCATCCTGCCCGCCATTCTGGCGGTCACCGGGGTCATCATGTGGTGGCGCGCGCGGGGGTGGAAGGCCGATCTGGCGGCGCGGCAGCGAACGCGCCGACAGACCGCCGCAGCTGAGTGACGCAACAGGCCGAGGTGGAATATTACGCTGCGGCGCAACATCGTTTCAGGCCGTGCGAGACTTGAAGCGTGTCCGGGGCAGGCGCATAGGCGCGCGCATGGCCGATCCCCATCCCGCTGACGCGCCCCACGCCGAAGCCCTCGTCGCCCGCCTCGCCCCCCGCCTGACCCAGGGCGCGCTGCCCGGCGAACTCGCCGGCTTCGGTGAAGCCGAGATCGCCGCCGCCGCCGCCTACATCGTGGCGACCGCGGCTAACCGCACGCCAGGAACCCCAGCGATCGGGCTGGAGGGCATCGCCAGCGACGATACGCGGCGGCGCATGCGGATGGTGATCGTCAACGACGACATGCCGTTCCTCGTCGATTCGATCGCGGCGGCGATCGGCGCGCACGACATTGCAATCGATCGCGTCATCCACCCGGTCGTTCTCGTCACCCGCAGCAGCACGGGTGAACTGATCGCGGTCGGGGAAGGCCCGATCCGCGAATCGATGGTGTATCTGGAGATGAGCCGCACCGACGCGCGCGACCGGCGCGTGCTGGTCGATGACGTCCGCTCCGTGCTCGCCGATGTTCGCGCCGCGGTGACCGACTGGCCCGCCTTGCAAAGCGCGTTGAGCGGCGATGTGGGGACGGTGCGCGATGCGGAGGGCGCGGCCCTGCTCCACTGGTTCCTCGACGGCAATCTGACCCTGCTCGGCCATTATCGCTGGTTTCCCGAGGGCGGCATGCGCGATCCGCTCGGCATCGCGCGCGGCGATGCCAAAGTGCCGACACTTGCGGATGCCTCTTGCCGGCTCGCCATCGAACATTTCGAACGTGGCGGCGCGGTCCCGTTGCTGCTGAAGTCGAACCGCATCGCCACCGTCCACCGTGCGGTGCCGCTCGACCTGGCGGTGGTGCCGATCGTGGAGGACGGCAGGGTCGCCGGCCTGTCGATCCACGCCGGACTTTGGACCAGCGCGGCGCTGGCGGCGCCGCCGCGGGAGGTGCCGGTGCTGCGATCGGCTCTGGCGGCGCTGAAGGCGAAGTTCGGCTTCGATCCGCGCGGCCATGCAGGCAAGGCGCTGACCCATGCGATGGGCACGCTGCCGCATGATCTGATCGTCGCCTTCGATAGCAACTCGCTCGAACGTCTGGCGTTGACCGCAATGTCGCTCGCCGACCGTCCACGCCCCGCCCTGGTGCTCGTGCGCTCGCCACTGGGCCGCCATCTGTTCGCCTTCGCCTGGCTGCCGCGAGACGACCTGACGACCGGCCGCCGGGTGGCGATCGGGGATATGCTGGCCGAAGCCGCGGGCGCGCCGGTGCTCAACTGGGGAATCGCGCTGGAGGACGGCGTGGTCGCGATGATGCGCTACACGCTCGACCTGCGCGATACCGGGAGTGGCGCGGGGCGGATGCCCGATGCCGCGGTGCTGGAGGAGCGGATCGAGCGGATGGTCCGCGGCTGGGTGCCCGACGTGGAAGCGGCGCTCGGCGAAAGCGTGCCCGCGCCGCGTGCGGCGCGGCTGGCGCTGCGCTGGGCGGCGACCTTCCCGCCCAATTACCGCAACCTCAATGCCGCCGCCGAAGCTGCCGCCGACATCCTGCGCCTGGGCGCGCTGGAGAGCGAGGCGAGCCGTTCGGTACGCCTGTTCCCCGCGCGCGAGGGCGAGGACCGGCGGTTGAAGATCTACAAGCTGGGTTCCGCGATGGCGCTGTCGGACGCGGTGCCGGTGATGGAGAATTTCGGCTTTCGCGTGATCGGCGAACTGCCGACCCGGCTGACCGGCGAGGGCGAAGCATTCGTCCACGACTTCCTGGTCCAGGGCGGGGGCGACACCGCGGATGCCGCGGTCCTCGAAGGAGCGATCGCCGCGGTGCTGGAGGGGGCGGCGGAAAACGACGCCTTCAACCGGCTGATCGTCGATGCGGGCATGGCGCCTGCTTCGGTGGTGCTGCTGCGCGCGTGGTTTCGCTACCTGCGCCAGGCAGGGCTGCAATATGGGCTGGCGACGGTGGTGGACGCGTTGCGCCGCGCACCCGCGGTGGCCGCCGCGCTGATCGCTCGGTTCGAGGCTGCGCACCGTCCCGATGCCATCGGCGATGTGGCGGAGGCGGACGCCGCCATCGAGCGGGGGCTGGACGCGGTATCGGCGATCGACGACGATCGTATCCTGCGCGCCTATCGCCATCTGATCGCGGCGACGCTGCGCACCAACGCCTTTGCCGAACAAGCGCGCGAGGCGCTGGCTTTCAAGCTCGACAGTCACCTGATTCCAGGGCTTCCGGCCCCCGTGCCATGGCGCGAGATTTGGGTGTACAGCCCCCGTGTGGAGGGCATCCACCTGCGCGCGGGACCGGTGGCGCGCGGGGGCCTGCGCTGGTCGGATCGGCGCGACGACTTCCGCACCGAGATCCTGGGGCTGATGAAGGCGCAGCGGGTCAAGAACGCGGTGATCGTGCCAACCGGCGCCAAGGGCGGCTTCTATCCCAAGCAACTACCGCCCGCGGCGAACCGCGACGCGTGGCTGGCGGAGGGCACGGAAAGCTATCGCATCTTCATCCGCACCCTGCTCAGCATCACGGACAACATCGTCGATGGTGCGGTCGTCCATCCGGCCGATGTACGTATCCACGACGGCGAGGATCCCTATTTCGTCGTCGCGGCTGACAAGGGCACCGCGACCTTCTCCGACGTCGCCAATGCGATCGCGCTGGAGCGCAACTTCTGGCTGGGCGACGCCTTCGCCAGCGGCGGTAGTGTCGGTTACGATCACAAGGCGATGGGGATTACCGCGAAGGGCGCCTGGATCAGCGTCCAGCGCCACTTCGCCGAGCGCGGCGTCGACGTGCAGGCCGAGCCCGTAACCGTCGTCGGCTGTGGCGACATGTCGGGTGACGTGTTCGGCAACGGCATGCTCCTGTCGAAGACGATCCGCCTCGTCGCGGCATTCGACCATCGCCACATCTTCCTCGATCCCGATCCCGATGCGGCGGCAAGCTGGGAAGAGCGCGCACGGCTGTTCGCGCTGCCACGCTCGAGCTGGGCGGATTATGCCGCACCTTTGTCAAAGGGCGGCGGGGTCCACAGCCGGGCGGCAAAGTCGATCACGCTGACGCCCGAGGTGCAGGCCGTACTCGGCATCACCGCCGATGCGCTGGAACCCACAGCGCTCATCGCCGCGATCCTGAAGGCGCCTGCCGACCTGTTATGGTTCGGCGGCATCGGCACCTATGTAAAGGCAGCGGCGGAGAACAACGCGACGGTGGGCGATCCGGCCAACGATCGGCTGCGCGTCGATGCCGAGGATTTGCGCGTCACCGCGATCGGCGAAGGCGCCAATCTGGGCACCACGCAGGCCGCGCGTATCGCCTTTGCCGCGCGGGGTGGCCGGATCAACACCGATTTCATCGACAATTCCGCCGGCGTCGATTGTTCGGACAACGAGGTCAATATCAAGATCGCGCTCAACCGCGAGATGATCGAGGGACGGCTCGCGTTCGACGCGCGCAACACGCTGCTCGCGAGCATGACGGATGACGTCGCTGCACTGGTGCTGGAGGACAATCGCCTCCAGACGCTGGCGCTGTCGATCGCCGAAACCGGCGGGGCGGCAGCAGTGCCGAGCTATGCGCGTGTGATCGAGATATTCGAGAGCGCCGGTCGCCTGGACCGCGCGGTCGAGGGGCTGGCCCCCGGCGACATCCTGCTCCGACGCGGCGTCGAGGGTCACGGGCTGACCCGCCCCGAACTCGCGGTCCTCCTCGCCACCGCCAAGCTGGCGCTTCAGGACGCGATCGAGACGCGCGAACTCGGACTCGATCCGGCACTCGCCGACGACCTCCATGCCGCCTTCCCGCGGGCGATGCGCGCGACGCAAGCCGCCGCGATTGACGCCCACCGGCTGCGCGGAGAGATCGTCGCGACCAAGCTGGCGAACCGGATCGTCAACCGCCTGGGCATCCTTCATCCCTTCGAGCTGGCCGAGGAGGAAGGTGCGGCCATGGCCGACATTGCGGCAATGTTCGTCGTCGCCGAGCGGCTGTTCGGGCTGGGCGCGCTCTGGCAGCGGATCGAGACGACCGTTATGCCGGAAGCGGCGCGGATCGCGCTGTTCGACGAGGCAGCGCTCGGCGTGCGCTCGCAGATCGCCGACCTTCTGCGCGTGACCCCGCCCGGCGTCGGCATCGCCGGGGTGCTGGCGCGCCTGGCGAGGGGGATCGCGCAGCTCGATTCGCAGACCGGGCATCTGCTGCTGGACGAGGCACGCAGCCAGAGCACACGGATAGCGGCGGGGCTGGAGGCGGCGGGGGCGCCGGCCGATCTGGCGCGCGATGTCGTGCGGCTGTTCGAACTCGACGGCGCGGTGGGCCTTGCGGACCTAGGCCAGCGGCTCGGACTTGACGAGGCGGACCTCACCCGCGCCTTCACGCGCCTCGGCCAGGCGCTGGGGCTGGACTGGGCGCAGGCTACAGCGGCGCGCCTGTCACCTACAGATCCTTGGGAGCGGCTGCTGATCGCGGGCCTGGCGCGCGATTTTCAGCAGCTGCGGCTAGATGCTCTGGCGCGCGGGGGCGGCGGCGATCCCCAGACGGCGGTGGAGGCGTGGCTCTCCGCCAACGCTGGGCGTGTCGGACAGTTCAAGTCGGTAATCGATCGTGCGCGGCATGCGGCTCAGCCCAATGCGGCGATGCTGGCGCAGATCGCCGGACAGGCGCGGGTGTTGCTGGCGCGGTGATTCAGCGCAGTGCGCGTACCGCCCGATCGATAAGCGCCGAGCGTTCGGGCACGCTGCCCACGACCTCGATCATGCCATCCGCGGCAACCCGCGCGACGAGCAGGATGGCGCTTCCCGCTGCGGCCTTCGTGGCGAACGGTATCGTCGCGAACGCAGCGCGATCCGCCAGGGCGACGGGCGCGATCGTGTCCGCGACCGGCTTGCGCGCGCGGCGCTCGGCAGCGACCACCGCCTTGATGCCGCCGTCGAAGCCGTCGATGAAGTCCCCCAGGCCGCCCGCGGGAATTGCGTTGCGGTGGGCATGCTGGAGGACGGCCGCGTATTCGGTAAGCCGCGTCTTGTCGTAATCCACGCCGAATACCAGCTTGGCGATCGGCGTCATTGGCGCGCGCAACTGGGCCGTGATGCCGGCGTTGCTCAGCAAGGCTTCATAACCCATCTGGTCGGCATCCGCGGCGATCGCGAAATCGTGCGCGCGGCCCAGTGCACGGTAAAGCGCGGAACGGCTGCGGGTGTCGGCGGCACGCGCCGCCGCGGCGCTCTCGCGCGCGATCGCCAGCCGCTCGCCCAGCGAACCGGCGGACATGGTATCGGCTTCCGCTTCGTGCGTGAGGCCGGCATCGTGCGCGAAGGCGGTGCCGGGGCCATCCGCCCACACCGCCGCGCTCGGCGCCGGCCTGGGAACGACACGCATTGCCGCGTCCAGTTCGGCGTCGAGCGTGGCCTGGGTAGCGGGATCGACGACCTCCTTCCAGTTGATGACGCCGTAGATGAAGTCGATGCCCTCACCGTCCGAGGAAAAGGGCATGAGGATGCCGCGGTACAAGGTCGTGCGGTCGCGTATGCCGACGAATTCGGCCTCGAAACCGATCGGCGCGCAATTGGCGATGATTTGCAGATAATGATCGGTCAGGCGGGAGAGAAGCGAGCGACTCGGCACGTCGGAGATGCGGCCGATCGACGTCTCCAGGCCACATTCGCTGCGCAGCGCGCGACCCAGATAGGCGATGCCCGGATCGTCGATACCGGCAGTGAAGTCCAGCAACACGCTATGCGGCCCGAAATCGACGATCCCGTCGGGGTCCAGGTCGGCGATCGCAGGATAGGGACGCCCGTTCAGCAGCGACACCCAATGATTATACGCCCGCACATGCATCCGTCGCTCGTCACCGCCGAGCGCGAACATCTGATCCTGAAGCGCGGCATCGCCGCCATCCTGGCCGATCTCGCCGTCCTCGATCCCCCGCGCCGTGTCCATGACTGCCCGTCCCCGCACGCACGGCACACCGATGTGCCGCGTCTTCGAAGGCCTGTCCTGCACCCGCTGTGGTAAACGCGACGTAAACCGCGTTGCCCGCTTGCCACGCAAGCCCCCCCTTGCTAAGCGCCGCCCCCTCGACACGGGCGCCCGTCGCCCGGCGCCGGCACGCCGCTTTAGCTCAGTTGGTAGAGCATCGCATTCGTAATGCGGGGGTCACAGGTTCGAGTCCTGTAAGCGGCACCACCTTTCCTAGAGACGTTCTCAGTAGTTTAGCGGCGGCGACTGAGGCGAGCGGTCCTTGGCGTGGGAGACCCACGTGGATCCTACGTGGGGCGCTTCGGCAAGGATCAGCGCTGTTCATGCTGGTCTCGGCTATGATGGGGCTTGATAGGATGAAAGCGGCTTACGCCCATGCCATTGAAAATGGCTATCGGTTCTACTCCTACAGCGTTGCTTCGCTGCTCCTTCCCTAGATGTTTGGTCCCAGCATTTGCTGGTGCGGATTTGAGGTAAAGCGTTCTGGCTCATTTTGCCATGCTTTGCAGATGGCTTCGTAGGGGGTGAGGCCTCTGAGTGTCTCGAGCTTGCGGCCAAAGTTATGGGCGGCGACGAAGTCGCCGAGGTGCTGCCGGAGTTGGTCGTGGCTGTCGTAATGATAGCGTTTGACGGTAGCTTTCTTGATGGTTCGGTCATCCGTTCAACCTGGCCGTTGGTCCACGGATGCTTCACCTTGGTGAGGCGGTGATCGATGCCGTTCTCGTCGCAGACCCGGTCAAAGATATGGTGGAAGGCATATTTATGCCGGGCGTGGTTGGTGAACTGGATGCCATTATCAGTGAGTACGGTGTGGATGGTGTAGGGCACGGCTGCGACCAGATTGCGCAAGAACTGAGCCGCGATGATCTTGCCGGCCTCCTGATGCAGTTCGACGAACGCGAAATTGCTCGTCCGGTCGATCGCCACGAACAGGCGCAGCTTGCCCTCGGCAGTCTGCACCTCCGCGATGTCGATGTGGAAGTAGCCGATCGGGTAGGTCTTGAACTTGCGCTTGGGTGTTTTGTCGCCAGCGACTTCGGGCAACCGGCTGATACCATGGCGCTGGAGGCAGCGGTGGAGCGACGACCGGGTCAGATGTCGAATTGTCGCCCGGAGCGCGTAGAGGCAGTCATCCAGCGGCAGCAGCGTGTGGCGGCGGAACGCGACGATGACCGCTTCCTCCTGGGACTGTCGGGATTTCCGTGTGCGGGCGGGCGGTTGAACATTACGCCGCCATGGCCCTGATGAAGCGCTCGCCGAAGATGAGGGCGAACTGCGCCTTGGCCATGGTCCACTCACGTGGCGGCATCTTCCACTCTTTCTCCGACCGGTTCA
>NZ_DASVTL010000107.1:0-45899 GCF_036387595.1 Sphingomonas sp.
CGACGAACTCCGCAGCGCCGGCATCCCCGCCAGCCTCAAGGAGCACCTCATCCTGCTGGAGGCGCTCGACGCCGAGGTGATCGAGCGGACGCCCGAGGATTTCTACTACCTGTCCCGCGCCGTGTACGTGAAGGACGAGGGGCTGCTCGACAAGTTCGACCAGGTCTTCGCCAAGGTCTTCCGCGGCCTAGCCACGGGCACGACCTCGGGCGAAATCCCCGAGGACTGGCTCAAGGCGGTCGCCGAGAAATTCCTGACCCCCGAGGAGATGGCCGCGATCAAGTCGCTCGGCTCGTGGGACGAGATCATGGAGACGCTGAAGAAACGCCTGGAGGAGCAGAAGGAACGCCACCAGGGCGGCAGCAAATGGGTCGGCACCGGCGGCACGTCGCCGTACGGGAACGCCGGCTACAACCCGGAAGGCGTCCGCATAGGCGGCGAGAGCACGCACAAGCGCGCGCTGAAAGTCTGGGACCAGCGCGAGTTCCGCAACCTCGACAACACCAAGGAGCTCGGCACCCGCAACATCAAGGTGGCACTCCGCCGCCTGCGCCGCTTCGCCCGCGACGGCGCTGCCGACGAACTCGACATCGACGGCACGATCGCCGGTACCGCGCGGCAGGGCTATCTCGACATCGTCATGCGCGCCGAGCGCCGCAATGCGGTCAAGCTGCTGCTGTTCCTCGACGTAGGCGGTTCGATGGACCCCTGGGTGAAGCTGTGCGAGGAATTGTTCTCGGCCGCGACCTCGGAATTCAAGAACCTCGAATTCTTCTACTTCCACAATTGCCCTTATGAGGGCGTGTGGAAGGACAATCGCCGCCGTTTTGCCGAGCGCACGCCGACCTGGGACGTGCTCCACAAATTCGGTCACGATTACAAACTCGTATTCGTCGGCGACGCGTCGATGAGCCCCTATGAGATCACGCATCCCGGCGGCTCGGTCGAACATATGAACGAAGAGGCGGGCACGACGTGGATGCACCGCCTGACCACCACCTACCCGGCCGCGGTGTGGCTCAATCCGATCCCGAGCGAGCAATGGGGCTATTCGCAATCAATCCGCATCCTGCGCGAATTGATGACCGACCGCATGTACCCGCTGACGCTCAGCGGACTGGATGGCGCGATGCGTGAACTGACGAGGAAGCGGTGATCGGCCGCCCACTTGCCCTTGCGCTTTTCCCGCCGATCCTCGTCGCGCTATTAGGTTGGGCAGAGGACACCCTGCCGATCGGGCAGGTATCGTCGCTTCTTTTCGAAACCTGGTTCGCCGGGGCCTATCTGGCGGCGCTGCCGGAATCATTCTGTTGCCGCTTGCACATCTGCCGAAGTGCCTCGTCGGCATGCTCTATACGGTGATGATGGTGCCCGCGATGATGTTCGCGGGCCTGCTGGGATCATGCGCCGCTGGCGATTGCCTCTGACGCTCAGACGCCCAGCGCCGCCAGCTTCTGCACATACACCTCGACCAGGTGCATCCGCCGGTCCCGCGCCTCGGCTGTCAGCGCGCGCGCGGCGGCGGCGCGTTCCACGCCCAGCCTGCGCATATAGTAACGGATATCCGATTCCATCGCTGAGACCCCGCCCCCGGTGTCAGTATTTGATACAGGTTGCTAAACTGATAATCCGGCGGATGCGAGTCTTCCTGCGGCGGACGGGTAATCAGGCGCGATGGATGACACCCCCCACCAGGGGCGCCGCCACTCCGGTCGTGTCGGGGAAGCTGATCGGCAGATTTTCCAGCGTTCTGACCGCCATATAGGCGAATCCTTCCGCCTCCATCGCATCGCCGTTCCACCCCAGCGAGTCGCTCGGCTCGGGTGTCAGCCCGGTGCGCGCCGCGATCATCGCGAGCAGGGTCGGGTTATGCCGCCCACCCCCCGCCACGATGAGCCGCCGCGGGCGCGCGGGCAGGTGATCCAGCGCCGTCGCCACCGTTGCCGCGGTAAAGGCGGTCAGCGTCGCCGCCCCGTCCGCGGCCGACAACCCGCGCGCAGGCTGAATGGTGAAGTCGCTGCGGTCGAGCGACTTGGGCGGGGCCGCATCGAACCACGGATGGTCGAGCATCGCGCTCAGCACCGTTTCGTCGATCGTGCCGCTCGCCGCCAGCGCGCCACCCGCATCGAACCGGGCGCCGGTCTCCGCCTCCACCCACGAATCGATCAGACCATTGGCGGGGCCGGTATCGAACGCCATCAGCGCGCCGTCGGTGCCGACGCCGTCCGCGCCGATGAAGGTGATGTTCGCCACGCCACCCAGGTTCAGCACCGCCACGGACCGCGTCAGCCCAGCCGCCAGCGCAGCGTGATAGACCGGCAGCAGCGGCGCACCCTGCCCGCCCCCCGCGACATCGGCTGAACGAAAATCCGAAACGCAGGTGATCCCCGTCGCCTCCGCCATCGCCTGGCCATTGCCGATCTGCCAGGTCCATCCGCGGTCCGGCCGATGTGCGACCGTCTGCCCGTGGAAACCGATCACGCCGACGTCCTGCGCGCTCACTCCGGCCTCGCGCAGCAATTTCTGCACGGCGAGCACATGCGTGCGCGTGATGAGTTCGCCCGCCGCGACGATCGGCGGGCTCGCGCGCGGCCGATCGAAGGTCAGCGCCATGCGCGTGGCTTCCGCCAGCTCCGCCCGCGCCACGTCGGAATAGGCTTCCCCGCGAAACGCGATCGCGCGCACCGCCGCCCGCCCGTCAGTTTCGATGAGCGCGGCGTCTATCCCGTCGAGCGAGGTTCCCGACATAAGGCCGATGGCAAGCATGGCCCATCCTTCGCGGGCACGGCGGCGCAACGCAAGCGCAACCGGACCGGCCAACGCACCGGCTGGAAAAATCTCCACGATGCGCCTATGTGCGGCGCGTTCCATGGCAACGATACTCCCCTCCCCCCCGCGCGTCGGCATGGTCTCGCTCGGCTGTCCGAAGAATCTCGTCGACAGTGAGCGCATCCTGACGAAGCTGCGTGGCGATGGTTATGCGATGTCGCCCGATTACGCCGGCGCCGACATCGTGCTCGTCAACACCTGCGGCTTTCTCGATTCAGCAAAGGAGGAAAGCCTGGAGGCGATCGGCGAGGCCATCGCGGAGAACGGCCGCGTCATCGTGACGGGTTGCATGGGCAAGGATGCCGACGCGATCCGTGCGCGCTTCCCGCAGGTGCTCGCAGTCACCGGCGCGCATCAATACGAACAGGTCGTCGGCGCCGTCCACGCCGCCGCCCCGGTCGTGCGCTCGCCCTATCTCGATCTGGTTCCCGGAGGCGCGGTCGAGGACACCGACCTCAAGCTCACCCCACGCCACTACAGCTATCTCAAGATCAGCGAAGGCTGCAATCACCGCTGCTCCTTCTGCATTATCCCCTCGTTGCGCGGCGACCTCGTCAGTCGCCGCCCCGATGCGATCCTGCGCGAGGCCGAAAAGCTCGTCGCGGCCGGCACGAAGGAACTGCTGGTCATCAGCCAGGACACCTCCGCCTACGGCCTGGACCTGCGCCACGCCTCCTGGCCGCGGAAAAGCGGTGGAGAAGTGCGCGCGCACATGACCGATCTCGCGCGCGAACTCGGCCGCATCGCGCCCTGGGTCCGCCTGCACTACGTCTATCCCTATCCGCACGTCGATCAGGTGATCCCGCTGATGGCGGACGGACTGGTGCTTCCTTATCTGGACATTCCCTTCCAGCACGCAGCCCCATCGGTGCTGAAGCGCATGAAGCGCCCGGCCAACGACGCCAAGGTGCTGGAGCGAATCCGCGGCTGGCGGGCGATCTGCCCCGATATCGCCATCCGCTCGACCTTCGTCGTCGGCTTTCCGGGCGAAACGGAGGCGGATTTCGAGTATCTGCTCGAATGGCTGGGCGAGGCGCAACTCGACCGCGTAGGGGCCTTTCGCTTCGAGCCGGTGGCAGGCGCCGCCGCCAATCTGCTCCCCGACCATGTGCCCGAGGCGGTCAAGGAAGAACGCTACGCGCGCATCATGGAGCGCACCGCCGCCATCTCCACCGCAAAGCTCGCCGCGAAGATCGGGCGCACGTTGGAGGTGATCGTGGACGCGGTCGACCTGGAAGGCGGCGCCACCGGCCGCAGCCAGGCCGACGCCCCTGAAATCGACGGCGAAGTCTTCCTGCGCGATGCCGCACACCTGCGCGTCGGCGACATCGTGTCGGTGGTCGTCGAGGACGCCGACGAGCACGACCTCTACGGCGTGCCCGTCGCGGCCTGACGCGTCACACCACGCGGCGGCCGGTGAACAGCTTCACCAGCACGACGATCACCGCCAGCACCAGCAGGATGTGGATCAGCCCGGCGCCGATGTTCAGCCCAAAGCCGAGCAGCCAGAGAACGACGAGGATGACGGCGATGGTCCAGAGCATGTTTGATCTCCTGTTGGACCGCTAGAACGACGCGGCGGGCGCCCGCGTTCCCGGCCGAATGCGTTGCACTTCCGAACGAGTCACGCCGGCCTCGCGCGCACCCCGAGCGCTTGCGTACGGAGGACGCATCTGCTTCCCTCTCGCGATGCTGTCCTCGCCCTGCCCCGCCCGACGCGCCGCCACGTGACCGATCTTCTTCAACCCGACCGCGGCCAGCCTGCGCACGCGATCACGCTGATCGCACCCCCGGAGTTCGACGCGTGGCTGACCAAACAGCCCGCTCCGACACGCGCCGCGGCGGCGGGCCAGCGCTTCACCGGCAAAGCGGGCAGTCATGCGATCCTGCCCGACGGCGACGACTGGCAGGTCGTGGCAGCGATCGACGAACCCGCGTCGCCCTGGGCACTTGCCCGACTGGCCGAATCGCTTCCGCCGGGCACATACCGCATCAACGGCGATCACCCGCCCGCGCTCGGGTGGGTGCTCGCGCACTATCGCTTCGATCGTTATCGCAAGGCAGAGGGGAACGGCCCACGCATCCTCCTCACCCACGACGTCGCCACGATCGCGCCCACCCTCGCGATGGCCGCTGCCACCTGCACGGTCCGCGACCTCGTGAACACCGGCGCGGGCGACATGGGACCGGCCGATCTCGAAGCCGCCGCGCAGGCGCTCGCCACCCGTCACCAGGCTCTCCTAACCGTCACACGCGGCGATGCCCTCGCCACCGGCTTTCCGATGATTCACACCGTCGGGCTGGCCGCCGCGAAGGATCGCCACCCCCGCCTGATCGAGTTGGAATGGGGCGCGCCCGATCACCCCTGCATCGCGATCGTCGGCAAGGGCGTGACCTTCGACACCGGCGGCCTGGATATCAAACCATCCTCGGGCATGCGGTTGATGAAGAAGGACATGGGAGGCGCCGCCCATGCGCTGGCGCTCGCACAACTGGTCATGGCGGCCAAACTGTCGGTGCGCCTCCACCTGCTGATCCCGGCCGTCGAGAATGCGATCGCCGGCAACGCCTTCCGCCCCGGCGACGTGCTGCGCACCCGCAAGGGGCTGACCGTCGAGAACGCCAACACCGACGCCGAAGGGCGCCTCATCCTTGGCGACGCATTGACCAGGGCTGTCGAAGGCCGGCCCGAACTGATCCTGGATTTCGCGACGCTCACCGGCGCTGCGCGGGTCGCGCTCGGCCCCGATCTGCCGCCGCTGTTCGCCAACGACGACAGGCTCGCCGCAGACCTGCTTGCCGCAGCAGACGCGCAAAGCGACCCGCTGTGGCGGATGCCGCTGTGGGACGGTTACGACGACATGTTGAAAAGCGACGTCGCCGACCTGGTCAACGCGCCCGACGGCGGCTTTGCGGGCGCGATCACCGCCGCCTTGTTCCTGCGCCGCTTCGTGCCTGCGGAAATCGCTTGGGCGCATCTCGACGTCTTCGCCTGGCGCCCGGCGGCAAAGCCTGGTCGCCCCAAGGGCGGCGACGCCTTCGGCCTGCGCGCCGCCTTCGCGATGCTGCAAGCAAGATACGCATAAGGCCACCCACATTCCCTCTCCCCCGGGAGAGGGAGGGAGGCGCAAAGCGCCGAAAGGGTGAGGGCAACGGAGCGCGGAAAACCTACCCGCCGATCACACTCGCCGCCGAGACGATGGGCACGAACTTCGCCGCCGTCAGGCTCGCTCCCCCAACCAGCGCGCCATCGACATCCGCAGCACCCAGCAAATCGGCCGCATTGTCCGCCGTCACCGACCCGCCGTAGAGTATCCGCATCGCATCGGCTCCGCCCCCGATCGACGCCGCAAGCTGCCGCCGGATCGTGCCGTGCATCTGCGCCACGTCCGCCAAGGTCGGCGTCCGCCCCGTCCCGATCGCCCACACCGGCTCATAAGCGATCGACAGCCAATCCGCCGCGGCGCCTTCGGGCAGCGAGCCCGCGATCTGTTCCGCCACCACCGCTTCCGCGCGTCCTGCGTCACGCTCGGCGAGCTGCTCACCGACGCACAGGATCACACTCAGCCCGGCGCGGCGCGCAGCCTCCGCCTTGGCCTTCACATCGGCATCGCTCTCGCCCCGGTCGCAGCGCCGCTCGCTATGCCCGACCAACGTGAAGCGCGCGCCGGCCTCGGCCACCATTGCGGCCGAAATGCATCCGGTATGCGCACCGCTCGCGGCAAGATGGACGTCCTGCGCCCCGATCGTCAGCCCTGGCACCCGCTCGGCGGCAGGCGCGATCAGCGTGAACGGCACGGCAATGCCGACGTCGACGCCTGGCGTGCCCGCCGCCGCCGCGGCAATGCCGTCCAGTTCGGCCAGCGCCCCGCGCGAGCCGTTCATCTTCCAGTTCCCAGCCACCAGCTTGCGTCGCATGTCGTGCCCCCCTTGTCGTCGGCCAGCCCTAGCGCCGCAAAGCCGCCGCTTGAAGCCCGAACCCGCCACCCCTAAAGCGCCGTGTCCCGTCCATCACCGATCGCCCCTTCATGCTCAGCTTCTTCCGTCGGATCATCGGCTCCAAGTTCGGCGGCGTCATCGCCTTCGTCTTCCTCGGGATCATCGCGCTGGCCTTCGCAGCAGGCGATATCACCGGATTGCAGACCGGCGGCGGGGTCGCCAGCGGCGACGTGGCCAGCGTCGGCAAGGCGGAGGTCACGACGACCGATCTGCGCGCCCGCGCCCAGTCGGCGGTGGAGGCCGCGCGCCAGCAGCAACCGGGCGTGGATATGGCGCAGTTTCTGGCGCAGGGCGGCCTGGAATCCACGCTGGAACGCGAGATCGCCGGCATCGCCCTCGAACAATTCGGCCTGTCTCAGGGGATGGCGATCAGCAAGCGCTCAATCGACGCCCAGCTGGCGGCGATCCCCGCGCTACAGGGTCCGAACGGCAAGTTCGATCCTGCCATCTACCAGCGGCTGCTCAGCGCCCGCAATCTCACCGATGCCCAGATCCGCCGCGACATCGCGCGCGACGCCATCGCGCAATCGCTGATCGCACCCACCGCGGGCGCGGCTCAGGTGCCCGCCAGCCTGGCGCTGCCCTATGCCTCGCTGCTGCTGGAGCGGCGCAACGGACAGATCGCGTTCATTCCGTCGAGCGCGATGAAGGGTGGCGCGGCGCCTACCGCTGCCGAACTCCAGACCTATTACACCCGCAACATCGCCCGCTACACGCTCCCCGAACGTCGCGTTGCACGCTACGCTTTGGTTACCCCTGCCTCGATCACCGCACAGCCGACCGAGGCCGACATCGCCGCCGCTTACGCTGCCGACCGGGCCAAGTACGCGGGCAGCGAGCGGCGCACGATCGCGCAGGTCGTCGTCGCCGATCAGGCGGGCGCGCAGGCGCTGGCCGCCAAGGTCCGCGGCGGTGCTGACATCGCCGAGGCGGCTCGCGCGATCGGACTGGAAGCCTCCACCCAGGCAAGCGTCGACAAGGCCGCTTATGCCCGCGCCGCCTCCGCCGCACTTGCCGACGCCGCCTTCGCCGCGTCGCAGGGAACGGTCGTCGGCCCGTTGCGTGGTCCGCTCGGCTGGACGGTGGCGCGCGTCGCAAAGGTCGAACAGATCGCCGGCCGCACGCTTGCGCAGGCGCGCGATGAGATCGTCACCGCGTTGAAGGCGCGCAAGACCACCGAAGGGCTAGCGGAGGTGCAGAACGCGATTGACGAAGCGGTGTCCAAGAACGCGACGTTCGATGAGGTCATCGCCGATCGCAAGCTGGCTGCGCGCACCACGCCCGCGCTGATCGCCACCGGTGCCGATCCGCTCGCGCCCGGCGCCGCGCCCGATCCGGCGCTTGCACCGATCCTCGCCGCCGCGTTCCAGGCGCAGGACGGCGACCCGCCGTCGCTGGTCTCGACCGGCCCCGATGGCAGCTTCGCGGTCGTCGCGCTTGGCCGCACGCTGCCGGCCGCACCCCGTCCGCTGGCCGACGTCCGCGACGCCGTCGTCGCCGACTTCACGGCCGAGCGCACCCGCCAGGCCGCACGCCGGGTCGCCAATGACGTCCTCGCCAAGGCCAATCGCGGCATGCCGCTGCGGCAGGCGATCACCCAGGCCGGCGTATCGCTGCCACCGGTTCAGCCGGTCGCCACCGCGCGCCTGGCGCTGACGCAGAACCCGCGCGGGGCTGCCCCGCCGCTCGTGCTGATGTTCAGCATGACCCCGAACAGCGCCAGGACGCTGGAGGCCGCGAACAATGCGGGCTGGTACGTCGTGCGTCTCGACGGCGTGCAGCCGGGAGACGCGCGTGGGAACACTGCGTTGCTCGATGTGACCCGGGCGGATCTCGGCCGCGCGGTGGGCCGCGAATATGTTGAACAATTCGTGCGCGCGGTTCGCAACACCGTTGGCGTGAAGACCGATGCCGCGGCCGTCGCGGGTGTACGTCGCGACCTGCTGGGCCAGGGCGGCAATTGACGGCCCTGGCGATCGGAGTCCGTGAACAGGCGCTTGCGGCACTTGCCGAAGGTCGCCCGGGCTTCGTCTGGCGCCGCCAGGTCGCGGATACGGAAACGCCGGTCGCCGCCGCACTCAAGCTGATCGAACCCGGCCGCGGCGACTTCCTGCTCGAATCGGTCGAGGGCGGCGCCACGCGCGGTCGCCACAGCCTGATCGGCCTCGCCCCCGATCTCGTGCTGCGCGCCCACGGCCACCGCGCCGAGGTCAACCGGAACTGGGCGCAGGACCGATCCGCCTTCGTTCCGGAAGCGCATGCCACCCTGGACGCCTTGCGCGCGCTCGTCGCGGAATGCCGCGGCGACGTGCCCGCCGAACTGCCGCGTGCGGTCGCCTGCCTGGTCGGTTATTTCGGTTACGAAACGGTCGGCCTCGTGGAAGCCCTGCCGGTGCCCGAAGCCGATCCGCTCGGCCTGCCCGACCTGATCTTCGTCCGCCCCAGTGTCGTGCTGGTGTTCGATCGCCTCGCCGACGCATTGTACCTCGTCGCCCCCGTGTGGCCAGGCGGCGATCCCGATGCAGCCGTCGCGGCTGCGGAGGACCGGCTCGAAGCCACCGCCGCACGCTTGGCCACCGTCGCACTGCCGCCGCCGGTGCGCGGCGACGGCACCGCGCCGGTCTATACCCCCGCCCTTGCCGCCGAAACCTATGAGGCGATGGTCGCACGGGCGCAGGATTACATCCGCGCCGGCGACGTCTTCCAGGTCGTGATCGCCCAGCGCTTCTCCACACCCTTCGCGCTGCCCCCCTTCGAGCTTTATCGCTCGCTCCGGCGGATCAACCCATCGCCCTTCCTCTACCACCTCGATCTGCCCGGCTTCGCGCTGATCGGTTCCAGCCCGGAAATTCTCGTCCGCGTCCGCGATGGGGAGATCACGATTCGCCCGATCGCGGGCACCCTGCCGCGCGGCAGAACGGCGGTGGAGGACGATGCCAACCGCGCGCGCCTGCTCGCCGATCCCAAGGAGCGCGCCGAACATCTGATGCTGCTGGATCTCGGCCGCAGCGACGTCGGCCGCGCCGCTGCGCCCGGCACCGTGCGCGTCACCGACAGCTACACCGTCGAACTCTACAGCCACGTCATGCATATCGTCTCCAACATCGTCGGCACCTTGTCGCCGAAGCACGACGCGATCGACGCACTATTCGCGGGCTTTCCGGCAGGCACGGTCAGCGGGGCACCGAAAGTCCGCGCCTGCCAGATCATCGCCGAACTGGAACCGGAGAAGCGCGGCGCCTATGCCGGCGGCGTCGGCTATTTCTCACCCGACGGATCGATGGATTCGTGCATCGTCCTGCGCACCGCGGTTCTGAAGGACGGCATGATCCATGCCCAGGCCGGCGCCGGCATCGTCGCCGACAGCGACCCCGCGACCGAGCAACGCGAATGCGAGGCCAAGGCCGGAGCGATCCTCGCCGCCGCCCGCGACGCAGTCACTCGCGCAGCCGAAGCGGGATACGGCCAGTAACGCCCTCTCACCGCCGGGAGAGGGAGGGAGCGCCAAAGGCGCGGAAGGGTGAGGGCCGCCGAAACGGCTATCCCCCGGCTACTCCTCCCCGCCCGGAACCGCCGCTTCCTCCGCCTTGCGCGCGGCGCGGTCCGCCCCATAGGCCTGGTTCCACGACAGCGCGCAGCCCGACTGTCCGCCCGTGCCCACCGGCGAGCACGTATCGGGCAATCCGCCCGCGACCCGGCCGATGCGGTCGGCGGTCGCCGTGCGGTTGACCCAGCTTTGATTTGCCGCGGTGACTTCGCGCGTCTGGCGGAGCGGCTTGGGGATACGATAGGGTTCGCCGATAACCGAACACACCACCACCTCGTCGCCTGTCGACGGCGGACACGGCTGGCCGCGTTCGATCGACACGCTGCGCACCCGCTGCGGGATGGTCGACGTATCATCCTGCTGCCCGCCAAAAGCAGCGGCCGGCATCGCCAGCAGCACCGCGACCATTACGCTACGCATCGTCTTACTCCTTCACGCGGGATAACGCCCCCCGGAATGCTTCGATCCACCCCTTGCGTGGCGGCAATATGGCCGCTGCTCCGGGCGTTGCACGCGCGCCCATCTCGGCTATGGAACGGCGCATGATCGCGGTGCCGCTATGATCCTGGTGATCGACAATTACGACAGCTTCACCTGGAACCTCGTCCATTATCTGATGGAACTGGGCGCCGAGGTGGAGGTGGTGCGCAACGACGCCATTTCCGCGGGTCAGGCGCTGTCCTCGGGCGCCGACGCCTTCCTGATCTCGCCCGGCCCGTGCACGCCGACGGAGGCTGGCGTCAGTCTCGATCTCGTCGCCGCCTGCGCCGACACGCGCCGCCCGCTGCTCGGCGTCTGCCTGGGACACCAGGCCATCGGCCAGCATTTCGGCGGTCGGGTAGAGCGCGGCGGGCTGATGCACGGCAAGACTTCGGCGATCGAACACGACGGCACCGGGCTGTTCGACGGTCTGCCTGCCCCCTTCACCGCCACCCGCTACCATTCGCTCGTCGTCAACGACGTGCCGCCTGCCTTGCGGGTCAACGCCCGCACCGCGGACGGGCTGGTCATGGGCGTCGCGCACACCACGCTGCCCATCCACGGCGTGCAATTTCATCCCGAGAGCATCGCCACCGAACACGGCCACGCGATGCTTGCCAACTTCCTCCGGATCGCGGGCGTATCGGTGAAGGCCCTGCCGTGACCCTCCCCGACACCGCAACACCTTTGTCGCGCGAAGATGCCGCGCAGGCATTCGCCGACATCCTCGACGGCGCACCGGAGGAAGACGCCATCGCCGCCTTCCTCACCGGCCTGAGCGATCGCGGCGAAACCGCCGTCGAGATCGCCGAGGCCGCGCGGGCCATGCGCAGCCGCCTCATCCCCATCAACGCACCACAGGGCGCGATCGACGTCTGCGGCACCGGTGGCGACGGCCACCATACGCGCAACGTCTCCACCGCGGTCGCGCTGGTCGTCGCAGGCTGCGGCGTGCCCGTCGCCAAGCACGGCAATCGCGCCGCCTCCAGCAAGGCAGGCGCGGCCGACACGCTGGAAGCGCTCGGCCTGGACATGGCGCACGCGGGCGCCACCGCCGAACGAAGCCTGGCGGACATCGGCATAGCCTTCCTCTTCGCCGCCAATCATCACCCGGCGATGGCGCGCATCACGCCTATCCGCCGCCGCATCGGCAGGCGGACGATCTTCAACCTCATGGGTCCGCTCGCCAATCCGGCAGGCGTTACCCGCCAGCTGATCGGCATCGCCCGGCCCGATTATGCGCCGCTCTACGCCGAAGCCCTGTCGCAGCTCGGCACCGGAGCCGCGCTCGTGGTCTCCGGCGAAGAAGGCCTCGACGAACTCTCCGGCGCCGGCGCCAGCGTCGCAATCGGCGTCGGCGACGTCCGCCTGCCGTCCCGCATCACGCCGGAGGACGCCGGCCTCCCGCGCCACCCCATCGCGGCGATCCGCGGCGGCGACGCCGCCGACAATGCCGCCGCGCTCCGCCGCCTGCTCACCGGCGAACACGGCGCGTACCGCGACGCGGTCCTCCTCAACGCCGCCGCCGCGCTCGTCGTTGCGGTGCGCGCGCAGACCCTGCCGCAAGGCGCCGCCCTCGCCGCAGAGGCGCTCGACACAGGCGCCGCCAATGCCCTCCTCGATCGCTGGATAGCCTACCGATGACGATGCTCGACCGGATCATCGAGACCAAACGGGCCGAAGTCGCCGCGCGCAAGGCCACGACCAGCCTCGCCGATCTCGACGCCGGCATCGCCGCGGTCAGCAAGCCCCGCGGCTTTCGCGCCGCACTTGATGCGAAGTCCGGCTATGCGCTGGTCGCCGAGGTCAAGAAGGCCAGCCCCTCGAAAGGCCTGATCCGCGCCGATTTCGATCCCCCCGCGCACGCCCGCGCCTATGAAGCCGGCGGCGCCGCCTGCCTCTCCGTCCTGACCGACGAACGCTGGTTTCAGGGTTCGGACGCCTACCTCAGGGCCGCGCGCGACGCGGTATCGCTTCCTGTCCTGCGCAAGGACTTCATGGTCGATCCCTGGCAGGTCACCGAATCGCGCAGCATCGGTGCCGACGCCATCCTCATCATCGTCGCAGCGCTGGCGGATACGCAGATGGCGGAGATAGAGGCATCGGCAATCGACTGCGGCATGGACGTGCTGGTCGAAGTCCACGATTCGACCGAACTCGAACGCGCGCTCAGACTCAAATCGCGCCTGATCGGCGTCAACAACCGCGACCTGCGCGACTTCAGCGTGGATTTCCAGCGCACCTACGATCTCGTCCGCCTGGCGCCGCCCGGCTGCACCTTCGTCGCCGAAAGCGGCCTGACGACACGCGCCGATCTCGACGCGATGGCCGAACAGGGCGTCCGCTGCTTTCTGATCGGCGAAGCCCTGATGCGCGCGGACGACATCGAAGTGGCCACACGAGCGTTGATCGAAAACGCCTCTCCGTCCGGGAGAGAGTTCCGGGTCGGTTCTGCCCCGGTCAGAACCTCAACAGCGCGGGGCGCTGTTGACCCGGAACTGGGCCCGCTCGGCGCAGCCGAGTGGGAAGGTGAGGGCGGCGCACCCCCCGAAACCGCCCTCACCCTTCCGCCGCTACGCGGCTCCCTCCCTCTCCCAAAGGAAGAGGGATGACGGAGCTAACCCACCTCGACGAAACCGGCGCCGCCCGCATGGTCGACGTCGGCGGCAAGCAACCCAGCGCCCGCGAAGCCAGCGCCACCGGCCGCATCGCCATGTCAGCGCAAGCCCTCGCCCTGGTCCACGACGCGTCGGCCCGCAAGGGCGACGTCCTCGCCACCGCACGCATCGCCGGCATCATGGCGGCCAAGCGCACGTCAGACCTCATCCCGTTGTGCCACCCCCTGCCCCTGACCCGTGCCGCGATCGACATGGCGGCGGACGACACCGGCATAACCGTCACCGCGACCTGCGCAACCACGGGCCAGACCGGCGTCGAGATGGAGGCCCTCACCGCCGCCACCGTCGCGCTGCTGACGCTCTACGACATGGTCAAGGCGGTCGATAAGACGATGACGATCGAGGGCGTTCGGGTGATCGCCAAAAGCGGCGGCAAATCGGGCGACTGGACCGCCAGATAGCAACTTGCCCGCCCAGCCTCCCCTCAACCGCCGAGCGTCGTTCCCTTGACGGTGATGGCGGCAAGCTGGCGGTGCAGAACCGCACGCGTCAGCGGCTTCAGGCATCGCGGAAGATGCCGGAAGCGCGCTTCGATATTCTCCACGTCATAGCCGGTACATAAGATCGGCGTGATCCCCCGCGACATCAACATGTCTATGATCGGAGTGCTGGAAACGCCTGCGAGATTGAAATCGACGATCGCGCCGTCGACATGGGATGCTCCCGTTATGCAGTGGGTCGCGCTCGCCAGGTTGCCGTGAAAGCCGATGATGTCTGCGCCCAGCGCTTCCAGCTCATCGCAAAGCGCGCGCCCGATCAGGAATTCGTCCTCCACCACGATGAATTGCAGGCCCGTCAGATCGGGGCGTTCAGCCGTGTCCAAAGGAATCGCCCTTCTGGTAATGTTCCAGAGGCAGGTCGATCGAGCAGCGCAATTTATCGCCGGTGATCTCGAACTTCGTCTTGGCACCCAGTTGATGCGGAAGCGCCTGTTCGATCAATGTCCTGCCGTAACCGCGCGCTCGCTTGGGCGTTGCTCGCACGGGCTGGATGCCCGTTTCTCGCCAGGTCACGCACAGCCACGGGACGTCGTCGCGCAGATGCTCGACCCATCCGATATGCAAGCGCCCCTGCTCCGAGCGAAGCGCACCATATTTGAGCGCATTCGTCGATAGTTCGTGGATCGCCAGCGCCAGTGTCTGCGCGCTCGTATAGCGAATGACGATGTCCTCGCCCTTGATGACAACACGGTCTTCGAGGTGTTCGGCACCCAGTGCGGCAAGTTCCATCTGGACGAGTTTGCGAATGGTGATTGGCTCGTCTTCGGACGCGGACAATATGCCTTGCACGCGCGACAGTGCGGACAGCCGATCGTCGAAGCGCTCGCCAAATTGCGTCAGCGACGATGCGTCCCGCAAGGTCTGCGTCGCGATCGAATGGATGACGGCGATCAGATTGCGCGTCCTGTGCTGCAACTCGGCCACCAACACCTTCTGCCGGGCCTGCAGTTTTCTCAGATCGTCTATGTCGGTGCACGTGCCCAACCATTCCGTTAGCGCGCGTTGATCGTCCCGGATCGGCAGCGCCCGCACCTGGAACCAGCGATAGGCGCCATCGACGTTGGCGATCCGCAAATCCACGTCCAGCATGCCGGCAGCTGGCGCCTGGTCCCACGCTGCCGACGCAAGAGGTCGGTCGTCGGGATGCAGCGCCTCCAGCCATCCGTCGCCGCAGCTCTGGCCCTGCGCTTGACCCGTGAATCGCTCCCACTGCGGGCTGGACCAGGTCCAATATCCATGGTCCGCCGCGCGCCAGATCAGCTGAGGCATACCCTCGATCAGCGTGAGCAACCACGCTTCGGCACTTCCCGTCTCGACCGGAAGCCGCACGGCAGTGGACACCATCAATCATGCCCCTCTGAACGGTCACTCCGGCGCCGCCCCCGCGTCGGCCCGGCAATTTCATCTGATCCACTCTAACACGCACTCCAGCGAATATCCACCGACATGCATGAGTATGATTTCTACTATTTAATAACCTTGTTGCATCATTCCCGTCTAGGCGAATTGTTGCTGACGCATCTGAAACAAGTGTCGCGATATCGGTATTGCAAAGACTATCGCGCAACGCCGACCCTATAGACGGGATCGCGTCCGAACGGAAAGTATGAGCGGGATATTTAATCAACCTCCGCCAAGATCCTGGGCGGATAATCCGATTTCTGTCTTCCCGATACATATTGCGGTGACGTCTTGAAAGTACGGTATGGCGCGCCGTCATCCGTCCAGTGCCTTGACCGCGGCGTCGCCACTCCCCACGACGCTTGGGTGACATTGCTTCCAGTTATCGACGCCCAGGCACGCCTTTTCGCCATGACGCCGCCCGTCGCGCGCGAGGATGCGCCGCTGCGCGAGGCCGCTGGTCGCTGGGCTGCGGCCGACGTCCACGCCGCGCGCACCCAGCCTGCCGCCGACCTGTCCGCAATGGACGGCTACGCCATCCGCTTCGCCGATCTGCCTGGCCCGTGGCACGTGATCGGCGAAAGCGCCGCGGGCAGGCCGTTCGAAGGAGCGGTCGGCATGGGGGAGGCGACCCGCATCTTCACCGGCGCTGCGATGCCCCATGGCGCAGACACCGTCCTCATCCAGGAAGAAGCCGAACGCGACGGCACAACCCTGACGCTGGCCGGCGAAGGACCGCTCTATCGTGGCCGCAATACCCGCGCACGCGGCCTCGACTTCCACGAAGGCGACCGTCTGATCCGGACAGGGGAACGCCTGACCCCGGCACGCATCGGGGTCGCCGCTACCGGCGGCGTGTCGGTCTTGCCCGTCCGCCGCCGTGTTCGCGTCGGGATCGTCGCGACCGGCGACGAACTCGCGCCGCCCGGCGCGCCGCTCGCCGGCGCCCAGCTTCCCGAATCGAACGGCGCAATGCTTGCCGCGATGCTCGCCGGCCTGCCCGTCGACATCGTCGACCTGGGCATCCTCCCCGATCGTCTCGACATCATGCGCGATGCTTTCGCCAGGGTTTCATGCGACCTGCTCGTCACGACTGGCGGGGCATCGGTGGGGGACCACGATCTCGTCCGCCCGGCGCTCGAAGCCGCAGACGGCATCATAGATTTCTGGCGGATCGCCCTTCGTCCGGGCAAGCCGATGATGGCCGGGCGGCTCGGCGACGCCACCGTCCTCGGCCTGCCCGGCAATCCGGTCTCGGCGTTCGTCACCGCGATCCTGTTCGTGAAACCGATGATCGCGCATCTGTGCGGAGCCGCCGATCCGCTACCCTCGACATCGCGCACGACGCTCGGCGAAGACCTCGCCCCCAACGGCCCGCGCACCGATTATCTGCGGGCGGCCATCCGCGACGGCAAGGCCTATGCCGCCGCCATCCAGGACAGTTCGATGCTGCTGACGCTGGCCCGCGCAACGTGCCTGATCGTGCGTCAGGCGCATGCGCCGGCGGCCTTCGCGGGCGACTCGGCGGAAATCCTCGATCTGGCTTGACGGGGGCAAGTCCGTTCCTTAGAAGTTCCACGTCTGTTCCGGACGGAGGACCGCCATGCTCACCCGCAAGCAGCACGAACTCGTGTGCTTCATCAACGATCGCCTCGCAGACACCGGCGTATCGCCTTCGTTCGAGGAGATGAAGGACGCGCTCGACCTGAAATCCAAATCCGGCGTTCACCGCCTCATCAGCGCGCTGGAGGAACGCCAGTTCATCCGCCGCCTCCCCAACCGCGCCCGCGCGCTGGAGGTGCTGCGCATGCCCGAACGCGGCACCGCGCCCGAAACTTCACGCCGCGCGATCGTGCCGCCTATGCGCGATGATGGTGAAGTTTCGCACAGGTCGCCCCTCCCCGCCCCTGCCAATGACGTGATCGAAATTCCGTTGCACGGTCGCATCGCGGCGGGCGTGCCGATCGAGGCATTCGAAAGTTCGGCGATGCTGGCGGTGCCGGCCGCGCTGCTCGGCCAGGGCGAACATTACGCATTGGAGGTCGCGGGCGATTCGATGGTCGAGGCGGGCATCCTCGACGGCGACTTCGCCCTCGTGCGCCGCACCGAGACCGCACGCGACGGGGAAATCGTCGTGGCGTTGATCGAGGAGAGCGAGGCCACGCTCAAATATTTCCGTCGCGAAGGCGCGATGATCCGTCTCGATCCCGCCAACCGCGCCTACGATCCTCAGCGTTACGCCCCCGCTCAGGTGCGTATCCAGGGGAAGCTCTCCGGTATCCTGCGCCGTTACGATTGAGTGCGGGCGCCGCGGTCAGCGGCGGCACCCGCCACGGATGACGGTCGGCGGGGTCGAGGACGGTGACGGTTCGCCCGGTGGCCAGGGTCACGGCCACCCCGCCGCTCTTTGACAGCGTCGATCTATCAAGCCGCAACCACCGCGGCCGGCACCGCATCGGCAAGCGCCGCTCGCTGACCACGATGTCGGCCGATCCGCACGCCGCGATCAATTCGCCCGCCGGCACCAGATACGCGCTACGCGTCGCCAGCACCCGCCATCGCCGCCCCGCCGCCACGATGTCGGCGGCACACAGGTCGCGGCTGCACGAAGCCCGCGCCTGCTCCGCCAGCACCCCCGGCTCGACCTCGACCCCGGCGTTGGCGGCGAGCGTATCGCGGACATAATCGCCCGCTCGATCCCTTAGCAGGGCAACCCCGCCGCCCATGCGGACCGCGACATGTCGGCCATCGCCCGTGACGAGCACATCAGGCGCGGGCGTCGCCACAGCCCAGATCAGCCCTGCAACGAGCGGGATCATGCCCAGCCGCCGCACCCGCGTCCGCCACAAGGCGATCCACAGCCCGCCCGCGACGGCAAGCGCATAGGCGCCGTCCGGCATCGCGGGCAGCGCCGCCACCGATCCCGGCGCCGCCGCGACGACATGCGCCAGCCACAGCAATCCGCGTAGCGCCCGCTCGGTCAGCCACCATATCGGCGCACCCAGACCAGCGGCATCCAGCATCAGCGCAAGCGCCTCCAGCGGCATGATGACGAAGGTCGTCAGCGGGATCGCGACCATGTTGGCCAGCGCGCCGTACAGCCCGGCCTTGTGGAAGTGATAGACCGCAATCGGCATCAACGCGGCCTCGACCAGCAGTCCGGTCGCCAGCAGCGAGACGACACCGCGCCCCATCCGCCGCCATCGTCCTTCCTCATGCGCTGCAAAGAACGCCGCCACCTTGGGATGCTCGTGAAACGCCACGATCGCGGTGATCGCCGCGAACGACAGTTGGAAGCTTGGCCCCGCCAACGCCTCCGGCCACATCAGGAGCACGGCCATCGCCCCGGCCGCGACCAGTCTCAGCGTCACCGCCTGCCGTCCCAAAGCCAGTGCGGCCAGCACGAGCAACGCCGCGACGCACGAGCGGATCGTCGGCACCTGCGCCCCCGTCAACAGCGTATAACCGATCGCCGCCGCCGCCCCCGCACCGGCCGCGACCAACGGCAGCCGCATTCTGAGCGCCAGCCAGGGACTGAGCGCCAACAGCCGCAACACCACCAGCATCGTCGCAGTCACCGCCGCGGTGATATGCAACCCGCTGACCGACAGCAGATGCGCCAGCCCCGCTCGCCGCATCGCCTCGGCATCCTCCTCGCCGATCGCGCCCACATCGCCAGTCGCCAGCGCAGCCGCGATGCCGCCTGCGCTGCCCTCGACGCGCGCCGTGATGTGCTGCGTCAGCGTGGCTCTCAGCCCGCCGCCTGTGCCTGCGCCAGACACCACAACGACCGGCGCGAACCCGCGCCCGATGGCTCCTATGCGGTCGAACCATGCCACCGGTGCATAATCATAGGCGCCGGGAACAGCCGCTGCGGGCGGGGGCATCAGGCGTGCCCGAAGCCGGATGACCGCGCCGATCGCCAGGCTGCCGGGTGCGTCGGCATCGGTCAGGTTCACCCGCAATCGCGGCGGCAGCGCCACCTGGCCGCGGGCACCCTGCCCCAGCCCGACCTCCTCCAGGGTCAGGCGCACCAGCCCGCGCGCGGCCAGCGGCTCGATCCGATCCACGCGCCCCTGGAATGTCACCACGACCGGGCGCGCCAGCACCGGCGCGGCAACCCTTTCCGCGCGCCACCATATCAGCGTCATGCCCAGCGCAGCCGCGAACCCACTGATCAGGATCGCACGGGCCGCACGCCCGCCGCCCCCGATCGCACCGCCGAATGCCCCGCAGGCAGCAAACGCCAACCCGCACGCAGCCCAGGACCGTGCATCGGGCAATGAGAAATAGGCGGCAACTCCCGCGCCGAGCATCACCGGCAGCCACAGCGGCAGTTGATCCCGCTCAGCCTCCAGCCACCGCTCGATGGCGCCGCGACGCCGGCCAGCCCAGAATTGTCGCCACCAAAGGTGCGTGCTAGGGGCTCCGGCGGCCGTGTCGGTCATGCGGTTTCGAGATGTGGAAGGATGCGCGGTTGGGCGCAAGCAGGGATGATGACAGGGCAGCCGTGGTGACGCGGTTCGCACCTTCGCCGACCGGATTTCTCCATATCGGCGGCGCGCGTACCGCGCTGTTCAACCTTCTCTACGCGCGGCATCACGGCGGCAGGTTTCTGCTGCGGATCGAGGATACCGACCGCGCGCGTTCGACGCAGCCGGCGATCGACGCGATCCTCTCCGGGCTTCGCTGGCTGGGGCTGGACTGGGACGGCGACGCCGTGTTCCAATTCGCCCGCGCCGATCGCCACGCCGAAGTCGCTCATGCGATGGTCGCCAGTGGCCATGCCTATCGCTGCTGGATGACCGCCGAGGAGATCACCGCACAGCGCGAGGAGGCGCAAGCCGCCAAGCGGCCGATGCGGATCCGCAGCAGCTGGCGCGATCGGTCGGACGGCCCCGTCGACGCGCCGTTCGTGGTCCGCCTGCGCGCGCCGCAGGATGGCGAGACGACGATCGAGGATCAGGTGCAGGGCACGGTCACCGTCCAGAATGCCGAGCTCGACGACCTGATCCTGCTCCGCTCCGACGGGACGCCGACCTATATGCTGGCGGTCGTGGTCGACGATCACGACATGGGCGTCACCCACGTCATTCGCGGCGACGACCACCTCAACAATGCCTTCCGCCAATTGCCGATCTACAAGGCGAACAATTGGGCAGAGCCGGTCTATGCGCATATCCCTCTGATCCACGGAAGCGACGGCGCCAAGCTGTCGAAACGGCACGGCGCCGTGGGTATCGAAACCTATCGCGACGAACTCGGCATCCTGCCCGAAGCGCTCGACAACTACCTGCTTCGCCTCGGTTGGGGCCATGGCGATTCCGAGATCATCGGCCGCGAACAAGCCGTCGAATGGTTCGATCTTGCTGCGGTCGGCAAATCGCCTTCGCGCTTCGATCTCAAGAAGCTCGAAAACCTCAACGGCCATTACATCCGCGAAGCCGAAGATGCGCGGCTAGCTGATCTGGTCGCCGAACGAATGGGTGCGGGCGATGCCGATCTGCTGCACCGCGCCATGCCCGCGCTCAAGCCGCGTGCGGCCAACCTCAACGAACTCGCAGACGGCGCCCGCTTCCTTTTCGCACCGCGCCCGCTGGCGATGGACGATGCTGCAAAGGCGCTGCTGGCAGGGGAAGCATCGGCAATCCTGACGGCGGCACAGGCGGCGCTTGACGCGGTGCACAACTGGGATACGGATGCACTCGAAGGTGCGGTACGTCAGGTGGCCGAGGCTCGGGGCTTGAAGCTCGGCCAGGTTGCACAACCGCTTCGCGCCGCGCTCACGGGACGCAAGACGTCGCCGGGCATCTTCGACGTGCTCGCCCTGCTGGGCCGCGACGAAAGCCTGGGGCGGATCGCCGACGCCACGATTTTGCAGGAAAGGTAGACCATGACCGAAGCCGCCAAATTCTCGATCGGGACCAGGGATTTTGACTACCCGGTCATGTCGGGGACGATCGGCCCGGATGTCATAGATATTCGCAAGCTCTACGCGCAAACCGATTCCTTCACCTACGATCCCGGCTTCACATCGACCGCGAGTTGCCAGTCGGCGCTGACCTATATCGACGGTGATGAGGGCGTGCTGCTCCACCGCGGCTACCCGATCGGCGAACTCGCCGAACAGTCGAGCTTCATGGAAGTGTCGTACCTGCTGCTGAACGGCGAACTGCCGACCAAGGCCGAACTGGAGACATTCTCGACCACCATCACCCGCCACACGATGGTTCACGAACAGCTGGCAACCTTCTTTCGCGGCTTTCGTCGCGACGCGCATCCGATGGCCATCCTGTGCGGCGTCGTCGGCGCACTCAGCGCCTTCTACCACGATTCGACCGACATCCACGATCCCGCGCAGCGCGTGATCGCCTCACACCGACTGCTCGCCAAGATGCCGACGATTGCGGCGATGGCGTACAAGTACAGCGTCGGCCAACCCTTTCTCTATCCCGACAATTCGCTCAGCTACACCGGCAACTTCCTGCGCATGACCTTTGGCGTGCCGGCAGAACCCTATGTCGTGAACCCGGTGATCGAGCGCGCGATGGACCGCATCTTCATCCTCCACGCCGATCACGAACAGAATGCCTCGACCTCGACGGTCCGCCTGGCGGGCTCGTCGGGCGCCAATCCGTTCGCCTGCATCGCTGCAGGAATCGCCTGCCTCTGGGGGCCGGCGCACGGCGGCGCGAACGAAGCCGCGCTCAACATGCTGCGCCAGATCGGCACGCCCGATCGCATCCCCGAATTCATCGCGCGCGCCAAGGACAAGAACGACCCGTTCCGCCTCATGGGCTTCGGACACCGGGTCTATAAGAACTACGATCCGCGCGCGACCGTGATGCAGAAGACGGTGCGCGAGGTTTTCACCGAGCTGAAGGTTACCGATCCGCTGTTCGACGTGGCGTTGCAGCTTGAAGAGATCGCACTCAACGATCCCTATTTCGTCGAGAAGAAGCTGTTCCCGAACGTCGATTTCTATTCGGGCGTGATCCTGTCGGCGATCGGTTTTCCGACATCGATGTTCACGGTTCTTTTCGCGCTCGCCCGCACCGTCGGCTGGGTCGCGCAGTGGAACGAGATGATAACCGATCCCGACCAGAAGATCGGCCGCCCGCGCCAGCTCTACACCGGCCCGACCCAGCGGTCGTACGTGCCCGCGGATCAGCGATGATGCTGCGCAACGTCCTGCTCGTTCTCGGCATTCTCGCCACGCTGATGGGGCTGCTGTGGATCGGGCAGGGTCTCGGTTACATCCACTGGCCCGCGTCCAGCTTCATGCTGGATCAGCGACCCTGGGCGGATCGCGGTGCGGCGCTCGCCGTGGTCGGGCTATTGCTGATCCTGGTCGCCCGTCGCGTCGGCCGCCCGCGCGGACGGTAGCGACAGGGTGAAGCGCGCGCCGTCGCCCGGCGCGCTTTCCACGATCAGGTCGCCACCCATCGCCCGCGCCAGCCGCCGGGAAATATACAGCCCCAGGCCATTGCCGCCCGGTTCGCTGGCATCGACCCGCCCGAACTTCTCGAAGACGCGCGTCTGATCGGCAGGGGCTATGCCTTTGCCGGTGTCGATCACGATCGCCTCGACGAACGCGCCAGCGGGTCGCACCGCAACCGTCACCATCGTACCCCGCGGCGCGTATCGCACCGCATTGCCAAGAAGGTTGACCAGGATCTGCAGCGATCGTCGGAAATCGCCGATCGCAAATAATGCTACTTCGGGTTCCGGTGCCACGATCGTCACGCCGGAATCGGTTGCCCGGACCCGCAACAGCCCCACCGCACGCCGGGCGACGTCGGCGAGATCGACCCGCTCCGCCGGCGGCGCAAAATCCGGCCGCTCGATCGCCTGCATATCAACGAGATCGTCGACCAACCCGAGCAGATGCCGCCCTGCACTCGCAATATCGGCGGCATAATCGGCATAGGTGGGTTCGATCGGGCCATCGGCTTGCGCTGCGATGCTGTCGGCATGGCCGATGATCCGCCCCAGGGGACGGCGCAGCGCACGGTCGAGACCGCTCGTAAATTCCTCTGATAGCGGCAGGGCGACATCCCGCGTCGGCGGAGCGACCGCGGCCCCGCCGATGAACCCCGCGAATTCGCGTCGCTCGTCCCGACGGACGCTTGCGGACAGCAACATCGCCTTGCCCGATCCGCGCACTCTCGCAGGCTGCGCCTCGAACGCGCGCCGCCGCGCCAGGGCATCGAGGATCGGCAAGCCGCCTTCGGTGTCGTCGCCCAGCACGAACAGCAGGGTGAGCGGCTGCCCCAACATGGCCAGCGCGTCGAACCCGTATCGCGCGCCCGCCTCGATCGAAACGAAGGTCAGGCGCAAGGCGGCATCCGTCTCCCATCGCCACTCCGCGCCTGCGGTGACGAAATCCGCCTCCGCACGTTCGCCGCGCGGCAGGCGGACGGGCATCCGTTCCTGCCAGCCGCTGACCGACAGCCGCACGGTCTGCCCTTCAGGTTGTGCCCGCACCCACAATTGCAGGTCGGTATCGACATCGGCGACGATTACGCCCCGCGACACGACAATCCCCAAGCGGCGCGCAAGCCGCGCCACGGTCGCCAGCGTGGGAACTGCCAGAGCCGCTCCAACGACTCCTCCGGCACGCAGGTTCAAGGCAGCGATCGCCGGATCGGCGGTAACCAACCGCCCATCGGCATCGACGACGGCATGCGCCACGCCGCCACGGGCGATGGACTCCGATGCGTTCATCGCCGCTCCGATCGCGCGAGCACGGCCATGGCGGCGCGGAAGTCGCGGTCGAGCGCGAACGGCGCCAGCGCGGCACGCGCCGCCTCCGCCGGCACCGCCGCGATCGCGTCAAGTCTATCGGCGAACGCTTCGATGTCCCTTCGCGGATCGGCCTCGGACAATGCCAGGGCAATCCGTGCGATCGTTTCCCGGTCCAGCGACACCGCCCGCAACGCCAGCCACAATCGTTCGCCCTCCGGCTCGACCACCATCGCGCGCAGCTGGTCGTGATCCATCGCGAGCGCATGCGCCAGGATCGCCGCGAACAGCGTCAGGCTGCGGTCACCCAGCGCCTCCAGCAGCAGCGGCGCAAGTTCGGCCGGCCGCGCGTCGACCGCCCTTGCAAGCCGCATGGCGCCCCCCTCGGGCCGATCGTCCTCGTCATACGCCGCAAGGCTGCGCATCGCCGCCTGGGCGATCGCGCGATCCACCTCGGCGTCATCGCCACCGCGCAACGCCGCGGCGACCCGCCACACCAGCCGGTGCTGGACGTCCGCGGGCAGCGCGCTCGGCTCGGCGCTGCCTGCATCGTTCGCGGCCTGTCGCCGGTTCTGCGCCACGAGCAGCGCCGATGCCGTCCTGGCTACCAGGCCGTCGGGCACCTCGGTCAGCCGGATCAGCAGGCTAGGGGCATCCCGCGCGACCAGAGTAACCGGCAGCGCCTCGGCGATCAGGTCCATGCGCACCCGGGCCAGGATCTCGTCCAGCAAATCCACGTCGCGAAGTAATCCCGCTCGCGCCAGCCGGGCGAACACATCCCCGTGTTCGAGCAGCGCTTCCGCCCGGGCCGTGTCGCCGGTGCCGGCCAGCACTCGGGCGGCATGCCGTCGCAGGTCGATCTCGATTCCAGCGACCATGGCAGAAAGGATATGCGTCACCCGCGCGCGGACACGGTCGTCGAGCCGGGAATCGTCGGGCAGAAACAAATCGTCGATCGCCCCGGCCAAACGTGCATCCGCACGTTCCCATGCCTGGGTGGCGCGCCGGGTTGCCGCTTGCGCGGGCTGGGGGTCATGGGAACGGACCGACATCGCCGCGCCATAGCCGCCGCGTCGTTAAGAGCGCACTAAGGCTGTTGCCGCAGCTTCTCGATCGCATCGGCCAGCGTCACCGCTGCATAGATGCTGGCGACCGCCAGCCCCAGCATCGGCACACCGAGCATCGCCGACACCGTCACGACGACGAGGTGGGCCGAGGGGCTACCCCACCAGCTTCGTCGCGTCGCCGAGGGAATGGCGCGCTCGCCCAGCCCCGCCAGCACCGCGAGGGTTATCGCGCTCGCCAGCGGCGCCCCATCCTCGGTTGCGGCCCGCACCGCCCAGCCAAACAGCAGGATCGCGATCAGCGGCATCGCCACAGCCGCGATCCGCTCGGCCAACACCAGCCGCGGCTGATCGCGCAAGTCGCCCAGCGTGGCGCCCAGCGCCAGCGTCATCGTCGCCAGCAGCACCGCGATAAGGCCGGTTGCCGCGAACCCGGATGCGATGCCGAACAGCCCAAGCCCCCCCAGGATCGCGCCCGCCGCTGCAACACCCTCACCCGGCACTTTGCGATACACCAGCAGCGGCAGCGTCCAGCGCGCCACCGGCGCCAGCACATAGCGGTCAAACCATCCGCGCCGCCCCGCCACGGACGCGGCGAGGACGGTACGGCTGCGGCGGTCCAGCGATCCGGCATGATGTTCGATGCCGTGCCCGTCGCGCAGCGCAGTCACCGGCAGTTCGACATGCGCCGCGCGCGCCTGCGCCGCGACGCGGATCAAGGTCGACTGGACATCGTAATCGCGCGGCAGACGGGCGACTTCGGCAATTCTGCCGGGCTCCAGCCGGGCGACCCCGGCCCACGCCATCTGCCCTCCCACCCGTTCGAACCCGGTCGGGGCGTCGGTTTCGGGCACGACCAGCAGGGCGTCGCCACCTTCCTGCGCCAGACCGGCGACGATTCCTTCGGTGGTTACCAGCCCGTCGGCGATCATCAGAACCCGCGCCAGCGGATGGATTTTCTCCGCCGCTTCCGCGGCCGATCGCACCGCATCCACCGCCACCCCACGGCGTCCGATGCGGCTGATCGCGCCCAGCAGTTCGGGCGTCGCCCGCGCGACGATCAGGATGATCTGCGCCGCCCCCGCCGCGATCAGCAGCCGCGCCTGATATTCGATGAGCGTCAGCCCGCCGAACGGCAGCGTCGCAGCCAGCCGGTCGGGCTGGTCGTCGGCATCGTGGATCGCAAAGAGGAGGCCGGCCAGCATTGCCTCGCCTGTACCCGCGACGACGCCGGATGCAAGGTCGACAGGCCGTGGCGCGGCAGACGGGTCGCCGGGTGCAAGCAATGCAATACGGGCATTTCGGTCGTGAAATCTCGGATCGGAACAAGGTGGACTGGGCAATCGGGCGATCTACGACGATGCCTTCCACCAGTGTACGCAGTTCATGGGGACGGCGGATTTTCCGGCCCGCGAAGGCGGTGGCCGATACGATGCGCTTCATCGACGTAATGCGTTAAAGCCTCAATCCAGCGTAGGCCGGACTGGTCGATCGTTTGAAAGATCGCCCTAAAGCCGAGCCGCGGCCCGCTCCAGCTTGCGCAGCATCTCGGCATCGCCCGCCGCGCCATCGCACGCCGACGCGGCCAGCGCCATGAGCCTGACCGCCCCAAAACTCGCAGCCAGTCCGCGCAACCGGCCGGCGGCGGTGCGCCATGCCTCCTCGTCCCTCGCCTGTCGCATCGACAGCAGCGCACGCGCGACGCTTTCGGCCAACGCCGTGCGCAATTCTGCGATCAGTGCGGCATCCTCGCCGACCGCGGCGGACAGCGCCGCGTCGATCGCTCCGGGATCATAGGCCATGTCACGGGTTAGGACCGCAGGGCTTAACGCGGCGTATCCGTATTCGCTTTGCGTGGCCCGGAAAGATGGTAAACGCGCTCCCATGAACGGGGGTTCTTCGATCATCGGCATCCGCAGCGAAGCGGCTCAGGCGGATGCTGCGGCACCGGGCCAGCATGACGCCTACGCGCCTTGGTCGCTCTCCGCCGAACCCTTCGATGTTGACCCGCCAAGCCCCTGGCCGTTTGCGATTGCCTGCCTGGTGGTGATCGCATGGCTTGCCGGCATGCTGTGGTATGCGCGCGATTCGCTTGCCACGCTGGCGCCAGTCGACCTCGCGCAGTTCGTGGCGGCCTTGTGCGTGGTCCCCGCGCTGATTGGCATCGTCTGGCTGCTCGCCAACCGCACGAGCCGTGCCGAGGCGCAGCGATTCGGCACCTCCGCACGTGCGATGCGCGCCGAGGCTGCCGCACTGGAACGCACGGTCGCCGCCCTCGGCCAGGCGCTCGACGCGAATCGTGCGCATCTGGCCGATCAGGTTCTTTCGCTCACGACGATGGGCGACGCCGCGAACGATCGCCTCGCCAATCTCGGCCAGAATGTCACCGCCGAAGTCTCACGGATCGACGCGCACGCCCGCGGCCTGGCCGAATCGTCCACAACCGCGCAGGCGAGCCTGGCGGTTCTCCTCGCTTCGCTACCGCGTGCGCAGGCCGAGGTGGAGACCGCCGCCAAACTGCTCGAACGCACCGGTCTGTCGGCAAGCGAACACGCGGGGGCGCTCGAAGCAGCCTTGGTCGCGCTTGCGGAGCGCGGGCGGGAGGCGGATCTTGTCGCCGGCGGTGCGGCGCAGCGGCTCGCCGCGCATATCACCCGCATGGAAGCCACCAGCGAGACCGCAGGAACCCGTCTGGAAGCAGTCACCGCCGGCATGTCCAGCGCCGTCGATGCGCTGCTCGGCCGCACTGCCGATGCGGTGGATGAATCGCGCAAGGGGATAGCCGCGCAGGGCGATGCGATGCTCGCGATGATCGGTGCGAACCAGGCCGCGCTCGATCAGGCCGCGCACGCCAGCGCCGATGCGCTCGCCCGGCGGATCGCGACGGTCGATCACGCGATCGAGCAGGTGACCGTGCGCCTGGACCTCCAGCGCGAGGCCGGTGACGCTATCGTCGGTTCCCTCGAAACCGGCCTGGCGCGCGTCGATACGCAGCTGGACGCGCTATACCATCAGGGTGTCGATCGGTCGCAACTGCTCGCCGCCTCCATCAGCGCGCTCGGCGGATCGGCCGAGGCCATGACGGAGGCGTTGCGCGCGGGCGAAACGATGGCGAACCGGACGATCGGCACGACCGAGTCGTTGCTGATCGCGCTCGATGCCGCTGCGCGGGAGATCGACGAAACCCTCCCCGATGCGCTGGCCCGCCTCGACGATCGCGTCACGCGAAGCAAGAAGGTCATAACCCAGGCCAAGCCCGAATTGCTGTCGCTGGTCGCTGCGGCGGAAAATACGCATGACGCGGTCGAGGCGATCGCAGGCGTCATCGGCGAGCAACGCCGTGCCCTCGATCACCTCTCGGGGACGCTGCTCGATACGCTGACGACCAGCCGGGCCAAGGCCGACGCGCTCGGCCAGACGGTCGACGATACGGTCGCGCGTGCCCACCGCTTCGCAGAGGAAGCCGCGCCTCGGCTGGTGGATGCTCTCCTGCGGGTTCGCGACACCGCTGCGATGGCGGCCGATCGCGCGCGCGAAACCATGGCCACGGTCATTCCCGAAGCGGCCAATGCACTGGAATCCGCCAGCATCGATGCGATGCGTCGCGCGACCACGGATACTGTGGAGCGCCATATCCGCGCAATCGTCGACGCCACCACGCTTGCCGTCGACGCCGCCAGCCGCGCCGGCGAGCGCTTGGCGACCCAGGTTCAGGCGATTGCGGATCAAACCGCAATCGTGGAAACCAGGATAGAAGACGCGCGGGCCGATCGGGAAGAAAATGATCGGGACACCTTTGCGCGACGCGTGTCCCTGCTCATCGAAACGCTCAATTCGGCGTCGATCGACATTACCAAAGCGGTGGCTCCCGAAATCTCCGACAGCGCCTGGGCCGCGTATCTCAAGGGCGATCGCGGCGTCTTCACGCGTCGGGCGGTGCGCATCCTGGATGCCAGCGAGGTACGCGATATCGTCCGCCTGTATGATGACGACAGCCGCTTCCGCGAGATGGTGAACCGCTACATCCACGATTTCGAAGCCATGTTGCGCACTATCCTGGCTCAGCGCGACGGCTCTCCTTTGGGAGTGACGTTGCTGTCCTCGGATATGGGCAAATTGTACGTGGCGCTGGCCCAGGCGATAGAGCGCCTGCGCTAGGCGCATACGTGTCGATTGCTTACCCCCTTCGTGTGGCGCTGGTGAGCGCGTGCGAGAGCCATTTACGGGGGACAACAAACATGCAGCGTTTTTCGAAGATCGCCGTCGCTTTGTGCATCGCAGCGGCTGCAAGCGTTCACGATACATCGGCCTGATGCCGCGTCGAAGGTCAAGATCGGCAAGCCCGTCCAATACGCTGGCGCGGCGACGATCGCACAATCGCGAACTTTGGTGCAGCAATCCGCGAAGGGGACTTTTCTCGCGTGAAGCGGGTGGTGATCCCCTATTTCCAGATCGAGGTGCAGAGCAAGGGCGGCAAGGACGCGAGTTCGAAGGGCTTCATGTCCAAGATGAAGAACAACGTGAGCGTGACCTACACGATCGACGGTGTGGATCAGGCAGCCATGCAGGCGCTGGCCGACTCGCTTTATGCAAACCTGGTCACGTCCTTCAAGGCGCGCGGTATCGAGGTCATCGACCGCAAGGACGCGCTTCCACGCAGCAAGAATTACGCGAAGATCGAAGCGGCCTATCAGCAGACGCCAATTGAAAAGGGCATGGCCGGCGGAGGCAAGTCCATGTTCTATGCGCCGACGGGGATGGGCGTGTACTTCGTCGGGTAGAGAATGCCGGCAATGGGCAGGCCAAGGGTTTCGGCAGGCTGGGTGGCGCACTCGGCGGCTTCTCCCAGATGGGCAACGCCATGGCCGAGATTTACGCGCTGTCCGAACTGGACGCTGCCGTCGTCGGGATGCGCCTGAAGGTGGTGTTCGTCGATGCCGACGCGTTCAAGATGGACGGGTTCGTCAGCGTCCGTCACAAGGCCGCGATCACGATCGAGCCGCTCGACACCCAGATGTGGATCATGGCACCCGCGAGCCAGATGGCGAAGTCCGCCAACACCCGCGTTTCGTTCCAGCTGACGTCGCCGATCGTTCCCGCCATCGACCCGATCGTCTCGGTCGATGACACCATGTCCACCGGCAAGAAGATCGACACGACGATCGGCAACGTCATCGGCGGGCTGACCGGCACCAGTTCGTACAAGGTCGAGCAATATACCGTTCGCCTCGACCCGGCGAAGTTTTCGGCCGCGATGGGAGAGACGATGTCAGGCACGCAGTCATTGCTGGTCGGCCGCCTGGCCACGGCTCCAGCGCCCTGAGCATGACCCGCGGCCCCGGCCGACACCGGAGCCGCGGGTTGTTCTCCGAGAGGCGGCTATAGTTCGCCCTGCAACCAGCCCTTGATCTGCCCCTTGGGCGCCGCGCCGACCTTCGTCGCGGCGGGGGCGCCGGCCTTGAACAGGATCATCGTCGGGATACCGCGCACGCCATATCTGCCTGGCGCGTCGGGGTTGTCGTCGATGTTCAGCTTGGCGATCGTCACCTCTTCGCCCAACTCCTCCGACAATTCCTCCAGGCTCGGCCCGATCATCTTGCACGGCCCACACCATTCCGCCCAGAAATCGACGAGCACGGGCTTGTCCGAATCGAGCACATCGGCCTGAAAGCTGGTGTCGGTGATCGTCTTCGTCGCCATCGCGAATTCTCCTTGGTTGCCCACCATCTAGGGTGGGGTGTAGCCGTGCTCAACCAACGTCGGCCAACCTTTGCTCCCCGTTGCCCAAGCCGGGCTTGTAGGGCGCAAGCACGTCGGTCGGCAGTTCGATGAGCGACGGCCCTGCGGTATAGAGCAATGCCGCCTCGATCGACCTGCCCGGAAAGACCACCGAAAGCGCAGCGGCATAGGCTGCCATCTGGCGCAGGTGATAGACCGGCACCGCTGCAGCATCGGCCGGCACCTGCCGCCCGGTCTTGAAATCGACGATTCGAACCCGGTCGGCCTCGACGACCAGCCGATCCACCGTGCCCGATACGACGATGCCGTCGCCTATGACCGCAGTTACCGGCGCCTCCGCCAAGGCACCCGGCGCGAAGAGACCGGCGAAGCGCGCATCGGTCAGGATGGCGCACACACGCTCGACGATCGCAGCCCGCTCGTTGGCGTCCGCTACGCCGCCGGCATGCGTCAGCCAGCGATCGGCGACACCCGCGCGCTCCGCAATCGGCACCGCGGGCAGACGTTCGAACAGCGCATGCTGCAATCGCCCACGCTCGGCGGCTGCGCGCATGGCGGCGGTCGGCGGCGGGTCGGCGACCTCATCCTCACCCAGCGCTGACGGCGCCAGTGGCCGTGAAGGTCGCGCCTCCACCGGTGCGGCCTGCCGTGCCCATCCCGGCACAGGCTGGGGCGGAGGCGCCACGGCCTTGGTAAGCGCGGTTGCGCGGACCGGCGATTGCGGCGCACTCCCGGCGAACACCCGCTCGCCCTCGGCCGCGGGTACGCCAACCGCAGCGAATGCGCGATCCGCCGCAGCATACCAACTCGCCTCGGGCGGCACGCCTTGCGCCCGCGGCCCCAGCGACCCGGCAATCACCAATTGCTCCTCGGCGCGGGTCGCAGCGACATAGAACAGCCGCCAATGCTCGGCCAGTTCGCGCGCTTCCGCCGCCTCGACGACCGCATCGAGCGGCCCGCCGCGCTCGGACGCGCGCGGGCGGATCACCGGCACCGGCTCGGCATCGGCGTCGGGTTTCCAGCGCAGGATCGATCGCAGCGCCTGTGTCGGATCGACGCACGCATCGGCCAGGATCACCACCGGCGCCTGCAATCCCTTGGCGCCGTGCGCGGTCATTACCCGCACCGCGTCGAGCGGCGCCGCCGCATCCCGGACGATATCGACATCGCCTCGGTCGAACCAGTCGAGGAAGCGCTGGAGCGAAGGCGTGGTCGCGGTCTCGAAATCCAGCGCGGCGTTGAGCAGTTCCTCGATCGGATCACGTGCCTCCGCCCCCAGCCGGCGGATCAGCTTGCGCCGCCCATCGAACGGCCCGGAAAGCAGATCCTCCAGGAAGCGATAGGGCGTCGCGAAATCGGCGCGCGCCAGCATCATGCGCAGCGGCGCCAGTCGTTCCGCTTTCTGCGTGTCGGTCAGGTGCCGCCACAACGTCCCCGAAGCCCGCGGCGCGGCACGCATCAGTTCATCCTGCGTCCATCCGATCAACGGCGACACCAGCAACGACGCCAAGCTCAAATCGTCACCCGGCTGCAAGACGAAGCGGATCGCCGCCAGCAAGTCCTGCACCGCCAGCGGCGCGTTCAGCCGCAGCCGGTCGACTCCCGCCACCGGCACGCCTTCGGCATACAGCCGCGCCACGATCAACGAGGCCAGATCGCCTCGCCGCTTGACCAGGATCATCACGTCCTCGGGCCGCATCGGCCGCCCCTTGGATGCCAGCATACGCCCCTCGGCAAGCCAGTCTTTCAGCGTCCGCGCGATCCGCACCGCGAGTTCGCGGACCGCATCGTCGATCCAGCCCTCCTCATCCTCCTCCGATCCTCCCGCCGAGACGGGCGGCCACAGCATCACGCTGCCGGGTCCGCGCACCTCGCTGGCATGCCGCTCCACCGCGGCGGCGATACCCAGCCCCGGCTCGCCGATCGCGAGAATCGCGGCATCGACGAATTCCAGCACCGGCGCGGTCGACCGGAACGATTGGGTCAGCGACAGCTGCGCCATCGGCAGCCCGCGATCCTCCTCGGGCCAGTCGTGGTCGCCCTTCACCTCTTCGGCACGTAGTCCGAAATACCGCTCCGCCGCCGCGAAGTTGGTCGGATCGGTGCCCTGGAATCCGAAGATCGCCTGTTTGTGATCGCCCACCGTGAACAGGGTCCGCGTCCGCGGCGCATAGATGCCGCGGCCGACGAAGAACTCGTCCGCCAGCGCGCGCACGATCGTCCACTGCGCGACATTGGTGTCCTGCGCCTCGTCGATCAGCACATGCTCGGTCGTCTGGTCGAGCTTGTAGCGCACCCATTCGCCGATCCCCGGCCGCTTGAGCAGCGCCACCGCCGTCGCGATCAGATCATCGAAATCGACCCCGCCGACCCGGCGCTTGGCGGTCGCATACGCCCGCGCATAGTCTCGCCCGACGTCCAGCGCCTCGGCGAGCAGATCGGCATAGGCCCCCCGCTCGATCAGCGACAGCAGCGCCGCACATTCGCCCCCCAGTTCTGCGGCAAGCTCCTGATACTCAGCCTCGGCATCGACCAGCTTCTTCGACGCCTTGCGCGGCTCGCCCTTGCCGGTCAGTACCACGCCGGCAAGGTCGGCCAGCGTGGCCGCACGCTCGCCCGGCGCCGCGGCCAGCCACGCCTGCAAGGTCGCCGCATGCCCCTGCCCCGTGGCAGTCCCCCAGGCCGTATTCGCCGCCGCCAGCCGCGCGATCGCATCGTGATCGAGCAGATCGCAACCCGCTTCCAGGGCTTCGGCGATGTCCCCCGCAGGCAGGTCGAGCGCGCGGCGGAGCCACGGCGCGATGCCGCTCGGCAGCGCCTCCAGCCCCCTCAGGTTGCGCGCGCATTCCATCAGGAACTGCTCGGCGCCCCCTTCCCCCAGCCGCATGCTCAGCCGCCCGATCGCCGCGATCGGCGCCTCGCGCCCCTGCGCTTCCGCATCCGCCAGCATCCCCGCCAGGGCCTCGCGCGCCAGCGCCGCCTCCTCGCGCGCCTCCAACGGCCGAAAGCCCGGGGTCAGCCCCGCCTCGACCGGAAAGGCGGCGAGCAGCGACTGGCAGAAGCCGTGGATGGTCTGGATGCGCACGCCCCCGCCCGGCGCATCCAGCACCGCGGCGAACAGAGTCCGCGCCCGGTCCTGCATCGCCGGCGTCACGCGCTCGCCCAGCGCGTCCAGGTCGCGCACCAGATCCTTCGCCGGCATCCGCACCCATGCGGCGAGTCGCGCTCCGATCCGCTGCGCCATTTCGGCGGCCCCGGCCTTGGTGAAGGTCAGGCACAGGATCGCGGCGGGATCGACCCCGCGCAGCAACAGGCGAAACACGCGCGCCGCCAGCACCTGCGTCTTGCCCGTTCCCGCCGAGGCCGACAGCCACACATGCGCGTCGGGGCTGCTCGCCGCCGCCTGCGCACCCAGGAGACGCGGCAGGCTACTCACGCCCATACCATTCGTCGCGCCGCATCAGCTGGTCATATTCGGCATAAGGCGCATATTCGGGCACCAGTTTGGCGGTGAACGCGTCGGTGCCCGTCAGCCACTTTCCGGCGGCCTCGACGAAATTCGCCGCCGCGATCCCCGCGAACTCGCTCGTCGGGATCCGGTCGCGCTTGCCATGCTCGTCGACCGGCGTCGCGACATAGCCGAACCCGTCCTTGCCCTTGCCCAGCGACCAATATTCGAACGCCCTTGCCGTGCCCGAAACGTCCGCAAATCCGCCGCGCTCCGCAATCAGCCCGAGCAGCCCCAGTTGCTGGGAGAACCCCGCCCGCACCGCGGCGGCCGATGGCGGCTTGCCGGTCTTGTAGTCGACGATGCCGATGCCGCCATCCGCCAGCCGGTCGATCCGATCGTAGCGTCCGGACAGCGCCACGCCCGCAATGTCGATCCCGCCCTTGCCCTCCGCGCTCGCCACCGTCCGTCCCTCGGCCTCGTTGATCGCGATCTGCCGCGCGATCCAGTCGATCGCCTCCAGCAGGCGCGGCTGCCACAAGGCGCGCATCATCGGGTGCATGCGTTCGTCCGCCAGCATGGCGATCGCGCGCTGCCGCAGCGCATCGACCCGGCACCCGTCCTCCTTGCACCAGCGCTCCAATATGTCGTGGACCGCCGTTCCGCGCTGCGCCGCCGTCGGATCGGCATCGACGCCGTCGAGCGGCATCAGCCGCAGGATGCGCCGCGCGTAAAAGGCATAAGGATCGGCCTTCAACCGGTCGACCTCGGTCACCGAAATCGCACGAGGGCGCAATTCCGGAGGCGGCATCGGCCCGGGCCGCTCGGCCGGTGCATGGACCCCCGGGTCGTCCAGCGCCCTGACCCACCCGGCCAGCGCATCGGCATGCGCGAACCGATCGCCAGCCATGGCCGCCAGCCGCAGCCAGAAACGCGATGCCAGCGTCGGCGACTTGGCATCGCGCCGCGCCCGCGTGAGCAGAACCTGCGGCGCGCCCAGCCCTTGCGCGAAATCATGCGCTGCCACCCCGATCCGCCGCTCCAGACCGGGGAGCGCCAGTTCGGTGCGAATACGCGGCGCCAGCCACGGGTCGGGCGCCGGATTGCCCGGCCACACGCCCTCGTTCAGCCCGCCCAGGATCATCAGATCGGCACGCTGCAACCTGGCCTCGATCAACCCGTATATCGCCAGCCTGGGATGCCCACCCTGCGCCGGCCGCACCACGGCCTCGTCGAGCAAGGTTCGCAACAGCGCCGGCACCACCTGCGGGTCGACCAGCGGCGGACCGACCGCCGCCTGTACTTCCAGGTCGGCCAGCAACTCCGCCGCCGCGCGCCCCGCGGGCCCGGCCCACAGCGCGTCGCCGCACAATGCGTCCGCCGCCTCGCGCAGGCACGCGATCAGTTCGGCCAGCGGTTGAGCACCGCCGGCGAAGGCGCGCTCGACCGGCGCGAGCAGACCCGCCGCCTCGCCCCACCAATCCGCCGCGCGCCCTTCCCCGAGCATCACGCTTACCGCTTCCAGCCCCGGGGCCGGCCGCGGCCCGCGCAGGCGCAGGTCGAGCGCGCGCGCACCGTCCAGCCACGCGAGGCGCGCCTCGCCGCTGCGCACCAGCGGATGCTTTAGCACGGCCAGCAATGCAGCGGGTGCGAAACGCTGCGCCGCCGCCTCGGCAAGTTCCAGGAGCAGCGTTCCCGGCGGCAGGATCGACAGGGCACGCCCCGCGCTGTCGTCGATCTCGATGCCCCATCGCCCGCAATGCGCCGCCACCCGCCGGGCAAGGCCACGATCCGGGGTCACCAGCGCGGCCGTCCGCCCCTGTGTCTCCAGCACCTCGCGCAGCGCCAGCGCAATCGCTTGCGCCTCTTCCGCCGGCGTCGCCAATTCCACGGCGGCCACCCCGGAAAGCCGCCGGTCGGCCGCGGCCAGATCGGTCCACCGCCCGGTAAAGGCCGCTGGCGCCATCGCGTTGGCGATCGCCCGGCCCCGCGCGGCATCCGCATCGACCCCGCCTGCATCACGCCAGGGCGTCACCTCGTCGCGGCCAAGGTCCATCCGATCGAGCATTTGCTTCAGCTGGAACTGCGGGTGAGTCTCGATGGATCGCGTCCGGCCGGCGACTTTCTCCGGTCCCAGCGCGTCCCATTCCTCCTTGGGCATTTCCAGGTCGAGGCCGGCGAACACCGTCATCCCCTGCGGCAATTCGGCGACGCACCGCAGCAGCCTGGCCACCGCCGGCGCCGCGTCGCTCACGCCTGCCGCACACACAAACCCCTGCGGCGGCACCTCGCGCCACCGCGCCGACAGTCGGTCGAGCAGCATGATCCGCCGTGTCGCGGCATCGACCCGGCCGATCCGCTCCAATTCGGCGGGCCAGCGATCGAGCACGACCGCAAACGTCTCCAGCGCGCTCGCCCAGTGCTCGGACAGTTCAGGCGCCATGTCGAGATCGTGCAGCGCGCGCGGCGACACGCCTTCGACCAGCAGCTGATCGAGCGTCCGCGCCACTTCCCCCGCCAGCCGCACCGCTTCGGCGGCATCGACCCTCGCGTCCGCTGGTCGCGCCTCGGCCACTAGCCGCGCGAGGATCATACGGCGCTGGAGAGGCGCAACCGCGGGCGGTGGCGGCGCCGGATCGTCAATCCGGTCGATTGCCGCGCCGACCGCCTCGTCCAGCGCAGGGTCGCCCAGCGCGACGAGCCGCGGCAGCAGAAGGGCACCCCCACTCGCGCGCACAAACGCGTCCGTCACCGCACGCACGCCGCGATTGTTGGGCAACAGCACCAGCCCGCGTGCCAAGGCGAGCGGCTCGCCACCCGCTCGCCGCATCAGCCCCGCGACGAGCGCGTCCGCGAAACTGCGATGCGCCGGGATCGTATGCACAGCGGGGCGGCGGCCCTCAGCCATCTGCCAGGATAGCCTCGGTCGCGGGTATGGCGGCGGGCGAGCCGACGTCGAACCACAATCCCTGGTGAACCTGACCATAAGCGCGCCCGGCTTCGATCGCCCGGTTCCAGAACAGGTTCGTCGAAAACGGACCCTCCGGCGCGTCGGTGATGATCGCCGGGTTGATGATCTGCACCCCCGTATAGACGAACGGCGCCATCCGCCCGCGGCGCTGCCGACCGGTTATCAATCCCTGCCCGTCCAAGTGGAAATCGCCACGCGCCCGGTGGTTGTGCGCACGCGCCAACGGCACCATCAGCAGCAGGGCGTCCATCGTCGCCGGATCGAAGCGCGACGCCAGCAGCCGGATCGTATCGACCGGGCCGTCGATCCAAAGATTGTCGCTGTTGACCACGACGATCGGATCATCGCCCAGCATCGGCCTGGCGCGGACCAGCCCGCCGCCGGTTTCCAGCAACTGCGCCCGCTCATCGGAGATCAGGATGTCCAGCCCGGCCGGCTGCCGCGCCAGATGCGCCTCCAGCGCGTCGGCCAGATAATGGACGTTCACCACCGCGCGCGCTACCCCTGCCGACCGCAGCCGGTCCAGCACGTGGTCGATCAGCGGCTTGCCGGCCACCACCACCAGCGGTTTTGGCCGCGTCGCGGTCAGCGGTCGCATGCGTTTGCCCAGCCCTGCCGCCATCACCATCGCCGTGTGTGGCACGACCCCACCGGGATCGGGGCGGATCGTCAGCTGTCGCGTCATGCGCCGAGCAGATGCGGATCGCCGCGCAACCCGGGCGGTACGTTGGCGTCGAACCATTCGGCGACCGGCGCCAGTACCGGTTGCGCCAGATCGCGCGCCAGATAGGTCCAGACCCGCGGGCACAATGTCGGGTAGCGTAGCTTGCCGTCCCGCTTCCACAGCCGGGTGAAGATGCCGATGATCTTGGCATTCCGCTGCGCGCCGAGCACGTGATAGGCGGCCAGAAACGCCTCCTCGGCACCGGTCGCGGCTTGGTATCGCTCGATCATCGCCGCTTCCACCGCCGGATCGACGGTGCGCCGCGCATCCTGGAGCAGCGACACGAGATCATAAGCGGGATGCCCCGCCAGCGCGTCCTGGAAGTCGAGCAGCCCCAATCGCCGATCCGGCCCGACGAGCATCAGATTCTCGGCATGATAGTCGCGCAGCACCGTCACCGGCGTCGCCGTAGCCGCCAGGTCGAGCACCGCGCGCCACGCGGCGTCCCACCCCTCGCGATCGACCGCGATCCCAAGCGCCGGACAATACCAGTCGACGAACAAGGCCGCCTCCCGCAACATCACCGTCGCGTCATATGGCGCCCACGGCCCTGCCGGTTTGCGCCCCAGTTCGACCAGCAGGTCGATCGCAGGCGCATAATGATCCGCCTCCGCCGCCGGGTCGGCGTCGATCGCCTCACGCAACCGCGCATCCCCGAAATCCTCCAGCAGCACCAATCCCGCCGCGGCATCGGCGGCATGGATGGCGGGCGCAGGGAAACCGTTCGCGCTCAGCCAGTGTGCGACGTCGATGAACGGCTGCGGGTCTTCGTGCGGCGGCGGCGCGTCCATCAGCACCGCGGCCCGCGAGACCTGGGTCACGCGAAAGTAGCGCCGAAACGAGGCATCCCCGGCCAGCGGGGCGATGTCCGCGCCACCCCAGCCGTTCGCGGACAGGAAACCGGCTGCCGCCTCCGGCGGGGACATCGGCGGCGGGATCACATCTGCCATCGCGGCCTCCAACCCTCCGGCACCCGCGCTGTCAAGCGCCGCCCGCCATCCGCCTCGACCTCGAGGGCCAGCGCCAGCGCATCGGGCCAGTAATCCACACCCGCTCGCTCGGGCCATTCGACGAGAAGCACCGAATCCGCCCGTGCCTCGTCCAGCCCCAGTTCGTCGATCTCGCGCACATCTTCTATGCGATACAGATCGACGTGCAGCACCGGCAGGCGAACCTCGGGCGGCGCATAGGGCTGAACGATCGCGAAACTCGGCGATGGCGCCTCCCCCGCCAGCCCCAGCGCCGCGAGCAACCCGCGCGCCAGACTGGTCTTGCCTGCGCCGAGCTCCCCCGACAAGGTGATGACATCGCCGGGCTTTACAGCCCCTGCCAAACGCCGGCCGAATGCCTCCGTCGCTGGCGCATCGGCCAGAACCCAATTCCTCATCGCCGCGGCAATTCGATCGTCACCAGCGTGCCCGTTCCCGGCTCGGAGACCAGGGTGATCGTGCCCCCGTGCGCCTCGACGAACTGTTTGGCGAGTGGCAGGCCAAGCCCCAGCGCGCGCTCGCCGCCGGGCTGGATGCCGGGTTCGGCGAACCGGTCGAACGCATGCGTCACCGCATCCGACTCCATGCCATCGCCATCGTCCGACACCACGATCCGGGCGCCCGTTGCAGTGCCGTCGGTATGCAGCAGCACCCGTCCGCCCTCGGGCGTCGCGCTGATCGCGTGACGCAGGATATGTTCGATGATTTCGCGCAGCCGTCGCGCATCGCCGCTGATCCGTCCGCTCGATCGCGCCAGTTCGATCGCGAAATCCAGCCGCCGCCGCTTGGCGATCGGCATCAGCGTCTCCGCCGCCGCCCGCGCGATGCTGCTGAGTTCCACGTCCTCGCGTTCCAGCGCGCGCTCGTCGCCGGCGCTCTGCGTCAGGTCGAGGACGTCGTCGATCAACAACCCCAGCCGCTCGACCGATTCCAGGATCGCCTCGACATAGCCGTCCGCCTGCGGGGTCAGCCTACCCGCAAATCCCGCATGCAGCATCTCCGCGAATCCGCCGATAGAGGTCAGCGGCGTGCGCAGTTCATAGGACATGTTCGCCACGAACTGGGTCTTGACCTTGTCCGACGCCTCCAGCGCTTCCGCGCGTCCGCGCAGCGCCTCTTCCGCGCGCCTGCTGTCGGTGATGTCGAGCATCGTGAACAGCGCGTTGCCGTCCGGCAACGGCACCGCGGCGAATTCGAAATGGCGTCCGTCGGCCAACGCCACGCGCCCGCCGCGCTGCTGGCGATCGAGCGTGGCGGAGCGGATCATTTCGGGGATCAGCACGCTGCGCGCCGGAATCGCCAGCTGCGGCGCGATCGCCTCGGCCAGCGCATCGACCCGCGGATGCCCTGCCAGGAATTCCTCCTCGAACCGCCACAGTCCACGAAACCGGTTGTTCCACAGCTGGAGGCGTCCGTCGGCGGCAAAGACGCCCAGCGCCTCGAACAGATTGTCGAACGTCGCGGTGCGCACCCGCAACAGCGTGTCGCGCGCGCTGGCGAGCTGGACCTGCTCGGTGCGATCCTCGAAGATCAGCAGCAGCCCGCCGTCCGGCAGCGGCTGCGCCACCACGCGGATGTGCGCGCCGTCCGGCAGATGCCAGGTCTCCTCGACCGCGCTGTCGTGCCCCGAGAAGTCGGTCTGGACGAACCAGTCCCGACGTTCCGCCTTCCACCCCGGAAAGTCGCGCACTTCGGGCAGTCGATTGGCCTCGCGCATCCGTTCCAGCACGCGCTCGAACGCCGGGCGATCCGCCAGCCATTCGGCCCGCATCGCAAACATCCGCCGAAACGGCTGGTTGCAGAACACCAGCGCGCGGTCGCCGCCGAATTGCGCCACGCCGGCCGACAGTCGATCGAGCATCGCGCGCTGCGCATCCTCGAACCGCCGGGTGCGGCTGCGCGCCTGTTCCAGTTCGTCGATGTCGATCGCGAACCCCGCGACGCCGCCGTTGGGCAACGGCACGTCGAACAGCCGGAACGATCGCCTGGCGCCTGCGATGGTGACCGGCAGCACCGCCTCATGCGGCTTGGCGGAATCACGCGCCGCCGCTGCGCCCGCCAATGGCCCGCCGCGCCCCGATCCCTCGATCAGCTCCAGCCCCCGCGCCACGACATCGCCCGAGTCGCGTCCCTCTACGGCCTCGACATACGCCGAATTGACCATCGCGAGCCGCAGGTCAGGGCCACGATACCACATCGGCAACGGCGCCGCCTCGATCAGCCCGGTCAGCGCCTCGAACGCCGCGCTGAGCCGCGCCGTCTCGGCGCCCAGCCGCGCGATCTCCGCCTCGCTGTCGGTGGCATCGAACGCCCAGACCACGACAGTGCCGGTCGCGCCAACCTCGGCCAAAGCGCGATTGCCCCTGAGCGTGATCGCGCGCCGCGATCCGCGCGGCCGCACCGCCCGGACGAAGCCGCGTCCCGCACGCTGCGCGGCCTGCACGTCGCCGATCAGCGCCTGCGCGACGAGCGGTTCCAGCCCGCTCCCGTCCCCCGCGACGTCTGCCAGCAGCCTGGGTGGAGAGGCCATTCCCAGCCAGTCGGCCATTCGCTGCGGCATTTCGACCCGCCCATCGGCGCGCACGACCATCGCCAGCGCCGGCGCCGAACGGAGCATCGCGCGCAACCGCGCATTGTCCGCCACCGCCGCCGCCGCCTCACCGCGCGCGCGCAGCCCCAAGAACAGCATCGCTCCCCCTGCGATCAGCAGCAGAAAAACGATGGCGCCCGCGATCGCAAGCGCGCCCGTGCCGATCTCGGTCATCTATGGGGTGAACGGGGCAAGCAACTGAACATTGCACCCACGTCTAGGCGAAAGCGCGCCACGCAAAAAGGGGGCGTGGCATCGCCACACCCCCCTTCGTCGCATCCGAACCCCTGCGCCTGGACGATCAGTAGCGGTAGTGATCCGGCTTGAACGGCCCTTCGACCGGCACGCCGATATAGCCCGCCTGCTTCGGGGTCAGCTTCGACAGCTTCACGCCGAGCTTTTCCAGGTGCAGCGCCGCGACCTTTTCGTCGAGATGCTTGGGCAGGACGTAAACTTCGTTCTTGTATTCGTCGCCCTTCGTCCACAGCTCGATCTGCGCGAGCGTCTGGTTGGTGAAGCTGGCCGACATCACGAACGACGGATGGCCGGTCGCGCAGCCCAGGTTCACCAGGCGGCCCTTGGCCAGGATGATGATCTGCTTGCCGTCGGGGAACTTCACCAGGTCGGTGCCCGGCTTCACTTCGTCCCACTCGTAATTGCTGAGCGCCGCGATCTGGATCTCGCTGTCGAAGTGACCGATGTTGCAGACGATCGACATCGGCTTCATCGCCTTCATGTGATCCGCGGTGATGACGTCGGCATTGCCGGTCGCGGTGCAGAAGATGTCCGCGCGCTCGACCGCCTCGTCCATCGTCACGACCTCGAAGCCCTCCATCGCCGCCTGCAACGCGCAGATCGGATCGACTTCGGTCACCATCACGCGCGCGCCGCCGTTGCGCAGCGACTGCGCCGAGCCCTTGCCCACGTCACCGAAGCCGGCGACGCAGGCGACCTTGCCCGCGAGCATCACGTCGGTGGCGCGACGGATCGCGTCGACCAAAGATTCCTTGCAGCCGTACAGGTTGTCGAACTTCGACTTAGTGACGCTGTCGTTGACGTTGATCGCCGGGAACGGCAGCTCGCCCTTCTTGGCGATCTCGTACAGCCGGTGGACGCCGGTGGTGGTTTCTTCGCTGACGCCCTTCAGGTTCTTGACCGTCTCGGTCAGGTATCCCGGATATTTGGCGATATACGCCTTCAGCGCGCGCTGGAACTCGACCTCTTCGTCGTTCTCCGGCTCGCCGAGCGAATGGCCCGCCTCAAGCTTGGCGCCCCACAGCGCGAACATCGTCGCGTCGCCGCCATCATCGAGGATGATGTTGGCGGTCTCACCGGTGGTGCCTGCACCCCAGTTGAAGATGTCGCCGACATAATCCCAATAATCGGCCAGGCTCTCGCCCTTCACCGCGAACACCGGCACGCCGGTCGCGGCGATCGCGGCGGCGGCATGGTCCTGCGTCGAGAAGATGTTGCAGGTCGCCCAACGCACGTCGGCGCCGAGCGCGGTCAGCGTTTCGATCAGCACCGCGGTCTGGATCGTCATGTGCAGCGATCCGGTGATCCGCGCGCCTTTGAGCGGCTGCGACGGGCCGAATTCGGTGCGCAAGCTCATCAGGCCGGGCATCTCGGTCTCGGCAATCTCGATCTCCTTGCGCCCGAAAGCGGCAAGCGAGATGTCCTTCACGACATAATCGACGGTCTCGGCGGCAAGTGCAGTGGCCACGCGAATTCTCCTGGAAAGCAGATTGGGATGCACGGCCCTTAGCGGCCCGGCACGCCCGGATCAAATATAAAGATATCTTTATGTCTCACAGACGACTTCCAGGCCGTCACGCCGTGCCCCCCTCGATCCCCATCAGCCGAGGATCGATCCCCTCTCCCGCAAACGCCGCCGCCCAGCGCGCTTCGGCTGGGGTGTCGTAAAGCAAGCCGGTGTCCGCCTTCACCGGCACCCACCCGTATTGCGCCATTTCACCGTCCAGCTGCCCTGCGTCCCATCCGGCATAGCCCAGCGCGACCACCCACCGGCTCGGGCCTCTCCCCTCGGCGATCGCACGCAGCACGTCGATCGTTCCGGAGAGCGACCAGCGGCCGGCGACGTCCAGCGTATCCTGCCCGCCCCAGTCGTCCGAATGCAGCACGAAGCCGCGTCGCGGCTCCACCGGCCCGCCGAAATGCACCGGTGCGTTCGGCGCGCTCCCATGCGCGATGCCGAACTGATCGAACAGATCGTGCAGCCCCAGCCCGCGCACCGTCGCACCGATGCCGATGCCCAGCGCACCGCCCGCATCATGCGCGCACATCGCGATCACCGCGCGCGCGAAACGCGGATCGTGCATGCCTGGCATCGCGAGCAGGAAGCTGCCGGTTAGGTAGGGACTGTCCATGGCGTACCAACATAGGAGCACGTGCCCCCACCGCCAACGTCACCGCCAACGCTTGATCTGGCGCTACAATAGGCCAAATGGGTCGCGCGCCGCCCGCTGCGGGCCGCCACAAGGAGATTCGCATGACCATCGGCATCGGTGACCGGCTTCCCAAAGCGACCCTCATCAAGGTGACGCCCGAAGGCCCCGACCAGGTCGATAGCGAGGCGTTCTTCGCCGGCCGAAAGGTCGCGCTGTTCGCCGTGCCCGGCGCCTTCACCCCCACTTGTTCGCAGCGCCATCTGCCCGGCTTTGTCGAGAAGGAAGCCGAGCTGAAGGCAAAGGGCGTGGACGAGATCGCCTGCACCTCGGTCAACGACGCCTTCGTACTTGGCGCGTGGTCGAAAGCCAGCGATGCCGGCGCGATCACCATGCTGGCCGATGGAAACGCCGAATTTGCCGAAGCGCTGGGATTGACGACAGACAGTTCGCGCTTCGGCATGGGGACGCGCAGCCAGCGCTATTCGATGATCGTCGACGATGGCGTGGTCACCGCGCTCAACGTCGAAGGGCCTGGCGAGTTCAAGGTGAGTTCGGCCGACCATCTGCTCAGCACGATGGCCTGAACTCGGGCCTCACGCACGCGGCATGATCGGTTGCGAGAGGCTTTTCCCTGGAGCAGCACGCCCGATGACCGGCCGTTCCGTCCTATGATGGGATGGGCGACGGACATCGGAGGCACCATGAGAATCGGCGATGCGGGCGCAATGGCGTTCATTCCAGCCAAGGCGTCGGCGCCAGGCAGATCGTCTCTCGACCCTGATCCACCTTCGAAGGCCGATGAGGTGGTGAAGGCCTTTCTCAAGGAAGCCAAGAAGAGCCCGATCGACCGCATGCGGGAACGAATCCTGAAGAGCCATGGCCTCACGCAAGAGCAGTTCGATGCTCTTCCAAAGGAACAGCAGGGTCCGATCCAGCGAGAGATCGAAGAAGCGATGAAGCGTGCGCTCAAGGGGTCGGCTAGTGGAAGTGCCGCAACGGGGAGGAACGCAGACGTTCTCGCATGAAGGCCGGCTCATCGTGCCTTTGAACGATCGGCTTACATCGGTTGCCAAGGATGAAAGCGAAGGCTTTTATTAGAGTTTCAACCGGAGCGCGATGTCGGCGCTTTTTAGAGCGTGACGACGTTGGATTGACTTACATCCGTTCGTCCTGAGGAGCCGCTGAGCGAAGTCGAAGCGGCGTCTCGAAGGACAGGTGAGACTCACTGTCCCTCGATACAGGTATTAGAGTATGATGAAATGAGCCTGACCCACGCCGTTCGTCCTGAGTAGCCATCGAGTAGCTGCGCAGCAGCGTATCGAGAGGGCGTATCGACTCGCGTACCAACGGTGCTTCGATACGAGCCCTCGATACGCCGCTTGCGTGGCTACTCGGTCTCTACTCAGCACGAACGGGTAAAAGTGACGTCATCACGCTTGTCTTATGACTTTGCGGTCCGTTCGGGTCAGGATGGGATGCCCGTTCCGGGGTGGCCACCCCGGAACGGGCGGAAGGGGACGGATCGCAAAACGGCCGGCCGTTAAGGGACCGGGTTAGAGTAGGATCGCCCCTTTCTTTTCCATCAGGCCCGAACGGATACCGGGGCTTTGCGGCCCGGATGACAAGGCTCTCCTGAGCGAAGTCGAATGGGGACTGTCAGGATTTCCGTGTGTGGGCGGGCGGTTGAACATTACGCCGCCATGGCCCTGATGAAGCGCTCGCCGAAGATGAGGGCGAACTGCGCCTTGGCCATGGTCCACTCACGTGGCGGCATCTTCCACTCTTTC
>NZ_DASVTL010000108.1:0-6825 GCF_036387595.1 Sphingomonas sp.
ACCAGCCGGCGCCCATCTTCGGCACCATCTCCAGCACCCAGTCGGTGATCGAGTCCGACGGGTTCAGCATCGCGAACTTGGACTTGTTCTCGCTGCCGCCACCCTTGGCCGCGACGTCGACATGGACCTTGTCCCCCGGCACCATCTCGACGTTGAGCACGCTCGGCGTATTGTCTTTCGTGTTCCGCCGCGTGAACGCCGGGTCCGCCAGGATCGACGCGCGCAGCTTGTTCTCCGGGTGCAGGTACGCGCGCCGCACACCCTCGTCGACGACCTCCTGCAGGCTCCTCCCGGTCGTATCGAGGCGGCAGTCCATGCCCCATTTCACGAACACGGTGACGATGCCGGTGTCCTGGCAGATTGGCCGATGCCCCTCCGCGCACATCCGCGAATTGGTCAGGATCTGCGCGATCGCGTCCTTGGCCGCCGGGCTCGCCTCCGCCTCATAGGCGGCTCCCAGCGCGCGGATATAATCCATCGGATGGTAGTAACTGATGAACTGGAGCGCGTCGGCGACGCTCTCGATCAGATCGGCTTCGCGGATGATGGTCATGGCCTCGGCCTTAGCCGCTCGCCGCCGCGCGCATCAAGCCACAGACGAATGGCCCGGACTCTATAGTCCGGGCCGGTCGCATTACTTTAGCGGAAGAAGCGGTTGCGCACCTGGACGACGCGACCCGAGCGGGTATCGACCAGCACCACGTCGCGGCCGTAACGGATCCAGCGCTGATAGCCGAAGCGCGGGCGTGCCAGCTGGTAGTTGGCATAATCGTTCACCCAGTAATTGCGGCCGTAATAGCTTGGCGCGAAGCGATAGCCGACGGCGACCGGGCGATAGCGATAACCCTGCGGCCCGCGGTACGCGCCGCCGCGATAGGCATAGCCGCCGCGATCGTCGCGATAATTGCCGCGCCGGTCCTGACGGAAGTCGCGACGATCCTCGCGCAGTTCGCGGCGATCTTCGCGAAGCTCCTGACGCGCGTCGCGGATGTCGCCCCGGTCGCCGCGCGCGACGGCGCGGTCGAGCTGACGGCGATCCTGCCGCACCTCGCGCTGGCCCTGGCGGACTTCGCCATAGCTCTGCGCGCTGGCGGCGGCGGGAACGATGACGGTGGCGGCCAGCGCCGCAATGATGAACTTACGCATGGATGATCTCCTGTACCTGTACGCCGCTGCGAACGCATCGGCATGGCGACTGGATGCACCCCCACCGCTGAACGGTCGCGGAATGGAGCTGTCAGGCAAGTGACAGGATCGGTTTACGTGCGCGTGAATCGCAGAGCCTGGGCCATAGCCGGATCCGCGCCGCGCGCGATCGCCTGTGCGGTCATCGGTACGATCACGTCCGGCACCACGCCCGCATCGGGCTGCGCAGTGCGCGCAAACGTGCCGATCAGCGGCAGATCGACCTCGGTTCCGGTCTCGGGCAGCCGCAGGAAATAGAAGGCGCCGCCGTTGATCCCGCGGCGATTACCTCCAGTCGTCCCGCCGATCAGCGTACCCAGCCGCTCGCGCTGCACCATCCGCACGAACTGGAACGTCGCCGAACTGTTCTGCGCGCCGGTCAGCACCACGACCTTTCCCTTATAACGCGCCCCCTTGGGCTGGATGACGGTGGCGCCGCACTCCGGCCCGGTCAATTGCAGGAAGCGCGCGTCATGGGGCGTGGCCTCCGCGCTCCAATCGTCGAACGCGCGGTCCCAGGTATCGAGATGCGGCCGCAGGTCGCCAGTAATGGTGCGATACCGCACCAGCCGCCGTGCGTCGTCGCTGACGATAGCCTGACGCGCAAACCGGGCGACCAGCACGTCGCCGCAATCCATCCGGCCCTCGTTGCCGCGCAAATCGACCACCAGCTTGGGCACTTGCTTCGCGATCAGCCGGTCGACCGCGTCGTCGATCCACGCCGTCCAATCCCATTTGCTGTTGTACAGGCCCCAGCCGGGCATCGTCAGGATCGCGGAACCCCCTCGGCGCGCGATCGTCCAGTGCGGGGTATCGACGCTCTGGTCGATCGTCGCCCCGCGCTGCGCCCGCCGTTGCGCCCGCCGTTGCGCCAGCGTGATGCCTTCGACGCGCGCCATCCGACGCCGCCCGTCCGCGCCGCGCACCGCCAAGTCGTAGCGCGGCCCGCCGCCGAACATCAGCTCGAAGAAGATGTCGAAGCTCTCATATCCGTCCTCGCCCTGCACGACATCAGCCGCCGCCGCTTGGCGTCGTTATGCCCGTCGGCGCGCGCCACCGTCATCAGCGCCGCCAGGATCTCTCCGGCCGGGCGCCCATCGATCGCCAGGATCTCGCTCCCCGGTGCGATGCCGGTGGCAAAGGCATCGGCGGTGACGATCATCCGATCGCCCAGCCACAGGAACGACAGCGGCAACCGCGGCGCCGCATCGAACAAGGCGGCCTGAACCCGCTTCTGCTGATTATAGAAATTGGCGTAGCTATGACCGCAGCGCACCGTCGCCAGGTGCTTCGACAACGCCAGATAAAAGGCCGCAGGCGTCATCGGCTGCCGCACCGTTTCGGCCGGCCAGTCGAACCGCGCCGTCGATTCGCTCGCGCGCTGATAGCGATGGAGGCCCGGATGCAGCGTCTCATACGCCCGGCGCAGCAATGCGACGTCCGCGGCCATCGCGCCGGTTGAAAAGGTCGGTGGCAACGGCGCGGGGCCAGGGTCCGCGCGCGCGGCCCAGGCGGGCAACACCGCGGTCGCCAGCATGGCGCCGATCGCAGCCCGGCGATTGTACCTGGCGTCCATGCGCATCCCCACCACGCCAGGATGCCAGCCGCCGCCTGCCGGATCAACGCACGCGAAAGGTCGCAAAATTTATTTTAGCCGCTTGCGCTTCGCGAACCCCGCAGAAGTCCGCGCGTCGCGGCGTCCGGACGCTCGCGCCGCCCACGGACCGGGCCGGATCGGGCTTGCTCCCCGAGCGTCCTTGCCACAATCCTTGGGGGGTAGGACGATGGCGGGTGCGCTACTGCTGGTGGACGGGACGGGACATGCCCATATCGGCGTGCCTCGCTCATGGACTGGCGGAGACTCTCGCTGCGGCCGCGATCCGGTGTAGGATCGGCGTCGGCCCCGAGTCGAACGGATAGAGAACGAGAGAGGGCTTCGAGTGGACTTCAGCAGCGAAGAGACAGGCAGGACGATGGCCAGCGATACGATCGAAGCCCCCCGGATCGAATCCACGCGGGTCGAGACTCCGGCGCCGCGCGAAAAGCAGGATAGCAAATCGGTGCGCCCAAGCATCTATCCGGTCGAGGTCGATCACGGCCGCGACGCGCTGCTGACCGATTTCGGCAAGGAGACGCTGAACGACCGCTATCTGCTGCCCGGCGAATCCTATCAGGATCTGTTCGTGCGCGTGGCGTCCGCCTATGCCGACGACGCGCCGCATGCGCAGCGCATCTACGACTATATTTCGCGGTTGTGGTTCATGCCCGCCACGCCGGTGCTGTCGAACGGCGGCACCGGGCGCGGCCTGCCGATTTCCTGCTACCTCAATTCGGTGCCCGACAGCCTGGGCGGCATCGTCGACACCTGGAACGAGAACGTCTGGCTCGCCTCGCGCGGCGGCGGCATCGGCACCTATTGGGGCAACGTCCGCGGCATCGGCGAGCCGGTAGGGCTTAACGGCAAGACCAGCGGCATCATCCCGTTCGTGCGCGTCATGGATTCGCTGACGCTGGCGATCAGCCAGGGTTCGCTGCGTCGCGGATCGGCCGCGGTCTATCTCGACGTCTCGCACCCTGAGATCGAGGAATTCCTCGAAATTCGCAAACCGTCGGGCGATTTCAACCGCAAGGCGCTCAATCTGCATCACGGCGTCCTCATCACCGACGCCTTCATGGAAGCGGTGCGCGACGGCGCCGAATGGGTGCTCAAAAGCCCCAAGGACGATTCCCCCCGCGCGACCGTCGATGCGCGTTCGCTGTTCCAGAAGCTGGTCGAGACCCGCCTCCAGACCGGCGAGCCGTACATCGTCTTCGCCGATCACGTGAACAAGGCGATGCCCAAGCATCACCGCGATCTGGGGCTGAAGGTCTCGACCTCGAACCTGTGCAGCGAGATCACTTTGCCCACCGGCCGCGACCACCTCGGCAACGATCGCACCGCGGTATGCTGCCTTTCGTCGCTCAACCTGGAAACCTGGGACCAGTGGAAGGACGAGAAGGGCTTCGTCGAAGACGTCATGCGCTTCCTCGACAACGTCCTCCAGGATTACATCGACCGCCACGAACCCGGCATGGAGCGCGCAGCCTATTCCGCGGGGCGCGAGCGCTCGGTGGGTCTCGGCGTCATGGGCTTCCACAGCTTCCTCCAGGCCCGCGGAATCGCGTTCGAGGGCGCGATGGCCAAGTCCTGGAACCTGCGCATGTTCAAGCAGATCAAGGGCCAGGTGGATGAGGCTTCGATGCAGCTCGCGATCGAGCGCGGCCCCTGCCCCGACGCCGCCGACATGGGGGTGATGGAGCGGTTCTCTTGCAAGATGGCGATCGCGCCGACCGCGTCGATCAGCATCATCTGCGGCGGCACCAGCGCGTGCATCGAGCCGATCCCGGCGAACATCTACACCCACAAGACGCTGTCGGGCAGCTTCTCGGTCAAGAACCCGTATCTGGAAAAACTGCTGATCGAGAAGTCGAAGAACTCGGACGCGGTGTGGAATTCGATCCTGGAGCAGGGCGGCAGCGTCCAGCACCTCGATTTCCTCGGTGCGGAGGAAAAGGACACGTTCAAGACCAGCTTCGAGATCGACCAGCGCTGGCTCCTCGAACTCGCGGGCGACCGCACCCCCTATATCGACCAGGCCCAGTCGCTGAACCTGTTCATCCCCGCCGATGTCGAGAAATGGGACTTGCTGATGCTCCATTTCCGCGCGTGGGAATTGGGGATCAAGTCGCTCTATTACCTGCGTTCCAAGAGCGTCCAGCGCGCCGGGTTCGCAGGCGGGGTGGAGGCGGACAACACCATCGAGAAGCCGACATTCGACCTGGAAACGACGGATTATGACGAGTGTCTGGCGTGCCAGTGAGGTGCTTGCGGCCACCCTCACCCTCCCAAGCCTGACGGCTTGGGCCCCTCCCTCTCCCAGAGGGAGAGGTGTATTCCCTCTCCCTCTGGGAGAGGGAGGGAGCGCCGCAGGCGCGGAAGGGTGAGGGTGTGCGAGCGTATGAAAATCACCGGTCCGGCACCGTCCAGCGCGCCCGCAACCTCCGCCGCGACGCCCCCGAACCCGAACGCCGCCTGCTCCGCGCCCTGCGTGAGGCATTCCCCGACCTGAAATGGCGTCACCAGACGCCGGTCGGCCCCTATCACGCCGACATTCTGTGCTTCAGCGAGAAAGTAGTCATTGAGGTGGACGGAGACACGCACGCATGGACGGCGGAATACGACGCCGCCCGCACCCGCTTCATCGAACGCGAAGGCTACCGCGTGCTCCGCGTGACGAACAACGACGTCATGCAAAACCTCGACGGCGTAATTGCATCTTTGTCCCTCTCCCTCCGGGAGAGGGAGGGAGCGCCGCAGGCGCGGAAGGGTGAGGGCAGCACCATCGCCGAAGGCAACCCCGCATGACCAGCGCCGCCCTCACCCTTCCCACCGCTAACGCGGCGGGCCCCTTCCCTCTCCCGGAGGGAGAGGGAGTTGCGTGCTCACTCCTCCTCGAACGCCACCGCCACGTCGCCGTTCGCGCTCAGCCGCACGACGCCGTCCTCGACATCGGCCACCAGCCCCAGCGGGATGAAATGGTGATGCCCTTCATGGCTGCCCATCGCGCCTTCGATCTGCGCACCGGAATCCTTCTTGGTCAGCTTGATCCGGTCTCCCTCGACCTTGTCGACGGTCCCGACATGCACCCCGTCCGCGCCGATCACTTCGGCATGTTCCTGAATCCGGCTCGCATCGACCATTTCGTCTCTCCTGCGTTGATGTCAGCAGCGCAACGTCCGCGCGTGGGAATGGTCGCATGAGCTACAATGTCGTCGTGATGTATCTGGTCGCCGCGGTCCTGTCGGTCGCGGGCACCGTCATGCTGCTGCGCCTGCGCCGCCCGACGATCACCGAGCGCAAGACCTATGCTTACCGCATGGTCGGCATCATGCTGGCGTCCGCGGGCATCGTGCTCGCCATGTCGGCGACCGCGATGTGGTCGTGGAGTGGGCCGGCATGAGGTCGCTCATTGTCCTCAGTGTTTTGCTTATGGGGTGTGGGAATACAGCACCGTCCGCGACGACGACGCTTTACCGCAACTCGTCGATGAGTCCGACAGCGCGGGTGCATTTCGCCACCTTCGATGCCCAAGAGTCCGATCCAACGTACAATTCCACAAACTGTGCGATGGCCGCCAAGCTGCTAAATGCAAATATTAAAGCCATGAATGACGACAGCCAGCCAGTCGGTTTCTGGTGCGAGCCCGGGAGCTACGACGCAGAAGGCTTAACACCCGCTACGTTCGACGCAAAATTTCCCACCGAATAGAAAACTTACCTCGGAGTAATCCCCATGTCCCTCCTCCACGCCTCCAAGCAGTACAAGCCCTTCGAATACCCCTGGGCGTTCGAATTCTGGAAGCGCCAGCAGCAGCTCCATTGGCTGCCCGAGGAAGTGCCGCTCGGCGAGGATTGCCGCGATTGGGCGCAGAAGCTCAGCGATCACGAGCGCAACCTGCTGACCCAGATCTTCCGCTTCTTCACCCAGGCCGATGTCGAGGTGCAGGATTGCTACCACGAGAAATACGGCCGCGTGTTCAAGCCGACCGAGATCAAGATGATGCTGACCGCGTTCAGCAACATGGAGACGGTGCACATCGC
>NZ_DASVTL010000109.1:0-2214 GCF_036387595.1 Sphingomonas sp.
CTCTACGGCAACGAACGCTGCCCGACCGACAACAACGGCAACGAGATCGTCGTTTGCGAACAGCGCAGCGCCGAGGAACAATTCCGCGTGCCCAAGGAGCTTCGCGAGTTCCAGGTCACCCCGCAGAACGAAGCCTGGGCAGCGCGCGCCCAGGGCACGCTCGACGCTGGCGTCGGCACCAATTCGATCGGCAGCTGCTCGACGGTCGGCGCCGGCGGACAAACCGGCTGCTTTGCGCAACAGGCCCGCGCCGCACGCAAGGCGAACACCGCCGCAAAGGCAGCGCAGGCCGAGGGGCAATAGGCGCTGGCGCTCTGTCTCTGCGTAAAACCCCGCCCGCTTTGGTACCACCCCGGCGAAGGCCGGGGCCCAGGTGGGAAGGTCGCTTTAACGGTGGGCGCGCTTCGTTATCCAGCGCCCCCAACTGGGCCTCGGCCGTCGCCGGGGTGGTGCATGCAGAGCAAGGCGCGACTTCCCTGAAGTCCGCATTGCAAACCCGCGCGACCGGGCTAGTCTCGCAACGTTGCGTAACTGGCGCCATGTGGATCACCACGAGGAAGCGCAACGATAGCGAGCCGCGCGCCTGGGCACCCCTTCTTGAAAAAGGAGCCTGCGCATGACCCCGCCGTTGCACATCGCCTTCCTGCTGTTCCCCGACGTCACCCAGCTCGATCTCACCGCCCCGGTGCAGGTGCTGTCGCGGCTCGGCGATGCCCGGCTCGATCTCGTCTGGAAGACCCGCGATCCGGTGATGACCGATGCGGGGTTCGCGATCGTGCCCACCGCGACGCTGGAAGAGGTGCCGCATGCCGACATCCTCTGCGTTCCCGGCGGGTTCGGGATCAACCGCGTGATCGCCGATGACGAGGCGATGGACTGGGTCGCGCGGGTCGGTACCGGCGCAACGTGGGTGACCAGCGTGTGCACCGGATCGCTGATCCTCGGCGCCGCGGGGCTGCTCCGCGGCTACCGCGCGGGGTGCCACTGGGCGCAGCGCGACATGCTGCCGCTGTTCGGCGCGCTGCCGGTGGCGGAGCGAGTCGTGATCGATCGCAACCGCATCACCGGGGGCGGGGTCACCGCGGGCATCGACTTCGCGTTGACGCTGACGGCGCTGCTGCGCGGCGAGGCGCATGCCCGCGCGGTGCAGCTGAGCCTCGAATATGATCCCGCGCCACCGTTCGACAGCGGATCCCCCGAGCGTGCCGGCGCCGCGCTGGTTGCGGCCTATCAGCGTCGAGTCACGGCGATCGTGCCCACCCGCGACGACGATCTGCGCGCGCTCGCGATCAGGCGCGGCTTTTCCTGATCCCGTTGACTCGGTGCCAGATGTACAGCGCGGCGAGCGCGACCAGTACCAGCCCGATCACCAGGTCGGCCTGGTGGAACGCCGCCTTCACGCGCGGATCGCTGTTCCACTTGTCGCCGAGCTTCATCCCCAGCCACGTCAGCGCGAAGCAGAACGGCCACGAACCGATGAAGGTGTAGATATGGAACGGCACCAGCTTCATTCGCGCGACCCCGGCGGGGAACGCGATGAAGGTGCGGATGACCGGTAGCAGCCGCCCGATCAGCACCGCGGCACTGCCCCAGCGATGGAAGAAGCGGTCGGCGGCGTCCAGCTCGTCGGCGCCGATCAGCAGATATCGGCCCCAGCGCACCACGAATGGGCGCCCGCCGCGCTTGCCAGCTTCATAGGCGACGATCGAGCCGAGATTGCACCCGAGTGCGCCTGCGGTCGCCGCCGCATAGAGGTTGAACTGCCCGGTCGAGACGAGATAGCCCGCGAACGGCATGATGATCTCCGACGGCAACGGGATGCATGCGCTTTCGATCGCCATCAGCACCACGATGCCGAGATAACCGCCGCTTGAGATCACGCCGATGGTGAAGGTGGCCAGTGCCGCCAGGATCTTCTCGAACATGGTGCCGGCGCTAGCGTGGTCGAGCGCGAATTGGGAAGCCCTATTCGTCCGCGCCGGGGAACCTCGCTCCGCGTGGCGCGCTTGCCCGGGCATGACCCAGATGACGCTCAACGACGGACGCTCGATGCCACAGCTCGGCATGGGCACCTATCAGATCCCCGACCCACAGGTCGCGCTGGTGGTGCGCAAAGGGCTCGATCTCGGCTTCGAGCTGGTCGATACCGCCGCCTTCTACCACAACGAGCGCGGCGTCGGCGAAGGCATGCAGGGCAGCGACGCGTTCCTCACC
>NZ_DASVTL010000110.1:0-25065 GCF_036387595.1 Sphingomonas sp.
TGATGCGAAAGGCAGCCGAGCGATCCCACGAGGCGACATGGCGCCGCGTCGGCACACTCCTCGATACATTCTCCGCCTCAGAATGCCGAAAATATCTCGTCAACTCCGGATACGGGTCAGCCTGATGTCATCCGACTCTAACGAACGGCCGCCTATACGCGCGCATCACCCACGATCCGTTGTCCTACAAAGCACGAATGGGCCAGCATGGCTCGACCCGGCGTCGGTCGGCGCCCGCTCTTTCTCATGCAGGCACAACCGACACGCGCAATACGGGCTGTAGGATGTGACTTTCCACTGACCTTCCGCGCCGGCGAACCGGGCTGGGGCGACCTTGGTGCCTTCACACCCGCGTCCGGAACGGCGAGAAGTCCGTTCCCCGGTCGAACACGTCCACCCCCTCGCGGCGCTTGAGAAACCCGACGACCGCATAAGTAACCGGGGTGAGCAGCACCTCCCACGACACTTTCAGCACGAACTGCGTCGCCATGACGGTCAGCAGCGCGCCGACCGGCCAGTCGGGCGCGCCGTAGAAGGCGAGCGGATAGAAGATCGCGCTGTCGATGCCTTCGCCGACGATCGTGCTGCCGATCGTTCGGGTCCACAGATGCCGCCCTTGCGTCCACAGCTTCATCCGCGCCATCACGAAGCTGTTGGCGAATTCGCCCGCCCAGAAGGCGCAGATGCTCGCCAGCACGATGCGCGGCACCTGGCCGAAAACCTGTTCATACGCCGCCTGGCCGTTCCATCCCGCATCGGGCGGCAGCGCGACGACGACCCAGCTCATGCCCACCATGAACAGCATCGCGCAGAACCCCGCCCAGATGCAGCGCCGCGCATGCGCATAGCCGTACACCTCGGTCAGCACGTCGCCGAGGACATAGGAAACGGGGAAGAACAGAATGCCCGCGCCGAACGGCCAGAGCCCGACCAGGGGCAGATCGACCACCGCGCGCTTGCCCGCACCGAGCACGTTGGACAGCAGCAGCACGGTGACGAACGCGGCCATCAGGAAATCGAAATAGCGAAACCGCACCGCCGCGACCTGCCCGGCCTCGACCGCGCGCTCTTTTGCCTGCCTCATGCGCATCATCATGATCGCAGTTCACGTGGCCCGCAATCCACGCTAATCACGCCCGTCGCGCGCCCGTAGCTCAGATGGATAGAGCACGAGCCTTCTAAGCTTGTGGCCGCTGGTTCGAATCCAGCCGGGCGCGCCAAATTCGATCCGGCGATATGGGTGTCCGCGATGGCTGGAACGTCGCCGGCAAGACCATGTTCACGGAAGCGCCCCGTCGGCCAGCCCCAGGGCCTGCCGATTGGCGGTTGCTCCTGCCAGGTCCACGCCCGCCAGAGCCGCCCGCGCGCGCGCGTCCAGCAGACGGACGCGCGCGTCGGTCGCGGCTTCCTCGCGCAGATTGAGCAGGAAGAAGTCGCTCGCGCCCAGCTCGAACCGGCGCCGTTCGGCCGCGGCCATGCGGTCGGCGAGGTCCGCTTCCTCCGCCGCCAGCACTGCGGTTCTCTCCGCCCCTTCGACCGCGATGACGATGCCTTGCACCTCCACCGCGATCTGATCGCGTATCAGCCGCTGACGCGTTCGCAGGCCGTCGATCTCGGCGCGGGCCTCTGCGATGCGGCCCTTGGCCTGACGACGCTCGAGCGGCACGGAAAAGCGCACGCCGACGATGGCCTCCTCACCGTCACGCGACACCCCGCCCACCCCGCTGCGCCCCAGGTCGTAGGAAAGTTCGCCGCGCAGATCGAGCCGTGGTCTCAGGTCGTTCTCCGCAAGCGCCAGGCGCAGTTCGGATTGCGCAAGCCGGGCGTCGATCGAACTCAGATCGGGCCGGTCGATGGCGCCCGGCGCGCGCGCCGGCCGAAACTCGGCTAGCGCGGTTGGGAGTCGTTCGGCACCGGGCGTCACGCGACCACCCGATTCGTCGCGGTAGAAGAAGGACAGCGCGTTTGCGGCCGTCGCGAACTCCTGTTCGGAGCGGACGACCAGTGCGCGGCGACGAACGATATTCTGATCGGTCTCGGTCAGCAGGATGCTGGGCCTGGCGCCGAGTTGCACCTGGCGCGCGATGCCGCCGCGGCGCGTTTCCGCCAGGTCGAGCAGCGATCGGTAAGCCTTCAGCCGTAGTCCGGCCGCACTCCAATTCTGATAGGCGGCGATCGCCCGCGCCTGGACACCGATCGCTACCATTTCGCGGTCGAGCCGGGCCACGTCGATGTCGCGCGCGGCAATCGCCGTCCTTCCGCGCCGCTCGTCGATCGCCCGATCGCGCAGCAACGCAAACAGCCCGCCGATCTTCAACTCGCCGAGCCGGTCGGTATAGGCCTTGTCCTCGTAGATGGGGAAATTGCCCCGCGACACGCGGTAGCCGCCATACACCTGCCCGCCGTTGCCGGTCAGCGGGCGTGTCGCGCGGCCTTCGGCATAAGTGCCGTCGTAATAGCCGGCGACGCGGCTCTGTGCGTCGACGTCGAACACCGTATCGAACGCACCTTCGGCGCTGAGCGCTCGCCCCTCGGCCTGGCGGACGCGGGTGAGCGCCTCCACGATCTGCGGCGCGTGGGTAGCGGACGAGCGCAGCACTTCGTCCAGCGTCAGCGGCTGCCCCTCCTGCGCGACAAGCGGGGCAGGGCAGAGCAGAAGAAGCGCGGTCAGGATGCGGGCGATCACTTCGCCTTGCCCGCTTTCAGCACGGCCGCGTCCTCGTTCTTGGCGGCACCGCCTTTCGCTGCGCCCTGGCCCTGCCCGAATTCCAGCGGGAAGTCGTTCAACTGTCGCCACAGTTCGTAGCCGACCGAGACGGTCTCCATCTGGACCCAACCGCGCACCTTCGCCCCAAGCCGGGTGAAGCGGCGGTCGGGCCAGGCGGGCTTGCCGGGCATGGGTTCCACCAGCACGCGGAACAGCCCGGTCGGGCTGGCCGTCGGATCGAGCCCGCGGACACGACCGTCGAACAACCCTTGCGCAACCGACGGCCAGCCGCTGAACTGGATAGCGGGCCAGCCCTCGAACTCCAGCCGCACCGGCTGGCCGATCCTGACCAGCGCCACGTCGCGGCCGTCGACGTAAAGCTCGACGGCGCGCTCGACTCGCTCCGGCGCCACCACCGCCAGCACGGTGCCGGGGGACACCAATGCTCCGCCGGCCGCGGCATTGATGTTCTGGATGCGCCCGTCGCGCGGCGCGCGGACGAGCTGCGCAGACTGGCGATTGAGTGCCACGTCGATGCGGTTGAGCTTGGCGCGCGACTCGGCCAGCTTGGCGCCGGCATCGGCGACCTTGATCTGCGCCTGCTCCAGGTCGCGGCGGGCGACCAGCCCCTCGGTCAGCAGCTGGCGCGCGCGGCCGACGTCGATGCTGGCGACGGACTGTCCCTGGCGCACGGCGGCGATCTCGGCCTGGACCTGGGCGCGCTCGGCGGCGAGGCGGGACAGAAGGTTCGGGTCGACATCGACCACGCGGGCGATCGGCTGCCCGCGGTCCACATGCTGGCCGTCATGGACATACCAGCGCTCGATCCGGCCGGCGACCAGGGCCGATACTTCCTGCGCGCGATCACCGGGGTCCAGCGCCACGACCTGCCCGTCGCCGATCGCGGTCTGCACCCAGGGCACATAGGCCATGATGGCGGCCGATAGCGCGATGCCGATCGCGATCATCCACGCCAGCGCGACCGTGACGCGTGGTGGCCGCATCGCCGCCAGCGTCGGGAAATGCGGCAGATGTTCAGGCCGATACGGCACCGGCGGCCTCCCGTTCTGCGAGGAACGTATCCAGGTCCACGTGCGAGGCGAAGCGGCGCTGACCCTCCCGGCCGAGCCATAGCCAGCCGTCCAGCGCGATGGCGCCCGGCCGGCCCGTGCCGAGCAGCACGGTCGTCCCCGCCGGTTGCAGGCGGGCAAGCACGTCGGCCAGCCGGTTGGGCGGCATCACGTCAAACAGGGGGGACAGAACCAGCACCTTGGGACGCGCGAGCAGCGCGTTGGCGAGCTTCAATTCCATCACTTCCCCCACGGTCAGCGGCCAGCCCGATGACGCGAGCGGCGTGTCCAGCCCCTCGGCAAGCATGGTGACGCGTCGGCCCAGTCCCACCGCGTCGAGCGCGTCGAGCATGGCCGCCGCGGTCGCATCCGGTGCGGCAAGCGACAGATATTCGCGGATCGTAACCTCCACGATCGTCGGCCGATCGAGCACGATGATCTCGGAGCGGAGCAGATACATGTCGAGTCCGCCCAGATCGGACCCGCCCACCGTCACCAGCCCGTGCGCGGGTGTGACGTGCCGTTTGAGCATCATCGCCAGGAGGCGATCGACGCCCGCATCGGCAACGGTGACCAGTCGCTCGCCCGATTTCAGCGCGAAGTCGAAGCGGGCGTCGTCGATCCGCACGTCGCGCAGTGCGACGGAACCGTCGCGCGGTCCTTCGGCTCGCGTTGCCTGCGCGCGCTCCTGAGGGATCGCGAACAGCAGCGACATCTCCTCGGACGAGGCGACCAGATCGTAGAAGGTGTCGAGATACCAGCCCAATTGGCTGACGCCGTAGAAGACGCCAGAGAGAATCAGTTCGGCTGCGACCAGCTGGCCGATCGACAGTTCGCCGGCAAGGATCAGGTTGCCGCCCAGCGCCAGCAGCGCGGCGGACGCGAGCGCATAGAGCAGGAAGCAGGCGAGCGTCTGGGCGAAGCTGTAGCGGAAATAGCGGCGATGCCGGTCGACATAGGTCGCGGTGACCGCCTCCGACCGATCCATCGCGAAGCCGAGATGCCGGCTCGATTTGTAGAAGCCGTTGGACCCGCCCACGCTCTCCAGCCAGCCCGCGGTGTCGTGCTTGGCGTGGGACAGCGCCACCGCGGCGGTCAGCGACCCGCGCGACCAGACCAGCCAGACGACCATCAGCGCGAGCAGCAGGACGACGTTGAAGGCGAGGAAGAACGGATGGTAGAAGCTGGTGATCGTCAGCCCGACGACCGACTGCAGCACGATCGTGAACCCGCCGATCAGCAGGCTGGGCACCGCCTTCTGGATGACGACGAGGTCGAAATAGCGGTTGAACAGATCGGCGCGCCGCGCATCGCCGAAGAACGGATCGCGCGCATGGACCGCGCGGATGGTGATCTCGGCGACCACGCGCGCGAACACCCGGCGCTCGAACAGCGCCATGAGGTGGACTCGAAACGCGCTGAGAATGGCGACCAGCAGCAGCAGCCCGAACAACACGCCCGACAGCGTCCATAACGGCGCAGGCAGCGCGGTATGCGCCACGCTGTTGATGAGCAGCTGGACGGAGATGGGCGTTGCCAGCGACAGAAGGCTGATGGCGACGCCATAGACCGCGGCCAGCCGCAGATAGGCGGCGTCCGGCCCGATGATCTCGGCCAGCCAATGCACCGCGTCGCGCACGCTCACCCGATTGGTTTCCGCCATCCACCACCCTGCCACTGTGACCATCACGGCCGACGAAGCGCGATTTTACGATCCAATCGTGGTGGCGGCAAATCGCAACCATTGCCGGGACGCTATAGGCTGTGGCTATAAGCAGCCATGCCTACGCTCCGGCAGTTCGAATATCTGGTCACGCTTGCCGACACGGGGTCGTTTGCCCAGGCCGCGCGGCTGGCCCACGTATCCCAGCCCACCCTCAGCCAGCAGGTGAAAGCCTTGGAGGATCGTCTGGGCGTCAAGCTGCTCGAACGCTCGACGACTGGCGCCGTCCTGACGCCCGCCGGCCGCAGCATCGTGGCCAAAGCTCGCGGCGTATTGGGAGAGGTGCGCGACATCGAGGCGCTGGCAAAGAGTGCCGCCAACGGGCTGACGGGCACCTTGCGGCTCGGGACGACGCCGACGCTCGGCCCGTATGTCCTCTCGCCCATCATTGCCGAACTGCACCGCGCCGCACCGGGGCTGAAGCTGTATGTGCGCGAGGGTATTCCCGACGATCAGGCGCTGGCCCTTTCGCGCGGCGATCTCGACCTGCTGCTCGGGCCGTTGCCGATCGCCGGCGACGATCTGGTCATAGAGCCGTTGTTTCGCGAACCGCTGCATCTGGTCGGTGCCGTCGACAGCGAACTCGCCGCCAACGCCGTCGATCCTGTAGCGCTTGCCGGTCGGACATTGCTGTCGCTGGATACGCGTCACCATCTGCATCGCCAGGCGAAGGATTTCGCGACGGCGCACGCGATGGTGCTCAGCCGCGATTACGAGGGCACCAGCCTGGACAGCCTGCATCAGATGGTGGCCAGCGGCCTCGGGCTGACCATGCTGCCCAAGCTGTATCTAAGGTCCGACGTGGGCGGCACCGCGGGCCTGGCGATTCTGGACGTGGCAGGCTGGAAAATGCACCGTTCGGTCGCGCTGGTGTGGCGTCGCGGGTCCAGCATGGAACTGGCCTACCGGCTCATTGCGGATCATGTGCAGCGCGCCGCCCATCGCATCTTGGAACTCGGCGTCCAAGAAGAAGGGTGATACCTGAGAAACAACGACGAAAACGGGGCGGACCCTATCCGGCCGCCCCGTCGATTTCGTCGGTTCCTGCGGGTTTCACGCAACGGCGTGGAACCCGATCGGATCAGAAGCGGAACGCGGCCGTCGCGCGGACCGAATGCCAGCGGAACTGGTCGTCGCTGCGCCGGAAGTCGGTGCCGCTCGCGGTGCCGCCGTTGGCAGCGTTCGTGAACGGGGTGCCCGCGGCGCCGGTCACCCGGACGCGGTAATCGTCGTCCTGATACTGGTGGTACATATATTCCAGGCCGACCGAGAAGTTCTTGCCGATCTTCTGCTCGACGCCGCCGCCGCCGGTGATGCCGAACTGGCGCTTCTTGCCGCTGCCCGTGAAGGTGTTCACCGACTGGGTCGAGAAGAACGAACGGTCGATCTTGGCATAGCCCGGCCCGAACGTACCATAGAACAAGGTGGTGTTCGCCGCGAAGCCGACGCGGCCACGGACCGAAGCCTCCCAGTCGATGCTGCGCGTCATGACATAGGCTGCCGGGGTCGTGGAGAAGGCGGTGACGCTGTCGGTGATCTCCGACTTGCCGAATTCGCCAACGAAGCCGACGACGATGTTGCCGGTCTGATGATCGGCACCGGCCCGGACGTAATAGGAATAGCCGTTGTCGTCGTTACGGCACGTGCCCGGACCCTGGGCGGTGTTGGTCAGCGACGTGCGACCCGTTGCGCGACCGTTGCAGAAGCCGCCGTTCGGCGTGCCGAAAGCGTTCGCGCCGGTGCCGGTCAGCACGCTGTCGTTGAAGCGCCCGTCAAGGTTGCGATCGAACAGGATCGACGATCCGATGTCGTTCGGCTGCACGTCATAGCCGCCGGCACCGCCGACATAGACGCCGCTGAACGGCGCGTCCTCGGCCATGTCCTGCGCGAAGGCCGGGGCGGCCGTCAGGGCGAAGGCGCCGGCCAGGCCGAGGGTGATGATCTTGCGCATGGTAACTCCAGAAATGTTGCACTCGCGAACGAAACGGTGTTTCCTCCGATTATATCCGGGTCGTTGACAAAACCGTCCGGCGTGTGGCCGATAGGCAACACACTTTGCGTGGCGCCGCGGGGCGGCGTATAGCAGCGTTCGATGGCCGATGACCTATTCGCGGCGGCGCCCCCGCCGTCCTCCTCCGCATATGATGCCTCCTCGATCGAGGTGCTGGAGGGGCTGGAACCCGTCCGCCGCCGTCCCGGCATGTACGTCGGCGGCACCGACGAACGCGCGCTCCACCATCTGGCGGCCGAGGTGATCGACAATGCGATGGACGAAGCGGTAGCGGGGCATGCGACGCGGATCGAGGTGTCGCTGGAGCCGGGCAACCGCCTGACCGTGGTCGACAACGGCCGCGGTATCCCGGTCGATCCGCACCCCAAATTCCCCGACAAGTCGGCGCTGGAGGTCATCCTCTCGACGCTCCATTCGGGGGGCAAGTTCGCGGGCAAAGCCTATGCCACCAGCGGCGGCCTGCACGGCGTCGGCATATCGGTGGTCAATGCGCTGTCCTCCGACACCGTCGTCGAGGTGGCGCGCGACCGCAAGCTGTACCGCCAGCGTTTCGCGCGCGGGGTGACGATGGGGGCGCTGGAGGAACTCGGCCACACCCCCAACCGCCGCGGCACCTCGGTCGCGTTCATTCCTGATGCCGAGATCTTCGGGCCGGAACTGCTGTTCAAGCCCGCCCGGCTCCATCGCCTCGCGCGGTCCAAGGCGTATCTCTTCGCCGGCGTCGAGATCCGCTGGAAATGCGCACCCGAACTGATCGCCGACGACACGCCCGCCGATGCGGTGTTCCAGTTTCCCGGCGGCCTCGGCGACCATTTGCGCGAACAGATCGCGGGGCGCGAATGCGCGACGAGCGACTTCTTCTCGGGCTCGCAGGATTTTCCCGGCGAGACGATGGGCCGCGTCGAATGGGCGATCGCCTGGCCCTTATGGAGCGACGGCAGCTACAGCTGGTATTGCAACACCATCCCGACCCCCGACGGCGGCACCCACGAACAGGGGCTGCGCCAGGCGCTGGTCCGGTCCTTGCGCGCCTTTGCCGATCTGGTGAAGGACAAGCGCGCCAAGGACTTGACCGCCGACGACGTGATGGTGGGCGCCGAGCTGATGCTGAGCGTCTTCATCCGCGAGCCGCAATTCCAGAGCCAGACCAAGGACCGGCTGACCAGCCCCGAGGCGGCGGGGATGGTCGAGCGCGCGGTGCGCGACCATTTCGATCATTTCCTCGGTCATAACATGGAGCGCGGCAAGGCGCTGCTCGGCTATGTGCTGGAACGGATGGACGACCGCCTGCGCCGCAAGCAGGAGCGCGAGGTCAAGCGCAAGACCGCGACCAGCGCGCGCAAGCTGCGCCTGCCCGGCAAACTGACCGATTGCTCGGCCGACGATCCCAAGGGGACCGAATTGTTCATCGTCGAGGGCGATTCGGCGGGCGGATCGGCCAAGCAGGCGCGTGATCGCAAGACGCAGGCGATCCTGCCGATCCGCGGCAAGATATTGAACGTCGCCAGCGCGACCGCGGCCAAGATCTTCGCCAACCAGGAGATCGCCGATCTGACGCTGGCATTGGGGTGCGGCACCCGCAAGGACTGCAACCCCGATCTGCTGCGCTACGAACGCGTGGTCATCATGACCGACGCAGACGTCGACGGCGCGCATATCGCGACGCTGCTGATGACGTTCTTCTTCCAGGAGATGCCCGAACTGGTCCGCCGCGGCCACCTGCATCTCGCACAGCCGCCGCTCTACCGGCTGACCGCAGGCGCCAAATCGCTCTACGCGATGGACGAGGCCGAGCGCGCCAAAATCGAGAACGGCGTGTTTCGGGGAAAGAAGGTCGACGTCGCGCGCTTCAAGGGGCTGGGCGAAATGAACCCGCAGCAGCTGCGCGAGACGACGATGGACCCGACCAAGCGCAACATGATCCGCATCACCTTGCCGCAGGAATATGAGGAGCGGGCAGGGGTGAAGGACTTGGTCGACCGCCTGATGGGCAACAACCCCGCCCACCGCTTCGCCTTCATCCAGGAGAATGCCGCGCGGGTGGAGGACGAGGCGATCGACGCGTGAGGTTGCGGGCATTTCTCATGGGCGCAGAATCCGGTGAAGTTTAAGTGGGAAGATGCTGTCCACTGGGCGGCGTTGTTAACGGTTCTAGTGAGTATAATTGTCGCGACTGCTTCAGGCGTCTGGGCAGTTTTCGTCAGAGCACAGGGAAACAGGAGGCTGGAATGGAAGCGGATTGAGGAGCTTATTCAGATCCTCCATAATGGGGCGATAACGGGGCTGTGGGCGCAAAAACTGGCCATTGATGAACTGGTTACGATCCGAAGGCGTCGTCGAGAAATTAGAACCGCGCTCCGGGATGCTTCTTCGTTTTTTCGAGATATGGGGCCGGCGGGTGCGAGCTTGGCGCAGCATATCGACGATAAGCTGAACCTTGCCAGATTTCGGGGTGCGCCATCTGTGTTGACCCCACCCCCTCCGCCCCTGTAGCGAGAGCAGGGGCGACCATACGGGTCGCCCTTTTCCGTTTGAGGAGTCCGCCCGTGCCCACCCCTGCGCTCATGCCCGTCTACCCACGGTGCGGGGTGCGTCCGGTGCGAGGAGAGGGCGTGTATCTTTATGGCGAGGATGGTGCGAAGTATCTCGACTTCGCCAGCGGCATCGCGGTCAACGCGCTCGGCCATGCGCATCCGGCGCTGACGAAGGCGATCGCGGATCAGGCGGCGACGCTGATGCACGTCTCCAATCTCTACGGCAGTCCGCAGGGCGAACATCTGGCGCAGCGGCTGGTCGATGCCACCTTCGCCGACACGGTGTTCTTCACCAATTCGGGCGCCGAGGCGGTGGAATGCGCGATCAAGACCGCGCGCCGCTATCATTTCGCCAACGGCAACCCTGAGCGCAACACGCTCATCACCTTCGACACCGCGTTCCACGGGCGGACGCTCGGCACGATATCGGCGACCAACCAGCCCAAGATGCGCGACGGGTTCGAGCCGCTGCTGCCGGGGTTCAAATACGCGCAGTTCGGCGACCTCGACGGCGCGCTCGCGATGATCGACGACAGTGTCGCGGGCTTCCTGGTCGAGCCGATCCAGGGCGAGGGCGGCATCCGCGTCGCGTCCGAGGCGTTCCTGAAGGGTTTGCGGGCCGCGTGCGACGAACACGGCCTGCTGCTGGTGCTCGACGAGGTGCAATGCGGCTATGGGCGCACCGGCAAATTCTTCGCGCACGAACTCTACGGCATCGTGCCCGACATCATGGCGGTGGCCAAGGGGATCGGCGGCGGCTTCCCGCTCGGCGCGTGCCTGGCCACCGAGGAGGCGGCCAAGGGCATGGTCTTCGGCACCCACGGATCGACCTATGGCGGCAATCCGCTGGCGATGGCGGCGGCCGAGGCGGTGCTCGACGTGATCCTGGCCGAGGGCTTCCTTGCGCACGTCGAGGCGATGGGCGCGCGGTTGCGGTCGTCGCTGGAACAGATGATCCCCAATCACGACCATCTGTTCGACTCGGTGCGCGGGCACGGGCTGATGCTCGGCCTGAAGCTCAAGAGCGACAGCCGCCGCTTCGTCGAGCATTGCCGCGACCATCACGGGCTGCTGACCGTCTCGGCGGGCGAGAACGTCGTCCGCATCCTGCCGCCGCTGGTGATCGACGAGACGCATATCGCCGAATGCGTCGAGAAATTGAGCGAGGCGGCGCGGGTGTATGTGCCGGCGAGCGATGATTGAATAACGATCCTCCCCGCTCGCGGGGAGGGGGACCATGCGAAGCATGGTGGAGGGGGTTTTCCTCGGGCGGTGCGCTGGTGGTGGGCCCCCTCCACCACCGCTCTTCGAGCGGCGGTCCCCCTCCCCGTGCCGGGGAGGATTAAGAATGCGCCATTTCCTGAACCTCTCCGATGCAGGTGCCGATGGCATCGCCGCGATGCTGGCCGACGCGCTCGATCGAAAGGCGGCGCGTAGCGGCTGGCCCAAGGGGAAGCCCGACGCGGATGCGCCGCTTGCCGGGCATGTGCTGGCGATGGTGTTCGAGAAGAACTCCACCCGCACGCGCTTCAGCTTCGACGCGGCCATCCGCCAGTTGGGTGGACAGGCGATCATCTCGGACTCCAGCCAGATGCAGCTCGGCCGCGGGGAGAGCGTCGCCGACACCGCGCGCATTCTCTCAAGCTATGTCGATGCGATCATGATCCGCACCGACGATCATGCGAAGGTGGAGGAGATGGCGCATTACGCCAGCGTGCCCGTAATCAACGGCCTGACCGATGCGTCGCACCCGTGCCAGATCATGGCCGACCTGCTGACCATCATCGAGGCGGGCAAGGCGCTGCCCGGTCTCAAGGTCGCGTGGTTGGGTGACGGCAACAACGTCCTTGCCTCGATCGTCGAGGCCGCGTCGCTGATGCATTTCGATGTCGTCGCCGCCTGTCCGCAGGGGTTCGCGCCCGAGGAAGAGGCGATCGTCCGCGCCTCCGGCCGCGCGCGTGTCGTCGCGTCGCCGCACGAAGCCGTGGAGGCGGCCGATATCGTCGTCACCGATACCTGGATTTCGATGGGCCAGGCGCATGCCGAGACCAAGCTGGCGGCGCTCACCCCCTATCAGGTCACGCCAGCGCTGATGGCGCTCGCCAAGCCCGATGCGAAGTTCCTCCACTGCCTGCCCGCGCACCGCGGCGAAGAGGTGACTGCGGAGGTGATCGACGGCCCCCAATCGCTGATCTGGGCGGAAGCGGAGAACCGCCTGCACGCGCAGAAATCGGTGCTGCGCTGGTGCTTCGGGCAGATCGGTTAGTTTCCCTCACCCTCACCCTCACCCTTCCCACTCGGCTGCGCCGAGCGGGCCCCTTCCCTCTCCCGGCGGGAGAGGGAGGGAGCGCCGCAGGCGCGGAAGGGTGAGGGTGATCGTCGGTTGACCCGGAAGCAGCCCGCCCCATATCCGGCGCGATGACTTTGCAGACGATAGAGATCGACCAGGCGCTGGGCTTCGCCATCCCATCGCGCAGCGCCCGCGGGCGGATCGTGCGGCTCGGGCCGACGCTCGACACCGTGCTCGCCGCCCATGCCTATCCCCCCGCGATCGAGGCGTTGCTCGCCGAGGCGCTGACGTTGGTGGCGCTGGTCGGATCGACGCTGAAGGACGCCGCGGGGCAGCTGACCATGCAGACGCGGACCGAGAACGGTGTCGTCCAGTTGCTCGTCTGCGACTATCGCGGCGGCGAATTGCGCGGTTACATCCAGTATGACGCGGACAAGCTCGCACTGGCGCCCGAAAAGCCGGCTTTGTTCGCGCTGTTCGGCCAGGGCTATCTCGCGATCACCTTCGATCTGGAAACGACGCGCGAGCGTTACCAGGGGATCGTGCCGCTCGACGGCGAGACGCTGGCGCAGGCGGTCGAGAGCTATTTCGTCCAGTCCGAACAGATACCGACATTGGTCCGCATCGGCATCCGCCGCGACTATGACGGCAGGCACGTCGCGGGCGGGCTGTTCCTCCAGCATCTGCCCGAGGGCGAGGACGGGCGCGAGCGGTTGCATACGCGGCTCGACCATCCCGAATGGGATCATGTCCAGGCTTTGGGATCGACCATGGGGGTGGACGAACTCGCCGACGCCGCGCTGCCGCTGGAGACGTTGGTGTGGCGGCTGTTCAACGAAGAGGAGGACGTCCGCGTCCTCGCCCGCACCGTGCTGGCACGCGGCTGCCGCTGCACCCCCGATCATATCGCATCGGTCCTGGGCAAGTTCTCGGCGGAGGAGCGGCAATCGATGGCGGGCGACGATGGTATCATCGAAGTCGACTGCGCATTTTGCGCCACGAAGTTTCCGATCCCCGCCTGAAAATCAGATGCGTCTATTCCTTACACGTCGCCGCTTTGCGGGCCGTGTGTGATGGATGTTGTAGAACGGAAGCGGCGGCTTAACCATATATCAACCACCGTGATCTACAGGGGATGGACGTGCCCTCCTCTGCACGGTTTCTCCCTTTGATGGGCGGCAACGCTCATACTGGGCCGTCTTCGGGCGGCCCTTCTTTTTGCGCGGCGACCTTTGCCGCCGTTGCCATCGGGCGCCGTCTGGCCTAGCGGGCGCACGATCATGGACAATCCGCAACCGCTCGTCGTGGCGCTCGTTTCGGGCGGCCTCGATTCGATGGTCGCCGCCGCCCTGACGCGCGCGGCGGGCTATCGGCTGCTCGCGCTTTCGATCAACTACAACCAGCGCCACCAGGTCGAACTGGCCGCCGCCCGCCGGGTCGCGCACGTGCTCGGCGCCGAACGCCACGTCGTCCTGCCGATCGACCTTTCCCTCTTCGGCGGATCGGCGCTGACCGCGGACATCGCGGTGCCCAAAAGCGGGGTGGGGGAGGGTATCCCGGTCACCTACGTCCCGGCGCGCAACACCATCTTCCTCAGCCTGGCGCTGGGCTGGGCCGAGGCCGCGGGCGCGCGCGACCTGTGCATCGGGGTCAACGCCCTCGATTATTCGGGCTATCCCGATTGCCGCCCCGAATTCGTCGCTGGTTTCGAGACGCTGGCCGAACTCGCGACCAAGGCGGGGGTAGAGGGCCAGGCATTCCGCATCCACGCCCCGTTGCAGATGATGACGAAGGCCGAGATCGTGCTGGAAGGCGCACGGCTGGGCCTCGACATGGGACTTAGCTGGTCGTGCTACGATCCTACGACCGAAGGTCTTCATTGCGGTGCGTGCGACAGCTGTCGCCTGCGCTCAAAGGGGTTCGTCGCGGCGGGGGTGGCCGACCCGACGCGCTACGCCGCCTGATGTCCTATGCGGTCAAGGAAATGTTCCTGACGCTCCAGGGCGAGGGGGTCAACGCGGGTGCACGCGCGGTGTTCGTGCGCTTTGCCGGGTGCAATTTGTGGTCGGGCCGCGAGCGTGACCGCGCAACCGCGATCTGCCGCTTCTGCGACACCAATTTCGTCGGCACAGACGGCGACGGCGGCGGTCGCTTCGCCGATGCGGCCGCGCTGGCCGCGGCGGTGATCGCGCATTGGGGCGACGAAACTGGCCATCGCTTCGTCGTGCTGACCGGGGGCGAGCCGATGCTCCAGGTCGATGATGCGCTGGTCGACGCACTGCACGCCGCTGATTTTCGCATCGCAATCGAGAGCAACGGCACGCTCGCGGTTCATCCGGGCATCGACTGGATCTGCATCAGCCCGAAGGCGGGGGCCGAGGTGGTCCAGCGCAGCGGCAACGAACTGAAGCTGGTGTGGCCGCAGCCTGGCACCGATCTCGATGAGATCGAGCGCTGGGACTTCGCACACCGCCTCGTCCAGCCGCTCGACGATGCGAATGTCGCGGCCAATCATCAGGCGGCGATGGCCGTGGTCATGGCGCGCCCCTGGTGGCGGCTGACGCTCCAGACTCACAAGATGCTCGGAATACGGTGAGCGCGGCGGGAGAATAGGGGGTAGGGTCGTTCGAGACCATGTTTGCTCTCCCCTCCCCTTCAGGGGAGGGGCTGGGGGTGGGGCATATCCGCGAGCAATGCGCTTGCGGCACTGCCCCACCCCAACCCCTCCCCTGAAGGGGAGGGGCTATCGGCTATCAACTTGGTCGCGAACGACTCTAGCGCGCTGCCATGCCCACGCCCGCAGGTGGCCAGTTCATCGCGCCGCACTTCTTGGATACCCACTGGCCCTTCTTGTTCCAGCAAATCGACTCCAGCCGCGGCATCGGGGTCGGTGCCGGGCTGAGCGCCATGTAGCGGGGGAACAGTTGCTCGCCATAAGGCGTCAGGCTGTTGCGCAATTCGCGCATCCGCGCTTCGGCCAGTTCGCCGAACTTGCCGCGCGGGGTGAACACCGCATCGCGCCCGATCATGTGCGCGGTTTCGCAGAAATTGCGCTGTGCCGCGACGGTCGCGAAGGCGGAATAGGTGCGCGTGCCGTATTGATCCAGCGCCGACTGCCCGATCGCCTTGGTCTTGGACGTGCGCACGTAATATCTGGCGAGCGTGTCGAAGGCGTTCTTCAACTCCGGCCCGTGATCGAGCAGAATGGAGTTGTAATGGCCGACCGTCAGCAACGTCGGTTCGAACTGGCATTGCAGCGCCGCGACGTTGAGCGCGGCGCGCATCGTCCAGACCAGTCCCGCGCGCCGCTCCGCGGATGTGGCCCCAGGCAGCAGGATCGCTATTCCAGGCTCGTCGCCCTTCACCGGCTCGCCGGCCATGTTCTTGGGCTGTAGAAAGAACTGGCCCGCGGCCGGCACCGCCGCCGTCATCGCGCCGACAAGCGCGGCCCCACACACCGTGTTACGCAAAACCCTCATCGACCGTCCCTCATGCACAGGCCAGTGATTCTACGTGCTTTTCGACTCGCGCCCAAGTCATTTTTAACCATGATGCGACGAAGCGGCCGGTGGACCGCGCCGGGAGCCTGCCGGAATCCAGGAACGAAAAAGGGCCGCCCGGTCGCGGGTTCCGGCAAAGCGAACTCTGCCGGCCCAACGCCCGGGCGACCCTAAGCCGCGAAACATCCTGCCGGCATGGCCGGTCGGATGTTCCGATGCGATTACATCGCGTTCGTGGTGGTCGTGGTGTTCGACATCATCATGGTGTCGTTGCCAGCCATCATGCCATCGTTGGCCATCATGCCGTCGTTCGACGCGCCGTCAACGGCGGTCATGTTGTCGGTCATGGTGCCGTCGGTGGTGTTCATGTCGGTGACCATCGTGTTCTCGGTCGTGGTCTCGGTCTTGGGACCGCAAGCCGAAACGGCCAGTGCGGCGCCGGCGATCATCGAACCGGTCAGAACCTTGGAAATCAGTGCACGCATCGGAAGCTCCCTAGATAGAGGATTTGGAAAGGACCTTCATGGTCCGGTTTAAAGCCCCAAATCAACGTGGACATTAAACGACTCGCCGTGCCGCCTCAAGCCTCGTTTTTCGGAGGCCAAGAAAGAGTTTGCAGGAATGTCGGCGCGGTGGCCGCCAACGCCGCATCCAGCGCGGCAAGATCGCCCTCGCCGGTCAGCCGTGCGATGCTGGTGACCGCAAAATCGGGCAGGCCGCAGGGCACGATGCCGCTGAAATGGGTCAGATCGGGCGCGACGTTGACGGCAAAGCCGTGCAGCGTCACCCAGCGCCGCACCCGCACCCCGATCGCGCCGATCTTGGCCTCCGCGCCCGCGTCCATCGTCCAAATGCCGACCCGGCCCTCGGCGCGAAATGCCGATATGCCGAGCTGGGCCAGAGCCGCGATCACCCAGCCTTCGAGCGCGTGGACATAGGCGCGCACGTCCTTGCCGCGGCGCGCCAGATCGAGCACCAGATAGCCCACGCGCTGGCCCGGCCCGTGATAGGTATAACGCCCGCCGCGCCCGCTGGCGAAGACCGGAAAGCGCGCATCGACCAGTTCGGCGGGCACGGCGCTGGTGCCCGCGGTGTAGAGCGGCGGATGCTCCAGCAGCCAGATCAACTCGCGCGCGTCGCCGCTCAGCACCGCCGCCGCGCGGGCTTCCATCGCGGCGAGCGCATCCGGATAGTCCACCAGCGTGGCCTGGCAGCGCCATTCGATTTCGATCGGGATCGTCACGCGCCTGGGTTTCGCGCAACGCGGTCGTGCTGGCAAGGCGGGGGCGGCTGGGCTAGGTGCCGGTTCACGGAGGGGTGGCCATGGTTACGATGAGCAATATCTGGGATCGCGCGATGGACGTCGTGCGCGGTCGTGCCGGGGTGCTGGCGAGTATCGCCGCGCTGGCGCTGTTCCTGCCGGGGGTGGTGCGTGACGCGGTTCCGGTCTTGGCGACGCCCGGCTCGACCGGCTTCCTGGCGCTCGGCGGCATTCTGGCGATCGTCGCGATGCTGGTGGCGATCTGGGGGCAGCTTGCCCTGATCGCGGTCGCGACCGGTCCGGCGACGACGCGATCGCAAGCGTTCGCGCAGGCGACCGCGCGCTTCCCCGCCGCGCTGGCCGTTACCATCGTCGCGGTGCTGGTCGCGGTGGCGCTGTTCGTGCCACCGGTCGTCGCGGTCGGCTTGTCGGGTCTGGACCTTTCCGCGATGTCGATGACGGGCGCGCTGCCCGACCTGGGCGGGGGAACGGTGGCGTTCGTCCTGGCCTATCTGGTGGTTCTGCTGGGCGCGTCGATCTTCGTCCTGGCGCGGCTCGTGCTGACCAGTGCGGTGGTGTTGAACGAGCGCGTCGGCCTCCGCGCTTTCCGGCGATCGTGGCAGCTCACGCGCGGGCTCACCTGGCGGATCGTCGGCGTGATCCTGCTCTACGTCATCGTCGTCCTGATCGCGGTCAGCGCGGCGCAGTTCATCACCGGCGCCGTCTTCGGCCTGCTGCTCGACAGCATTGCGACGGTCGCCTTCCTGGCCGCAGCGGTCGCTGGGGTGGTGACGACGATCTTCTCGGTGATCTCCACTGCCTTCACAGCCCAGCTTTACGTCGCGCTGACCCAGCGCGGGGTGGCCGCGGTCTTCGCATGACGCTCGATCTTGCGGCATCCCTGCGCCACGCGCGCGCATTGTGGCGAGCAGACCGGGCGATCCTCTGGCCGCTGTCGGGGCTGCTGATCTTCCTGCCGCAATATGCCGTGCTGCTGCTGATCCCGCCGATGCCCGCGAGCGCACCGGGCGCGACCGTGGAGACATGGGGCAAGGCGCTGGAGCCGTGGATCGCGAGCTATGGCGCCTGGTATGTCGCGGTGGCGGCGATCGGCCAGTTCGGCGCGCTGGCGATCGTGTCGCTCTATGCGCTGCCGCCGCGCACCGCGGGTGGGGCACTGGCGCGCGCGCTCCTGCTTTTCCCGCGCTTGCTGCTGGCGAGTGCGGTCGTGATGATCCCGTGCGCTGCGGCTCTGCTCCTGGCGCTGTCGGTGCCGCTCGCGCCCCTCGTCGCGATTCCCGCGCTGGTGTACGTGCTGGCGCGCACCGCCCTGGTCGGGCCGATCATCACCGGCGATCGCCGGACCGGCGCAGTGGCCGCGGTGGTGCGCAGCTGGCGGCTGACCCAGGGCCACGGATTGCAGATCGCGCTGCTGGTCGGGGCGATCATGGTCGGTGGTCAGGCGCTCGGCACGATCGCGGTGACGATCGAGCAGGCGGTGCGCGCGGGGGCGTTCTCCAACCCCGTGCTGCTGGCGATGATCGACGCGGTGGCGGCGGCAGCCGCCTGGGCCGCCGCGCTCGCGCTCGCGCTGGTCGAGGTCGTGCTCTACCGGCGGCTGGTGAGATAGGGGATTTGCGGCGCTGCGTCGGCGGGGAGCAGCCCCGACGCGCGCGGATCGGGGAAAGTCTCCAACGTCCGCGCCACCGCCTGAAACCCTTGCGCGCGATAGAATCCCAGCGCGGACGGGTGGTCCAGCGTGCACGTGTTCACCCGCACCCGCGCGATGCCCTTGATCCAGCACCGGGCGAGCGTCTCGGCCATGAGCCACCGACCGTGCCCACGCCCGGCGAGTTCGGGCACCAGCCCGAAATAGGCGATGGCGCACGCGCCGGGGCCGCGGAAATCCAGTTCCACCATGCCGAGTTCCACCCCAGCCCGGTCCACCACCGCGAACACCGCGACGCCCGGATCGTGAACGATCCGCACCAGCGCCGCATCGTCGAGCGCCAGCCGCGAAAACCACAGCCACGGCGCACCCACACGGCGGAACAGCGTGCGGTAGCGCTCGGGCGCCGCCCGCTCCCAGGCGATCATCCGCAGCGGCGAGGGGGGCAGGGGCCGGAGCGGCGGCCGGCGCGTCATTTCCAGCGACGTCACCACCGTCGCTACGTCGCCGTCGGCCACGGGGATCAGTCCCGCCATGTCAGTCCCACGTCGCGACGGGCGGCAGGCTCATCAGTATCGCGTCGATGTTGCCCCCCGTTTTCAGTCCGAACAGCGTGCCACGATCGTACACCAGGTTGAACTCGGCATAGCGCCCGCGCCACGCGCGCATCTTGGCCACATCGTCGGTGTCGAAAGCATCGTTCATCCGCGCGCGCACGATCCGCGGATAGACGTCGAGGAACGCCTCCCCGACATCGCGCACGAAGGCGAAGTCGGTGTCGAATCCGCCCTCCAGATGGTCGAAGAAGATGCCGCCCACGCCGCGGTGGACGCTGCGGTGGGGGATGTAGAAATACTCGTCCGCCCATTTCCGGAAGCGCGGGTAGTAGGCAGGGTCATGAGCATCGCATGCGGCCTGCATCGTCGCGTGAAAATCGTCTGTGTCGCCGGCGACGGGCAGCGGCGGGTTCAGGTCCGCGCCGCCGCCGAACCAGCGCTTCGTGGTGACCAGGAACCGGCAATTCATGTGGACGGCGGGCACGTGCGGGTTGGCCATGTGCGCGACCAGGCTGATCCCGGTTGCGAAGAAGCGCGGGTCTTCGCCGGCGCCGTGTATGGAGCGGGCGAAATCGCCCTCGAACGTGCCGCCCACGGTCGAGACGTTGACCCCAACCTTCTCGAACACACGCCCCTTCATCACCCCACGCACGCCGCCGCCGCCAGGTTCGCCCGAGGGATCGACGCGGTCCCACGCGACATAATCGAACGCCGCATCCGATCCGCCCTCGCGCTCGATCGCCTCGAACGCGGCGCAGATACGGTCGCGCAGCGATTCGAACCAAGTGCGCGCGGCGGCTTGCTGGGGGTCGAGGGGAGACATGGAATTGTCCCTAGACGATCCTCCCTGGCACGGGGAGGGGGGCCGCACATGACCAGCCGACAATCAGCAGAATGACGAAGAAGAGTGTTTCACGCGGAGGCGCGGAGGCGCGGAGGCGCCGCGCTCGCGTCGAGCCTAACGCGCAGCAAGGCTGCCCTCGACTTGGAGCGCCATTGCCGATGCCAGACGCTGCCCCGAAGCGAAACACCTCTGCGCCCTCCGCGCCTCCGCGTGAACACTCTTTTCTTCTCGCTGCGCGAACTTCGTCGCCAGGCTGGGCCGAATGGAGCCGTTCAATATGCGATTGCCCCTGCCGTGCGGGAGAGGATCAAAGCTGCCATCCCGTCTGCCGCATCGCCTCCGCCATCACGATCGCCGCCGATGCCGCCACGTTGAGCGAGCGCAACCCGGCGCGCATCGGCACGCGCACGCGCAGGTCGGCGGTGTCGTGGACGTAAGCCGGCACGCCTGCGCCTTCCGACCCGAGCACCAGCACGTCGTCCTCCTCGAACCGCGCATCCGGCAGGTCGATCGCCCCCGTCGTGGTCAGCAGCACCAGCCGCCCCGCGGTCGCCTGCCGAAACGCCGCCCAATCGGCGTGCCGCGCCACTTCGACCTGGGCGGCATAATCCATACCCGCCCGCGCCAGCGATCGGCTGCTCCAGGGAAAGCCGGCGGGTTCGATCACGTCCACCGCAACCCCGAAGCAGGCCGCGGTGCGCAGGATGGTGCCGACGTTGCCGGCGATGTCGGGTTGGAACAGGGCGACGCGCATCGCGGCCTCATGCACCCGTTGCGGCCCGACGGCAAAATGCTGTTGGCAAAGCGGCGTCCTCGCGTCTATCAGGCCGCAGCCTTTCGCGGGACCGGAAGGCGTCGAATGGCAGGTCGTCGCGGCGGATCGCGACGGGTTCGCCGCAAGGCTCCCCAAAAGGTAACGGGTTCAGGTGAATGGCGACTGACGCAGACATGGTTCCCCCCGGTGAGTCGGCCGCGCCGTTCCATGAGGACGACCACGATCCCCGTCGTCGCGACTTCATCAACATCGCCACCGTCGCCTTTGCGGGTGTGGGCGCCGCGGTCATCGTGCTGCCGCTGGTGAACCAGATGAACCCCAGCGCCGACGTGCTGGCGCAATCGACGACCGAGATCGACCTGTCGAAGATCGCGCCGGGCCAGGCCGTGAAGACCAGTTTCCGCAAGCAGCCGCTGTTCGTGCGCAACCTGACGCCGGCCGAGATCGCCGCTGCCAATGCCGTGCCGGTGAACACCCTGCGCGACCCGCAGAGCCTGGAAGAGCGTACCAAGCCGGGCAAGGCCAATTGGCTCATCACGCTGGGCGTGTGCACGCATCTGGGATGCGTGCCGCTGGGCGCGGGCGAGGGCGAGAACAAGGGGCCGTTCGGCGGCTATTTCTGCCCGTGCCACGGTTCGGCCTACGACACCGCGGGGCGCATCCGGCAGGGGCCGGCGCCGACGAACCTTGCGGTTCCGGAATATACGTTCAACTCCGACACCGCCGTGACGGTCGGTTAAAAGGCAGCCAAGATGAGCTTTCCCTGGGCCAAGCACTACGAGCCGAAGCAGCCGCTGATGCGGTGGCTCGACGAAAAGCTGCCGTTGCCGCGCCTCGTCTACAATGCGGTTGGCGCCGGCTATCCGGTGCCGCGCAACCTCAACTATTTCTGGAACTTCGGCGTGCTCGCCGGCATGGCGCTGACCTTGCAGATCGTCACCGGCATCGTGCTGGCGATGCACTTCGCCGCCAACGGCCAGGTCGCCTTCGGGTCGGTCGAGAGCATCATGCGCGACGTCAATGCGGGCTGGTTCCTGCGCTATGCGCACGCGAACGGCGCGTCGATGTTCCTGGCGGTCGTCTATATCCACATCGGCCGCGGCCTCTATTACGGATCGTACAAGGCGCCGCGCGAGATGGTGTGGCTGCTCGGCGTCGTAATCTTCCTGCTGATGATGGCGACCGCCTTCATGGGCTACGTCCTTCCTTGGGGCCAGATGAGCTTCTGGGGGGCGCAGGTCATCACCGGCTTCTTCTCGGCCATCCCGCTGGTCGGCGAGAGCATCCGCGTCTGGCTGCTCGGCGGCTTCGCGCCCGACAATGCCGCGCTGAACCGCTTCTTCTCGCTCCATTATCTGCTGCCGTTCGTGACGATGGGCGTCATCATCATGCACATCTGGGCGCTGCACATTCCGGGTTCGGGCAATCCGACCGGCGTCAGCGTGAAGGGCGAGCAGGATACCGTGCCGTTCCATCCCTATTACACCGCCAAGGACGCGGTGGGCGTGGGCGTGTTCATGCTGATCTTCGCGGCTCTGATCTTCTTCTCGCCCAATCTGCTCGGTCACCCGGACAATTATATCGAGGCGAACCCGCTCTCGACGCCGGCGCATATCGTGCCCGAATGGTATTTCCTGCCCTTCTACGCGATCCTCAAGAGCTTCACCGCGGACTTCATCCTGCCGGCCAAGCTGTGGGGCGTATTGGCGATGTTTGGGTCGATCCTGCTGCTGTTCTTCCTGCCCTGGCTGGACAGTTCGCCGGTGCGCTCGGCGAACTATCGCCCGAAATACCGGCTGTTCCTGATCGTGCTGCTCTTCGACGTGATCCTGCTGGGCTATGTCGGCGGCGCGGAGGCCAATGCGCGCAACGTGATCCTGGGGCAGATCGCCTCGGCCTATTATTTCGCGCATTTCCTCATCATCCTGCCGCTGGTCGCGCGTTCGGAACGCCCGCGCCCGCTGCCCAATTCGATCACCGAGGCGGTCCTGGCCAAGCACGGCGGCACCAGCCCCGCGCAGACCGCAATGGCGCACTGAGCCTGGGAACGGAATAAAGACATGGTTCGTGCAATTTCCTATCTGATCGGTCTCGCCTTCGTCGGCGTGCTGGCGATCGCGCTGTTCGGCACGGTATCGACCGCGATCACCGATCCGGCGCCGCCGACCGCGGAACACGAGTTCCGCAAGCATCCCGAGAACATCGGGCTGGCCTCCAACGGCTTCTTCGGCAAGTTCGACCGCCGCCAGCTCCAGCGCGGGCTGCAGGTCTACAAGGAGGTCTGCGCGGCCTGCCACAGCCTGAAATACGTCTCGTTCCGCGATCTCCAGCAGATCGGCTATTCGGAGGCGGAGGTTAAGGCGATCGCCAACCAGTGGGTGATCGAGCAGCCGAGCATCAACGAGGAGACCGGCGAGGCCGCGACCCGCAAGAACGTGGCATCGGATCGTTTCCCGTCGCCATATGCCAACGAGGTCGCCGCACGCGCCGCCAACAACAATGCGCTGCCGCCAGATCTGTCGCTGATGACCAAGGCGCGCGAGGACGGCAGCAACTACGTCCACGCCTTGCTGACGGGGTATCAGAACCAGCCGGCCGAGCTCCTGAAGAAGTTCCGCGACGCCAAGACCCCCGAGGGCCTCCACTACAATCCGTATTTCGCGAACCTCAACATCGCGATGCCGCCGCCGTTGGGCGCGGAGGGCCAGGTGGCCTATACGGACGGAACGAAGGCTACGCCCGACCAGATGGCGCGTGATGTCGCCGCCTTCCTGACCTGGACCGCAGAGCCGAACCTGGAGGCGCGTCATGGCGCGGGACTGGCGGCGGTGATCTTCCTTCTGATCTTCTGCTTCCTGGCCTGGGGCGCGTATCAGAACGTCTGGCGCGGGGTGAAGCACTAGGTCGCCGCGCGCACGTTCGGCAAACACCGCACGAGGCGCGCAAGCCCGGCCAGCCCAGCCAACCGCGCTACAATGCGCAGTTTTGCGGCGACTGACGGCGCAGCACTCCGTCGGTCGTCCCGGTGCCACCCCGCTCGCGTCGAGGAAGCCCGCTCGCGGAACCGGGACGGGTCGCCCTCGTTCTACGACGAGCAGCAGCGCGTATCCGCTGCGCCCAGAGTATCGGAGCGACCCCTATGACTCCCACGCGCATCGGCGGCCTCGGCGCCGCGATCGTTCTCGCCCTCGGGCTTGGCGCCTGCACGGACGGTTACGGCTATAGCGGCCTGGCGGTCGGTTATAACGGCGGCTACGGCGACGGCTATTACGGCGATCCCTATTACGATGCGGGATACGGCGGCGGCTATGGCGCCTACGGTGGCTACGCGCCGTCGTATTTCGGCTGGTACGGCGATTATTATTATCCCGGCACCGGCGTGTACGTGTTCGACAGCAACCGTCGCCCGTATCGCTGGAACAATGCACAGCAGCGCTATTGGAGCCAGCAGCAGCGCTACCGCGGCCGCGACTGGAACGGCCAGGGTTCGTGGAATGGCTTCGATCGCCGTAATGGGCGCACCGACGGCTGGCGCGGCGATGGTGGCGGCAACCAGTGGCAGGGCCGTGGCCGACCGGACAGCGATCGTGCGAGAGGCAATCGGCGCGGCGGCGACCGTAGCGGCGACGGCAACGGCTATGCCGCCGGTACGCCGGGCCAGGTGACCCCGGGCGCGCAAGGGTATCGCGGTGGACGCGGCGAGCGGGGTACATCGGCGGGGGAATATTACCGCAACACCCCCGGCACGCGCAGCGAGGGCTATCGCGGCGACCGGACCAGCGCGCCACCCCAGCCGCGCAGCGAGCGCCAGTCGGGCGGACGCACCAGCGTCACGGAACGACAGGGAAGAGGCGCAGGCGGGCAAGTCCGCGAGCAGTAACGTCGCGTGGCCGCGATTCCCAAGCGCGGTCGTTCACCTCGCGGCGCGGGAGGGACGCGCCGAGAAGGGCGCGCGTTCCGTTCGCAGGCCGATTGGCGGCCCCCTAGAGCGCGATGACTTGATACCGATCCGTTCGTCCTGAGGAGCCGCTGAGCGAAGTCGAAGCGGCGTCTCGAAGGACAGGTGAGACCCACTGTCCTTCGAGACGGGCCTTCGCCTGCGCTCAGTCCCTCCTCAGGACGAA
>NZ_DASVTL010000111.1:0-49743 GCF_036387595.1 Sphingomonas sp.
TTCGTCCTGAGGAGGGACTGAGCGCAGGCGAAGGCCCGTCTCGAAGGACAGTGGGTCTCACCTGTCCTTCGAGACGCCGCTTCGACTTCGCTCAGCGGCTCCTCAGGACGAACGGATCGGTATCAAGTCATCGCGCTCTAGATGGGGAGGTCCGCGTCATCCTTGCACAGGCGTGAGACAAGCAGGTGTCTCCACGTTCCATCCTGCGGTGCTTCCCGCATCCTGACCTCAAGATGCGCGTGGTCGAGCTTGACGAAGACGAGGGCACTTTTGTCCTTGCTCGACAAGGATGACGTGGCCAGTTGTTGTGCTCTACGCTGCGCGCAGACCTTCGTATGGCAGGGCGGAAGTCTCCAAGGTGGCAAGGTCAATCCGTTCAGACGCGTGGTCAATGTCAATGCCGATGACACCGCCGTCTTCATCGAAGTCGACGTTCACCGTATCGCTGATAGCCCGCGTTTCACTGCTCGGCGAGGCGGACAGTTCGATATAGAGGCTGTCCGTCTCGGGGTAATAGTGCAGCTTCATCCTTCGGCCTCCTTTGCGTCCCGGTCGAAGAAGGCGTTGTGGACGGTTTCGCCGTCCGCCAGCGTCACGACACGGAGCATATACGCTTTGCCGTCCTCCAACTCAACGCGCCGCCATAGCCGGATGCGACCGTCGGGTTGATCGATCCGGTGCGCGGGGTGGGTGAGGGTTGCCTCGATCCATTCCGCACGCAGATATGGTCGCTTTCGCAGTACCTGCTCGTCGAAGTAGCGGGTCGTCTTCACTCGCTCACACTGACAAAACTATCCATCACTCGCTTGCGCCCCGCGGCGTCGAAGTCGATCTCCAGCTTGTTGCCCTCGATCTCCGCGATCACGCCGTTGCCGAATTTCTGGTGGAACACGCGCATGCCGACCGTCACGTCGCTGCGGCCCTTGTTGCCCAGGCTGACGGCGCTTGCGCGGCTTTCGACGACGCGCGACGGGGTGGTGGTGTATCCCGAGGCGGCGGTGACCGCGCGCTGCCAGCCTGGGCCTCGACCGCTGCCGCGGGTGACGTCGGCGAAGGGGTCCGCGCGTTCGCTCCAATTGGCCTGCCAGAGCGATGCGCCGCCGGACATCGTGGTCTCCGCCTCGATATGCTCGGGCGGCAGTTCGCCGACGAAGCGGCTGGGGATGCTGGACGTCCATTGGCCGTAGATGCGGCGGTTGCTGGCGTGGAGGATGATTGCGAGCCGGCGTGCGCGGGTGATCGCGACATAGGCGAGGCGGCGTTCCTCCTCGAGGCTGCGCGTGCCGCCTTCGTCCATCGCGCGCTGCGAGGGGAACAGGCCTTCCTCCCAGCCGACGAGGAACACGGTGTCGAATTCCAGCCCCTTGGCGGCATGGATCGTCATGATCGTCACCTGCGGATCGTTGCGGCCGCCTTCGGTGTCCATGACGAGGCTGACGTGTTCGAGGAATGCGCCGAGCGATTCATATTCCTCCATCGCGCGGACGAGTTCGGAGAGGTTTTCCAGGCGTCCGGCGGCCTCCGCCGACTTCTCGGCCTGCCACATCGCGGTATAGCCGCTTTCGTCGAGCAGCTGGCGGGCGAGTTCGGCGTGGGGCAGGTCGCGCGCCATGTCGCGCCAGCGGGCGATGTCGCCGACCAGATTGCCGAGCGCGCGTCGCGCCTGCGGGGTCAGTTCGTCGCTGTCGAGGATGCGCGCGGCGGCGGTGGTCAGCGGCACGCCGAGCGCGCGGGCGAGCTGGTGGACCTTGGCCACGGCCTTGTCGCCCAGGCCCCGCTTGGGCACGTTGACGATGCGTTCGAAGGCCAGATCGTCGGCGGGCTGGTTGACGACGCGCAGATAGGCGAGCGCGTCGCGAATCTCCATCCGTTCGTAGAAGCGCGCGCCGCCGACGATGCGATAGGGCATGCCGATCGCGATGAAGCGATCCTCGAACTCGCGGGTCTGGTGCTGCGCGCGGACGAGGATGGCGGCGTCGTCGAGGGTCTTGCCGGCGCGGGTGCAGCGCTCGATCTCCTCGCCGACGCGGCGTGCCTCCTCCGGCCCGTCCCACACGCCGATCACGCGGACCTTCTCGCCCGCGTCCAGTTCGGTCCAGAGTTGCTTGCCCAGGCGCCCGGTATTGTGCGCGATGACGCCGCCCGCCGCGCCTAGGATATGGGGGGTGGAGCGGTAATTCTGTTCCAGGCGGATGACCTTGGCGCCCGGAAAATCCTTTTCGAACTTCAGGATGTTTTCCACCTGCGCACCGCGCCAGGAATAGATCGACTGGTCGTCGTCGCCCACGCAGGCGATGTTGCGGCGCTCCTGCGCGAGCAGGCGGAGCCAGAGATACTGGACGCTGTTGGTGTCCTGATATTCGTCCACCATGATGTAGCGGAAACGCTGCTGATAGAGTTCGAGGACGTCGCGGTGGGTTTTCAGGATCACCAGCATGTGGAGCAGCAGATCGCCGAAGTCGCAGGCGTTCACCGCCTTCAGCCGCGCCTGATATTGCTCGTACAATTCGCCGCCGCGGCCATTGGCAAAGCGCTCGCTCTCGCCCGCGTCGATCTCGCGCGGGGTCAGGCCCTTGTTCTTCCACTCGTCGATCAGGCCGGCGAGCGAGCGCGCGGGAAAGCGCTTCTCGTCTATATCCGCCGCCAGCACGAGCTGCTTGAGCAGGCGCAGCTGGTCGTCGGTGTCGAGGATGGTGAAATTGGATTGCAGCCCGACCAGTTCGGCGTGGCGGCGCAGCATCTTGGCGCCGATCGCGTGGAAGGTGCCGAGCCAGGGCATGCCCTCCACCGCATCGCCGACGAGCCGTCCGACGCGCTCGCGCATCTCGCGTGCGGCCTTGTTGGTGAAGGTGACGCTGAGGATTTCGGAGGGGTAGGCCTTGCGGGTGAACAGCAGGTGCGCAAGCCGCGCGGTGAGCGCCGCGGTCTTGCCGGTGCCCGCCCCCGCGAGCATCAGCACGGGGCCGTCGGTGGTCAGCACCGCCTCGCGCTGGGGCGGGTTCAGGCCGCGCAGGTATGGCGGGTCTTCGGCGCGCGTCGGCGCGCGGTTTGCGGGGGCGGTCGGGGTTGGGGCTGGTACGGTCACCGCCGAACAGGTAGGGAACGGCGACGGCCGCGGCAAGCGGCGTGACGGGGGAGGCGACGATGGCGCGGCTGAACTATCTGGAACTGCCGGTGGCGGATACGGCACGGGCAAAAGCCTTTTATGCGGCGGCGTTCGGCTGGTCGTTCGTGGACTTCGGACCCGATTATGCGGCGACCACGAGCGGAGACACCGACATCGGTTTCCAGGCGGATGCTGCCGAGCGGACCAGTGCTGCGCTGCCGGTGATCGACGTCGATGATCTTGAAGCGGCACTGGCCGCGGTCGAGGCGGCGGGGGGCGTCGTGACCAAGCCTGCCTTTGCCTTTCCCGGTAGCCGGCGCTTCCATTTTCGCGATCCCGACGGGCATGAACTGGCGGCTGTCGAAGCGGCCGGGCATGTCGCCGATACGGTAGCGGCGTGGCACGCCTATCTGGCGGCGCCGAGCGAGGCTGCGCTGAGTGCGTTGCTGGCCGAGGACGTGGTGTTCCGATCGCCCGCGGTCCACACGCCGCAGGTGGGCAAGGCGGTGACGCTGAAATACCTGCTCGCCGCGGCCGAGGTGCTGGGGGGGCCGTCGTTCGAATATCGGGGCGAATGGCATGGCGAGCGGTCGGCGGTGCTGGAATTCGCGCTCGATCTGGACGGCGTCGCGGTGCACGGGATCGACATGATCGCCTGGAACGAGGCGGGGCTGATTACCGAATTCACGGTGATGATGCGGCCGATCAAGGGCTTGCAGGCGGTTGTGCCGCAGATGGCCGCGGTGCTGGCGCGGGGCGGCTGAGCGGCATAGGAGTGGTGCTATGACGTCACCCGCCTCTCCCCGCCGCGTCCTGGCCGCCAGCTTCGTGGGCACGACCATCGAATTCTACGACTTCTACGTCTATGCAACGGCCGCGGCGCTGGTGTTCGGCGACCTGTTCTTTCCCAAGGGTGCGCCCGGTGCGCAGCAGCTGGCGGCGTTCGCGACGCTGGCGGTGGCGTTCTTCGCGCGGCCGGTGGGGAGCGTGATGTTCGGGCATTTCGGCGATCGCGTCGGGCGCAAATCTACTCTGGTCGCCTCGCTGCTGGTCATGGGCATCTCGACCACGCTGGTCGCGATCCTGCCGACCTATGCGCAGGCGGGTTGGGCGGCGCCCGTCGCCTTGTGCGTGCTGCGCTTCGGGCAAGGGTTCGGACTGGGCGGCGAATGGGGCGGGGCGGCGTTGCTTGCGGTCGAGCATGCGCCGCCGGGATGGCGCGCGCGCTACGGCTCCGCCCCGCAACTGGGCGCTCCGGCGGGGTTCATCGCCGCCAATGGCCTGTTCCTGCTGCTGGGCGTGTGGCTGACGCCGGGCGAGTTTCGCGACTGGGGCTGGCGCATCCCGTTCGCGGTCAGTGCCTTGCTGGTCGTCGTTGGATTGTGGATCCGGCTCAAGCTGACCGAAACCCCGGAGTTCGCGGCAGCACTCAGCGAGGCGCCGCCGCCCGCGGTGCCGATCGCCGAGCTGCTGCGCCGCCACCTGGGTGCCACGCTGACCGGCACGATCGGCGCGATCGCCTGCTTTGCGGCTTATTATGTCGGGACCGCGTTCCTGCTGGGCTATGGCACGAAGACGCTGGGCTTCACGATGCAGAATTTCCTGCTGATGCAGCTCGGCGCGATCCTGTTCATGGCGGCCGGCATATGGATCGCCGCCTGGCTCGCCGACACGCGTTGGGACGAGCGGCGGGTGCTGGCGGGCGGATGCGTGGCGACCATCGCGGTCGGCTTCACCATCGCGCCGCTGATGGCCGCAGGGGCGGGCGGGGCGTTCGCCTTTCTGGCGCTGACGTTGTTCGCGATGGGCTTCGTTTATGGGCCGCTCGGCGCGTGGCTGCCGGGGCTGTTTCCGCCGCGGGTGCGCTACACCGGCGCGTCGATCGCGTTCAACGTCGCCGGGGTGATCGGCGGCGGGCTGACCCCGCTCGTCGCGCAGGGGCTGGCGATGGAGCACGGGCTGGCGGCGGTGGGGTGGTATTTGAGTGGGGCGGCGGGGTTGAGTTTGGTGGCCTTGGTGGCGATGCGGGGGCGGGGGAGCACGAAGGTAAATGCAATCGAAGGGCCATGAAGCGGGGGAGCATAATGGAAGCAAACGGCCATTTACGGACACTGCGGCCCTGCGCCATCATGGGCTATCAGCTGGAGTTAGAAGCGTGACCGACGAACGGTTGAGCCGGGTGATCGCTATCGCTTTAAGCCAACTTGAGCGCGACGGGGAGATTGTAATAACTTCGGCGAGCATAGAGCCGTTGGCAGATCGACTTGTCGAAGCAGCACTTGGCATAGTTCCAAGCACTAATCTGTCGTGCGGTGAACTTGTAGGCGTCCGAAGCCTGATCCTTCATGCGATTTCGAACAAACAGTTCTTCGATTGGGAGATGCCGACCTTGACGGGTTTCACAGCTCACGAGTTCGAGCGCATCGCCGAGAAGCTGCCGCGCGACTGACCGGAACGTCCGCAGTCCATCATCGGCAGACCTTCATCCTCCCCCGCTAGAGGGAGGTGGCATGCGCAGCATGACGGAGGGGAGGAAGGACTAACGTAGTTTCGGGAGTCCTCCCCCTCCGACCGCCTGCGGCGGCCACCTCCCCTTGCGGGGGAGGATCGAACCGTCGCCCTCCGCTTCGATCAGCATCAAAAATAGCCAGCCGCCATCCCCGGCCCTTCTATCCTCCCCCGCCAGGGGGAGGTGGCGCCGGAGGCGACGGAGGGGGAGGTTGGCGATGCGCTTCGAGAGTGCGCCGACGCTCGACCGTGATCGCGATTATCTGGCGCAGTACGCCTTCCAAGTTGGTCAGCACCTGCTTGGCCGAGTAGCGGACGATGCTAACGCCTTGCGAGCGGAGCCACGCGTCGCGGTTCGCATCGCGTGCGGGGCGATCGCCGCGTTCGTGTGCTTCGCCGTCGACTTCGACCGCGAGGCGTGCGGGCGCGCAGTAGAAATCGAGGACGTACTCGCCTGCGGGGTATTGCTTGCGGAAACGTAGGCCCGCCTCGTTGCTGCGGAGCGCGAGCCAGAGGGCGATCTCCGGCGGGGTTATGGTGCGGCGGAGGCGTTTGGCATTGCGTTGGCTGTTGGGGGAACCTTGTAGGCGCATCGCTTACCTCCCCCTCCGTCACGCTTTGCGTGCCACCTCCCCCTGGCGGGGGAGGATCTACCCCTTTACGACTCGCTCGTTGCTCGGAGCAGCGTAAGCCGAGCCTTGCCGTGGACGCGGGTGGCATCGACTTCGAAGCCGGCGACCGTGACCTCCTCCGCCTTGGCGGTCTCGATGCTGACCCACGTGTGCGGCCCTGTCCAACCCAGGCGCGCCAGCCGGTCCAGCGCGACGACGCCGGCGCCGGTGCCGTAGGGCGGGTCCATCAGGATCAGGTCGAGCGGTTTGGCCGCGGGCGGGAGTGCCATCACCGATCCGGCGCGCACGTCGCCGCCGCGGATCTCCAGCTTCGCCAAATTGGCGCGTAGGGCGTCGAGGGCGGCGCGGTCCTGCTCGACGAAGAGGCAGGAGGCGGCGCCGCGCGACAGCGCCTCGATCCCGAGCGCGCCCGAGCCGGCGAACAGGTCTGCGACCGCCAGCTCCTCGAAACTGCCGAGGCGGCTGGTAAGCATCGAGAACAGCGCCTCGCGCACGCGGTCTGCGGTGGGGCGGGTGGCGTCGTCCTTCGGCGCGACGATGGTGCGGCCGCGCCACTGGCCTGCGATGACGCGCATCAGCGCTTGCCCCGCGGGGGGCCGTCGGGGCGGCGGGGCTGGCCCGGCTTCGAGCGGAAGCCGCCGGTCTTCGGGCGGCCGGGCGAGTCACCGCGTGGTACGCGGGCCGGCGGTGAGGGTCGCTCGTTGCGGTCGGCGCCACGGGGGTTTGCCGAACGCGGGCCGGCCGCGTGGGATTTTGCATCAGGACGGGCCGCGCGAGGCCGGTCTTCGCGCTGACCGGGCGCAGGGCGATCCACCCAGCCGCCGGCGCTGCCGCCGCGGGCGTCCGGACGAGCGGCCTGACCTGGCCGTGCCGCGCGCGGGCCGGTGCGGCCAGGACGGCTGTCGTCGCTCTTGTCGCGCTGGCGGAGCGGTGCATCGCCTGAAGTCGGTGTGCGCGCGGGCCTGCCTCTGCCGCCCGCCGGGCCGGGCCTGGCGGGGGAGCGCTCGGCGCGTGCCGGGGTTTCGTCGCGGTCCTCGGCACGCGTGCGCTGCGATCGTTCGGCGAAGGTTGCGGATCGGGCGGATCGGGCGGATCGGGCGTCGGTCGCCGCCTTTGCCGCGCGGAAGCCGGCGCGGGGCGGGGCGGCCGGGCTTGAGTCGGAGCGGACGGCGCGCGCGGCAGCTGTATTGGCGCGCGGCGCCCGTTCGTTCGTCGTTGCGGCGTGCGTCGGCCGCGCGATCCGAGCCTGGGAGGACGATGGACCCCGGTTTTCGCCCGGGTGGCGACTGGGGGTCTTCCTTTGAGCGTGGGCGGGCGAGCGACGTGGTGCTTGCTCGTCCGAGTTCGACGGTTTTTCCGGCGACCGTGCGCTTCGGCTGGCGGTGCGCGGCTCGACAGCCTCGACCCGCACGTCGCTCGACTTGCCCTCCTTTAGGCTTTTGGTGAAGGCGACCAGATCGTGCTGGCGGACTTCGCCGACCGCGCCGGCGGGCAGATCGCCGAGGATGAACGGGCCGTAGCGCGTGCGGATCAGGCGCGAGACCTGAAGCCCCAGATATTCGAGGACGCGGCGGACTTCGCGGTTCTTGCCCTCGGTCAGGATCAGCTCGATCCACACGTTGGCACCGGTGCGGCGTTCGAGATTGGCGTTGATCGGGCCGTAGCGGATACCCTCGATCTCGACACCTTGCATCAGGTCTTCGAGCATCGCCTGCGTGATCTCGCCATAAGCCCGCGCGCGATAGGCCCGCTCGACACCGGTCGCGGGAAGCTCCAGCGTGCGCTTCAATCCGCCGTCGGTGGTGAGCAGCAGCAGGCCCTCGGTGGCCAGATCGAGACGACCGACGGGTACGACGCGGGGCAAATCCTGCGGCAGGCGATCGTAGATGGTCGGTCGCCCGGCGGGATCGCGCTCGGTGACCAGCAGACCGGGTGGCTTGTGATAGACGAACAGCCGTGCGGGCGCCGCCGCCTCGACGGGATTGCCGTCCACCGTCACCCCGTTCAGCGAGCGCAGCAGCGTGGCGGGCGTATCCAGCACCTTGCCGTCGAGCGAAACGCGCCCTTCCGCGATCATCCGCTCGATCTCCCGGCGCGAGGCGATGCCGGCACGCGCGAGGAGTTTGGCGATACGATGTTCTGGGCGTGTTTCGGTTGTCATCGGACAACCCGATACAGGTGAAAGCCCCTGTATGCGAAAATTTTCGTGCCGAGCCGATTCATGCGACGCGATTCGTTGCACACGCGTTATCGCGAGCGAGTCGTCCGGGGAATTGCATGCTGTTCGGGAGGAAGAAGCGGCGGATCGAACGCCTGCTGGTCGTCGAGGACGAGCCGCTGGTCGCGTTCGATACCGAACATAGCCTGACCGATGCGGGCTATACGATCGTCGCCACCGTCGATCGGGTTGCGGACGCGATCGCGGTCATCGACGGCGGCGAGAGCGTGGACATGGTGCTGCTCGATGTCGAACTTGCGGACGGATCGGGCATCGACGTCGCGCGCGCGGCACAGGCGGCGGGGGTGGCGGTACTGTTCGTCACCGGCAACTGCCCGATGGAGGCGTCGGAGATGGCGCACGGCTGCCTTTCCAAACCCTATGCGCAACGCGACCTGATCGGTGCGATCGGTGCGATCGAGCAGATGATGGACGGCAAGGCGGCGGCGAAGCGCCTGCCCAATGGGTTCCGGTTGTTCGCCGCAGCGCCCGAATAAAGCCGACGCTTTGCGATAGCGCCGCCGCGTTCTAAGGTCCGCCCCTGGTTGGAGCGAGGGGGCGGGATGGACCGGACGACGCGCAAGGGGTTCGCGGAGACGATGGGGCCTTATCTCAGGCCACGTCCGCTCGCGGCATTCCTGCTGGGCATTTCGAGTGGCTTTCCTCTTGCGCTGCTGCTCGGCACCATGACCTTCTGGCTGGCGCGCGTCGGCATCGACAAGAAGACCATCGGCTTCGCGATCGGCCTGACGACCCCGTACACGTTGAAGTTTCTCTGGGCGCCGCTGATCGACACGGTGCGGCTGCCGATCCTGGCGCGTGCCTTTGGTCAGCGGCGGGCGTGGCTGTTCCTGGTGCAGGCCTTGCTATTTGCCAGCGTGTGGATGCTGGGCGCGAGCGATCCCGCGCGCCATATCGGCTGGTTCGCGCTGTGGGCGATCGTGACGGCCTTCCTGGGCGCGACGCAGGACATCGTGATCGACGCCTATCGGATCGAGATCCTTTCCGACGAGGAACTGCCGCACGGCACGGCCAACAACCAATTCGGCTATCGCCTCGGCGCCTTCCTGGCGGGGGTGGGCACGATCGCGCTGGCGTCCAACGACGGGCTAGGGCTGGGCTGGGCGGCCGCCTATGGCTTCACCGGGTTCTGCGTTCTGCCGGGCGCGGTCGCTGCGCTCTGGGCGGGTCGCGGCATGCACGAGCGCGCCGCCATTCGGCAGGCGCCCGGTTCCTGGCTGCGGGAGACGATCATCGGCCCGTTCCGCGAGTTCTTCTCCCGCCGGGGCGCGTTGCTGATCCTCTTGTTCGTCATGCTCTATAAGATCGGCGACGCGATGGGGCAGGGCATGCTCAATCCGATGATCGTCGAACTCGGCTTCAGCGACATGGAGTTCGTCGCGATCAACAAGGTGGTGGGCTTCTGGGGCCTGATCGCGGGTATCGCGGTGGCAGCGCCGTTCCTGGCCTGGCTCGGCATGGGACGTGCGTTGTTCGTCTCCGGGCTGATGATGCTGTTCAGCAATTTCATGTTCGTTGTCCTGGCCATGCAGGGACATTCGCCGCTGTGGCTGGGCATTGCGGTGGCGACGGAGCAGGTGACCAGCGGGATCGGCCTCACCGTGTTCGCGGTCTATCTCTCCGGCCTCGCCAATCTGGCCTATACTGCGACCCAGTTCGCGCTGCTGTCGTCGGTGGCGGTGGTGGGGCGCACGTGGCTGGCCACGCCCTCCGGCATCGCTGCGGACGCGCTGGGGTGGCCGGGGTTCTGGATGCTGACGATGGTCGTGGCGACGCCGGGCATGGTGCTGCTGTGGCTGCTGTGGCGGGGTGGCTTCGTGGTGGAGAGTGTCCGCCAGCCCGGCGCGGCTAACAGCTGATCGGGCGCCCTGCGTCGGCGAAGGCGGTCGCCACCGCCGCGGCGCTGGCCAGTACGCCGTCGGTGCGGCGGGTGCCGAGGAGGTCGCTGAGCAATACGTGCGCTGAATCGGGCTGGGTTTCCACACGCGCAAGGATCGCCAGCAAGGCGGCCTCGGCCGAGGTCATGCGCGCGCAGCAACATGGTGCGATCGCGATCGTCCCTGCCGCACTTGCCGCGAGATCGGCCATCAGCGCACGCAGCAGGACGAGCGGACGGCGGAAGTTGCGGCGGAAGGCATAGAAAATGGCTTGCGCGGCGCGCGCGTCGGCCAGGCCGTGGGCACCCATTCGCCGAATCGCGAACAGCGCGATGCGCGCGGCCGGATCGGCGGGCAGCGCATGAGGCAGCAGGGCGACGGGTGAGACTTGCGTCATGCAGCAGGCTCCGATGAGATGCCACATGATCGCTTGTCAGTTATTGCAAGTCAATAGCAACTAGGACGGAGGCTCGGCGTTTGCGGCGAGTGCCTCTCCTGCGAGGTAGAGCGAGCCGGCGATCAGCACCGACGCCGCTTTCCGTTCGGCCGAGAGGAGGTCGATTGCGGCGGCGAGTGTCGGCGCGGTGCTTGCCTGCGCGCCTCGACTCCGCGCGATTCCGGCGAGCGTCTCGGGCGTGTGGCACGGGTGACCGGCGACCGGCACGGCGACGACGTGGGAGGGCGCGCCGACGTCGGTGAGCAGCGCGAGCACTGCGTCGGCATCCTTGTTTGCCAGCATGCCGATGACGAGTGCGGTCGGCTTTCCAGCGGCGATGCTCTTCCATGCGGCGGCCACGGGGCCGGCGGCGGACGGATTGTGCGCGCCGTCCACCCAGATACCGCGCGGGACGGCAAAGCGGCTGGCGAGCGGGCCTTCGCCGAGGCGTTGCAGGCGGGCGGGCCAGCGGGTTGTCTCCGCGGCGACGTGCAGCGCGGCATCGGGCACGACCAGTGCCTGCTGGCGGCGGATCATCGCCAGCGCCAGCGCGAAATTGTCGGCCTGATAATCGCCGGTGAGGCTGGGCAGGGGGCCTTCGTAAGCGTAGCCGAATTCGTTGAAGGACAGTCGCCCGCCCTCGCCGGAACTTGTCCATGCCGCGCCGCGGGCGAACACCGGTGCTCCGACTGCGGCAGCTACCTGCGCGATCCGATCGGCAAGCGGCGCGGGATAGTCCATCGTCACCAGCGGCACGTCGCGCTTGGCGATTCCCGCCTTCTCGCCGGCAATCCCGACCAGCGTGTCGCCGAGGAACGCCTCGTGGTCGATGCCCAGCGCGGCGATGCCGGTGACCAGCGGGACGACGACGTTGGTGGCGTCGAGCCGGCCGCCCAACCCGACCTCGATCACGCAGGCATCGGCGGGCGTGCGCGCGAAAGCCAGGAAAGCGGCGGCGGTGGTGACTTCGAAGAAGCTGGCGCCGATGCCGTCCGCCTGATCGAGGATCTCGCCGAGCAGAGATGCGAGATCGCGGTCGCCGATCAGCGTGCCGGCCAGGCGGATACGTTCGTTGAAACGGACCAGGTGGGGGCTGGAATAGACGTGGACGCGGTGGCCCGCCGCCTCCAGCGTACCGCGCAGGAAGGCGCAGGTCGAACCCTTGCCGTTGGTGCCCGCGACATGGAACACCGGCGGAAGATGACGTTCAGGATTGCCCAGCCGCGTGAGCAGGCGCGTGATCCGTTCCAGCCCGAGCACGTCGGCGCCGGGCGACAGCGCCCACAGCCGGTCGAGCTGCGCCTGGACACCCGCGTCGGACGACGTCGCGTGATCGGGCACGCGCTCAGGCCGCGCGCTTGTGCCCGCCCCGATCCTGCCCACAAAGATAGCCGATCACCGTCGCCAGCCTCGCGCGCAGTTCGTGGCGATGGACGACCATGTCGATCAGCCCGTGATCGAGATAATATTCGCTGGTCTGGAAATCCTCGGGCAGCTTCTCGCGGATCGTGCTCTCGATGACGCGGCGCCCGGTGAAGGCAAGCGTCGCCTTCGGCTCGGCGATCTGGACGTCGCCGAGCATCGCATAGGCGGCCATCACCCCGCCCGAGGTCGGATCGGTCAGCACCACGATATAGGGCAGGCCGGCGTCGTGGAGCATCTGGATCGCGACGGTGCTGCGCGGCATCTGCATGAGGCTGAAGATGCCCTCCTGCATGCGCGCGCCGCCGCTGGCGGTGAAGATGACATAGGGGCAACGTTCGCGGATCGCGGTCTCGACGCCGCGCACGAACGCCTCGCCGACCGCCAGGCCCATCGAACCGCCCATGAAGGCGAAATCCTGGACGCCGACGACGACGCGGTGGCCCTCGATCGTGCCGGTCGCGTTGACCAGCGCATCCGGCTCGGCGGTATCCGCGCGCGCGGCCTTCAGGCGATCGGCGTAGCGTTTGGTGTCGCGGAACTTCAGCGGGTCTTCGGGCACCTTGGCAGCGGCCACGATCACGGTGCTGCCGGGATCGAGCAACTGGCGGAAGCGCTCGTTGGGTCCGATGCGATCATGGTGGTCGCACTTCGGGCAGACGAACGCATTCTCCTCCAATTCCTTGGTGAAGACCATCTGCCCGCAGCCCTTGCACTTGTGCCACAGGTTCTCGGGCGTCTCGCGCTTGGAGACGAAGGGGAGCGCGTTGCGGACGCTGTTGAGCCAGCTCATGGATGGACCTTCCTAGCCGCAGCAATGGCTTGGGCGAGACTTGCGATATAGAGTCGAACCGGTTCGGCGGCATCGGCACCGTGCTGGGCGATGATGTCGACGATCGCCGAGCCGACGACGACGCCATCGGCGACGCGCGCGACGGCGGCGGCCTGTTCTGGCGTGCGGATGCCGAAGCCGACCGCGATCGGCAGGTCCGTCGCCGCCTTCAGCCGGGAGACGGCGTCATCGATCGACGCCTGCTGCGCTTGTTGCAACCCGGTGATCCCGGCGACCGAGACGTAATAGACGAAGCCGCTCGCGCCATCGAGCACCGCGGGCAGCCGCGCCGCATCGGTGGTCGGGGTGGCGAGCCGGATCGGTGCGATGCCATGCGCGCGCAGCGCCGGGCCGAGCGCGTCGTCTTCCTCGGGCGGGAGATCGACACAGATGATGCCGTCGACCCCGGCGTCGGCCGTGCTTTGCGCGAACCATTCCGGCCCGCGGCGGAGCATCGGATTGGCATAGCCCATCAGGACGAGCGGCACATCCGGATTTCGGCTGCGAAAACCCTTTGCGACCAGCAGGATATCGGCGGTCGTCGTGCCGGCGTTCAAGCTGCGGATGTTGGCGGCCTGGATCGCCGGGCCGTCGGCCATCGGCTCGGTGAACGGCATGCCGAGCTCGATCACGTCGGCCCCGCCCGCGACCAGCGCGTCGAGGATCGCGGGGGTACAGGCGGGCGAGGGATCGCCGGCGGTGACGAAGGCGACGAGGGCGGCGCGACGCTGCGTGGCGGCGTGCGCGAATTTTGCGGAAAGGCGGGTCACTTGACGGAGATCAGAACGCCCATGATCGAGCACGCCATAGCAACGATCGCTGCAACCATGATCCCGACCTTTATCAACAGCTTGTCGGCGATTGCGTCGAGTTGCTGTTTCAGATCCTCCCTCGTCACGAGGTCGCTCTTGCCCTCGTTGATTTCGTTGGCAATCGCCTCGGCCTGACGGCGCTCCAGCCCGGCAGCCTCAAGGCGACGCATCGAATCGAGGGGATTATAGGCGTTCATGGGACGACCCTTATCACATCTCGACGCCGAGCGCATGGGCCACGGTGAAGATGTCCTTGTCGCCACGCCCGCACAGATTCGCCAGGATGATCTGATCCTGCCGCATTTCCCGTGCCTTGCGAGCCACCGCTGCGATGGCGTGCGAAGGTTCGAGCGCGGGGATTATGCCTTCCGTCCGGCACAGCAGCTGGAAGGCGTCGAGCGCTTCCACATCGGTGGCGCTGTCATATTGCACCCGGCCGATGTCGCGCAGCCACGCGTGTTCCGGGCCGATGCCGGGATAGTCCAGCCCAGCCGAGATCGAATGCGCCTCGGTGATCTGGCCGTCCTCGTCCTGAAGCAGATAGGTCTTGTTGCCGTGCAGGATCCCCGGCGCGCCGCCCGCCAGGCTGGCGGCATGTTCCTTGTCGAGGCCATGCCCGGCCGCCTCGACGCCCAGCATCGCGACGTCGGCGTCGTCGAGGAACGGATGGAACAGGCCGATCGCGTTCGATCCGCCGCCGATCGCCGCGACCAGCAGGTCGGGCAGGCGACCGGTGCGCGCGAGCATCTGTTCGCGTGCCTCGCGGCCGATCACGCTCTGAAAATCGCGGACGAGTTCGGGATAGGGATGCGGGCCGGCGGCGGTGCCGATGATGTAGAAGGTGTCGTGGACGTTGGCGACCCAATCGCGCATCCCCTCGTTCATCGCATCCTTGAGCGTGTGGGCGCCGCTGGTGACCGGGCGGACCTCGGCGCCGAGCAGCTTCATGCGGAATACGTTGGGCTGCTGCCGCTCGATATCGCGCGCGCCCATGTAGATGACGCAGGGCAGGCCGAAGCGCGCGCAGACCGTCGCGGTGGCCACGCCGTGCTGGCCCGCGCCGGTCTCCGCGATGATCCGGGTCTTGCCCATGCGGATCGCGAGCAGGATTTGGCCGACGCAATTGTTGATCTTGTGCGCGCCGGTATGGTTCAGTTCGTCGCGCTTGAACCACACCTGCGCGCCCATCCCCTCGGGCGCGCTCTCACGCAGCGCCGCGCTCAGGCGCTCGGCATGATACAGCGGGCTGGGGCGCCCGACATAATGTTCGAGCAGGTCGTCGAACTCGGCCTGGAAGGCGGGATCAGCCTTGGCGGCGCGATATTCGCGGTCGAGATCCAGCACCAGCGGCATCAGCGTCTCGGCGACGTAGCGACCGCCGAAGTCGCCGAAATGGCCGCGCGAGTCCGGTTGTTGACGGAAGCTGTTCGCTCCCTGGGGGGGGTGCGTCCGAAAGGAATTGGGAGCGTTCATGGGTTCGCGGCTTTAAGGAAGGCGGCGATCTTGTCCATATCCTTGACGCCCGGCGCGCTTTCGACGCCGGAGGACACGTCGACCAGCGCGGCACCGGTGCGGCGGATCGCTTCGGCTACATTGCCGGGGTCGAGTCCGCCCGAAAGCGCCCAGGGCAGCGGATGACGAAAGCCGTCGAGCAAAGCCCAGTCGAAACGAATGCCCATTCCGCCGGGGAGCGATGCGCCTTCCGGCGTCTTGGCGTCATAGAGAATGCGGTCGGCGGCGCCCGCATAGGTCTGCGCCGCGTCCAGATCCGCGCGGGTGCGTACCGCGACCGCCGCCCAGGTGTCGCACGCGAGCTTTCCCCGGATGGCGGCTGCGCGTGCGGGCGCGGTGTTGTGAAGTTGTACCGTGTCGATGTGGGGCGCCGCGCGCTCCAGCAATTCGTCGGACGGATCGACGAACACGCCGACGCGGCGGATGTGGTCGGGCACGCGGGCGGCAAGTTCGGCAGCGCGTTCGAACCCCAGGTTGCGCGGAGAGGGTGCGAAGAAGACGAAGCCGACGTGGCTGGCGCCGCCACGCAGGGCTGCATCGAGGGTCGAAGGCGTCGAGAGGCCACAGATTTTGGCGAGGGTCATGGCGGCTCTCTAGGCCCTGATTGCCGGTAGGGGGAGGGGGCGCGCCTTCCGACTCCGCTCCTTATCCCAGCGGCAGAGGAATCAGAGGGTCGCCCCGATCGCGCGGGCGGCGGTATCGGGGTCTTGCGCGTGCGTGATGGGGCGGCCGATCACGAGGATCGAGGCGCCCGCATCCACCGCGGCGCGCGGCGTGGTGACGCGCTTTTGATCCCCGGCGGCGTGATCCGGGAGGCGGACGCCCGGAACGACGAAAAAGCCCTTGGGCCACACCGCCTTGGCCGCCGCCACCTCGGCACCCGAGCAGACGATGCCGTCGAGCCCGGAGGCGCGCGCCAGTTCGGCCAGGCGAACGACCTGATCGTGGGCGGTGCCGGAGACCCCCGTCGCCACAAGGTCGGGCGCGTCGAGGCTGGTCAGCATCGTCACCGCGACCACCTTCGTATCGGGCGGTGCGGCGGCCTTGGCGTCTTCCATCATCGCGCGGCCGCCCGCGGCATGGACGGTCAGGATCGCCGGGGTCAGCGGCGCCAGCGCGCGAACCGCCTTCGCCACGGTATTGGGAATGTCGTGGAGTTTGAGGTCGAGGAAGATCGGCAGCCCCAGCGCCGCGATCTCGCGCACCCCCGGCTGGCCGTGAGCGCAGAAGAATTCGAGGCCGAGCTTCACTCCGCCGACGTGATGGCGCACGCGGGTCGCCAGCGCCTTGGCAGCGGCAAGATCGGTGGTGTCCAGCGCCAGATAGATGCGGCTGGTCATGCGCTTGGCGCCGCCGTCGGCGTCAGCGGATCAGCCGTAAGCGGGCCTGATGGAATAACCGGCTCGGGGACGGGCAATGGCGCGGGAACCGCAACGCGTCGTTCTGCGGCGGCAAGGCGCTGCCGCAAACGCCAGCGTACCGCGTGGTGATAGATGAACGTCGGGATCAGCCCGGCCAGGAAGGTGACGAGCAGCAGCAGCGGCAGGTTTACGCTGGCCGTGATGTCGTTCCACAGGCGAATGTCCACCCGCGTCCAATTCCCGACGGTGAACACCGCCGCCATGAAGGCGAGGAGGCACCAGAACAGGATTTTCAGGAATTGCATCGGCGCGCTTTCCGCTGTGATCCGGCATCGCAGGCTAGCGCCAAGGTGTACCCTTGACCAGCAGGTTGACGCAAACCGCGTTTAACCGATCTCGCGGCGCAGCGTCGCGAACAGCGCCGCGATCGCAGTCAGCCTCGGCTCCTCCTCGTCGAGGATCGCCAGAAAGGCTGCGCGCTTGATCGCCGCGGCCCTGCCTGCGCGCAGACGCACCGGCAGGGTGGATATGGTGATGTCGATCATCCGCTCGGCGCCGTGCAGGCGGCCCCACAAATAGTCGTTCTCGCGATAGGCACGGCTGAAGAACGCGCCGAAGCTGTTGAACTGAATGCCCTTCAGCGTCGCCTCCGCGCCACCTTGGCGGATCGCGGTGGCGTCGTCGGGGGCGATGCGATCTACCTTGATGGCGTCGAACTCGTCCAGCCCCTCCCCCTGCAACAGCGGCAGCGTGGCGATGTCGAAATAGGGAAATCCCAGATAGGCGAGCAGCAGCGGACGGCGCGCATCTTTGGTCAGCGTCGCCATCGCCTCTGCCAGGCGAGCATCGGTTTCGGCGTCCTGCCGAGGCAAGTCATAGGCGGCGGCGATCGCATCGAGCAGCACCGCGCCATCCCCGCGCGGCAGTCTGCGCAGGCCCGTGTGAAGATCGCGGCGCTGAAGATTAAGGTAGGCGGCGAGCGAATCGTACACGGCTTCGCGCATGGCCACGACGTCCTCGCCCGCGGCTTCGACCTCGGCGACGCGGCGCGCCAGAAGGCGAAGGCGGCGAATGCGAAATCCCAGATCGAAGCGGCGGAGGAAGTCGATCGCCGCGGGGCTGGCCTTGCCCGCGAAGCCGCCGCCGATCTCGCTGGCGCCGCTCGCCGCGATGCTCGCCTCCAGCCGCGCACGCAACCGCCGCCGCCGCGGACCGCCCGGACCGTCGCCGTGGTCGAGCAATTGCGCCAGGGCCTCGACGATGCCCGCCAGCTTCATGTGCCCATAAGCGGCATAGCCATAGCCCGCGCCCGTGGCGGCGGCGACCTGTGCCCGTCGGCGCCACGTCGCCAGGCGCGCGGCGGTGGGGCGATCGAGAAACAGGGTGTAGCCGAACAGATGTTCGACCTCGCCTTCGACCTCGGCACGGATCGCGCTCAGGATCTGACGCATGCGGTCGATCCGTGTCGAGCGTTCCGCGATCGCCTCCAGATTGTCGCGGATCGGCTGCTGGCGCGGCAATTCGCTGATCGCACCCAGAATGATCTGGAAGAAGCCGGGATCGCCGCCTTTCTTGCCGAGGCGGAACTTCAATCCCGGAAAGGGGTCGATGTAGATGAACCGCCGGTCGATCTCGCGGCGCGCGGGGCGTTGCTTCAGCGCGTCGATCGCGGGGCGGAAGGGTGCGTTGGCAAGGACCGATCCGTCGATTAGGATCGCCTCTTCGGCACTGCGCGCTGCCGCATGGCGGGGCAGGACGCGGGCGAGAAAGGTCTGCCGCTCGGGCCAGCCGACCTGGCGATCCGCCAGCACGCGGTCGAGTTCGCGCACGGTGAACGGCGGGAAGGCGCCGGGGAAACTGGAGGTCGCTCGTGCGGCAAAGGCGAGTTCGGGCGCCACCGCCAGCGTATCGAGCGCCTGCCCGCCGTCGGTAAAGCTGACGACCAGCCGGTGCTCGGTCTCTACCACCTCGGGGGGCGAGTTGAGACTCAGGCGCTCGGGGTGGCCGGTGAAGTCGGTGACGGTGACGAACAGGTCCAGCGGCTGACCGGCGGGCAACAGGCGGGGGCCGCGCTCGCTCGCCGCCATCGCATCGAACGCGTCGAGCAGCAGGCCGGTGAAGGTCGCGCCACCGAACGGCGGCTCAAACCAGCGCGATCGGACGAAGTGCGACAGCTTGGCACGCACCTCCTCGCGCGTTGCCGGATCGTCGAGCTTCTCCACCGCATCGGCGCTGCGCCCCGCCGCCAGCCAGGCCAGCGGCAGCGCCCAGACCTTGGAAAAGCGCGAATGCGGCGCCGCATCGGCGTCGATCAGCGCCTCGACGTCGGCCGAAGTCAGCCACAGGTCGGTGAGCGGATCGAGGCTCTGCCCGGTGGCGATCGCCTGGGCCAGGAAGATGCCGTTGATCCCGCCCGCGCTGGCGCCCGCGACGATGTCGGCCAGCACGCGGACACGGATGCCGGCCTGCGCCTCCATCTCGTCGAGCAGCATCGCATAGACGTTGGCCGTGCCGCCGACCGCCGGCATGCCGTCGGCGCGTGCGCGGCTGGCGCGGGCGAGGTGCCATACCTCCTTGGTGATGCCGTGCATGTACACCGCCAGGCTGATCCCGCCGTAGCAGACGAGCGCCAGGCGGAGTTCCTTCTCGTGCACCTCAGATGGCGTCCAGCATCGCCCAGATGGGCAGATGGTCTGACGCCTTGCGCGCAGCGGCGCTTGCATGGACCCCGCAGTCGACGATCCTCAGGTCGCGCGACACCATGATCCGGTCCAGCCGGGCGATCGGCCGGCGCGCGTGGAAGCTGGGGCCGGTAACCGCGAAATCGTGATCGCGAGCGAAATCGCGCAGGCACCCGGCGGCCGCGGTCCATTCGTTCAGGTCGCCCATCAGCACGGTAGGCATTTGTGCGGCGCAGTCCTGAACATGGCCGATGATGGCCGAAGCCTGCTTGCGGCGCCAGAGGCCGGACAGATCGAGGTGCATGCCGACGACGCGCAGGCAGCCGGATGCGGTCCGCACGTCGGCGCGCACCGCGCCGCGGGGTTCGAGCGCGGGAAGGTGGATCGCCTCGCACGCGTCGATCCGCGCGGATTTGCGGACGAGGATGGCGTTGCCGTGCCAGCCCATCGACTGCGCGCGCTTGGCAATGCCGACAGCCTGCCAGTCGCTGTGATCGGCGAGCAGATGCGGGGTGAGCACGCAGGCACGCTCGCCGAAACGGCGGTCCGCCTCCTGAAGCGCGATGACGTCAGCGTCGATTTCGCGCAGCACGTCCAGGATGCGTTCCGGGCTGCGGCGGCGATCGGTGCCGATCCCCTTGCGCATGTTGTAGCTGGCGACCTTTATCATCCGTGGCCACCCAACGCGAAAGGAATGGTGCCGGTTGCAGGCACCCCACTATATGTTCGTAGTCGTTCATGTTCGTAGTCGTTCGCGGTTGGCCGTCCAAGCCTTGGCGTTCCCTGTTGATTCACGTTCCGCGTTTCGCCTTTGCTAGCTGACGTTCGCCAGCAGCCGCATCAGAGTGGGGGAACGGACATGGGAACCATATGCCTCAGCTAACCGCCTTGTCGGTCAGGAACGCCAAGCCCGGTCGACACGCTGACGGGAGGGGCCTTTATCTGCTGGTCAAGCCGACGGGCGCGCGCTCGTGGCCGCTCCGGGTCCAGGTGGACGGCAAGCGTCGGGACGTCGGGTTCGATCCGGTCGACACTTCGTCCCGCGCCACCTAGAAGGGCGAGAGCCGCCGATCGCGATCCCGACCTGCACCGGAAGGTGTTGACGTTGAGCGAGGCGCGTGAAAAGGCGGGCCTGCTGCGCAACGCCGCCAAGGCCGGGATGGACCCGGTGATCGAGCGCGACCGCGAGCGCCTGTCGATCCCCAAGTGCTGTGACGAAGGGACCGCCGGGACCGACGCCGCATGGCGGTGTCCTCCGCCTAGATGAACGATGCGCCCGCGGTTGTGGGGGCGAACGCGGGCGATTTCGTCGATCGTGCGTTCGGCTCAGCGCCGGGCACGATCGCGCGGCCATGACCCGGAGATGACGACGCGCTTTGTTGAGATCGAGATGCTGCCCGCGGCAAGGCGCTGGTCGACATCGACAAGCTGACGCATGCCGTTCCGAGGGGGTCGGCTCGCGAGTTTCTCGGTGCCCACACCTGGACGTGCCGCACACGCTTGACGAGCTGGAGAACGTCCTGGCCGGCCGCGGAGGGACGGACAACGGGGAGAACAGCCGGGCTGGGTTCGGGACGCGGCGCTGAGTCCAGCCCGCATCACATGTAAGCAGCATCGCTTCTGGAACAGCGATCGGCTGTCACGATTGTGGATTTGCTCGCTATCACTTTCGTGGGTCATCCTCATCCAGGATGAACCTGGCTGGACAGGCGAAGCCTCCATATACCCGAGTCAGGTTGGATCGACCAAGCAACGACATGTCGCACTCCCCTTGAGACGCTTGACGTGACGCTGATTCCTGCGGCTCCAATGTCCGCCGACGTCTCAACCAAGGGAACGACGGGCGGCAATTAGCGGGAGCATCCAGGCCATGACCGACGGCGGCGAGAACCCGTCGTAAAGACATGCACCCTGATCGCGCCGCAGCATTCCGCAGGTGACGCTGCCTATTAAGATTGCCGCCGGAGCGCGGCTCAAGATCGGGGCGATGTTGTTGGCTTGCGGCACGACGATAATGGGGTAGTCGGCCACCATGGACCTCGACGACCAGATGCGCCGCTATTTCGGCACCGACGACTTGGCCGCGGTGCCGCCCGCCGCGCTCGCCGCTGGCGTTGAACGGATGCGCGTCGACCTTGGCTTGGAGAAGGATCGATCCCGACGATTCGCGTTGTGGACGCTGCTGTTCACGCTGGGCGCCGCGCCCGATCTGGATGTGGCGTTCAAGGACACCGCCGACCGAGATGCCGCCAGGAACCTGATGGAAATGGCCGAGCGGCTTGCGCCCGAGGACGGGTAATGCCCGGCCATCACGCTCCCCATTTTGGCCTTTCCTCGCCCGAGTAGAACGCGTGCGGTCGTATGGCTCGGTTCGCCGGGTTAACCTGGCCGGACGCGCAGGTGTCGGCTTCTCGGGCGTAGATGGGAGCGTCGTTGCCTTGCCTCCGAACCGCACCCGGACGACGCTCGGGTGCGATGCAGTCGGCCAAAGGGAGGGCGGCTTACGCCCTCCCCAACCGGTTCAGTCCTTCTTGCCCTCAGTCGTGCCAACCACCGGCACGTCGATCGTCTTCTTCTCGGTCTCTACCTTGGGGACGTCCACGGTGGTCTCCTTGGTCCCGACGACGACCTTCTTCGAGTCGACGTCGACGTTCGGCAACTCGCCGCCCTTGACGCTAACCTGAGGTGCCTTGAACTCGCCGCTCGTGTTGAGCCGCCAGAACCCAGTAAAAAACAGTGCTGCAACGATCAGCAAGGCGATCACGACGATGATCGCTATCGTCTTGCCGGCACCACCGCGCCTGTCGACGCGAGCGCCTTCTCCGTTCCGATATTCTGTCAAGATACTCTCCCGGACTTGCGATAAAATAACGCAACACACCCGCGGGATTTCTCCCGGGTGGATCGCTTTACCACTTGGGCTACCAAGGTTGCCAGCAGTTGAGACAAGGGTGGGCAGGGAGCCGAAGCCCCCGGCCGCCCGTCAATACGCCGCGGCGCGCGCCTGGGTCGACGAGTGTCCCCCGTTGCGGAATAGAACGTCCCGGGCTCGTGCCGCGTCCGCGCTGTTCGCCTGGACGGTCACCAATATGCCGCCGCCCTTGAGCCGGTCGCCGTAATAGGCCGCGTCGTCATCGCTGACGCCATGGTCCTTCAGCGTTTCGTTGAAGGCGCCTGCCGCGACACCGGCCGCTGCACCGAGCGCCATCGCGCCCGGGACCGCCGAGGCTGCGATCGCTCCCGCCGCGACGAGCGGTCCGACGCCCGGGATGGCGAGCGCGAGGACACCAAGGCCAGCACCCAGCGCACCACCGCCAAGAATGCCACGCGTATAATTCTCATGGTGCTCGTCCGTGATTTCTCCGTCGCCAGCGCGCGTCGTCGTCGTGTTGCCGCTCGTGGCGATCACCGACAGAGCCTCATCTCTAACGCCAGCTTGGCGCAGCTCGGCCAACGCTCGTTCTGCTTCGGCTCGGCTATCGAAGATTGCCGAGACGGTTGACGACGAGCCGCCCGATCCTCCAACGGCTGTGCCGCTGGCCGCAGCGATGCCACCGCTTCCACCCGCAACCGCACTCGCGGTGCGATCGAGCTGGCCACGGTTTGGATCATCGCCGTGCAGCGCTGCCGATACTCCGCCGCTTCCACCCGTGATCGCGTTTGCCGCACGATCAAGGGGACCGCGCTTGGGATCGTCGAAGCCGAATGCGCTCGTGTCGTTGTCGCTCATAGGTATTCTCCCGTGGAGGAAAGCCGGGTGACAGGACTGCTGATCCATCGCCTGGATGGCTCTCGCCCCGTGGCCCCTAGGCGGAATAACCCCGTGCTCGCGGGAAGGTTCATGTTGCACCTCTCACCCGATGGTACGAAACCACCTCTTAGCCTGGTAGCGCTCCACTAAGCAGGTGCGGTCGGGGCTGCGGCGGCGTGCGATCACCGGCCAGCTGACGGAAGAGCCTCGAGAGATGGATCACCCACGGGCACTATCGAACGCTAGCGCCCCTTGCAGCTCAGGAACTGACAGGCCTCGCTCGAACTCGAAACCGAGACGACCACCCTTATTCCAGACGACCCTGCCGCGGCGCTTTGTGCCGGCGAACTGAATATCAACATGCGGGTCTTGAGACAGGTTCGTGCCAGCGTGCACGAGCGCTCCAGAGTATGACAGGTTCAGTATGTGGCAGCGCACCGGTCCCGATGCGAGATTCAGGGTTGCCAGTAAAACGCCTTATACCGACGGTTATCGCGGTGATCTGCTTCGGCGCGGTAGGGCATAAATGCTCTCGTGTATCGATATAGTGCAGTTCAGCCCTTCTTACCCTTCTGAGTTTCGATCACCTGCTTGGCGGCGTCTTCCGCATCCTTGCCGGCCTTCTTGGAAGCATCGTCTGCGGCCTTCGCGGCCTCCTTCGCGGCATCCTCTGCTGCTTTCTGCGCGTCTTTCGCGGCCTTCTCTTGATCCTTGGCAGCATCGGCTGCAGCTTTGGCCGCGTCCTTCTCGGCATCCTTCGCCGCCTTCTCAGCGTCCTTGGCAGACTTGTCGGAGGCTGCCTTCGCGGCGTCGTCCGCAGCCTTCTGTGCGTCCTTTGCCGCCTTTTCAGCTTCCTTGTCCAAAGCAGCCTTGGCAGCGTCCTTGGCCGCCTTGTCTGACGTGGCCTTCTCGGCGTCCGCCGCCGCCTTTTCGGCATCCTTGGCCGCTTTCTCCGACTCCTTCGCAGCCTTGTCCGCCTCCCTGGCCGCCTCGGCAGCAGACTTGTCGGCCGCATCGCGCGCCGCCTTCTCGGCGTCTCTGCTTGCCTTTGCCGCCTCCTGGGCAGCAGCCCTTTCTGCGTCTCGGGCCGCCTTGTCGGCGTTGGCCTGATCGGACGCCTTCGATGCCTTGGCAGCGTCATCAGCGGCCTTGGCGGCAGATTGTGCCGCTTGCTCGGCTGCGGCCCTGCTCGCCGCGTCGTTAGCTGCCGCTGCTTCGTCAGCTGCCTTCACTGCAGCGCGTGCGGCATTGTCGGCAGCGGCTTGGGCAGCCTGCTTCTGGGCTTCCTGCGCGACGCGCTGGGCTTCGGCTGCGGCCGCAGCATCAGCTGCCCGTCGCGCCTCGTCGTCAGCCTTGGCGGCGACCAGTGCCGCAGCCTTGGCCGCGTCCTCGCTAGACTTGTCCTCAGCGGCCTTGCGTGCATCGTCGGCAGCCTTCGCCGCGGCGGCCGCATCTGCCTGAGCCTTGGCCTGGGCCGCGTTCATGGCAACACGCTCGGTCTCGGCTTGAGCCGCAGCGTCGGCTGCCGCCGCGGCAGCCTTTGCACCATCCTGCGCCGCCGTAGCGGTTGCCGCGCGTGCCGCTGCTGCCTGCTCCTGCTCGGCACTGGCCTTTGCTGCTGCTTCGGCAGAGCGGGCCGCGGCGGCGGCGGCATCCTGCGCGGCCTTGTCCGCGCTTGCCGTCGTCTCCGTAGCAGCGACTGCATCGGCGCTGGTCTTGGCGACGCTGGCTACGGCGACCGCCTGTTTGGACTGGGTAGCAACGATCTCAGCGGCGACCTCAACCACCTTCACCGCGGCTGTAGAGGCTTCGGTGGCGACGCGGGTCGCTTGGGCCACTTCGGCCATTGCCAAGGCAGCGGTCTCTTGGCCCACGGTGCCCTGCACCATGCCACCGGTGGTCACCTGCAGCGAAATAGGCGCGGCATAAACCGGCTGTGACAGGGCAGCGAGAACGACAGGGGCCGGCTCGGGGGCAGCTACAGCAGGCTCCGCAGACGCGGTTTGGGACGCAGCCGCAGCAGGTGCCGGCGTGGGCGCAGATGGCGGAGATGCAGGCGAGTCGATCACCGTCCGCACACCGTCACGCTCGACTTCCATGCGGAACTGGTTGCTCGCGGAAACGATTGCGATTGCGCCGGGCGTGATCAGATCATGCGCGCCGCCATCGCGGGTTGCGACCTCCACGGCACCTTCCAGAACCTGAAGGGATGTGCCGCGTTCGGCGACGTTGACGCTAAAGGTGGTGCCCTTGACGACTGCGGCGAAATACGGTGTCTTGACCTCGAAGTGCGGTGTCATCTTCTTCTTTATCATGAAAACGACGTTGCCGAAGTCCTGGAAAATGCGCGTAAATCCGCTCGCCTCTTCCGCGGCGGCAGGCAGCCTGACCCGTGAGTTAGGCGCGACCATCATGAACTCGGTTCCGCGCACCAGGACAGCGCGGCCCCCCTTGCCAGCGGTGACGGTATCGCCCGAGCCGATCTCGAGACCGCGGGCAGCTGTCTTCACCATGCCGTCGTGCGACACCTGAACCGACCCAACGGCTTCACTGATTGTCCAGCCCTGCGGTCCCGCCACTGCGGCAGTCGAGCAGGAGGCAGCTAAGACGGCGAGAAGGTGTTTGCGCAAGATGACACTCCAGCGGGACAATACGCCCGTGTTCAACCGCTGATCGCGTAGGCCAGCAGGGTTTCCCAGGCATTGCGTGGCTTGGTAACTGCGGCGTTACCCGGCTAATTTCGCGCACTAACCTTTTACAAAGGCTGGCTTGCTACCGCCTCAGCCATGATCGGGTCGAACAGGCTATCCTGCCCAATATTGAAGTTGATCGCCGCAGCGGCGGTCGCGATTGCACCTTTGCATCTCCATGCAGCGCAAGTGAGGCTCGATCGGGCAGATCCTACGATCACCGAGCAGACGCTGCCCCAGCTCGCGCCAGAAAACCGGAACGCCCCGCAAGACTCACAGGTCGAGGCTCCGGTCGCTACGGTGGGCAGCGCTCAGCAGGCGACCGGGATTGTTGCAGCCGTCTCTGTAACCGGAGCGCAGGGGATCGATCCCTCGTCCTATGCCGACGTCATCGCGTCTGTGGTCGGGCGAGAGCTCACCCGCTCAGACCTGCGGAACCTTGCAGGGGCTGTTGCCAGCGTCGTCCGAGCGCAGGGCTACCCGTTCGCTACCGCTTCTATCGAGCCCCAGTCGATGAGCAACGGCGTGCTGCGTGTCTCGGTGGATCAAGGCCGGATCGACGCCGTTCGGGTGATAGGCGCGCGTAACGCAACTGCGGATGCTCTGCTCGTGCAGATGCTGGCTGCGCGCATGCCCGTCAGGCAGGCGACGCTGGAGCGGGCATTGCTCCTCGTTGGCGACATCCCCGGCGTGCGGGTGAAGGACACCCGCTATCTGCGGCAGGACGGCTTCGGAATCCTGCTGGTCACCATCGAGCGCGACCGAGCAAGCGCCTATGTCCAGGTCGACAACCGTGGTAGCGATGAGGTGGGGCCGGTTCGCTCCACGGCGCTCGCGAGCTTGCGCGGACTGGCCAGCGATGGCGACGAGCTTGGGCTGATCGTTGCCAACACCCCGGTCCAACCGGACGAGTTCGCCTTCGCGCGGTTGCGATACAGCGCACCGATCGATGCAGCGGGATCAGTTCTCTCAGCCTCTACATCCTTCGGCCGCTCCAACCCGGGAGCCTTGTTGGCAGCGCTGAATGTAGTCGGGCGTAGCACGGATGTGGCCGTCGCCTATTCACGGCCGCTGCTTCGACGCCGGGAGCATAGCGTGTGGAGTTCGTTCGAGTTTCGGGCCGTGTCTATCGAGCAGATGCTGGCCGGCCGCCTCCTACGCAACGATCGCCTCGCGACGTTGACCGGCTCGCTCAACGGCTTCGCAAGCGTCGCGGGCGGTGCCGTACGAGGTGACATATCTGTGGCGGCTGGTCTGCCGCTATCCGGCGTGACGCGGCAGGGCGATCCGCGGACCTCGCGCGCCGATGGCGACGGGCGCTTTGTGACGGTCGGCTACCAGCTGGAGTGGACCAAGAAGGTGGCGCGGCCGTTGACGCTGGTGCTGTCATCGGTGGGGCAGGCGGCGTCGCGCCCGCTGCTCGCGACTGCCGAGATCGGCCTTGGCGGGCCTGGCTACGGTCGCGGTTACGACTATGCCGAGCGCACCGGGGACAAAGGAATCATGGGCTCGGCGGAGCTTCGCCTCGACACTGGCCGGGTTCTTCGCGGCGTCGTGGACCGCACCCAGCTCTATGGCTTCGTCGACGGTGGCACGGTTGGGAACCTTCGGGCGGGCAGGGGTGGGGGCACACTGGCCTCGACCGGCTTCGGCCTGCGCGCAGGCACTGGACGGTGGGACGGAATGGTAGAGCTTGCTCTGCCCCTCAACGCAGACCGGTTCGACACGCGTGACCGGAGCCCACGCCCGTCGCTGCGACTCTCGCGTTCGTTCTAATCAATCGTGCCGGCAGCCCTTCTTCGCCATGGCCGCCTATCCATCTGGCTGTCGGCATTAGCCGTCGGGTGCTTTCTAGCAATAAGCGGCGCAGGCGGGCGGCTTGATCGCCTGATCGACCCCTTACGCATCGCAGCCTGGACAATGCCGGCTAGCGGACAGGTGGTAATTGTCGAAATGGATGCAGCCAGTGTCGCCGCGATCCGCCGCTGGCCGTGGCCGCGCGAGCATTATGCAACCGTGCTGGACCGGCTTCGCACGGCCGGCGCCGCTTCCGTCACCTTCGATGTCGACTTCTCATCAGCCTCGTCCGCATCGGGCGACACGGCCTTCGCTGCAGCTCTGGCGCGAGCTGATGGTCTGGTGGCGTTGCCCACGTTCGCTCAACAGGCACGATCGGGCGACGCCCGCTCCATTGACGCGCTGCCGTTGCCGGCCTTTCGTCCCAACGTGGCCCTCGCTTCCGTCAGCATGCAGCCGGATCCGGATGGCGTCGTCCGACGTGCGCCATTCGGAACGATCACGGCAGGGCAGCCGCGGCCCTCACTGTCGTCCTTCATGGCGCACCGGTCGGGCGTCGCCGACACCTTCTTCCCGATCAACTTCGCGGTCGATCACCGCGGCCTGCCGCACCTGAGCTTCGTCGCCGTGGAGCAGGGGCGGTTCGATCCGGCGCAGGTGCGCGGTCGGGACGTGTTGATTGGGGCCACTGCCGTTGAGATGGGCGACCGTTACGCGACCCCGCATTGGGGCGTCATCCCCGGCGTAATCCTCCAGGCGTTGGCGGCAGAAACATTGCTGCCCGGCGTCCCTGGCCAGGGTAGCGGCATTCTGGGCATCATTCTGGCCGCCCTCCTCGGGCTGCCGATCGTATGGCTGCGGTCGAAGGGGGCGACGCTCGTTGCAGCGGTCGCAGCGCCGCTGTTGATATTCGCCGCCGCCGTCTCGGCTCAGGTCGGTTTGCACCGGATGGAACCGCTCGCACCCGGCTTGGCACTGATCGTGATCGTCGGTCTTGGTCGTGCGGCCATGCAGCTGGTCGGCCGCTTCGAGCAGCAACGATGCTTTGATGAGGAGACCCGGCTTCCCAACCGCCATGCGATGGTTCGCGATCTAGGCGACATGTCGGACGCAGCCATCGTCGTCGCGGCCATCGGTAATTACACGAACGTCGTAGCGCTCATGGGAGAGCGTGCCGGCCACGATCTCGTGCTCCGGATTGCCGACCGCCTACGGTTGGCCGGAAGCGCTACTGTCTACCGGCTGTCGGACAGCCAACTCGCCGTTCCTTCGTCGTTTCCCTCGGCCGAATTGTTCGAGCAGATCGCCGGGCTGCGCGCGGTCCTGACCCAGCCTGTCGAGATCGTCGGAAGGCGCACCGATGCTGCCACGCATCTCGGTGTTTCGGACGCGAGCGGGCCGATCCAAGACCGGCTTGTTGCTGCCGGACGCGCTGCCGATGAAGCCATAGCGAGCGGCGTGTTCTGGTTGCAGAGCAGCGTCGATCAAGGTGACCTGGAGCGACGCCTCGTTCTCATGGGTGAACTCGATCAGGCCATGGCGGATGGCCAGATCGAGGTTCATTACCAGCCCAAGCTGTCGTTGAAGACGGACACGATCGTCAGCGTCGAAGCACTGGTGCGATGGCGCCATCCCGAGCGGGGCATGCTTCGCCCGGACCTATTCGTACCATTGGCGGAGCAGGCGGATAGGATCGGGCCTCTCACGATGTTCGTGCTCGATCGCGTGATCGATGATCTGGCGAGATGGCAACGACAAGGCTTCGAACTCACGGCTGCTGTGAATTTGTCGGCCCTGCTGATCGCCGAACCCAGCTTCAGCGCTGCGTTGGATCGTCTGCTCGATGACGGACGTGTGCCGCCGACAAGCCTGATCTTCGAGGTGACCGAGTCCGCCACGCTCGCCGACCCGGAGCAAGCCGCTGCCAACCTGCGCCGCTTCCGAGACAGGGGCGTTGCTGTATCCTTGGACGATTATGGCACTGGGCAGTCGACGCTGACCTATCTGCGCCAGCTACCCCTGTCCGAACTTAAGATCGACCGTAGCTTCGTCCAGCACGCGCATGTCAATCGATCCGACGAGTTGATGGTGCGATCCACGATCGATCTCGCTCATAATCTTGGGTTGAAGGTCGTTGCCGAAGGCATTGAAGATGAGGGATGTTTGACTTTCCTCCGTAATGCCGGGTGCGACATGGCGCAGGGCTACTTCATCGGTCGTCCGATGCCATCGTCTGATCTGGTGCGCATGTTGGAAGAACGAACGTTAGCGGCCTAATGGATCACACCGTCATGGGCCGTGGCGGATTCCCGCTGCCCCGCCGGACAGGCCAAGCGTGTGCCCCGCTCGCGAACGCCGAGCACGAGCGCTATGCTGAGTGCCATCGTTTAGCAATTCGGTGACGGAACGCCCACCATGCACCGGGTGCGTGATCTTCTCCCTGCGCGCGATACGCATAGAGCAGCGGGCACGATGACGTCCTGCGTTGACCAGGCACGCAATGCTGGAGGCACCGCAGCCGCTCGCCGATGTGGGTCTGGTCGTCGCCTTAACCCACGCCTCGTTATTCGACGACACACGTGGAGTCGGGCAGCGACGCGAGCAGGGCGTTGCTGCTGATCGACCACGCGCGGGCGAGCGCGTCTATCTCGGTGCGCGAGACGCGGTCGCCTTGTGCGATGGTAAGCAAGCGTCCGCCGGGAATGCCTTTCAACTTGGACAAGCGCCCGATGGGCGTGTCCTTCTCCCCCAGCCATGCGTCCAGCCAGCCGCTGCCCGGCGCTATCGCCTGCGCTACGGGACGATCTGCGGACCATGTATCGAGATGCACCGCAATGGGACGCTCGCCCTTGCGCCGCGTCACGCCGAGGCGAAGAGCGGCAGTCGCTCGCCTTGATCGCCATAAGGCACCCGGCCTGTTGGGCAGCGCCCATAGCCTGACGGTAGTGGATGGTGACGTAGCGTTCGGCTTCGTCGAAGCCGAGTGGTGCCCACTCCTCCGACGGGTAGCAGACGTCGTAGATTACGCGCGCAGCCGCAGATCGTGCTGCATGCCGGTGGTCTCCATCCGTGTCGAATCACCGCCGCGATGGCATGCGCTTAGCTAGAACAAAAGCAGAATTCGACGCAACGGTGAAGATGATCACCGGGGCCATCCGGGGAGGACATCCCTGCGATCCGTCCCCCAGCGATGCCTCCTGCCAAGCACGACCGGGCATCCCTGTGGATAAGTTCGGCTCGCCGCTACCGAATCCCCGATCGTCCGGTAACCACGGTGGCAAGCCTGTTTTCGGCGGACGATCCGGAAATAGGCCGACGCCATGAAACCACCTGCACTTCAACGCGATGCTGACCGCGCTCGACGGCTTGTTTCAGGACTGAATGACGAGCAGAGCATTCGAACTCTGCGTAACTATCTCGAAGAAATCGAAGCGCAGCTATGGTCGCAAAGCGCGTCGGGTACGACCGAGCACCCCCGCTGATCGGGACCGGGTTATGGCTTTCGGCGCACCCGACCATGCCAGCATGCACGTTTCCAGGTCGAGCAGCGCCGCGGCCGACTTCGCCGATCGCACCGGCTTCAGCATCTCCGCCTGGATCGCCTGCATGTCCCGCGTGATCGACAAGCCCGCAAGCGTGAACGCCTCCGCCTTCTCGGCCACCATCTTGTAGAGCTCGGGCCGGTCGCCGGTTAGCGGGTTGCCAGCCGCAGCCCTGATTATCGGCATGCGGGCGTTCACCACGACCGGCGCCGCGACCATCGTCGCGGCCAAGCGCATGCTCGTCTTGCACCCCTCTGCCCACATGTCCCACCAGAGGAACGGCGTCGGCTTCTTTATGGTCGAACTCCTGCGCGGGTCGCGCGCGAGGGCGTCACGCGAAGTTGCCCAGCTCCTCCGCCTCGGCATCGGGCAGGCTATGATCGGCTGGCAGGTCGGGGGCCGTGCCGGGTTCGGTCGACATGTCGCCGGGGTCGGGTTCGTTGCCTGGATGGATGGGGTTCACGGTCTTCTCCTTCTCGGTGCAGCCCCAACGCGCGAACAGGCGGGAATGGCGCTGGCACCCCCATGCCGTGCCCGCTACCCCGCCTGCTGGAGCGACGGTCCCGCGGAGCAAGGCAGGCTGGTGGACAAGAGTAGGAGCGGCGACACATCGGCTACCGTCCGCATCAGGACGAACGACACCGCTGCTGAGCGTGCCGCCGCGCGAGCTCACGCGCGTGAAACTCGTGCCGTCGAGCGACCTGAGACGATTACAGAGCGGCCCGCGGCACGGACTGCGACTCGCGACGCTGGGGTGGCCGCACGCGAGGCAGAGCGCGTGGCGCGACGCGAGAGCGAGATGAGGGCGGTGGCGGCGGACCCGCATGCCGCAGCCGCTAGGCGCCATCGCTCGTCGGGCCGCAGGGGACATGGTGCGGAAGCAGCGCGACACCAGCGGCTACACAACTATCATCGCTGTTCGCCGCATGCGTGAACTGGCGACACGTGGTGCATCGGCATCAGCCCTTGCGACCCCGTTCGGACGCCTCGTCGACGACGGCGCATGCCGGGGCGAGGGCAGGAGCCGACAACACCGCCTCCTGCTGGTGCTTCGGCTTCGGCTTCGGCTTGGGCTTGGCCACGGTTCCGCGGTTCTGGTCGACCAAGCCGAGCCGCTAAGCCTCCGAAGAAAAGAACATCACGCAGGAACGATGGTGCCGGTTGCAGGAATCGAACCCGCGACATCCAGTTTACAAAACTGGCGCTCTACCAACTGAGCTAAACCGGCCCCGGGAGCGGCAGCCCCCGATAACAAACGCGATTCGCCAATGCGTCAGGTTACGCCGAAGGTCCAGCCCTCGGTGGCGGCGATATGCGATGTCATCGTGGCGGGGTGCCAGATTCCCGGATCGCGCACCGCGAGACGCAGCCATGCCGCGGTCAGGATCGCGTCGGTCGCGTGATCGTCGTAGCCGGCGAGGGGCTGATGCGCCGCGCTGCCCAGCTTTGCCAAGGCGGCGTCCAGCGTGGCGGCGTCGCGTATCTTGCTCAGCCCCTTTCGGATGCCAGCCGCGCACGCCGCGATCGCGGTGTAGATCTCGACGATGACAGGCCCCTCCGCGGGCACCGGATCGAACGGCCACACCGGCACGCGCCCGCCGAGCCGGTGGAGGACGCGCATGCCGGTGAGGCTGGATTTGCCGACCTGCGCCGCGCCGATCAGGTTGAAGCAGCTCGACGGCGACAGGCCCGCATCTCTCTGCCGCGCCTCGCACACGCGCAGCCTGCCCCGGCCCGCTTCGAACAGGTCGCCGCAGCCATGCTGCTGCCGGAAATGGCGGCTGGCCGCAGGATCGGCGACGAAGCTGCTCGCCCCCAGAAAAGGATCGTCCCGACCGACTTCATCGACCAACCGCCACAGCGATCGGGCATCGGCGGGGCTACGATTCCATCCTGGAAAGTAGGCGCCACGATCCGCGAAGGGCAGGGCCGGCGACAGATCGACTCCGACGATCATGTCGGTTCCGGCGTCGGCATGGCCGATCAGCCAGTCGAGGATCGCCTGGCGCGACCAACCGCCGCTCCGCCTCAGCAGGTCCGGAGCCGCACCATCGTCGCGGGCCTGCGCCAGCGCGAGGCCCTTCGGCCGTGCGACGGCCTGACCGGACCAGTCGATCACCGCGAAGTTGGCGAAGCTCCTCACCGCCGGCCATAGGCCAGGTCAGCCACCCTCGCGTTCCTGCCGCCGCTCGTCCCGCAGACCGTCCCAAAGGGCCAGCCGCTCGCCGAGCCGCCTTTCGAAGCCGCGATCGCTGGGTTCGTAGAAGCGCTGCGGCGGCAGCTCGTCGGGCCAATAGTTTGCGCCCGAAAATCCTTCTTCGGTATCGTGGTCGTAAGCGTAGCCTTTGCCGTAGCCGATGTCCCTCATCAGCTTGGTGGGCGCGTTGAGGATGTTGGCTGGCGGCATCAGCGATCCGGTCTCCTTCGCCGCGCGCCACGCGGCCTTTTGCGCGGCATAGACCGCGTTCGATTTGGGCGCGGTGGCAAGGTAGAGGCAGGCCTGCGCGATCGCCAGTTCGCCTTCGGGGGAGCCGAGAAAGTCGAACGTGTCCTTGGCAGCGATGCACTGCACCAGCGCCTGCGGATCGGCCAGCCCGACGTCCTCCACCGCGGCACGGGTCAGGCGGCGCAGCAGGTACAGCGGCTCTTCGCCCGCGGTCAGCATCCGCGCGAGATAATAGAGCGCCGCCTGCGGGTCCGAGCCGCGGATGGATTTGTGCAGCGCGGAGATCAGGTTGTAATGCCCTTCGCGGTCCTTGTCGTACACCGCCACGCGGCGTTGCAGAAAGGCGGCGAGCGCAGGCGGATCGAGCGGTTCGGGAAGGTCGACCGAGAACAGCGTCTCGGCCTGGTTGAGCAGGAAGCGCCCGTCCCCGTCGGCGCTGGCGACCAGCGCATCGCGCGCCGACGCGTCGAGCGGCAGGGGTTCGCCGACCAGCGCCTCGGCACGTGCCAGAAGGCTTTGGAGCGCGTCGCGGCCCAGGCGCTGCAGGATCAGCACCTGCGCCCGGCTGAGCAGCGCGGCGTTCAGCTCGAACGACGGATTTTCGGTCGTCGCGCCGACCAGCGTGACGGTGCCGTCCTCGACGTAAGGAAGGAAGCCGTCCTGCTGCGCGCGATTGAAGCGGTGGATTTCGTCCACGAACAGCAAGGTGCGCTTGCCGACCCGTACATGTTCGCGCGCGTCGGCGAACACACGCTTGAGGTCGGCAACCCCGGAAAAGACCGCAGAGATCGCCACGAAGCGCAAATCCACCGCATCGGCCAGCAGCCGCGCGATCGTCGTCTTGCCGGTGCCCGGTGGCCCCCACAGGATCATGGATGACAGCCGCCCGGCCGCGATCATCCGTCCGATCGCGCCTTCCGGGCCGGTGATATGATCCTGGCCGACGACGTCGCCCAGCGTGTGCGGGCGCAGGCGATCGGCCAGCGGGGCATCGGCCGGTTGTGCATCGGGCAGGGGAGCGGGTTCGATACCCGCGAAAAGATCGGCCATGACGAGCTAGATAGGCGAAGGGGTGCCGCCCGTCATCCGGCGCGCGATAGGCAATTTACGCGTCGCACCCCAGGATCGGCGGATCCGCGGTGACTTCTCTGGCGGACGGCTGCGCCAGAGCGGGGGCAGCACGCTCGGCCATGACCGCGAGATAGGCGTCGAGGACGGCCCGGTTGGCGCTGTCCCAGCGATAGGCGGCGGCGCGGGCGTGCCCCGCCTCGCCCATCGCGCGGCGCAACCGCGGATCGGCGACGATCCGGGCGATCGCATCGGCATAGCCGGCGATGTCGCGGGGGGGAACCAGGAAGCCGGTCTCCCCCTCGACCACCAGATCGACCGCGCCGGTCGCGTGTGCGGCGACCACGGGGACGCCCGCGGCCATCGCTTCGGTGGTGACGTTGCCGAAGGTTTCGGTGACGCTGGGATTGAAGAACACGTCCATCGACGCGACCGCGCACGCCAGCGCATCGCCGGAGAGGAAGCCGGCGAACACGGCCTCGGGCACCCGCTGCGCGAACCAGTCGAGCGCCGGGCCTTCGCCGACGACCAGAACGCGGTGGGGCACGCCGCGGCGGCGAAGATCGGTGACGACGCGCGCAAACACGCTCAGCCCCTTTTCCTTCACCAGCCGCCCCAGGAAACCGACCACCGTCGCGTCGTCGGCTATCCCGAGTGATCGCCGCCAGGCGAGGTCACGGCGATCGGGCCGGAACCGCGCGTGATCGATCCCGCGCGACCAGATGCCGATGGGTGCCTCCACGCCCCATTCCTGCAACAGTGCGCCGATGCTGGCGCTCGGCACGAGCACGCGATCGAACCGATTGTAGAAGCGGGTCAGCAGATGCTCGACAAACGGCTCGACGAAGCGCATGCCGTAGTAACGTGGATACGTCTCGAACCGCGTATGCAGCGATGCGACCGAGGCGATTCCGGCGCGCCGTGCGTAGCGCGTCGCGGCGTGCCCGAGGAGTTCGGGGGCGGCGACATGCACGAGATTGGGCGCGAACGCGTCCAGATCCTCGCGCACCGCCCGACGGATGCCCAGTCCGAAACGATATTCACCCCGCCCGCCGGGCAGGCGCAGCGCGGGCACGCTCACCAGATCGCCGGTCGGCGCAAAGGCGGGCCGGGCAACCGTGGGCGAATAGACCCGCACCGCGACGCCTTGTTCCAGCAGATAGCTGACGAGCAGGTTCAGCGCCTGGTTGGCACCGTCGCGGACGTAATTGTAGTTGCCGCTGAACACGGCGACGCGAAGGTCGGTGGGCTGCATCATCGGCGCGGATAACGGGCGAGCGGCCAAATGGCTACCGCGGCCACGGTGTTCCCTTATCGTTCTCATGCAGCTAGAGGGTGTGCATGGCCAAGCCCCAGAAGCGTTATGTGTGTCAGGCGTGCGGATCGGTCGCGTCGCGGTGGCAGGGTCAGTGCGCCGATTGTGCGGAATGGAACACGCTGGTCGAGGAGGCGCCGATGAATGCGACGCCGTTCCAGGCCAAGCACAATTTGCAAAGCGGCGGCCGCGCGATCCAGCTGGTCGGGCTGAACGCCGATATCGCGCTTCCCGAGCGGATGGCGACCGGGATCGCGGAACTCGATCGGGCGCTGGGCGGCGGGTTCGTCGAGGCGTCGGCGACGCTGATCGGCGGCGATCCTGGGATCGGCAAATCCACTTTGCTGCTACAGGCGGCGGCGAAGATGGCGAATGCCGGGCTGGGCGTCGCCTATGTCTCGGGCGAGGAAGCGGCCGACCAGGTGCGGCTGCGCGCGCGGCGCCTGGGGCTGGGCGATGCGCCGGTGCAGCTGGCGGCGGCGACCTCGACGCGGGATATTCTCACCACCCTGTCGATCGGAAAACCCCCCGCGCTGCTGGTGATCGATTCGATCCAGACGATGCACTCCGACCTGATCGAGGGCGCGCCGGGCACCGTCAGCCAGGTGCGCGCGTCCAGCCAGGAGCTGATCCGCTTCGCCAAGGAACGCGGCACCGCGGTGGTGCTGGTCGGCCATGTCACCAAGGACGGGTCGATCGCCGGCCCCCGCGTGCTGGAGCATATGGTCGACACCGTGCTCAGCTTCGAGGGCGAGCGCAGCCACCAATATCGCATCCTGCGCGCGATCAAGAACCGCTTCGGCGGCACCGACGAGATCGGCGTGTTCGCGATGCAGGGCGAGGGGCTGACCGAGGTCGCCAACCCGTCATCGCTGTTCCTGACGCAGCGCGACGAGAGCGTGACCGGCACCACCGTGTTCCCCGCGCTGGAGGGGACGCGCCCGGTGCTGGTCGAAATCCAGGCACTGACCGTGCGGCTGGCATCGGGGGCGACGCCGCGGCGCGCGGTGGTGGGGTGGGATTCGGGGCGGTTGGCGATGATCCTGGCGGTGCTGGAGGCGCGGTGCGGGCTCAGCTTTTCGGCCTGCGAAGTCTATCTGAACGTCGCCGGCGGATACCGCGTGCAGGATCCCGCCGCCGATCTGGCGGTGGCCGCCGCGCTGGTCTCGGCACTGTCCGAACGGCCGGTGCCGATCGACGCGGTGGCGTTCGGCGAAGTCGCGCTGTCGGGTGAGGTGCGGCCGGTGGCGCACGCCGCGCTGCGGCTGAAGGAGGCGGCCAAGCTGGGCTTCGAACGCGCGCTGGTCCCCGCCGCATCGAAGGACGAGCGCACCGCGATGCGGCTGTCGGGGTTCAAGACACTGGGGGCGTTCGTCGACCACATGCTGGGGCGGGGATAGGCGACGCGCGGGGGCGGGTTGCGCGAAAGATCACTGGAAGTCACATCCTACAGGGTGTTTTCGGTATTTTCCCGCTGCGGGGAGGTAGTCGTGCATCGACGGCGTTCATTTGCGGCGCGTTTAGAGCATGATGACGTTGAATTGAATTACTTCTGTTCGTCCTGAGGAGGCCTCACGCGCAGGCGAAAGCCCGTCTCGATGGACAGTGGGTCTCACCTGTCCTTCGAGACGCCGCTTTCGACTTCGCTCAGCGGCTCCTCAGGACGAACGGATCGGTATCAAGGCATCACGCTCTAGCCGATCGCCTGGGTTTCCGACAATTGAGAAAGGGCGGGGCCGACCTTCGCCGACTCGCCGTCTTCATTGCACGCGCAATGGTTGTAGGACAGCGGGGAAGTGGCGACTGCGCCCGACCAGGATCGTTCGACTGCCGTCATGAATCCTGCGGCCTGTCGTCCCTGATGCAAAAATCAAGGGTTTTGCATCAACGCACAGGCGCAAAGCGGCCAGTCGGCTGACGCCCATTAGCGGTCATCGGCACTCCTCCGCTTACACCCATTGCATACGTATCTCAGGGCTTTATTAATCCTCCATATGAAACTTCGACTGCTCTAGGCATCTACGCTGCTCTTTGGACCGCAAGTAGCGGAAGCACGTGAAAAAGCCAGCCGTAATTATATACGGCCATCGCAACCTGAGCTTGAAGCTCGGGCTGCCGGAATCCTTGTCGAAAGTGATGCAATCGTCGATGCCGATGTAATTCGCGTAAATGGCTACAGGGGTACTGTTGAAGTTCCAGCAATACTCCGGATCAAGCGTGTACTGAAAGGGCCAAAACTGTCGAACCTTGAGGTATATGACGAACCAACGGCCGGTACTCTTGCCTTTGAACGCAGATTGATGACTGTTCGAGTAGTACTAGAGCTACGTAAAATGCCAGACGGATCGAGACGGTGGTTCGCTCCTGGGCGATTGAACGATCGATGGTACGCGCGCAGCCTTGACCGGCTACTCGGAATACCACGTCAACGATCCTCCTGGCCCGACTGATCTGCTTAGGTCCGCTAACCACCAGTTTCCGCGTTCTTGATGCGAAACTCACAGATTTTGCATCACCTCAGAATGCCCCAAATTCCGGCACTCCGGCTATGCAAAAGTTCGATGCAAAGGTGGCGGCTAAATCCGCTTCTACCTGCCTGCCACCAGTGCCGCCAAAGCGGTAGGACCGCTGCCCACCACACCCAAACTACCGCAAGGCATGCACATCGTTGTCCGCGCGCGCGCGCCGTTCTAGGAGCGTCGTCATGGCCCTGACCGCTCTCGACATCATCGTTCTCCTCGCCGTGCTCGGCTCGGCCGCGCTTGGCTTCAAGCGTGGGTTCGTGACCGAGGTGTTGTCGCTGTTCGCGTGGGTCGCGGTGGTGGCGGGGTTGAAGTTGTTTCACATTTCGCTGGCGCAGGCGCTGACCGGCGTCGTCGGCACCGCATCGGGCGCGGCGGTGCTGGCGTTTGCGGTGATCGTCGGCATCACCTGGTTCGGCGGGCGGATGGTGGCGCGCGCGATCGGGGCGCGGACGCGCGAATCGATTCTGGGCCCGGTCGATCGCGCGCTCGGTTTCGGCTTTGGGGCGATCAAGGGGCTGATCCTGGTCAGCCTGGTGTTCCTGCTGACCGCGATGGTCGTCGATACCGCGCGCGGCGGCCCAGCGCAGCGACCGGCGTGGATGACCGATTCGCGGACCTATCCGCTGCTGAATGCGACCAGCGCAGGGATCGGCGACTTCGTCGATCGGCGGCGGCGCGGGCAACCCGTGTTCGGCGCGCGCGCCGCCGACGCGGGTGAGGCGCCGGATAACGCGAGCGCGGATGCCGCGCCGTGAGCGCACCGCTTTACAATGCCGAGATCCTGCGGCTCGCGGCGTCGATCCCGCATCACGAGCGGCTGGCGTCTCCGATGGCCACGGCGGAGCGACGGTCGCCGATCTGCGGCAGCCGGGTGGCGATCGACATCGACGTTGATGAACAGGGGCGGGTGAGCGCGGTCGGGCTGCTGGTGCGGGCCTGCGCGCTGGGGCAGGCGGCGGCGTCGCTGCTCGGCGCTAATGTTATCGGGCGCACGCCGGCCGAACTCGCCGAGGCGCGCGATGCGCTGACGGAGTGGCTGGCAGGCGCAGGCGCGGCGCCCGACTGGCCCGGCCTGGCGATCTTCGAACCCGCGCTGGCGCACAGCGCGCGACATGCGTCGATCCGGCTGGCGTTCGAGGCCGCCGCCGAGGCCGCGGAAACCGCCGCACGGGTTCGTGTCGATGGATGAACCGGTGTCGCTGCTGCGCGACGGGGTGATTCTGTTCGGTTTCGCACTGGTCTTCGTGATGCTTTTCCGGCGGCTCGGGCTGGGCGCGACGTTGGGGTATCTGGTCGCCGGCATGGTCGTCGGTCCGCATGTGCTCGGGCTGATCGGCGACGCCGAATCGAAACTGGGGCTGGCCGAATTCGGTATTACCCTGCTGCTGTTCCTCGTCGGGCTGGAGCTCAGTCCCACCCGGCTGTGGCAGATGAAGCGCGACATCTTCGGCCTTGGCCTGCTCCAGGTCGCCTTGTGCGGCGTCGCGCTGGCGGTGGTGATATGGGGCGCGGCGCAATTCTCCTGGGCCGCAGCACTCGCGCTCGGCCTGCCGCTGGCGCTGTCGTCGACCGCGCAGGTGCTGCCGATGCTGCAATCGGCGGGGCGGATGAAGACGCCGGTGGGCGAGCGCGCCTTTTCGATCCTGCTACTCCAGGATCTGTCGATCGTCCCGCTCATCACGATCGTGGCGGCGCTCAGCCGCGCGCCCGCGCCCGTCGATGCCGTGCCGGGTTGGCTGCTGGCGGTCGAGACGGTGTTGGCGGTCGCGGGGCTGGTGTTCGCCGGGCGTTTCATCCTGCGGCCTTTGTTCCGGCTGATCGGCAATCTGGGCGAGCGGGAGATGTTCGTCTTCGCCGGGCTGTTCACCGTCATCGCCGCCGCTGCGGTGATGGAAGCGCTGGGGCTGTCGCCCGCGCTCGGCGCGTTCGTCGCCGGCGTGATGCTGGCGGACAGCCCTTACCGGCACGAGCTGGAGGCCGATGTCGAGCCCTTCCGCTCGATCCTGCTCGGGCTGTTCTTCCTGGCGGTCGGCATGATGCTGGATCTGAACGCCATTGCGGAACGGCCGTTCTTCGTGGCCGGCATGGCGATCGCGCTGATCGCGACGAAGACCGCGATCATCTTCGGGATCGCGCGTGCCTTTGCGATGCCCTGGCGGCCGGCGCTGGCGCTGGGCATGCTGCTCAGCCAGGGTGGCGAATTCGGTTTCGTGCTGTTTGCGCAGGCGCAGAAGGCGCTGCTGATCGCGCCCGAGGCGGCGAGCCTGTTCACCGCGATCGTCACCGTGTCGATGGCGACCACGCCGTTCCTGATGATGACCACCCGCCGCTTCCGGGCGGCGCCGGTGCGCGAGCACGAAGGGCTGGCCGTGCCGCAGGCCGATGGCGCCAGCGCGATCGTCGTCGGCTATGGCCGCTTCGGCCAGACGGTGGCGCAGATGTTGATCCTGCAGAAGATCGCGGTAACGCTGATCGACCGCGATCCCGAGATGATCGAGACCGCGGGGTCGTTCGGCGCCAAGGTGTATTACGGCGATGGCACCCGACTCGATCTGCTGCGTCAGGCGGGGGCGGGGGAGGCGCAATTGCTGCTGTTCTGCATCGACGGCGATGCGATCGACGCCGAATTGCTGACGTCGGTAGCGCACGCCTTTCCCCAGACGGCTGTGTTCGCACGCGCTTATGACCGGCGCAGTCTCATCAAGATGGCCGGCGGACCGATGAAGGGCGCGGTGCGCGAGGTGTTCGAATCGGCGGTGTGCATGGCCCGCCTTGCGCTCGATGAGATCGGCGTCGATCTGGCGGAGGTCGATCGCAGCGAAAACGATTACCGCGACCGCGATGCCGAACGGCTCAGGGCGCAGTCCGACACCGGCGATATGCGCGCCGGGATCGACGGCGCGATCCTCCAGGATGCGAGAGTGCGGCCATGAACCTTTTGATGCTGTTGGCGGCGCTGTCGGGCGCGGTGGCGGTGGGTGCAGGCGCGTTCGGGGCGCATGGCGCGAGCGGCGCAGCGGCGGAGTGGCTGAAGACGGGTGGGCAATATCAGCTGGTCCACGCGGTCGCCGCGCTCGTCGCGCTCAGGATGGAGGCGCGCGGGCCGGGCTGGCTGTTCGTCATCGGCGGCGCGGTGTTCGCGGGAACGCTGTACCTGATGGCGCTCGGGCTGCCACGCTGGCTGGGGGCGATCACGCCGATGGGCGGGCTGCTGCTGATCGCCGGCTGGGTGTGGCTGGCGTGGATCGCGACGCGCGGGTGAGTCACCGTTTCCTGCGGCAAGCATCCGAACAATAGACGACCTGGTCCCAGTCGCGCGCCCATTTCTTGCGCCAGGCGAACGGGCGGTTGCAGGCAGGGCAGGTTTTTTCCGGCAGGTCGCGCTTCGCCGTGCCGTCGGGCATCAGCGCGCGTGGGCCAGGAACGCCTCGACCTCGGCGAGATCGACCGAGCGATCCAGATAGGTGCGGCCGATGCCGCGCGCGAGGAGGAAGGGGAGCGTCCCCGCGTCCATCTTCTTGTCGTGGCGCATGTGCGCGACCAGCTTGGCCGGACTTGCGTCGATGCCGGCGGCGGCAAGCCCGTCGGGCAGGCCGACGGCGCGGAAATGGTCGGCAACGCGCGCCGCATCCTCCTCCGTGCACAAGCCGCGTGTTGCCGAGAAGCCGAACGCGAGCGCGCATCCCGCCGCCACCGCCTCACCGTGGATCAGCGCCTGGGAAAAGCCCGCTTCCGCCTCCAGCGCATGACCGAAGGTATGGCCCAGGTTGAGCAGCGCGCGGGTGCCGTTGGTTTCATATTCGTCCAGAGCGACGATCCGCGCCTTGGCCGACACCGCGTGCGTAATCGCATAGTCGCGCGCCTGCGCATCGCCGGCGAGCAGGTTCGTGCCATTCTCCTCGCACCAGGCGAAGAAGGCGGCATCGTCGATCAACCCGTATTTGACGACCTCGGCATAGCCTGCCGCCAGTTCGCGGGCCGGCAGGGTGTCGAGCACCTGTGGGTCGATCAGCACGATCTCGGGCTGCTTGAACGCGCCGATCAGGTTCTTGCCCGCGCGCGCATTGATCGCGGTCTTGCCACCGACTGACGAATCGACCTGCGCCAGCAGCGTCGTCGGCACCTGCGCGAAGCGGCAGCCGCGTTTCAGGATGGCGCATGCGAAACCGACGAGATCGCCGATCACGCCGCCGCCCAGCGCCACCACCAGGTCGCCGCGCTCGACGCCATGCGCGAGCAGCGCATCACAGAGCCGTTCGAGCATCGCCCAGCTCTTGCTCGATTCCCCCGGCGGCAGGATGACGGTTTCGCAAGCGCCGCCAAGCGCGGCGGTGAGCGTCGCCAGATGCTGCGTCACGTTCTCGTCGGCGACGATCACGATGCGGCGACCCTTCGTCGGCGTCGCCAGATGCTGGTCCGCGCGGGCGAGCAACCCGGCCTCGATCAGAATCGGATAGGTGCGCGCGCCGAGTTCGACGGTAACGGTCTTCATCGGCCGATCGCCTTCAGAATCGCGGTGACCGTCACCTCGTGCGGCGAACGGTTGCTCAGGACGCGGATGTGCGCCTGCGCATAGAGCGGGTTGCGGACGCGGGCGAGTTCGCGAAGCACCGCGCGCGGATCGCGTCCACGCAGCAGCGGACGGGTGTCGCGGCGGCTGACGCGATCGACCAGCACGTCGGGATCGGCGTCGAGCCAGATCGCGGTGGCCTCGCTCAGGATCAGCGCGCGCGTCTCGTCCTGAACGAAGGCGCCTCCGCCGGTCGCGATGACCTTTGGCGTGCCGTCGATCAGCCGCGCGATCACCCGCCGTTCGCCGTCGCGGAAATAGGGTTCGCCGAAGCGCTCGAAGATTTCGGGGATGCCCATGCCCGCCGCCGCCTCGATTTCGTTATCCGCATCGACGAAGGGCAGGTGCAGCCGCTGCGACAGGCGGCGCCCGACCGTCGACTTGCCGACCCCCATCAGCCCGACGAGCACGATCGGCCCGCCGTCCCAGGCGCGCGGCGGCGCGGGCGGGCCTTCGTTGGCCGTTTCGGGAGCCGGGCTTTGCAACATCAGGCCCCGCGCTATACAGCGTGCCGGCGCCGGGCAACAGCCGCGCCCGTTTTGCAAAGGTCATCATGTCCCGCTTTCTCGTCTCGATCGTCGTCGTCCTCGTGGTCGTGATCGGCGCGCTGTTCCTGCTCGCCGGCCGCGCGACGGAGCGCCCCCAGACCCGCGTCGAGAAGCCGGTGTCGCTTGCGAACCTCCAGGGTTAGGGTCGCGCTGACGCTGGCATTGGCCGGCGTCGCGCTCCCCGCCATAGGGCAGGACCGGCCCGAATCGATCCTCCCGCCCGGTTTCGGCGAACCCGCGGCCCCGCCGGCACGCCCGGCGCCGCGCGGCGGCGATACGCCGGTGGCCACCGGCACGCCGGCGGCCATCACGCCGTCCACGACGATCCAGCCGCTTCCCACCCCCTCGCCAACACCGTCCCCTACGCCCAGCGCTACGCCGACGCCCGATGCCGCGCTGCTCGCGCAATATGAGATGCCGGTGTCCGCGCGGCGGTCGCTGGCGTTGGTGGGCGCGGCGGATGCGCGCGAAAGCGGGATTGCGGCGGACGCCTTCGGCAGCGCGGACGGGCCTTACCTCGAACGGCTCATGCGCAGGCTCGATGCGCCGCTGCCGTCGCGCTGGATGTCGATCCTGCTGCGGCGCACGCTGGCGGCACGCTTGCGGACGCCGGACGGGGTGAACGGCGCGGATTATGCCGCAGAGCGCGCCTGGCTGCTGCTGCGCATGGGAGAGGCGATGTCGGCGCGTGCGGTGGTGCAGGGCGTCGACAACGCCAATTACACGCCCAAACTCTATCAGGTGGCGATGAACGCGATGCTGGCGACCAGCGACCCCGCGGGGCTGTGCCCGCTGGCGGACGCGGGTGCGCGCGCTACCGGCGAGCGCGGCTGGACGATGGCGCAGGCGATGTGCGCGGCGCTGGCCGGCGGAACGACGCGTGCGAACGCCTTGCTCAAGTCGGCGCGGCGGCGCGGCGTGGCGAGCGGTGTGGACCTGCTGTTGGCGCAGAAAGTCATCGGCGCGGCGGGCGGCGGCGGCGCGGTGACGATCGAATGGCCTGGCGTGGATCGGCTGACGATCTGGCGCTTCGGGCTGGCCAGCGCGACCGGCGCGGCGATCCCCGACGACCTTTATGCCGGTGCCGGGCGGCAGGTGACGTATTGGCGCGCGCTGTCGCCGGCCATACCGCTCGCCGAGCGCGCGGCGGTGGCGGATGCGACTGCGGGACAGGGGGTGCTTTCCAACCTGGCGCTGGTCGATCTCTACGGCGCGATCGACGCGGCCGACGACGTGCCCGCGCCGGCAAGCGCCGCGGCTCAGGATCTGCGCATGGCCTATACCGGCACCACCATCGGCGCGCGGCTGGAAGCGATGCGGCAATTGTGGGGAACGGCGCCGCGTACCGATTATGGCCGTCTGGTCCTGACCGCGCGCGCGGTGGCACGCGTGCGGCCGGTGTCGGGCAACGCGGACGAGGCGCGGATCGTCGCGTCGCTGCTGACCGCGGGGCTGGACCGGACCGCGGTACGCTGGCGCGGGTTCGTGGAGGAGGGCGGCGATGCCTGGGCGATGCTGACGCTCGCCGATCCCGATTCGTCGGAGCGGCTGAGCTATGGCGCGCTGGCGGGCTATTCGGGCAGCGGCGACGCCGCGCTTAAACAACGGTTGCTGTTTGCCGGGCTGGCGGGTTTGGGGCGCCTTGCTCCCGACGACATCGAACGCGCGGCGCAGGCGCTGGACGTGCGCATCGGCGCGGAGAATGCCTGGACCCGTGCGCTGGACCGCGCGGCGCGTGAGAACCAGCCCGGCACCGTCGCGCTGCTCGCCGCGATCGGCATGCAGGCGCCCGCGTGGCGCGGGGTGCCGCCCGAAATGCTCTATCGCATCGTCGGCGCCCTGCGTGCCGTGGGGCTGGGCGGCGAGGCGCGGATGATCGCCGCCGAAGCCATTGCGCGCGCCTGACCACCCGCTGCCCGACGCGGCGCTGCCCGACGCAGCGCTGATCGAACGCTTCCTCGAGATGATGGCGGCCGAGCGCGGGGCGGCGGCGAACACGGTCGCGGCCTATCGCAGCGACCTGGCGCTCGCGTCGCGATCGTTGGACGGGGCGCTGGCGTCCGCGGACGACGAATCGCTGGCGCGGCTGGCCGCGGAATGGTCGGCGCTGGCGCGGTCCAGCGTGGCGCGCAAGGCGGCGGCGTTGCGGCGCTTCTTCGCCTTTCTGGCCGACGAAGGGCACCGCGCCGACGACCCCGGCGCCGCGCTGCCCCGGCCCGGCGCTGGCAGGGGACTGCCGAAAACCCTGTCGCACGCCGACATCGACCGGCTGTTCGCTGCGATCGTCGATCGGCTGGCGCGCGATCCCGCCGATCCGCTCGACCTGCGCCTCGCTGCGCTTATCGAACTGCTTTACGGGTCGGGATTGCGCGCGAGCGAGTTGGTGTCGCTGCCGCGCAATGCGATCGCGCCCGATCGGCCGTTCCTGATCCTGAAGGGCAAGGGCGGTCGCGAGCGGATGGTGCCGCTGTCGGATCGCGCCCGCGCCGCCGTCGCGGCCTGGCGCGCGCATGTGCCGGTGGAGCGGATGTGGCTGTTCCCCTCGGGCCGCACCCACCTGTCGCGCATGCGGCTCTACCAGCTCGTCAAGGCGCTGGCGGCCGATGCCGGCGTGCCCCCCGATCGCATCAGCCCGCACGTCCTGCGCCACGCCTTTGCGACGCATCTGCTGGAGGGAGGCGCCGATCTGCGCGCGCTGCAGGCGATGCTCGGCCACGCCGACATCGCCACGACCGAGATCTATACGCACGTCGATGCAAGCCGCCTGGTCGAACTGGTCAACACGCGCCATCCGCTGACCGATCCCTGACATTCCCTCTGTCGGCGCCAGGACAACCGCCGCGTTGACGGGCGCCCTCGTCCGCCCTAACCGCCGCCGATGCCCAGTTTCCTCGATTTCGAGAAGCCGATCGCCGAGCTACAGTCGCGGATCGACGAACTCCGCGACACCGCCAGCGACGGCAACGTCGATATTTCCGCCGATGTCGCGCGCTTGCAGGCCAAGTCCGACAAATTGCTCAAGGACACGTTCGCGCGGCTGACGCCGTGGCAGAAGACGCAAGTCGCGCGCCATCCCGAACGGCCCCATTTCAAGGATTACGTCGCCGGCCTTTTCGATGAGTTCATCCCGCTCGCCGGTGATCGCGCGTTTGCCGACGATCAGGCGATCCAGGGCGGCTTCGCGACGTTCCGCGGGCGCAAGGTCATGGTGCTGGGCCATGAGAAGGGATCCGACACCGCGACCCGGCTGAAGCACAACTTCGGGATGGGCAAGCCGGAGGGCTATCGCAAGGCCATCCGGCTGGTGCAGCTCGCCGATCGTTTCGGGCTGCCGGTGGTGACGCTGGTGGACACGTCGGGCGCGTTTCCCGGCATCCAGGCCGAAGAGCGTGGCCAGGCCGAGGCTATCGCGCGATCGACCGAGGCTTGCCTGGCGGCGGGTGTGCCGATCGTCGCGGTGATCGTGGGCGAGGGCGGGTCCGGCGGCGCGGTCGCGCTGGCGGCGGGCAATCGCGTGCTGATGTTCGAACACGCGGTCTATTCGGTGATCTCGCCGGAGGGCTGTGCCTCGATCCTGTGGCGCACCGCCGACAAGGCAGCCGAGGCGGCCGAGGCGATGAAGGTGACCGCGCAGGATCTGAAGGCATTCGGCGTCATCGACACGATCATCATCGAGCCCGTCGGCGGCGCGCACCGCGCGCCCGCGGTGGCGATCGCCGCGCTGGGCGATGCGCTGGAGCGGTCGCTTGCGGGTCTGGATGCGCAGACGCCGGCCGCACTGCGGCGTGCGCGCCGCGAGAAATTCCTGGCCATGGGCCGGCTCTGAACGGATCGCCTGCGGGGTGGCGCTGCGATCCGGCCGCATTCGATAGCGGTAGCGCCGCGAGCATTGTGCAGCAGGACGCGTAGATGATGCAACATCGCTATTCGCCGACAAGCGTTGGGGGCGGCAGAACAGATGCCCCGCCACCCCCAGCCGGTCGGACCCGAAAGTTCTTGCGGACTTAGGTGGCCTTCATGTTGCTCGAGACGTTCGTGAAGGTCGTCGTCAGCTGGTTGCCCAGGCCCTGCATCGCGGCGATGGCGGCGACGGCGATCAGCGCGGCGATCAGGCCGTATTCGATGGCGGTTGCGCCCTTGTTGTTCTTGATGAACTTGCGGATGGTTTGCATTGCGGCCCCCTGTGCGTTTACTGCTTCAGTTGCTCGGCTTGGTGACGGCACCAGCGCGCGGATAACTAAGGCGTCCGGGTTAAAAAACGCTCAAGCGCTGGATGGTCCATCATCGCCAGCATCACCGCGAATCGGCCGGGCCGTATTCCACCGGGGCAAAAGCATCCGTGCCGGCGCGCAGCGAGCGCCGCGGCGTTGATCGGAGGTAACGGGCGCGCGCATTGCGCAGCGGCACGCGTAGACTGCGTACCATCGTGATACGCCGACGAGCAAAGGGGGCGGCAGAACAGATGCTCTGCCGCCCCCGAGCCGATCGGACCCGAAAGTCCGTCGTGGCTTAGGTTGCCTTCATGTTCGTCGAGACGTTCGTGAAGGTCGTCTTCAGCTGGTTGCCCAGTCCCTGCATCGCGGCGATCGCGGCGACGGCGATCAGTGCGGCGATCAGGCCGTATTCGATGGCGGTCGCGCCCTTGTTGTTCTTGATGAACTTGCGGATGGTCTGCATTGCGGTCTCCCTGCGTGTCTAGAGCTTCAGTTACCCGGCTGACCGGGTGACCGGACCAGCGAGCGAATCATTAGGCCGTCAGGGTTGAGAATTGTTTAAACGCGCGCCGTTCGATCAATGTGCTTTGGTTACTTTGTCATTGACGTTGTTCCACATTCCCGTCGTCGCCTCTGCCAAGGTGGTAACTCCTCCGATGATCGCCAGGACCATCAAAGCAAGGATCAGCCCGTATTCTACCGCGGTGGCGGCGCGCGTATCGGCGCGCAGCGAGCGGGCGCGGCGAGACTTTACGATGCGCGTTCGGGCGTTCATGGCCGATTGGATAGCGGGCGGGGTATTAAGGAATGGCTGATAATGCGACCTTCCTGCTGCCCGTCGTGGCCGCGGCGCTGATCGACGGTGAAGGCCGCGTGCTTCTCCAGCAGCGCCCGCCGGGCAGGGCGATGGCGGGCCTGTGGGAGTTTCCGGGCGGCAAGATCGAGGCGCGCGAGAGCCCCGAACAGGCGCTGATCCGCGAGCTGGAGGAAGAACTCGGGATAGTTCTGGCAGCGGATGCGCTGGTCGCCACCGCTTTCGCAAGCGCTGCGCTGGATACGCGGCACCTGCTATTGCTGCTCTATGCGGTCCGGCACTGGACCGGCGAGCCGCAGGCGCTGGAGGCGACCGCCTTGGCCTGGGTCCGCCCTGCCGACATGCCGGCCTTTCCCATGCCTCACGCCGATCGGCCGCTGGTGGATGCGCTCGTTCGATTGCTTCGCGATTGACCAACTGACAAGCAGCAGGATTGCGAAGAAGATTGGGTTCGCGCGGAGTTCGCGGAGGTGTCGCGCTCTGGGCGAGCCTATTGCGCAGCAACGCTGCTCCCGACCTGATCGCCCCTCTCTGATGCGAGACGCTGCCCCGAAGCGCAACACCTCCGCGACCTCCGCGCCTCCGCGCGAAACATTCTTCTTCTCGCTGCGCGAGCCGGGTCGCCAACCCGTCCGGGATGGCCGGGTTCGCTATGCGTTTGCCCCGTGCGTGGTGCTTGGCGGTTGACCTGGGGTGCAGGCCGCATTAGCGCGCCGGCTCCACGCATCGAGGCCCGATGGCGGAGTGGTGACGCAGAGGACTGCAAATCCTTGCACCCGGGTTCGATTCCCGGTCGGGCCTCCAATTGCTTGACATGGGTGCGTGCCGTCCGCGCGCGCGTCCTGCTGCGCGGCACGAAGGTCGACGTGCCCTCCGCCACGGCCGCAGCGCCGCTGGCTGCACTACCGCCCGACGAGGGCGTCGCGGATCGGTGTCACCCAGCGATCATGGTCGAGGTCGTACAGGATGAAGTCGCCGTCGAACTGCCAATAGGCCCAGGGAAAGCCCCGCTTCTCGGCTTCGCGGCGAACCGTGCTGGTATAGC
>NZ_DASVTL010000112.1:0-10032 GCF_036387595.1 Sphingomonas sp.
TCAGGTCGAATGCTTCTTCAACAAACTCAAACGCTTCCGCAGGATCGCCTTGCGCTGCGAAAAGACACTGCCTGCCTTCATGGGCTTCGTCCACCTCGCCTGCGCCATGATCTGGCTACGTTAAATGCAGACAGAACCTAGTCGTAGCGGCGTGCTCGCCCGATCGCGCGGCGAGGGATAACCTCAAACTGCCGGCCGGGTGGCGATAAGTCCGTTCGAGATCATCGTCATCACCGCGACATCATCCTGATTGAACACCGTCATCCGGCTCTTGAAGATGCCCATCTCGGGGCGGGAGGCGGACGGGCGCTTCTCCAGCACCTCGGTTTCGGCGCGCAACGTGTCGCCGGGATAGACGGGCTTGAGCCAGCGCAGTTCGTCCATGCCCGGCGATCCCAGTCCGGCCTGACGGCTCTCCTTCAGATTGGCGACCAGCATCGCCATCGCCATCGCGCAGGTGTGCCAGCCGCTGGCCGACAGCCGCCCGAAATGGGTCTGGGCCGCGGCTTCTTCGGAGAGGTGGAAGGGCTGGGGATCGAATTTCTCCGCAAAGGCGATCACCTCGTCGCGATCCACCGCATAAGCGCCGAACGACGCCTTGGCGCCGACCACGATATCCTCGAAATACTGCATCAGCCTGGACTTCTCACCATCACCCGCCGGAAAGGCGCGTCGCTGCCGTCGATCCCGGTCGCTGGCGGCAGGCCGATGAGATCGCGCAGCAGCGGATAGACATCGACATTGTCAAACGCCGCCAGCCGCTTGCCCGCCGCAAATGCCGGCCCGTTGGCCAGGAACACCGCGCGCATCGACGGATCGGCATTGTCGAAGCCGTGATCGCCCTTCACGAACGGCGGGATCGTCGCCTGCGCGAACCGCCAGCCGATGTCCGACAGACACACCAGCGGCGGCACGCGCGGATTGGTCCCGAAATGCAACCGCGCGGGGATCGCCTCCCGCCGCCAGCAGCGTGCGTGCGTGCGATACGCCAGCACACGCCTTGTCACCGCCGCCTCATGCCCCGGCAGCGGGATGACGCCGATCATCGGTCCGGAATAGATTGCGCGCGAATCGGCGGGGTCCAGCAAGGGGGCGGTCGGCATCTGCTGCGACGGCGGCACCGGCGCCATGCCGTGGTCCGACACGATGATGAAATTCACCGGCTGGCCGATCGCCGCCAGCCCGTCGCGCAAGCCACCGATCGCGGTGTCGATCTCGCGCAGCGCCGCGCCGACCGCGGGCGAGAGGAAGCCGACATTGTGCGAGGTCTTGTCGACGGTATCGAAATACAGCGTCGCTAGCGCCGGGCGCGTGTCCGCAGGACGCCGCATCCAGTCGAGCACCGCCTCGCTCCGCTGCGCGCTGGTCAGATCGGCGGCGTAGGCGAACCAGTTGCTCGGCCGCACGCCGCGGATGGCGGCTTCGCTGCCCGGCCAGAACATCGTGGCCGTGCGCATCCCCGCGCGCTCCGCGGTTACCCAGATCGGCTCGGCACCGTCCCACCAGAAGCCGTCGCGCACCTGCGCCACCTCGGTATTGGCGAAGCGCACGCCGGGTCGCCGTGCATCCTCCATCGTGTTGTCGATCACGCCGTGGCGATCGGGCCGTAGGCCGGTGACGAGGGTATAATGGTTGGGAAAGGTGAGGGTGGGGAACGAAGGCCGCATCGCCGCGGACACGCCGCCTCTCGCCAGTGCATCCAGCACTGGCGTATCGCCGCGCCCCAGCTGGTCGGGACGAAGACCGTCGATCGACACCAGGATGGTGACCGGCGTGCGCGCTTCGGAGGTCGCCAGCGCGCCGGTCGCCGGGCCGGCGGGCCGGGTGACCGGGGCGAGGGCAGGGGGGGTATAGGGATAAGCGCAGGCGCCGAGCGCCAAGGCCGAGAGGATCGCCGTCACCTTGCGCATCGCTTGCCTCCCGCCGTTAGCCGCGTCCCTAGCCGCCTGCGCGCGGCGGCGAAACCCAGGAGCGTGTCAGCAGCACCTCGAACGCGTTCGAAAATTTGTCCCTCCGGGCATTTGTGTGCCCTATTTCGTCACCCCGGCGCAGGCGGGGTCCATGGTTCAGCAAACGAAGAACCTGAAGCCTCTTGGGAGGGCGCCGGCCGCGCGATGGACCCCGGCTTGCGCCGGGGTGACGGGCTATATGTGTTCGCCTGGGACGACACCCGAAAAGTCCGGGGTGACGATGGAGGGCCTCGGCCCCCTCACACGTTGAAGCGGAACAGCATCACGTCGCCGTCGTGGACGACATAGTCCTTACCCTCCTGGCGCAGCTTGCCCGCATCGCGTGCGCCGCTTTCGCCCTTGCACGCGACGTAATCGTCATAGGCGATCGTCTCCGCGCGGATGAAGCCGCGTTCGAAATCGGTATGGATTTCGCCCGCCGCCTGCGGCGCCCGAGCGCCCTTGTGGACGGTCCACGCGCGCGCTTCCTTGGGACCGACGGTGAAGAAGGTCAGCAGGTCGAGCAGCGTATAGCCCGCGCGGATCACGCGGGTCAGCCCGGTCTCCGCCAGGCCCAGATCGCTCAGGAACTCGGCCCGGTCCTCGGGTGCCATGGTCGCGATCTCCGCCTCGATCGCGGCCGACACCACCACCGCCTGCGCACCTTCCGCCGCCGCCTTGGCAAACACGCGTGCCGAAAAGTCGTTGCCCTGAGCGGCATGGCCCTCATCGACGTTGCAGACGTAGAGCACCGGCTTGGCGGTCAGCAGCTGCGCCTGTGCGAAAATGCGGGCTTCCTCCTCGTCCTTGGGCACCGTCAGCCGTGCAGGGCTGCCGGCGCGCAGCAGGTCGAGCGCCTGCCCGAGCACCGCGGCGCCGATCTTGGCCTCCTTGTCACCCTGTTGCCCCTTCTTGACGAGGTTTGGCACCCGCTTTTCCAGGCTCTCCAGGTCGGACAGCATCAGCTCGGTCTCGACCGTCTCGGCATCGGCGATCGGATCGACCTTGCCCTCGACATGCGTGATGTCGCCGTCCTCGAAACAGCGCAGGACGTGAACGATCGCATCGACCTCGCGGATGTTGCCGAGAAACTGGTTGCCCAGCCCCTCGCCCTTCGACGCGCCGCGCACCAGCCCGGCGATGTCGACGAACGCGAGCTGCGTCTCGATGATCTTGGCCGAACCCGCGATCGCCGCCAGCGCGTCCAGCCGCTCGTCGGGCACCGCGACGTTGCCGACGTTCGGCTCGATCGTGCAGAACGGATAGTTGGCCGCCTGCGCTGCCGCGGTCTGCGTCAGCGCGTTGAACAGGGTGGACTTGCCGACATTCGGCAGCCCGACGATACCGCAACGGAAACCCATGAGTGACCTTCGATCAAGGAGAAGCGCCGCGGCATAGAGGGCCGCATCGCCAAACGCCAGCCGGCCAGGGATACGTAAGCACGGCATTAACCATTAACCGACTAATCCGTGCCCGATAGTCGACGGGGGCAGCGTGCACAGCAAGGGAAGGACCGATGCCGCCTGGGACGCGATCGCGCGTTCGCATGCGGTGATCGAATTCGCGCTGGATGGCACCGTGGAGTGGGCCAACGATCGGTTCCTGACCATGATGGGCTATGCGCTCGAAGACATTCGCGGTCGGCACCACCGGATGTTCTGCGAAGCGACGTTCGCCGCCTCGCGCGATTATGCCCTCTGGTGGGACAGGCTCGCGCAGGGCCATTACGATGGCGGTGAGTATCGGCGGATTGGTCGCGACGACCGCGTCGTGTGGTTGCAGGCGACCTACAATCCGCTGCTGGACCCCGCTGGCCGTCCGACCAGGATCGTGAAGTTTGCCACCGACATCACCGACGCCAAGTCTCGCAACGCCGATTACGAGGGCAAGGTTCGCGCCATCGAACGCTCGCAGGCGATCGTGGAGTTCGCGCTGGACGGCCGGGTGTTGCGCGCGAACGGCAATTTCCTGCAAATATTCGGTTACGAGTCCGCGGACCTGATCGGCCGCCACCACCGCATCCTGTGTGAGCCCGAAGACGTGATCGAACCCCGTTATGGCGCGTTCTGGCAGCGGCTGGCCCGGGGCGAGTTCGACGCCGGCCGGTATCGCCGCCGGCACCGGACCGGCCGCCCAGTATGGATACAGGCCACCTACAACCCGATCCTCGATGCCGCGGGTCTGCCGCGCAGCGTCGTCAAGATCGCGAGCGACATTACCCATCAGGTAGCGCTCGAAGACGAGGTGCAGCTGCGCCTGGACGAAAGCCGCGAGTTCAGGGAAACGCTGGAGGACACGCTCGCGCAGCTTTCGACGATCGTCGGCACGATCGGCGACATCGCCACGCAGACCAATCTGCTCGCACTGAATGCCACGATCGAGGCGGCGCATGCCGGCGAGGCGGGGCGCGGGTTCGCGGTCGTCGCGTCGGAGGTGAAGAAGCTCGCCACGGACACCCGCCAGGCCACCGAGCGCGCCGCTGCGATGATGCGCGCGGCGCGGCTGCCGGCTACCAGCGGTAGTTGAAGCTGACGCTGATCCGCTCGCCCTTGGCAGCATTGGGCATCACTTCGTGGCGCAGCCAGCTTTCCCACAAGAAGACGCTGCCCGGCGCTGGTTCGGCATAGACGAAGGTGCCCGCGCGTGGCGGGGCGGCCATCATCATCGGCAGGCGCGGGTCTTCCAGCTTCAGCGCACCCGATCCGGGCGGCACCGCGATATAGAGCGTGCCGGAGACGACGCTGTGCGGGTGCAGATGCCCCGAATGGGTGCCGCCGGGCTTCAGGACGTTGACCCACAAGCTGTCGAGCTTCAGCCGCTTGCCGCCGAGTTCGAATCCGCATTCGCCCGCGAACTTCGCGGCATGGCGGTCGAGCGCACGCTTGAGGTCCGCGAAGGCCGGGTCTCGCTGCGGCAGGTCGTTCAGCGAGGCGTAGCTGGTATAGCCGCGATAGCCGTGATCCTTCGACCAGTGCCGGCCGGCGGTGTCGTCGATCGCAAGCTGCCGGCACGCCGCGTCGAGTTCGGCGAGCATTGCCGCGTCGCCGAGTGTGGCTTCGTAAAACAACGTGGCGAACAGCGCGCGCGTGCTCATGCGGCCAGCCGCAGCGCGACGTCGTTCATGAAACGCTCGTCATCGCCCGCCGCCAGCCAATGCGCCTCCGCCGCAATCGCGCCGAGAACGTCGGACAGGGGCTCGATTTCCGCCTTGGCATAATTGCCGAGCACATAGCCGGTCACCCGGTCCTTATGCCCCGGATGGCCGATGCCGATCCGCACCCGGCGGAATTCCGGTCCCAGATGCTGGTCGGTCGAGCGCAGGCCGTTATGCCCCGCAGTGCCGCCGCCGCGCTTCACCTTGACGCGAAAGGGCGCGATGTCGAGTTCGTCGTGGAAGACGGTCAGCGCCTCGACGCCCAATTTGTAGAAGCGCAGCGCCTCGGCGATCGCGCGGCCGCTGTCGTTCATGAAGGTAGCGGGCTTCAACAGCAGCACGCGTTCGCCGCCGATCCGCCCTTCCTGGGTCCACCCCTGGAACTGCTTCTTGATCGCGCCGAAATCGTGGACGGCCGCAATCGCGTCGGCCGCCATGAAGCCGACGTTGTGGCGATGCATCGCATATTGCGCGCCCGGATTGCCCAGGCCTGCCCAGATCTGCATGCGCGTCCTCAAAAACGAGAAAGGGGCAGGGAAGCCAACCGCTCTCCTGCCCCCTCCTTCATACGACAGCCCGCCTCAGTCCTTCTGAGTCGTGATCTTGTCGTCGTCGTTGTCGTCGTCGTTCGGAGCCGCGGCCTCGGCAGCCTCGGCAGCGGCAGTCTCGGCGACTTCCGCGTCGGCTGCATCGTCGGCGGCGGTCGGCACCGTCGGCGGCACGATCGTCGCGATCGCGAAGTCGCGGTCGTCGATCGCGGGCTTGGCGCCGGCGGGCAGCGTCACGTCGGAGATGTGGATCGACGCACCGACTTCGAGACCTTTCAGCGAAATCACGATCTCGCTGGGGATGTCGGCGGCATCGACGACGATCTCGACGTCGTGGCGGGTGATGTTCAGCACGCCGCCCTGGGTGATGCCGGGGCAATCGTCCTCGTCGGCGAACACGATCGGCACCGCGACGGTCACGGTCGAGTGCTCGCCGATGCGCAGGAAGTCGACATGGACCGGACGGTCGGTGACCGGGTGGAAGGCGACGTCCTTGGGCAGCGTCCGCACGCCGCCGACCATCACGACGGTGTTCATGAAGTGCCCGGTCGACAGCGCCTTGCGCAGCGCCTTCTCCTCCAGATGGATCGAGGTGGGTTCCTGATTCTGGCCGTAGATCACGGCAGGCACGCGGCCATCACGACGCAGCGCCCGGGAGGCTCCCTTGCCAACCCGGTCGCGCGTCTCGGCTGCGAGCGTCAAAAGGTCGCTCATTGCATTCTCCGAATTGCGCTAGTGTTCAAACTTCCGCCACGCCTCCAGGGATGACCATGAACGGAAGCGGGCGCGCATAGCGGATGGGGGCCGGGAAGGCAACGTCTTTGCTCCTCCCGGCGAGCGGGGAGGAGCAAGGGAATCAATACGTGATCCGCGTTACCTTCACCTTGTCCCGCGACAGCACCGCCAGCACGCTGGACGCTCCCGCCAGATGGCCCGCCCCCACCGCCAGGAACACCGTGCCCGGCCGCGCCATCCGCGCCTCGACCCATTTGGCCCAGCGCGCATTGCGATCGGTCAGCAGCACCTTGGCGACCTCGGGCGAATCCTTCAGGCTTTCGTTCATCTGTTCGGCCAGCGCGCCCGGATTGCCCGCCGCCCAATCGCCGACCATCTTGGTCATCGTCGCCTGCGCTTCGGGCAGTTCGTCCACGGTCGAGGTCAGGAACTGCACCTGCGCGCCCTCCGACAGGCCGGCGAAATAACCGATCTGCTGTTCGGCGGTTTCCAGCCCCGACACCGGCTTGCCCGCCGCCTTTGCCGCTGCGGTAATCACCGTCTCCGGCCCGTTGGCGGGATCGTAGCCCAGCTTCTGGAGTGGCAGCAGCGACAGGTTGGTCGCCGCGAACCACGGCCGCATCCTGTCGAACGCGTTGGCCGGCAGCCCCAGGTCGGTCACCGCCTTGGCATAGGCCGCGCGCTTGTCCGCGGGGATTTGTTCGGTCAGCGGCGGGCCGTCGGCACGGATGCCCTGGCTCATCACCAGCGCCTGCATCGCGGCCGGATCGGGCATCACCAGTTCCAGCACCACCTCGTCCGAGCGATCGAACGCGGTCTTCACCGCTTCGTCGAACCAGGTCAGGCCGGGTTTGAGGACGTGGATCGTGCCGAAGAGATACACCGTCGTATCCGCATCCCTGACCATCCACAGCGCCGGATCGGCATCGTTCGCCGCTCGCGGCGCGGGCGCTTGTGGCGCTTCCCCCGCGCAGGCGGGCAAGGCCAGGAACAGCGCGCAGGCGCCCAGCGTCGATTTCACGATCATCCCCATCCCGAAAACTCCTCGACGCGCCCGATAGCGGCTCCCGGCGGGTTGCGCCACGGGGGCGTGCTTGACCGGCCCCCAGCCATGAGCCAAAGCCCGCGCCATCATGACCGGCATCAACCCTTCCGGAATGTCCTTCCAGCGAATGATCCTGACGCTCCACGATTATTGGAGCGCGCAGGGGTGCGTCATCCTCCAGCCCTATGACATGGAAATGGGGGCGGGCACCTTCCACCCCGCCACCACGCTGCGCGCGCTGGGGCCGGACACGTGGAACGCCGCCTTCGTCCAGCCCTGCCGCCGCCCGACCGACGGCCGCTATGGCGAGAACCCGAACCGGCTGCAGCATTATTACCAATATCAGGTGATCCTGAAGCCCTCGCCCGCCGACCTGCAAGACCTGTATCTCGGCAGCCTGGCCGCGATCGGCGTCGACATGACGCTGCACGACATCCGCTTCGTCGAGGATGACTGGGAATCGCCGACGCTCGGCGCCTGGGGCCTGGGCTGGGAAGTCTGGTGCGACGGCATGGAGGTGACCCAGTTCACCTATTTCCAGCAGATGGGCGGTTTCGACATGAAGCCCGTCGCGGGCGAACTGACCTACGGCCTCGAACGCCTGGCGATGTATATCCAGGACGTCGACAATGTGTACGACCTGCGCTTCGATGACCGGGGCGTCACCTATGGCGACGTGTTCCTCGAAAACGAGCGCCAGATGTCGAAATGGAACTTCGAGGTCGCCGACACCGACACGCTGTTCGACGCCTTCCGCAAGCATGTGGCGGAATGCGAGAACAGTCTGGCAGCCGCTCTGCCCATCCCCGCCTACGAACAGGCGATCAAGGCCAGCCACGTCTTCAACCTGCTCCAGGCCCGAGGCGTCATCTCGGTCGCCGAACGCCAAGCCTATATGGGCCGCGTCCGCGACCTTGCGAAGGGCGCCTGCGGGGCGTGGATGGCGCACAACGGGTGGACGGCGTGACCGAAATTCCTCCCCGGGACGGGGAGGGGGACCGCCGCGCGCAGCGCGGTGGTGGAGGGGGTTCGCCGAATCTACGCCGCCCGACGGTATATTCGGCACGCAAACTCCGCCGCGAAATGACCACGCCCGAGCGCATGCTGTGGAAACGCCTGCGAGGGTCGCCCGAGGGTATTGCCTTTCGCAAGCAGCACCCGATCGATCCCTATGTTGCCGATTTCTACTGCGCGTCGGCCAAGCTGGTGATCGAACTCGACGGTGAGGTGCACAACCGAGGCGAGCAGCCGCAGCGCGATGCAGGGCGCGACGATGACCTGCGGGCACGGGGCTATCATCTTGTGCGGATATCCGCAGCCGACGTCCTGAGGGATGCCGACGAGGTCGCCGCATCGATCGTCGCGTGTGCGGCGGACCCCCTCCACCACCGCGCGTCGCGCGGCGGTCCCCCTCCCCGCGAGCGGGGAGGAGAAGGTAAACCATGACCGATTTCCTCCTCGAACTCCGCTCCGAAGAAATTCCCGCCCGCATGCAGGCGCGCGCGCGCGAAGACCTCGCGCGGCTGTTCGCGGCCGAACTCGCCAGGGCGGGCCTAACCGCACGCGAAGTAACGACCTACGCCACCCCCCGCCGCCTGGCGCTTATCGCGCGCGACCTGCCGGACGCGACTCAGGCGGTGTCCGAGGAGATCAAAGGCCCCAAGGCGGCGGCCCCGCCCCAGGCGCTCGAGGGCTTCCTGCGCAAGACCGGGCTCACCCGCGACCAGCTGACCGAACGCGACGGCATCCTCTTCGCGATTACGCAAAAACCCGGCCGCGCCACCGTCGCGGTCCTCGCCGAAGCCATCCCGACGATCGTCCGCGGCTTTCCCTGGCCCAAGTCGATGCGCTGGGGCGCCGCTTCCACCAGCACCGAAAGCCCGCGCTGGGTTCGCCCGTTACAGGGGATCGTCGCGCTGTTCGGCGACGTCATCGTTCCGGTCGAGATCGCCGGCGTAACCAGCGGCGCCGCGACGCTTGGCCACCGCTTCCACCACCCCGGCGTCATCACCATCGGATCGGCGCAGGATTACGTCGAGAAACTGCGCGCCTGCCATGTCATCGTCGACCAGGACGAGCGCGCGGCGATCATCCGCGAGGGCGCCCAGGCGCTCGCCGCGGGCGCCGGGCTGGAACTGGTCGAGGACGAGGGACTGGTCGCCGAAAACGCCGGGCTGACCGAATGGCCGGTGCCGCTCCTCGGCCGCTTCGACGAAGCCTTCCTCGACGTGCCCCCCGAGGTCATCCAGCTCACCGCGCGGGTGAATCAAAAGTATTTCGTCTGTCGAGACGCTGCCGGCGCGCTCGCCAACGCCTTCATCTGCACCGCCAACATCGCCGCGACCGACGGCGGCGCGCGCATCGTCGACGGCAACCGCAAGGTGCTCGCCGCACGGCTTTCGGACGCCAAATTCTTCTACGACACCGATCTGAAGGTGGCTCTCGACGTTCAGCGGGAGAAGCTGGGCAAGATCGTCTTCCACGACAAACTCGGCACGCTGGCCGACAAGGTGGAGCGCGTCGCCAAGCTGGCGCGCTGGCTGGTGGAGGAAGGGATCGTCGGGAGTTCAAGCCCCTTCGCCGCTACGAGCCCCCACCCCG